>NZ_JALKBF010000001.1:631875-1263750 GCF_023016085.1 Aliiroseovarius sp. F47248L | reverse complement strand
GTTGTGGCGCTTCTCAACTTCGTCGTGATCCCCGCGATGGCCTATGGCAGCCAGTTGGCGCTGGGTGCGCTGGGCGTCACGCTGATTTATGGCATCTTGCGGTTCTCGAACTTTGCGCATGGTGACAGCATGGCTTTCGGGGCGATGGTGACGATCCTTGTGACGTGGTGGTTCCAATCCATGGGCGTGTCGATTGACCCGCTGCCCACGGCGCTTCTTGCCCTGCCCTTCGGCATTGTCGGTACCGCGCTGATGCTTTTGGCCACTGACCGGGTCGTCTATCGCTTTTACCGACGGGTCAAAGCCAAACCCATCGTCTTTGTCATGGCCTCGATGGGCGTGATGTTTATCATGAATGGTGTTGTGCGTTTCATCATCGGACCTGATGACCAGCAATTTGGTGACGGTGCACGGTTCATCATCAGCGCGCGTGATTTCAAGACCATGACAGGCTTGGACGAGGGTCTGGCATTTAAGACCAGCCAAGGTTTGACCATCGTGACAGCCGTCATCGTCGTTGCTGCATTGTTCTGGTTCCTGAACAAAACCCGTACCGGAAAATCCATGCGCGCCTTTTCAGACAACGAAGATCTGGCGCTTCTGTCAGGCATCAACCCCGAACGCGTCGTCATGATCACATGGATCATCGTGGCTGGGCTGATCACCATCGCGGGTGTGCTTTACGGCCTGGACAAGACGTTCAAGCCGTTCACCTATTTCCAGCTCCTCTTGCCAATTTTTGCCTCGGCGATTGTTGGTGGGCTCGGCAGTCCGCTGGGTGCAATTGCGGGTGGTTTTGTCATCGCCTTCTCTGAGGTTGCCGTGACCTATGCCTGGAAGAAGGTCGCGACCTATGTGCTGCCTGAAAGCCTTGAGCCGTCCGGCCTCGTGCAGTTGATGTCCACAGACTACAAATTCGCGGTCAGCTTTGTCATCCTGATCATCGTCTTGCTGTTTAAACCCACGGGTCTTTTTAAGGGGCAATCGGTATGAGCCAATCCCTTCGCACACCGCTTATGTTCGCCCTTGTTGCGCTTCTGTTTGTCCTTGAAGGCTCGACCCAGGTCTGGATCTTCTCAGGCAGCTGGAACTCGTCCATTACCATCCTGAACATGGCTTTGATTTCTGCCGTGATGGCATTGGGTGTGAACCTGCAATGGGGATATGCGGGTCTGTTCAACGTCGGGATCATGGGGTTCGTGGCGCTGGGTGGTCTGGCAACCGTCTTGATCTCGATGCCGCCCACTCCGGGAGCATGGAGCGGTGGCGGCCTAAGGATCGTCGCTGGCCTGATCATGGGCGCAGCAACGATCATGCTGATGGTTTGGCAATACAAATCCATGGCCCAAGGGCGCCTGCGCGCGCTGGTCATGTTTGCCACCCTTGTGGTCGGCTTTTTCGTGTTCCGCTGGATTTTTGATGCAGGCGTCGCGGGGGTCGAAGCGATCAATCCGGCGCAAACCGGGTATCTGGGCGGTCTGAACCCCGGCGGGCAAGACAATTATCGCGGTCATGGATACATGACTTTACTGGCATGGCCGGTGGGCGGATTGCTGGCAGCAGGCGCCGCTTGGTTGGTTGGTAAGACCGCACTTGGCCTTAGGTCGGATTACCTTGCCATCGCAACACTGGGCATTGCAGAAATCATTCTGGCCGTTGTCAAGAACGAAGATTGGCTCGGGCGCGGTGTGAAGAACGTGATCGGCCTTCCCCGCCCCGTGCCTTACGAGGTGGACCTGCAACAAAGCACCAGTTTCATCGAAAAAGCCGATGCGATTGGCATGAATGTCACCACAGCCTCGACTTTGGCTGTGAAGCTGTCTTATTCCCTGCTGTTCACAGCTGTGTTGGTGGTTCTGGTGATCCTTGCGCAACTGTCCCTGAAATCACCGTGGGGCCGCATGATGCGCGCCATTCGCGACAACGAAGTTGCGGCTCAGGCGATGGGCAAGGACGTGACGCGCCGGCATTTGCAAATCTTCGTGCTGGGTTCGGCCTTGTGTGGTCTGGCAGGCGCTATGATGACCACGCTGGATGGGCAGTTGACGCCGGGCACCTACCAGCCCCTGCGCTATACCTTCCTCATCTGGGTGATGGTGATCGTGGGTGGGTCGGGCAACAACCTTGGGTCCGTGCTGGGGGCGTTCGTGATCTGGTTTTTCTGGATACAGGTCGAACCGATCGGCAACTGGGTGATGTCGATTGTCACTTCTGGTATGACAGACGGATCAGCCCTGAAAACGCATCTTCTGGATTCAGCTGCCCATATGCGCCTGTTCTCGATGGGGATCATTCTACTTTTGGTGCTACGTTTCAGCCCGAAAGGTCTGATCCCCGAGAAGTAGCGCCATCATGTCCCAAGCCCCATCCCTTGCCGTGTTGATCATGGCCGCAGGCCAATCGCGGCGGATGGGGCGCGACAAGCTGTTGCTTTGTGGATCGGATGGGGTCGCTTTGCTGACCAATCGGATCGATACCGCAATCAAAACAGGGCATCGCGTGTTTGTCGCATTGCCACAGCATGATAGCCCTCGTCGTGAATTGGTATCGGAGACAAAAGCTACTCCGCTTTCCTGCCCCAATGCTCATCTCGGCATGGGCCACAGCCTGTCGGAAGCGATAGGGATGTTACCGGACGAGCATCATGGGGTGTTGATCCTGCTGGCTGACATGCCTGCACTGACAGCAGATGATCTTTGCCAAACCTGCGCAGCCTATGATCCTGATCGTATTATTAGAGGTGGTACACAAGATCTTGCGCCCGGCCACCCGGTGCTTGTTCCAGCTCGTTATCTAGACAGGCTAGAGTCACTTGCTGGCGATCAAGGGGCACAAAGCAGTCTGAAGGGAATGCCGACACGGATTATCCCCTTGCCGCAGGATCACGCATTCTTTGATATTGATACCGAGGAAGACTGGCAGTTGTGGATGGACCGAACCACGCCGTAAAATCGCCAGTCGCGATTTACGCCCCAAAAAGCAAGGCAACCTCGCGCTCGTCAAGTACAGGTCGCGTGCGGACATAGGCCGCATGACCTTGTCGGCTGACCAACTTGGGCAGATGTGACAGGATTTCGTCTGCCGTTTCCGCGTCTTCGGTGCGAATCTGATCCATGTCTGGCCGCAGGCTTTCCACCCAATCGTCACCACATTTCACAAGCTCATAGGTATCAAACAGCAAATGAACAATTGTCGGATTCACTGTCGGGTCCGGTGTGAACAGACCAGCCGCAGCCAGAAGTACAGCCGGGCACATAACTTCGCTTGTGCCAAACAGGGCATCGTTTTGATTGTGCGCGACAAGAACCAATTGATCTGACGACACAAGCGTTGTGCTTTCACGTCCATCAAATGAAGTCCTTCGCATAGGAACACCGGCGTCGTCACCCAAACGCGACGTGCCAACCCAACGCAGGGTAGAATACCCGCCGCCATAGGTCTTCACCTGATCGCCGATTTGCAACTCACGTGCAATCACCGGGCCACGCAGCGTTTCGACCCGTGTATTGGCAGACAGGCCCGAAGAAGCAATACCCCTGCGGGAATGGCGCCCCCGCATTGGATCGTCAACTGTCGATGTCGATGAAAACCCCGTCCAGTGGATCGGGATCGATTCCTGTACTCGGATGTCACGCAAGCTCAACTCAATTACCCCTAAAAACAAGCCGGATACCCCGTCCGGCAACACATACATACTACCAATTTGCGCCGAAATTATGAAGAAAACCTTTGAAAATCAGGGCGCTTTCAATCCTTGCGGGTGTTTCTTGGACGATCGCGCCATTCCAGCGCCATATTTCACGACCTAAGGTTGAGGCAAACATCTTGTCGAACCACCCGAAGTCATTGCGGCGACATTTGCGCGATTCCTTCAGAATTATCTACGTTAATCGCACGTCAGCCCATTTAAAGATGACGTAAAGTCAGTCAAAAGCTCATCAACCGGTTCACAGCCAACGGACAGCCGCACAAATCCGTCTGCCACATCATCCCCCCAGCGCGCCCGCCGTTCTGCTGAACTGTGTAAACCACCAAACGAGGTGGCTGGCCGAAGATACTGACAACCAGAAATGAAGGCTTCAGCCACGTCCTTTGTGTTCAACGTCAACCCGATCAGAAATCCAAACTGCGACATCTGCTGTTTCGCCAGTTCATACGACGGATCATGCACCAGACCCGGATAGCGAAGCAGAGAAACGGCAGGATGATTTGACAGTGCCTCTGCGATGATCTGTGCCGACTGACACATACGATCAAACCGCACCTCAAGCGTTTCAAGACCTCGATGCAGCAACCAAGCCGCATGGGGTGACGGGATGGAGCCAGACATTTTGCGCCAATCCAGAACAGCCTCGTGCAGTGCGTCGTTGCGCGTGGCAACATGCCCCATCAACACATCAGAGTGCCCGCCAGGGGCCTTGGTATCCGAGGCCACGACGATATCCACTCCCAAATCGAGAGGACGCTGGCCGAACGGGGTCATCGTGGTGTTGTCAACGATGGTTACCCCGCCAGCTTTGCGCACTGCCGCAGCAATTGATTCAATATCGCACAGGTCAAGTGTTGGGTTTGACGGGCTTTCCATGAACACCACGTCGATGCCTTCAAACCCGCCATCGGTAAAGCCAATAGTGGGCCGTTCAATCACCTGCACTCCAAACTGCGACAGGAACCGGTCAGACAACAACCGGGTAACATAATAACCGTCGGATGGAATCAGCAGGGTTTGCCCAGCCTTTAGCGTTGTAAACAGCGCCGCCGAGATGGCCGCCATGCCAGACGGGAATGCGACACAAGGCGCGCCTTCTATGACGGACAGACTATGCTCCAATGCCTCCCATGTCGGGTTGTCAATGCGCCCATAGGCTGCCGCACCATCTGGATCACCCGGCAGGTGAAACATCGAACTGGAAACCAGTGGCAACGCGACAGGGTCGCCCTTCGATAGCCCCTGCCCGCGCAGGTGCAACAGATCAGCGGCACGTTTCCCTGAAGCTTTGTTCATACTTCGATCCCCCACGACACATCGCGCAAACATGCGCCATCTGACGACTGTTCCATCTGACATCGGAGTGGTGCCCAAGGAGAGACTCGAACTCTCACGCCCGTGAAGGCGGGGGATTTTGAATCCCCTGCGTCTACCATTCCGCCACTTGGGCACTGCGATGGGATTACCCAAGCGCCGGGGCAAGGTCAACGAGGTTTTTCCCTGCCCCTTGCGTTTTTATTTGCAGCTAGAACATTACCCCGACCAGCCAGAGCGTGATGCCCGGAAAAGCGACCAGAACCACGACGCGGATCAGGTCGGACAGCACGAAGGGCGCGACCCCGCGGTAGGTTGCCGACATCGGAATGTCACGCGCCATCGAGTTGATGATGAACAGGTTCATGCCCACCGGTGGCGTGATCAGCCCAACCTCGACCACGATCAGGGCAAGGATGCCAAACCAGATACCGGCTTCTTCCGGGGTCAGACCGAAATCGAGCACCTCGATGATCGGATAGAAGATTGGAATGGTCAGAAGGATCATCGACAAGCTGTCCATCACACAGCCAAAGACCAGATAGGCAACCAGCATCAAAGTTAGCACAACCAACGGGGCGTATCCCTGTGCCGAAACCCATTCAGCCAGCATTTGCGGTGCCTGCGTAAAGGCAAGGAACGAGTTAAAAATCTGCGCACCCAGCACGATGAAAAAGATCATTGCGGTGGATTGGGCCGTGGCCAGGATGCTTTCCAAAAGCCCTTTCCATGTCAGTCCACCGGTCATCGCGCCATACAGCCCCGTGGCCACGGCACCGACAGCGGCACCTTCTGTAGGTGTAAACAGTGCCTGAACCCCGGGTTTTATCCAGTTCCAGTCGGCCGCAATCCCGCCCATCACCAGACCAAAAATCACCACGACCGGCCAGATCGACAGCAACGTCCGGAACCGATGTGCATAAGGCATCCGTTCGGCTGTCGTTGCGCTATCGGGGTTGATGCGCACCATCACCGCCACGGTCAGCATGTAACCCAGCGCTGCGAGAATGCCTGGCACAAGTGCGGCAATGAACATTTTTACAATGTTCTGTTCGGTCAGGATCGCATAGATCACCAGAATGACCGAAGGCGGAATCAGGATGCCCAACGTGCCCCCTGCCGCCAGAACACCGGTCGACAAAGCATCGGAATAGCCACGCTTGCGCATCTCGGGCAAAGCCACCTGCCCCATCGTGGACGCCGTCGCCAGCGACGAGCCACACACCGCGCCAAAACCTGCACAGGCCCCGACAGCAGCCATCGCTACACCGCCTTTACGATGCCCAAGCCAATCGCTTGCGGCCTCGAACAACGCACCGGACATGCCGGACTTGGTGGCAAACTGCCCCATCAGCAGAAACAGCGGCACGATGGACAGCGAATAGCTTGAGAACGTGTCGTAAGACAGCGTCTTCAGCTGGCTCAGCGTCACGGAAGGATGCCCCATCAAATACCAGATGCCAAAAAATCCCGTCAGCCCCATCGCAAGCCCAATGGGCAGACGCAGGAAAATCGCAAGCAGCATCAGGGCAAAGGCGATGATCGCCAGTTCAATTCCGGTCATACCCGTTGCTCCTTGCCATCAAGCACCCAGTTGAAGGACCGCCAGACCGAGTAGGTTGCAACGATCAGAAAAAATGCCGCGCCGATCAAGCACAGACCGAACGGTATCCACAGCGGGACTTCAAGCTCATAGGTGCTTTCAGGAAAGAAGGGTTTGTCACCCATACCGAGGGCATTGCGCAGCCCTTCCGAGCCAAAGGGGAATTTCTCGCCAAATCCCAACCACAAACGCCACAAAATGATGAAGGCTGCCCCGGTCAGGAACAGATCCCCGATCAGACCAAGAATCGCCTGCTTTCTGTCGGACAGCCGCGAAATGAATATGTCCACGGTCACATGACCGCGCTTCAGTTGGCACCACGGCATGAACGCAAAGACCGCGACTGCACAGCCCATTTCAACAATCTCATAATCGCCTTTGACAGGGCCAAGGCCAAAGCCCGAAAGCGTCCGACCGATGATCGAGACCACCGTTGTCAGCGCGATCGCAACCAGAATTGCCCCACCGGAATACGCCATCCAGCGGCTTGCAAACTCCATCACGCGACCCACCCGCACCTGTGCCGTTTTTGCGATAGCCACGACTGCCCCCCTTATCCGTTAATGCGCAGTTGAACATTGCCTGCGCAAAAAAAAGCTTCGGACAAACTTTGTTGCCCGAAGCCACATCCATCAACGATCAGTTATCGGAGTATTTTTCGACCAGCTCTTTCGCCAAGGCCACCATACCTTCACCGTCCAACCCCTTCGAGGTCATATCAGCCGCCCAGGCTTCCGTTTGCTTGTCACCCAGCGCACGGATTTCGGCGACGACAGCAGGATCCAGTTGGTGAATATTGTTATCCGATCCCGCGACGATTTCGCGACCAATCACGTCACCTTTGTCAAAGGACGCGCCGGCCCAGCCCGAGGTTTCGAGACCCGAGTTGGCATCGATGACGGCTTTCAGGTCATCCGGCAAGTTTGCATAGGTGTCCTTGTTCATCGCCCAGATGAAAAACGTGTTGTAAAGCGAACGGTCACCCGGGAATTCTGTGTGGCTGTCAGCCAATTCGTGCAGCTTCAGCGGCGGCACGATTTCCCAAGGTGTCACGCCCCCATCAACAACACCTTTGGACAAGGCTTCGGGGAAGGTCGGCATGGGCATGCCAACGGGCGATGCGCCAAGAGTCTCAAGCAAGGCGTTGGCCTGGCGCGATGGGCCGCGCAGCTTCAAGCCCTGGAAATCCTCCAGCGCCATCACAGGCTCGCCTTTCTTATGAACAATGCCGGGACCATGAACATGGGTGGCCAACAGTTTGACGTCCCCCATCCGATCCATCAGGTATTTTTCAGAAAACTCCCACGCAGCTTTCGATGATGCAGCAGCGTCACGGCTGGTCATGAATGGCAGCTCGAACGCTTCGGCTTCGGGGAAACGGCCCGGCGTATAGGCGGGCAGCGCCCAGCCACAATCAATCACGCCATCGCGGATCTGGTCATAGAGCGCCTGCGGCTTGCCGCCAAGTTGCATGGCCGGATACAGCTCGACCTTGATCCGTCCACCGGATTCTTTTTCCACCTTCTCAGCCCATGGCGTCATGAAGTAGAGCGGCGTTGACCCTTTTGGCGGCAAAAAGTGCTGGCACCGGAGCGTGACCTCTTGTGCAAAGCTGGCCCCTGCAGTCACCCCCAAGGCGACAGCGCCGATAAAAGCAGTTTTCATGGTGAATTTCATATCGCTTCCTCCCAAACGCGAACTATCTCCGGCCTGCCTATGGCGGCTCCTCCACCCTGCAGACAGTCCGATAAAAACAGGCTCGACCCTGACACGCAAGTATTATCGACTGCGCGGTCGGGTTTGGTTATGATCCTGTCGCTGAAATATTCGTAAACAAAACTCGTTGCACGCGCAACAACCTTATAAACATGGTGAAATTTCTGCTACTTAACGTATGAAATAAAGGCGTACAGGCCTCTACCACGATCAGGAACGGTTCAAATTACGAACCGTTTAGAAAGAATCACCACTTACAACCTATCCGCCGAGAACGTGTCACAGCTCCGCATGTCACCGCTTTCAAACCCGCGCACAAACCAGTTTTGGCGCTGCTCAGAGGTGCCATGGGTAAAGGTGTGGGGCATGGGAACGCGGCCAGAGTTGCGTTGCAACGTATCATCGCCAATCTGACGGGCCGCATTCATCGCCTCGGCAATATCGCCACGTTCCAGCGTGCCAAAACGCGCCTGCGCCTCGCGCGCCCAGATACCGGAATAGCAATCGGCCTGAAGTTCAATCCTGACAGAAATCGCGTTCGCCTCGGCTTCGCTGACCTGCGCGCGAATTGAATTCGCCTGCCCTAGAATGCCCAATTCATTCTGTACGTGGTGGGCCACTTCGTGTGCGACCACATAGGCCGCCGCAAAGTCCCCTTTCGCTCCCAACTGACGCGACAGCGTGGTGAAAAACGCGGTGTCCAGATAGACTTTGCGATCACCGGGGCAATAGAACGGACCGGTGGCACCCGACGCACCGCCGCAGGGGCTTTGGGTGACGCCCTTATACAACACCAATGTTACCGGATTGTAGGGCTGCCCGACTTGGCTGCGAAACAAGTCGTCCCACACCTCTTCCGTATCCGCCAAAGTGACAGACACGAACTCTCCTTCCTGCCGGTCAGCTTCGGTAATCTCGCCGCCACCGCTACCACTCAGCGTGCCGCCACCCTGAAGAAAGGGCGTCACATCCACGCCAAGGAAATACCCGATGGCCAGCACTGCCAACAAACCAAGTCCGCCGACTTGCGCTGCGCCGCCTGCGCGTCTGCGATCTTCAATGTTTCGACTTCCGCGCCGACCTTGCCATTTCATCGTGATGTTTCCTTTTACCCACCCGACAACTGACGCATCGGACCATTACACAATCGTTTCACGGTCAGTTTACCGGCCAAACCACTTCTATCAAGACATGATAGCCCACCTGTCACTTGACCTTACGCACGCGGCGTGGTTCGTGAGCAAAAAGCAAGAGGCACGCAGATGATCAGGCGTCTTTACGATTGGACCATGGGGTTGGCAGACACGCGCCACGCGCTGTGGGGGTTGGCATTCGTGGCGTTTCTGGAAAGCTCAGTCTTCCCGATCCCGCCCGATATTCTGATGATCCCGATGATCATCGCCCGCCCGTCCCGCGCCTTTGTCATTGCCACGGTCGCGCTGGTTGCGTCCGTCCTTGGCGGTGCGTTTGGCTACTTCATCGGCTGGGGACTGTTTGAAAGCGTCGGTCAACCGGTGCTGGAATTCTATGGCAAAACAGGTGAGTTTGATCACTTCGCCGACACCTACAACCAGTGGGGGGCTTGGGCGGTCCTGATCGCGGGCATCACCCCGTTCCCCTACAAGGTCATCACGATCCTGTCCGGGTCCACGGGATTGAACTTTGGTGTCTTCATGGTCTCCAGTGTGATCGCGCGGGGTTTGCGCTTCTTCGTTGTTGCAGCACTTTTGTGGAAATTCGGCGCCCCCATACGTGATTTCATCGAACGGCGATTGGGCCTGATGTTCATCCTGTTCGTCGTGATTCTGCTGGGCGGTTTCTATCTGGTGAAATACCTATGAGACTTCTTGACCGGTTTTCGACCTCACAGATTATTGCCTTCGCGGCCCTTTCGTCGGCGCTGATCCTAGGCGGCGCGTTTCTCTTTCAGGCTTTGGGCTATGCGCCCTGTAAGCTGTGCCTTTGGCAACGATGGCCCCATGCCGCAGCTATTGTGATTGGAGGCGTGGCACTGTCGACAAAGAAGAAGGCCCTTGCCTGGCTAGGTGCACTGGCTGCCGCGATCACATCGGCGCTGGGCTTCTATCACTCGGGCGTCGAACGCAAGCTGTGGGACGGCCCGACCGCCTGCACAGGTGGCGGCGTGGCCGACCTGTCTGTTGACGATCTGCTGTCGAAGATCAACGAAGCCCCCCTGATCCGCTGCGACGAAATCCCGTGGGAGATGTTTGGCATCACCATGGCGAATCTGAACGCGGTCGGATCGTTGGTTCTAGCCGTCATTTGGGTCATGGCCGCCACCCGCAAATCCTGATCAGTTCTGTTTGCCCCTGAGCAACTGGCGCAGGATACCGTGAAAAATCTGCACATCAGCGCGGGTCATCGGCATCCGGCTCCACATATTGCGCAGAGCGGTTTTCATTACAGGAGCTTTTGTCGGCGGATAAAAGAATCCAGCTTCATCCAGACGGGTTTCATAATGCTCGGCCAGTTTCTCGACCTCGATCGCCTGCGCGCGTTCGGACCCGGCCCATTCCATCACGTCATGTTGAACATCGGTCGTCTGGCGGCGCCATTCATAGGCCGTCAACAACACGCATTGCGCAAGGTTTAACGACGCAAATTCCGGGTTCACCGGGACCGATATGATCGCGTTGGCCCGCGCCACTTCGTCATTTTCCAATCCGGTCCGCTCTGGCCCGAACAGGATCGCAACCTTCTTGCCCGCTGCCCGCATCGCCCGCGCCTCGGCCATCGCGCGTTCAGGGCTAAGGATCGGTTTTGCCAGATCGCGTGAGCGTGCCGTCGTGGCATAAACATAATCGCAGTCACCAACCCCGTCCGCGAGCGTGTCGTAGACCCCCGCCTTGTCCAGCACCCGCCCAGCCCCGGACGCCATGGCAACCGCTGACGGGTTCGGCCAGCCATCACGCGGGGCGATGATCCTCATACGTTCCAGCCCGAAATTCAGCATTGCCCGCGCTGCCGCGCCGATGTTTTCACCCATTTGTGGGCGCACCAGCACGATTTCGGGCTGCGGCCCCAGAGTATCCGTCTTTTGATCCGCCACCGCCGACCCTTCCTTTTGATTGGGCGCGTGATACGCTGAGCGCAGGATCAGGGCAAGCACGAGGTCGCACATGGCGTATGACGAAGGGCTATATGAGCTTCTCAAGGACGATCTGGCAGATCTTCAAGGTCTGGAGGAGAAACGGATGTTCGGTGGCGTTGCCTTCATGCTGAATGGAAACATGCTGTGCGGGGTGCACATGGACGGAGCGATGTATCGCGTCGGCAAGGAAAATGAAGCCGCAGCACTTGCCGTGCCAGGAGCAAAACCGATGGCCTTTACAGGGCGCCGTATGGGGGGCTTCATAGACGCTGGACCCGAGGCGATGGCTGCCGAAGACGCACGCGCTGCGTTGCTTCACTTGGCACTTGAATATGTCACCACCCTGCCCCCTAAGTGACGCCCAACCCCTTGTCAGGCTTGCAAAGACGCTCTAGCCGTCTATGAAGCTGCAAACACCCCACGAAGAGGATCGCGCGCGATGGCCGAGACAGACATTGAACTTCCCCAGCTCTATCTTGTGACACCGCCCGAGTTTGAACTGTCGCGTTTTCCCGAACAGTTGGCTTACGTGCTGGATACTCATGACACGGCCTGTCTTCGGCTGTCGCTCGCCACATCGGACGAGGACCGCATCATGCGCGCCGCCGACGCCTGCCGCGAGGTGGCCCATGCCCGTGATGTGCCGATCGTGATTACAGATCACGCATTGATGGTCGAACGCCTTGGACTGGACGGCGTACATCTGAGCGACGGTGCGCGTCGGGTGCGCAAGACCCGCGATGATCTGGGAGCTGACTCCATTGTCGGAGCTTTTTGCGCCGTCTCGCGCCATGACGGCATGACAGCCGGAGAAGTCGGCGCGGATTACGTCAGCTTTGGGCCTGCAGGCGCAAGCGGGCTTGGGGATGGCACACGCGCGGAAGCGGACCTGTTCGACTGGTGGTCAAAGATGATCGAAGTGCCCGTAGTGGCCGAAGGCGCATTGGACGAAGACACGATCCGTGCCCTGACCCCCTTCACCGATTTCTTTGCCATCGGCGAAGAGATTTGGCGCACAGATGATCCATCGGCAACGCTGACCCGGCTGTTGGCTACGATGGAAGGCTAAGCAGGTTCGACGTCTAACTCGCCCAAGCCGTCCCGCACGGCGGCTTCGCAATATGCCGCCAGATCTTTTCGATTGGTAAACTCCGACACTTTGATCGGGGGATGATAAATCACTTCAATGCGGCCTTGCTTGCGGGCTGCAAGAGTTTGGACCAGATGCGGTGCGAAATCCATGTCGCCCCACCAGCCATAGAAGCGCGGATCGACGCCGTCAGGCGCAATATAGCGCACAGTCACCGGCTGCACCCACATGAATTCGCGTAGTTTCGGCGTGAAGAAGGCCGCAAAAAGCGTTGATTTAAAAGGTAGAACGCGGCGTGAATCGCTGGACGTACCTTCCGGGAAAAACAACAGTTTGTGCCCGGCCTGAAGACGCTCGCGGAAGACTTCGATCTGTTGGGTCGCTTCACGCCGGTCGCGATTGATGAACACGGTGCCCGTTGCACGCGCCAGCCAGCCAATGCCGGGCCAGTCTGCGACCTCGGATTTCGACACGAAATAGACGCGCTTCTTGGCGTTGAGCGAGAAAATATCCAGCCACCCCGCGTGATTGGCGACCACCGCCCCTTTCTGACGCATCGGGGTTCCGATTGCTTTGAACGGAATACCAAGGATCAGAAAGGCCGTGCGACAGACAAACTGCGTGATACGAGGTGTAAAGGGACGTTTGATCCCAAAAAACGGCCGTTCGATCAAGCGGATCAACAACAGCACACCCAAACCTCCAAAAACAAGCACCGCCAAAGGAAGCCCGCGCGCAACGATACGCACCCAATCCATACCAGACGGATGGAATGCGTGCGGCTCTGGCTCGCCTTGCCAGAGGGCTGTCATGCGCGCGCCTTTGTAGAATAAATGGCCTTGTGTCTCGCGCTCATTTGCTTGGTATCCATAATCAAACATACATCGGTCGTGTTGAACGCATGATCAACATATGCTCCGTCACCGACATACCCCCCCAACCGCAGATAGGCTTTGATCAAGGATGGCACAGCCCGCATTGCAGCGGGCCTGTCGATCTGTTCTTCTTCCATCAGGTTCATGGCTTGGTAATGTGCTGCTTGCGCTTTTACCCGCAACGCGTCGGGGGCCAAATGACGGTGGTGGAGCAATGATAATGGTGCAGCCAGCGCGTCAATATCGGTGCCGTGAAACGAAGCGACACCGAACATAAGGTCGATCTCGTGTTCGGCCACATAGTCGGCCAGCCCGCCCCATAGAACCATCATAGCTCTGCCGCCACGATAATCCGGATGGAGGCAGGAACGACCCAATTCCAACAACTTACGTCCCGAAGTTCTCAGAAGGGTCAGGTCATATTCATCCTCGGAATAGAACCGTGAAACAGTGTTGTCGGTTATCGACAGGCTGTCGCCTTTTAGCAGCCGATAGACACCCACCGCAGGACACCCTTCGCGGGCCTGATCAAACAGGATCAGATGATCGAAATAGGGGTCAAACGCATCACGTTCTAACCGGGCATCATGATCGATCAGATCTCCTGTGCCGCCCAACTCATCGATGAACACATCATAACGCAATCGCTGGGCCGCGATCAGGTCAGCCTCATCTTGGGCCAAGCGCAGGACAAAATCAGGGTCGGTCATCATCATTAACGTTTTGCTAACTTTGCTGGGCTTTTATGGCGATGGGTTCGGGTTTGCAACTGAACGCGTTAGGTTCTAGGGTTGTGCGTAATATACATAACCTACTTTAAGTTGTTTTTGGAGGTTCATAAATTGGGATGAGGTCTATGCGATCCGCGACAATGACTTGCTTTCCGGCATGTTCGAAATTCACCGTGATCTTGCCACCGATATTGGACTGCACCTGCCCAAGCCCCCAATCGGGTTTCTGGGGATGACGCACCAACATACCCGGTTCCAACAACGATCCCATATTCATCCGACTTCCTTTCCAAGGTATCTTCTATGACTCAGCAAGACCGCGACCTGACGGCGCTTATCGGTTCTCGTATCTGCCACGATCTTATCAGCCCACTGGGAGCGATCGGCAACGGAGTTGAACTGTTGCAGCTTTCAGGGATGGCAGATAGCCCGGAAATGGCGTTGATTGCGGAAAGCGTCACCAATGCAAACCTACGGATCCGCTATTTCCGCGTCGCATTCGGCGCTGCCAATGACGATCAGATGATCGCGGAAAATGAAATTCACGCTGTTCTGGCGCCCGGTGTGGATGGCCGCAAGATCGAGGTGAACTGGCAACCAAACGGCAACCAACCGCGTGGTGCGGTCAAACTGGCATTTCTGATCCTTCAATGCTTTGAGACCGCGATGCCCTGGGGCGGTCGCATAGACGTGCGGAACGACGGCGAACACTGGCAAATTCGAGGTCAAGCTGACAAACTCAAGCTGGACGCGGAGTTGTGGAACCTGTTGACCGCACGGCGGGGCGACATTGATGTTCCACCAGCGCAGGTGCATTTCGCGCTGATTGCGCCGGAACTCGAACGCCAGAACCGCACCGCTGGCGTCACATTGTCCGAGCATTCGATCAGCGTGGAATTCTAGGGGGTCAGGTGCGGATCGTCCCATCCCCTTCGACCAGATATTTGAACGATGTCAGCTGCGCGGCCCCCACCGGCCCGCGCGCGTGCATCTTGCCGGTGGCGATGCCGATCTCGGCCCCCATGCCGAACTCGCCCCCATCGGCAAACTGGGTCGAGGCATTGCGCATCAAGATGGCACTGTCCAACCGCGTGAAGAACCGTTCGGCGGTCGCGTCATTTTCCGTCAGGATCGCGTCAGTATGGGACGAGGAATAGCGGTTGATATGGTCAATCGCGCCGTCCACATTATCGACGATCCGCGCGGCGATGATGCTGTCCAGAAACTCCTTGCCCCAGTCATCCTCCGTGGCGGCGATGGTGCCGGTCAGCCCCTCGCCCGCGTGAACCTCAACCCCGGCTTCCATCAGGTCGTTCAAGACCTTCTGCCCCAAGGCCACCGCGTCGCGGTGAATCAACAGACACTCCGCTGCGCCGCAAATGCCGGTGCGTCGGGTCTTGGCGTTCATCACCACCCGCGCAGCCTTGTCGGGGTCGGCGTCCTTGTCGATGAAGACATGCACGATGCCTTCAAGATGGGCAAAGACCGGCACGCGCGCCTCGCGCTGGACCAATCCCACCAGCCCCTTGCCACCACGGGGCACGATCACGTCGATGTAATCGGTCATGGTCAGCATTTCACTGACCGCCCCGCGATCACGAGTTGGCACGCGTTGGATTGCATCTTCGTGAAGATCGGCGGCACGCAACCCGTCTTGCAGACAGGCGTGGATCAGACCCGCAGAATGGAAGCTCTCTGAGCCGCCGCGAAGGATCACAGCGTTCCCGGCCTTCAGGCACAAAGCACCCGCATCCGCAGTCACGTTGGGGCGGCTTTCATAGATCACGCCGATGACGCCCAAAGGCGTGCGCACCCGCTTGATATGAAGGCCCGAGGGACGATCCCATTCCTCAAGCACTTCGCCCACCGGATCGGCTTGCCCGGCCACGGCACGCAGCCCATCGCACATCCCTTTGATGCGATCCTCGTCCAGCATCAGACGGTCCATCATTGCAGGCGAAAGGCCCTTGTCGCGCCCAAAGGCCATATCTTTCTCATTGGCCGCGATGATCTCGGCCCGTCGGTCCCAACAGGCGTCTGCCGCGGCTAATAGTGCCTTTTCCTTGGCCTCGGGCGGAGCGAAGGCAAGATGCTTGGCCGCGTCGCGTGCGCGGCGGCCAATCTCGGTCATCATGGATGTGATGTCTTCGCTCATCGTGTGCTTGTCCCTTTGTTGTTGCCCTTAAAGAGCCATGTCGTCGCGGTGGATCAGGGCGGCGCGGCCCGGATAGCCCAAAATGGGTTCAATCTGGTCCGAGCGGCGGCCTTTGATCGCGCGGGCTTCTTCCGCAGTATAGCGGCTGAGACCGGCGCCCAGATGGGTGCCGTCGGGCCCGTGTATTTCAATCGGATCGCCGCGTTGGAAATCACCCCGCACAGCGGCTACACCGGCGGGCAGCAGAGATTTGCCTGAGCGCAGAGCCCGTTCCGCCCCCTGATCGACCACCACCGCGCCGCGCGATTTCATCGACGCAATCCAATGCTTGCGGGCCGCTTTGGGGTCGGTGCGTGCGGTGAACAGGGTCGATGCAGCACCTTCGGCCAGGGCAGTCAACGGGTTCATACGCGACCCCAGTGTGATCGTCATGTCGCACCCTGCCCCGGTCGCGGTTTTCGCGGCCATCACCTTGGTTTTCATGCCACCCTTCGACAGACCAGTGCCTGCATCGCCTGCCATCGCCTCGATCTCGGGCGTGATGGCGTCGATCAAGTCATAGCGCGTGGCCGAGGGGTCATCTTTGGGGTTGCCAGAGTAAAAGCCATCCACGTCGGAGAGCAGCACCAAATGATCCGCTCCGACCGTGACAGCCACTTGGGCGGCCAGACGATCATTGTCACCAAAGCGGATTTCGTCTGTGGCAACGGTATCATTTTCGTTCACAATGGGCACGACGCCCAGCGACAAAAGGGTTTCCAACGTCGCGCGCGTGTTCAGGTAACGTCTTCGGTCGGCGCTGTCTTCCAACGTTACCAAGACCTGCGCAGTGGTTGCGCCCAAGGGGGTCAAAGCCTCTTCATACGCGCGGGCCAACCGGATCTGACCAACTGCGGCGGCGGCCTGTGATTGCTCCAAGGGCAAAGTGCCCGCAGGCAGGCCCAACACGCCGCGCCCCAGAGCGATGGAGCCGGAAGACACCAGCACCACATCAGCGCCCCGCGTCTTCAGTGCGGCCACATCTGCCGCCAACGAGTGCAACCAGTCTGACTTCAACGCACCCGTCGCGACATCGACCAGAAGCGCCGAGCCGATCTTGACAACGATCCGATTGGCATCGGTCAGGGTTGCCACGTCTGCTTCTCCTCTTGGGGTTTTTGGCGAATGCGGTCGTCCGAGATCTGTTTGCGCAAGGCACGTAACACGTCGGTCGTGCCTTCATGAGCCACACCAGACATCAGCATGACGGGACCCGCCACAGTCTCAAGCGCCTTTCGCTTCTCGGCACGTTCGTCATCATCCAGCGCATCGATCTTGTTCAAAACAGTGACCCGCGGCTTGCCGCCCAGAATATCGCCATAGGCCTCAATCTCGGTGATGATGGTCTGCCAATCCTCGACCACATCTTGGGATGTGCCATCGACCAGATGCAACAGGACCGAGCAGCGTTCCACATGCCCAAGGAACAGATCGCCCAGACCACGCCCTTCGGAGGCACCTTCGATCAGGCCCGGAATGTCGGCCACCACGAACTCGGCCCCGTCCACGCCGACCACGCCCAGATTGGGGTGCAACGTGGTGAAGGGATAATCCGCAATCTTGGGCCGCGCGTTCGATGTGGCGGCCAGAAAGGTCGACTTTCCCGCGTTGGGCAGACCCAGCAGCCCCACATCTGCGATCAGTTTCAGGCGCAGCCAGATCGTGCGTTCAACTCCCTCCTGCCCCGGATTGGCACGGCGCGGCGCGCGGTTGGTCGAACTGGTGAAATGCAGGTTGCCGAAACCGCCATTACCGCCCTTGGCCAGCACGAACCGCTGTCCGACTTCGGTCATGTCGGCGATCACGGTCTCCTGGTCTTCGTCGAGGATCTCGGTTCCCACAGGCACCCGCAAGACTATATCATCGCCGTCCGCCCCGGTGCGTTGCTGACCCATTCCCGGGCGCCCGTTGCCTGCGAAGAAATGCTGTTGATAGCGGAAATCGATCAGCGTGTTCAGCCCGTCGACGACCTCAACAACCACGTCGCCGCCACGTCCGCCGTCCCCGCCATCGGGGCCGCCATATTCGATATATTTCTCGCGCCGAAACGACACGCAGCCCCCGCCGCCGGAGCCCGAACGGATATAGACCTTTGCGAGATCGAGGAATTTCATGGGGCACACGCCTTTTCTGGTTACGATATTGGCGATAGAGGGAAATGAGCCGAGGCTCAAGAGTTCAAGGCGGTTTGCGGTACAAACAGCTTACGGATGTGTAGGTCGCGACAATGTGAAGCTGCGCAGTGGAAAGTCGCCATTGCGTGCCCTGCATCTGCCGGTTGTCGGTTCGGTTTCGACAAATCCCAACTTGGACAGCACCCGCACCGAAGCTGGATTATCTTCAAACGCCGTCGCACCGATCACATCCCAGTCGTAGCGCGCCCAAACATGCGCGATCAGCTTTGCCGCCATCTCGGAGGCGAACCCTTTGCTCCAATGGTCCGGCGCGAACATGTATCCGAGTTCCGGGCCGCTTTCGTCACGACATAAGACGCCCATGGCCCCAACAAGTTGGCGTTGGTGAAAAACCGGACCTGCCATACCCATCGCTGGATCGCAGGGTACACAACGCGACTTTGTGAACGCCGGATCCGAAGGCCACGGCCAGCTTGAGGTCATGCGCACTAAGTCAAAATGCGATACAAGCGCATGAAAGGCGTCGACATCCGCAGGCTGTGCACGGCGCATCATCAATCGGTCTGTGATCAAACGGGTCATCATGGGCGCGACGACCAATCTGTTCGGCTCAGATCGACTTTTATCAGTTCGATATCTGAACCTTGCGCGACGCAATTTACACGTTCGATCAGGCCGGTTGGGCGAAAACCAAGCCTGCTTAACACGGCGTGCGATGCGGTGTTTCCCCGAAAATAGCCCGAACCGATCTGGTCGATTTCAAGATTTGTAAAAGCCCAGTCCACCAAAGCCTTCGCGGCTTCGGTCATGACACCGCGCCCCTGATGTGCGCGTCCCAGCCAATAGCCAAGTGTCGGATCAAGTCCAACCACCCCCAACACCCGTCCGTCTTCTTCGATTGCCAACCCACCCAGCGCAGACGTGTCGGCCAGATGAGCCAGAAACCCATTGAAATCGGTCAGCTTATAGGGATGGGGCACAACGGTTAGCCAACGCGAAACGTCGTAGTCGTTCAGCAAGCTGACAATCTGTTCGCCATCTTCAGTTGTCAAAGAACGGAGCGTCAAACGCTTCGTCTTAACAAGGTATTCATTTTCCATGGCAATGGGTTATGATATCTTATTGATGTAAGTCCAAGTTGGTACATTGGCGTTGCGCGCGACGCAGTGGCTTTCGGCATCCCCGATATATTCAAACCCCGCATGGGTCAGCACACGGGCTGATGCTGCGTTGTCCTGAAACACCTCGGCAAATATCGAAGTGTTTTCTTGTGGGTTGGCCGCAACGATTGCCTGTACCGCTTCTGACGCGATCCCGGTATTCCAGAACCCTGGCGCGACCCAATACCCAAGTTGCGATTGCGCCCGATCCAGATGGGTCAGACTGATCACACCCAGAACTTCGCGCCCATCGGCGCCTGCACCGTCCATCACCCAAACGTCTTCGTTCCGGTGATCGTGCAGTGACCGTTCAATGAATGCTTCAGTCGTGCCGGGTGGCAAAGGGTGTGGGATCGAACGCGTGCCCGAGGCGACGCGCTTATCTGCGGTATACATGGACAACATCCCCACATCCGACCGACGGACGGGGCGGAGCACAAAGCGTTCCGCTTCTATCAGCGGTTGGCGAGTGATCTCAACATGCTTCATGGCTTTCCCTCCTCTGAAAAGCGCAGAACGCACCGGGTTGGTCAGTTCTTCCAAATGGACATATCGCAGGATATGGGGGGCAATAAGACCAAATTGTGATTTCCCGATGAATGGCAGATAGGTATTTGAAACAAAAAGAAAAGGGGCCGGCTTTCACAGCCGGCCCCTGGTTTTTCACAACCTTGTCAGGTTCGGCTTACTCAGCGGCCTCCGCCACCGGAAGAACCGAGATAAAGGTGCGACCTTTCAGGCCCTTATGGAATTGGACGTGACCTTCGACAGTCGCGAAGATCGTATGATCCTTGCCCATACCAACATTCGCGCCCGGCCACATTTTGGTGCCGCGCTGACGCACGATGATGTTGCCGGGAATCACGATCTGACCACCGAATTTCTTCACGCCAAGGCGACGACCGGCTGAGTCGCGGCCGTTACGGGATGAACCGCCTGCTTTTTTATGTGCCATGCTATCTCTCCTTAGCTCAGATTAGGCCAGTGTCTTGGCCTGCTCAACCCACTCGGGCTTAACCTTGACGGCTTCGAAGCTGTCAACGTCAACGGCCGCAAGTTGGGCGAAGGTGGTGATGCCAGCGTCGGCCAGCTTCTTGGCGGCGGCGGGGCCGACACCGGTGATTGCTGTCAGGTCATCTGCAGCAGCGGCTGCCGGAGCTTCAGCTTTCTCGGCTTTCTTTGGAGCAGCTTTTTTCGGAGCAGCTTTCTTGGCCGGAGCAGCATCAACGCCACCCGATACCGAGCCTGCGCCGATGGCAGCTTTCACGCCCGACTTGTCCGCACCTTTTTCAAGGATGTCGGTCACGCGCAAAAGCGTTAGTTGCTGACGGTGACCCTTGGTACGCTTCGAGCTGTGCTTACGGCGACGCTTCACGAAGTGAATGACTTTTTCGCCTTTGATCTGGTCGATGACCTCGGCCTGCACGCCTGCACCGGATACGGTGGGGGTGCCGACGGTTGCACCAACCATCAGAATCTCGTTGAACTGGACTTTTTCGCCTGCTGCAGCTGCCAGCTTCTCGACGCGCAAAACGTCTCCTGCCTGGACTTTATACTGCTTGCCGCCGGTTTTCAGAACCGCAAACATTTGATCTTCCTTCATATTCCGCATTCTGTGGTCCCGGCAGGGCCGGTGTTTGTCGAAGGGGTGATCCCTTCACTTACCTCGAACAGCGCGCCCCGATGGGCAAAGTTAAACGCCCCCACACAGGAATTTCCCGGTAGGAGTGGCGGCTTATCGGGCGAATTGGTCTGCAAGTCAACCCGGTATCCAAGGAAAATAGCCCTTGGCTTCAGACCCAGTTCCGATCCAACGCTGACACGGAACACCACTTGCGACCTTTGGCATGACATATTAGGCCATGAAAGGAAACATCCCGCACGTGCGACCCTTGCACATGCCCCCTGATCCACGCGCAAGGAGCCTGCGATGCTGCCGCTGAATTCAAACCAGATCCCGGCCATGTTCAATCGCGCGATGGGACTTGCACGTAGTGGCAAACCACGTGACGCGTTGGACCTGTTGGCACAGATTGCTAAATTGGCTCCGAAACGCGCCGAAATCCCTTTCCATATGGGCCAGATTCATATGCAGGCCGGGCGCCCCAAGGATGCAAGCTACTTTCTGGCCCGAGCCGCCAGTTTGGCGCCCGGCGAAATGAAGGTCTGGCAGGCCTATGCGGCCGCCATTGCTGCTTACGGCGATGACGACGCCCGGAAAGCAGCCAAGGCCCAGTTGAAAACGGCCAACCTTGGCCAGCGTGATCGCAAGGCGATCGTGAAAGCGATGAACACCGTCCAGACCAGCACATCACGCGTTTCGTCCAATGTGACCACCGCCGAGATCAACAAGTTGGTCGCCCAAATCAATGCTGGTCAGATGAGCGACGCCGAAGCTCAAGCCCGTCAGTTGATTGCCACGCGCGGAAGCAGCGAAATACTGTCGACCATACATGGCGCGGCGCTGGCCAGTCTGGGACGCATCGACGAAGCCGAGACCGCTTTTCGCGCGGCCCTTGCCATTGACCCGGATTACGGCGAGGCCGCAGCACAGCTGGGGCAAGTTCTTTTGGCCGCCGGACGTCATCAGGACGCCAAACCGATGCTGCTGCACGCCCGGCGATTGATCCCGCACAACCCGATTGTTCTTGGCAATCTTGGCAAACTCTATCAGGATCTCGGGTCCCCGCATGAAGCGGTGGAATGCCTTGACAGGCTTTTGAAACAGGACCCGGACAACCGTCTGGCCCTGATGACGCGGGCGCAGGCATATCTGACGCTGGAAAGCGCAGCCCCGGCCATGACGGATCTGGACCATCTAGAGCGACTTGCGGGACCGACCGGTGAGACACTTGCTCTTGGGGCGGTCGCCCACAAGTTGGCCGGTGACCCTGAAGCCGCGCATGAACGTGTTGACGCAGCATTGAAGGCGGATCCAAACAGCCTGCGTGTCGTCACCATTGCTGCCAATATCCTGCAACAGGAAGGCGCGATGGACAAAGCCGATACCGTTCTGCGAGAGGCGCTTGCGCGCGACGTCCGCTCTGGCGCGATTTACCGGATGATTGCACATGGCAAGAAACTTGCCGCAGATGATCCAGTGGTTGCTGAAATGAAAGACCTGTGGTTGCGCGATGACCTGCCGGACGAAGGTCGCATGGATCTGGGTTATGGTCTTTTGAAAGTAATGGAAGACATCGGCGACTACGATCAGGCGTGGCAGTATCTTTCCCGCGCGAACAAGATCATGGCAAAGCGCCACCCCTACGACCGTGACAAAGCACAGCGGGATTTCAACAAGCTCGGCGCGTTTCTTGAAGGCTTCGACAAAGACCGGATCGGCAAGGTCGGATATTTGGACAACCAGACCATCTTTGTCACCGGCCTGCCCCGGTCAGGTACCACGCTGGTCGAACAGATTCTGGCAAGCCATTCCACGATCACCGGCGGGGATGAATTAAGCATCCTGCATCCGCTGGCCTTTCAGTCGGTAGCACAGACAGACCGTGATGGCGGCACCATTGCAGATATGACCCCAGAGCAGCTCGAAGCAATCGGACGCGACTATCAAGCCGCCATCGACATTCGTGTTCCGGGGGCGGAACGGATCACCGACAAAACTATCTCGACCTATCAAATCGCGCCATTGGCGTGGCTGGCGCTGCCCAATGCCAAGATCGTTGCCCTGCGACGCGATCCACGCGACAATTTGTGGTCGATGTTCAAAAACCGTTTCGTTACGGGCCTGCATCTTTACACTTACACACAATCCGATCTTGTCGAGACCTATCGCCTGTTTACTGAATACCTTGCCCTGTGGCGGGACATGGCGCCCGAACGTATCTATGAGATCGAGTATGAAGCCCTTGTTGCCAACCCCGAAGTCGAAGTGCGCAAGCTGTTGGAATTTTGCGAGTTGGAGTGGGAGGACGCCTGTCTGGACTTCCACAAGACCGACCGTGACGTAAAAACACTGTCATTGGCTCAAGTGCGGCAACCGCTTTACAACTCGTCCATCGGAAAATGGCGTAGATACAAAGATCAGCTGAGCGAGATGGTTGACGGGCTGAAAGGTCTGGACGGGGTGCCCGAGGACTGATCGCGGACACCCTGCCCCCGCTTTCATCTGACGCTCGAGCTATAGATCCTGCTGCGCCCCGAACTCACCGACAGCACGGCCAAGGTCTGCGGACAATCGGATATAAATCTGATCTAACGCTTCAAACATCGCGTGGTTCAGCGCGTGCCCGGCTTCCGTCTCGGAAAACGCCACATAGTCGTCCAGCACCTCTTGCGAAACCGGGCTATAAGCCGTCGATAGAAAGGCAAACAACCATTCTGACGTGTCGCGCCGGATTTCGACCTCTTGCGACCAGACCTCGAACAGGATTTCCTGCTCGGTCAGTTTCTCGGCGGGCACAGGATGGGCGTCGGTCATTGCACGCAGAAACGCATAATTGGAATTCAACGCTCCCATCACATTGCGTTCGACCAGATCATTGACCTCGACAAATCGCAAGATGGCGTCCTCGTGTGGCGTCAGAGCCCGACCACTTAACCACGCGCTACGGGCGCGCTCTTCGACTTCGGTATCCAGAAAAGCACGGCGCGCGGTGATTTCAAGATCGACAACGCTTTGCATGTCATCAGATTCATAGAAATCACATAAGGCGTGCAGATGAACCGCATCCAGCGCGGATTCCATCGCCATTTCGGCGTCCGCCTTCAGCCGCTCGATATCATAGATGGCTTGCACTCGCTTGCGCCATGGCGCGCCGCCGGGATGACCCAACAGGTCAACATCGGCCTCCAACGCCATATTGGCGCCTTCCTCGTGCATAATCTCCAACAGGTCGTTCAACCGTAAAAGCGACCACAGTTTGTCGTAGGTCTGCGCCTCGATTTGCGCAGAGGGTGATGTATCAATCGACCCTGCCCAGCCCGCAGTTGCACCACCTGAAACCGCCAGCAGAACCAGAACCACTGCGACTTCCACAGACTGTCGCAGTCGGATAGGCATCACAGTTCCTGCTCAGGGCGCAAATCGACCAATCGGCTGGCCAATGTTTCATATCGTTCGGCCATGATCTGATACTGAACAGCGTTTAGAATCTCATAAACCTGGCCCATTTTCGGATCCTGAAGCGCCGCGAGATAGTCGATCAACTCTTCATCGGAAAGCGCACGATAAGCATATGCGTTGGCAACAAGGCTGTTCACCTCGATATTCTTACGCATCTCGCCCGCCTGCTCCATCAGCATCAGGCGCAAATCCTCTTCCGAGATATCGAAGTTGCTGACTCCGGCTGCTACCGCCGCCATCAGATACCGGACCTGAATTTCTACGATCGACTTCACTGCAGTATCCGTCGATCCGATCGCCACGCCCATCTCGCGAAACAGATCGATACGGATGCTGTTCTGTTCCAGCAGTTCCCCCGTTAATCGCTCGCCTTCTTCGTATTTCTCGGTGTCGTCGGCCATGTGACTTTCATTTTCTACCTCGACCAAACGCTGGCCCAGCGGACTGCTATAAAAAGCAGAACCGTGATCAAGAAGCTCATCAGGCATCACCGCGCCCAGCATCTCAACCGCTTCGCTGATCATTTCGTCTGGATCAAAGACCTCTTCAGCCAGCTTGACCCATTGTCGGCCAAACACATCAGGATCTTCACCAGTCAAAGCCGGCCCCGCCATGGCACCCTGTTGGATCGAGGCAATTGCAACGTCAAAACCCGTTACCTGAAGGAAGTTGCGAATGTCCTGTTCTTCCGCTGCTTTTGCCTGAGACGCCACCCCCAGCAAAACGAGCACGATGGCAAATAACGGCGCCAATCTGTTGAGTTTCATTGGTACATGTGCCTTTTCGAATGGTTTGTTTCCCGCAGCCTAGCCCCGCTGAGTTCGAGTGCCAAGCTCTGCCCGATCACGAAACCGCAGGTCGGCAATGATTTGTTCAAAAAATGGCTTGCACATGCCGCGCGAGCGAATTATGCCCCCCGCAAGACCCCCGCGGAGAGGTGCCGGAGTGGTCGAACGGGGCGGTCTCGAAAACCGTTGTGGGTGCAAGCCTACCCAGGGTTCGAATCCCTGTCTCTCCGCCACGACACTCGAGCTAGTCACAGTTTGAACTAGTTCTTTGTGTCATCGCGTCTAAATCGCACCAATCTTCCTTTTGTCTGAATGACTTCTGAGAAAACACACAAGTGCTTTCGGTCTTTTTAACGATCCACTTCAATCCTGCGCCTACCAATATCGTCAGGCCCTTGTTCTCTGTCCGTTGCCGTTCTTTTGCCTCGTTGGTTCAATGGTTAGACATTGAACTCTGCGCAGCACTGGCCCGATCGCCTCGTCAAACTGCATTTCGTGATTGCCGTCGGCCTGCTAGCCTCCGCATATTGGAACTGCTCGCAAAACTACCAATATACACCTAGTTGTTTGGACCCGGTTTTTAACGTATTCTTAGGTAACGGATCATTCGCATCCAACCTTGATGACAGACCAGAAACCACAGGAAAACGGCACAAATAAGCCTGAAGATAAGTCATTTTGGAAGACAGTGCCCGGTATATTGACAGGCATTGCGGCCGTCGTGACGGCTGTCGCGACACTTCTTGCAGCGGCAGACAAGGCAGGGTTTTTCACCTCTGATGCTCCTTCCCCACCGTCGCAAGCCAACAGAACTGACACCGGTGGCGGTATGTCCACAAGCGGGGACAACAGCCCGATCATTCGGGAAACAGGTGGCAACGTCACCTTTACAGGAAGCAATGATTAGGTGGGCGGCACGTATCGCGGCCTTGACCGCCCTGCCCTATGCAGTCAACGCTCAGGACGTCACAACCTATGGAAACTGCAGTCCGGTCATCCAGGATGTCGGCGGTGATGTGACTGTTGTCTGTTATCGCGACAGGGAAAAGAAACCCCGCTTTCGTGTGGTCTATTACCGACTTGGCGGAATCGGGCAGAGTTTTCTGATCAACGGCAAACTGTCGCCTGAGTGGGAAAAATACCTGGGCGGCCAACAAGCCATCGTCAACAACGCCATTCATCACGAAATCCGAAATCTGACAGACAAGTTCGGGCAGGAGATCGGGGGCAGTTATCTGTCCGGCAACGTGGGATTTGAGGGCGGGGATTTCAGCACGGGTCTTGCCGATTACGCACAGCAGGTCAACGCGGACATTAAAGTGTTTGACACAGACGCGGGCGCAATGCCTGACCTGAAGGCAAACGATGGCTGGCGTGTTTTTGGCCCGGGCGAACTGTTTGTTCCTGATCTTGAGGCCGCCCAATCCTTGTTTCAAAAATATGCGATTCCGACGGGCTATAACGCCTATTGGGGCACATCCCAGGGCCCGTCCGAATGGGTCGAGTATGGATCGAAAATGACCGCTCCCACGTTGTGGCGATCCCTCACCGCGGCTGATCTTGAGGATTACGAGGCCCGTTATGACGCCTATCTGGGACGCGCGCTTGATCTATCCGATGATGCGCGCAGTGACAGCGAACTTCGCCTGCGATCCGAACGCGGTTTATTTGCCAATGCGGGAGCAGGATATTTTGAGGGTCGTCGCATTGACCACAGACCCCTTGATGCCTTGCGCTACCTTGCGCGAAATGGCTTGCCCCCGAACTATGCCATCGTGATGGGCGAACCGGGAGTGCATTACGGATGGGCGTTCACCGCCAAGACTCGCAGCGCCGATCTGCTGGTCGCGGTGCTGGAAAATGTCGGTGATACGCCGATGGATGTGGGGGCGTTCAGCGTTGCCGAAACCGATGCGAAGACATTGCGACGCCACGAAGACACTCAGGCTCTGCTGGCGGCTGCGCGTCCTGTCGAAAAACGGCTTTGGCCGCCGGGCATGCTGGCGCCGGGTGAAAAGCTGGTCATCCCCATTCGCATCGAAATGCCGCTGCTGCCCGAGTTTTTCGATTGGATCGTCTCTGGCTATCGCGACAACTATGCACAGAGCGAGACAATCCGGGAGGAGGCCGTGGTTTCGAAGTCCAAAATGATTGCGTTCGTGCATCCCAACGAACAGACAAACCTGCTGTTTGCCCTGCCCCCGTCCGGCGTTCCCAAGGGGCGCATACCGGAACTGGTCGAGCGATTTGAATACGGTCCCGCATGGTCCATTCAGGCGGTGGAGGTCGACGGCACATCTTATGACTTCCGCCAGCATGATCCCAACAATTTCATACTGTTCGCCGGGGGCGGCATTGGCAGTTGTCCCTATATCTATACCTATCAGAACGACGGCGACATCTGGATCGAAGAAAACCATTTCCTGCTGGGGGCAACCTCACCCGGCAAGAAACGCACCGACCGATTGAAGCTTTCCCATTTCGACGGACGGTTGGAAATTCGCGAGAAAGAACACGAACTGGCCCATATCGACCAAATCACCCTGGTCCTGCAAGATGACGAGGGAGTTGAAGAAACATACCTCGCCGTATGGCCGGTGGAGTTGACCAAAGAGGACGGGCAGGAGCTGATCCTAGGCTACGGTGAACGCACCGAAGTTCAGTTTGACCTGCCCGATGACGCGTGGGTCGGAAAAACCGTTTTCATCTCGGCCACCGGATACTATCTGCCGCTCTCAGACCCATACCTGTTTACCAGCCGCAATTGACGCGGTCACCCGATCAAAACGGCGCTTCCAGATCGCTCAGGCGCACATAGACAGTTTTCAATTCCGAATAATGCTCAATCGCCGCTTTTGAGTTCTCGCGACCTACACCAGATGCCTTTGACCCTCCGAACGGTGCCTCGACCGGCGCGTCATTATAGGTGTTGATGTAACACGTGCCCGCTTCGAACCCAGCCACGACGCGGTGCGCGCGGGTCAGATCGTTGGTGAACACCCCGGCGGCCAGCCCGAATTCGGTCGCGTTGGCGCGGGTCATCACCTCGTCTTCGGTGTCAAAATCCAAGACCGACATGACTGGGCCGAAAATCTCTTCACGGGCGATGGTCATGTCGTCGGTCACATCGGCAAAGACGGTGGGCTTCAAATAGAAGCCATCGCCCTCAATGCGTTCGCCGCCATAAACCAGACGCGCACCCTCTTCTTTACCCTTCTCGATATAATTCATGACGATGTTCATCTGGCCTTCACTGACCATCGGACCGAAACTGGTTTCTGGGTCCAGCGGATCGCCGATTATGGCACCGTCCAGACGTTCGGCCAGACGCTTCAAGAACGCCTCCTTAATGCCTTTCTGCACAAAGACCCGCGTTCCGTTGGAACAAACCTGCCCGGACGAATAGAAGTTGCCCAGAATAGCTCCTGAAACTGCGTTTTCAACATTGGCATCGTCAAAGACAATCATCGGGGATTTACCGCCAAGCTCCATCGTGACGTGCTTCATTTCGGCGGCAGCGGCAGCATAAACCTTTTTGCCGGTCGGCACGGACCCGGTCAGTGACACCTTGGCCACGCGTGGATCGGTGACGAGGGCGGCACCAACCTCGCCATAGCCTTGTACCACGTTGAAAATGCCTGCAGGGGCGCCCGCTTCCATCAGGATTTCTGCCACCTTCAAGGCCGACAGCGGTGTCGTTTCGGAGGGCTTGAATACAGACGTGTTTCCGCAGGCCAGCGCAGGCGCTGCTTTCCAGCAGGCGATCTGGGTGGGATAGTTCCACGCCCCGATGCCGACACAAACACCCAAGGCTTCGCGGCGTGTGTAAACAAAATCACCGTTGGCAAGCTGGATATGGTCGCCAGTCAGACTGCCCGCAATCCCCCCGAAATACTCCATCGCGTCCGCGCCGGATGTGGCGTCGGCCACGCTGGTTTCCTGATAGGGTTTGCCGGTGTCGAGCGTTTCCAGAACCGACAGATCGTGGTTGCGCTCGCGCATGATATCGGCGGCGCGGCGCAGAATGCGGCCCCGTTCGGTACCTGTCATCGCAGCCCATGCGCCTTGCGCAGACTTGGCGGCATACAGAGCTTTGTCGACAATCGTAGGAGTGGCAGCGTGCAGTTTCGCAATAACCTCGCCCGTGGCCGGAAAGATCACGTCAATCACAGCACCATCGGTATCTTCGACATACTCACCGCCGATGAAGTGGCTGGCTTTGGGTTGCGCTCTCATATCGTTGCCTCTCTGCGATGTGCGATGACCGGTGGATGAACCACGGGATTCGCGCGTGTCTGTGATAGTGTCTAAGTTTGCAGGACAGATCATCAAGAACCATCCAAAAGGCGACGGGCCAAGACACGCATTCGACGTCTTGCCCGATCCATCCCTGCGGTCAATCAGCCCTTGAAGCCCATGGCAACCACAAATTTTTCGGAACTGTCTGACCGGCTGGAGGGTGGTTTGACGTTCATGACCTTTTCAAACTTCTGTTTGAGCAGCTTTTGCAACTCGCCTTCGGCACCGCCTGCCAGAACCTTCGCGACAAACGTGCCACCCTCGTCCAGCACATCAAACGCGAAATAGGCCGCCGCCTCGCACAAGGCGATGATGCGCAGATGGTCCGTCTGCTTATGTCCAGAACTGGACGCCGCCATGTCAGACATGACCACATCGGCCTTGCCGCCCAGCAAATCTTTCACGACCACATCCGCGTCGTCTTCCATGAAATCAAGTTGATGGAAGCTTGCCCCTGCCAATGGCTCAACCTCTTGCAGGTCGATACCCAGAAACGTGCCAATCTTCTTGCCACTTTTTTCTCCAAGCGCGTTGATGCGCGGCACGGCGACCTGCGCCCAACCACCGGGCGCACAGCCCAGATCGACGACCCGCGCGCCGTTCACCAGAAACCGGAACTTGTCGTCCAGGTCCATAATTTTGAACGCCGCGCGCCCACGAAAGCCTTCGGCTTTGGCACGCGCTACATACGGGTCATTCAGTTGCCGTTGCAGCCAGCGAGTGGAACTGTTCGTTCGTCCCCGCGCAGTTTTCACCTTCACGGTCAAATCCCGTTGTCCGCGGCCCGAGCTTTTGCGCACCCGTCCGCCTTTTTTGCCACCTGTTCCTGTCATCAGAATGGTCCGCCTTCCAAAACGCCGTCCGCAGACATTTGCGAATACAAGATGCCCTCGCGCAGGCCGCGGTCTGCGACGCTTAACCGATCCGTGGGCCAGACCCGCAATAACGCTTGCAGGATCGCAGCGCCAGACATGATCAGCGATTGCCGGTCGCGCCCGATATGCGAGTTCATCCGTCGCCCCTGCGGGCCGAGCGCCAGATAGCCTTGGATCACCCGTTCGATCTGGTCAGAAGTCATGCGCAACCCGTCAACTTTTGTGCGGTCATAACGGCGCAGCCCCAGATGGGTCGCTGCAACGGTCGTCACGGTGCCGGATGTGCCGATGATCTGAAACCCCTCGCGCGGGGGTTCGTGATGGAACGGACTGAAGCCTGCCAGCTGTTCTTCGAAATGCACCGACATCAGGGCGTAGCGGCCTGCGTCGTCTTCGACATCGTCGAACATCTCGCGCAGGGTGGCGACGCCCAAGGGCACCGATATCCAATCCACAACGCTGGCGGCAGGAAAGTCGCTGACCCCACCGATGAAGCCACGCCCCATGCGCATAATGGAGCGCGGTCTTTCCAGCGGCGGAACTTTCGACAGGTCAATCCAAACAAGCTCGGTCGAGCCGCCGCCGATATCGACAACCAGCAGCTGTTCGGTCTTGGTCGACACCAGGGGCGCACAGGACACGACGGCAAGGCGCGCTTCTTCTTCGGGCTTGATGATCTCAAGCTCCAACCCGGTTTCGCGCCGGATGTAGTTCATGAAACTTCTGCCGTTTGACGCGCGGCGGCACGCTTCGGTTGCCACAAGTCGCATCCGCTTTACATCATGCTTGATCAGCTTCTTGCGGCAAATTCGCAAGGCCTGAACCGTGCGCGACATGGATGATCGGCTTAACCGGCCCGACGCTTCCAGCCCATTGCCCAACTGTACAGATTTCGAAAAGCTGTCCACGACGTGAAACTGGCTTCCCTTCGGTTGGGCAACCAGCATTCGACAACTGTTTGTTCCAAGGTCCAGAGCCGCATAGAGGCTGGCCGGATCCACGGGTGACGGCGCGGGGGTATCGACCGCTTTCGGGAACGCGCCCGCACCTTCGGGACGCTTGGGCGCCATAGCTCACGCCCTCCATTTCAAGTTATGTTCAAGATAGGGCCGCGCCCGGTGTCTGACAATCCCTTCCCTGCATGTCAGGCGCACAAATTCGTCACCACACATAATCATCTTGAGAAATTTTCAGTCCCGCCCCCATGGCAGCACGGGTTCATCTGACGTATCCCACACAAGCCAATCCTGAAGCCAATCCGGGTCACGCAGGTCGCTTGTGGTCTGCGTGATGTCGAAAAACGACGCAGGAAACGCCCTGCCCACGCGTAGGTAATGAACAGCGGAGGAGGAAGATTCGCATGCCAGACGTAACCATCGTGTTTTGGAGGGACATTCCCGCCCAGGTGATCGTTGGCAAAGGGCGCCGTGGGGCCAAAGCCCCGCTGCCCGAGCGGTTCGAACAGGCCATCGACCGGGCCGCCATGAAGGTGAACGCGAAAGACAGCGACGCCTATCTGGCGGAATGGCGCAAGGCAGCCCCCTATACCGTGGACGGAGACCCGCAAGAAATTGCGGCGGCAGAAGCCGCCAAGATCGACGCGGAATACGACAAAGAGCGGCTGATCGCTCTGATTGGCAACGACGGATGGGCGTAAGCCTGTCCCGCATAAAGGAGGCAGCCATGGCGCTGTTGAACTTCCGCAGAAAGCCGACCGAAGGTCAGGCCACGTCCGCGTCCCCCGCCCTTCAGGACTTCCTGAAAGGCTATTCGATCGAGGTAATGCCCCGCACCGCTGAGAAGGTCGAAGATTTCCGCGATCTGCTGCCCGAAGGCACGCGCGTCTATATCGCTCATATCGACGGCACCCCGATTGACGAGATGGTCGCCACCGCCAAACGCATCAACGCCGAAGGCTTCGAGGTCATGCCGCACTTCCCCGCGCGCATCATCAAGGATGAGGCCACGCTGGCCGACTGGATCGCGCGCTATCAAGGCGAGGCGAATGTGAAGCAGGCGCTTCTGCTGGCTGGCGGCGTGGAAAAGCCGCATGGCGATTTCGACAGCTCGATGCAGTTGCTTGAAACCGGTCTGTTCGACAAAGCCGGGTTCACTCAGTTGAACGTCGCAGGCCACCCGGAGGGAAACCGCGACATTGACCCGGACGGATCACGCAAGAACGTCATGGAAGCCCTTCTCTGGAAACAGAAATTCTCGGAGCGAACGGATGCGAAGATGGCACTGGCAACGCAGTTTGCGTTTGAGGCTGGCCCCATCATCAAATGGGCCGATGGCTTGAAAGAGGCAGGCGTCGATCTGCCTATCCATATCGGCATCGCTGGCCCCGCCAAGCTGCAAACGCTGATCAAATTTGCCATCGCTTGCGGTGTCGGCCCATCGCTGAAAGTGCTGCAAAAGCGCGCGATGGATGTGACCAAGCTGCTTCTGCCCTATGAACCAACAGAGGTTCTGAACGAACTGGCCAACCACAAGGCGGCCGATCCTGACTTCAACATCACTCAGGTGCATTTCTTCCCGCTGGGCGGGATCAAGACCAATGCCAACTGGGCCATCGAAAATGGCGGCGAAAACACCGCCCCAGTCAACGTGACCAAAGGATAAAGAATGACCCGTACCATCGTTGAATCTGAAACGAAAACTGCCGTCATTGGCTTTGATCAGCCGTTCTGCGTCATCGGCGAACGCATCAACCCGACCGGACGCAAGGTTCTGAACGCCGAGCTGGAAGCGGGTGATTTCAGCCGCGTGCAAAGCGACGCGCTGGCGCAGGTCGCTGCAGGGGCGACGGTGTTGGATATCAACTCGGGCGCAGTCTTCTCCAATAAGATGGCCGAAGATCCGCGTTATGCCGATAACAACTTCGTTGAGCCGGACCTGATGCGCCAACTGGTCGAAACTGTGCAAGCCGTCACCGATTGCCCGATGTGTATCGACTCGTCCGTTCCCGGCGCGCTTGAGGCCGGGCTGAAAGCCGCCAAGGGCCGCCCGCTTCTGAACTCGGTCACAGGCGAAGAAGAACGGTTAGAGATGGTGCTTCCGCTGGTCAAGAAATACAACGTGCCGGTAGTGGCGATTTCAAACGACGATACGGGGATTTCCGAAGATCCGGATGTGCGTTTTGCCGTGGCAAAGAAGATCGTCGAACGCGCTGCCGATTTCGGCATCCCGGCGCATGATATCGTGGTTGACCCCTTGGTAATGCCCGTTGGCGCAATGGGCACGGCAGGTCTTCAAGTCTTTACCCTTGTGCGTCGTCTTCGCGAAGAGCTGGGCGTGAACACGACTTGCGGCGCGTCGAACATATCGTTTGGTCTTCCCAACCGTCACGGCATCAACAATGCGTTCTTGCCCATGGCGATGGGCGCCGGCATGACCTCGGCAATCATGAACCCGGTCGCCCTGCCCGTCGGGCCGACAAAACTGGCTGAGAAACGCGCCGAGGTGGAAGCCAAAGGGATTATCGTCCCCGCTGATATAGATGACGAAACCTTCTGCCAGCTGTTCGGTCTGGGTTCGACCCAGCCCAAGGCTGGAAAGGAAATGGAGGCCATCCGTGCCGCCAACTTCCTGACCAACAACGACGACGGCGGTGCCGAGTGGATCAAGTTCAACTCGGTACATGCCGGTGCTGCTGGGGCTGCAGGTGGCCGACGTGGTGGTCGTCGTCGCCGGGGCTGACCGCACCGACAGGTACAAACGAAAAAGGGCTGCCTTGCGCAGGCCTTTTTTGCCGATGGCTATCCCGACCACAGACGTGGACGGTATTTTCTGCTATGCTTTCAGGATTGAGTAGGTCTTGCATTCAGGCGTCGCACCAAAGGAGGGTGAACCCATGATTGTGAGGATATTTCAAGTTGTTACACGGCCTGGAAAGGAAGATGCGTTCGGTAAGTTCTTCCACGACACCGCGATTCCGTTAATGAAAAGGACAAAGGGGCTCGTCCATGTGATCCCCGGTGCTCCGCTTCCCGACACTCCCAGAGAGTTCAGTTTCGTCATGGTCTGGGAGGACATTGAGGCTCTTAAAGCCTTTGTCGGCGATGATATTTCAAGCCCGCATATCGACCCGATGGAGGCCGAACTGGTTGAATCACGGTCGATCAAACACTATCAGTTCGTTGAAACGGAAGTGATGTTATAAGATATATATCAATCGATTACGAGAACATCTTAACATCGCATTCTTGCGTTATGAAAACGATGCGGCGCAGAAGTAAGACACGGAAAGCATAGAAAACGATCTCCTTCCCCTCGGTTAACCGCTGCAATTGACTCATCTCAAAGTCATCGGGACGCGCGACCTCTAGGCAGGGCCTGTGCAAACAGGAAAGGACAGGCTGATGAGCGCACCGCTGGAAGACATCACCATTCTTGATCTGACCCATGTTCTGGCGGGGCCGTATTGTTCGATGATCCTGTCAGATCTTGGCGCAAAGGTGATCAAGGTCGAACAACCCAAGACCGGCGATGACACACGCCACTTCCCACCGTTTCGCAAAGGATTCAGCGCTTATTTTGCCACCATCAACCGCAACAAGCAGTCCATTGCTCTTGATCTGAAAGATGGCGCGGATCGCGTTGTTTTTGAACGTCTTCTTGATCAAGTGGATGTGGTCATGGAGAACTTCCGACCCGGCGTGATGGAGCGTCTAGGCTATGGCTGGGACAGCCTGTCGTCCAAGTATCCCCACTTGATCTATGGCGCGGTCTCTGGGTTCGGGCATACCGGCCCGGACACGCAGCGCCCCGCCTATGACATGGTGGTTCAAGCCCGCGGCGGAGTGATGTCGATCACCGGCGAAAAGAACCGCGAACCCGTGCGACTGGGCGCGTCAGTTGGCGATATTGTTGCGGGCATGTTTCTGGGGCACGGACTGCTGGCCGCGCTTTATCAACGCCAAAAGACCGACAAGGGTCAGAAGGTCGACGTAGCCATGCTGGACAGTCAATTGGCCATTCTGGAACACGCTGTCGCGATCACCAGCGAAACCGGCATCCCGCCAGGCCCGTCCGGTGCACGCCATCCGTCAATTGCACCATTCGAGACCTATCATACCAAGGATGGTCTGATGGTCATCGCCTGCGGCAATGACGCATTGTTCAAGAAGTTCTGCCACGTGATCGGCAAGCCGAAATGGGCCAAATGGGATGAGTTTGCGACCAACCTGGCCCGGTGCGAGAACGTCATGCTGCTTAGGCGCAAGATCGAAACCGTCACTCTTACGCAGCCACGCGAATACTGGATCGAACTGTTCACCGCGTCAGGTATCCCCTGTGCGCCCATTCAGAACGTGGCCGAAGCAATGCGGGACCCGCAAATCCTTGCCCGCAACATGGTGGTCGACATGCCCGCCCCGAACGATGACCGCCCCTTCAAAGCGGCGGGCAACCCGATCAAGATGTCCGACCAGCCCGACATGATCGTGGCCGGGCCAGCCCCCATGCTGGATGGCGACCGCGCCGATATTCTGACGTGGCTTGACCAACGTGAAAGCGGCAAATCCTCGACCCAGTGATACCATGCTCTTGTTAACCGCCTGATTTCCCCGGTTCCGCCGAAAAAGACGTTTCCTTCCCGAAGATGCCGCTGGCAGGCATTGCACCTGCTGGCGGCATCCGTAGATTGGGCGAAACTCTTCAAGGAATACGCGCGCATGTCACAGGATCCATTGGTCGTTTTCACCCCCTCCGGTAAACGGGGCCGATTTGCTGTCGGCACCCCGATCCTGACCGCCGCGCGCCAACTTGGTGTTGATCTAGACAGTGTTTGTGGTGGTCGGGGCATCTGTTCGAAATGCCAAATCACACCCAGCTATGGCGAGTTTTCCAAGCACGGCGTGACAGTGGCCGAAGATGCCTTGTCTGACTGGAACAAGGTCGAACAACGCTATGACGATATTCGCGGCTTGCCCAAGGGTCGTCGGTTGGGATGTCAGGCCACGGTGCAAGGCGATGTGGTTATTGATGTCCCGCCAGAAAGTCAGGTGCACAAACAGGTCGTCCGCAAGCGGGCCGAGGCGCGGGACATCACGCTCGATCCGCTGGTCAAGCTGTTTTATGTCGCGGTCGAAGAACCTGACATGCACGAACCGTCCGGCGATTTGGAGCGGCTCGTCGATGCCCTGCGCGACCAATGGGAACTGGACGATGTGAAGGCTGATTTGCACATTCTGCAAGGTATGCAACCGATACTGCGCAAAGGAGAATGGAAAGTCACCGTTGCCGTCCATTTGGGGGATGAAGAAAACCCGCCCCGCATCATGCATCTGTGGCCCGGCTATTACGAAGGCGCGGTATACGGCGTGGCCATCGACCTTGGATCAACCACCATCGCCGCCCATTTGTGTGATCTGGCTACGGGTGAGGTCGTCGCCTCGTCCGGCCTGATGAACCCTCAAATCCGGTTCGGCGAGGACCTGATGAGCCGGGTTAGTTATTCCATGATGAACTCGTCCGGCGCGCAGGAAATGACCGATGCGGTTCGTGAAGGGTTGAACGCGTTGTTTACGCAAATCGCGTCGGACGCTGAGATTGACAAAGGCCTGATCATGGATGTGGTCGTGGTCTGCAACCCGGTGATGCACCATCTTCTGCTGGGGATTGATCCGTTCGAGCTGGGCCAGGCACCCTTCGCGCTGGCGACTTCAAATGCGCTTCGCCTGCGAGCCGATGATCTGAACCTGTCGGTTCACCACTCCGCACGGGTCTATCTCCTGCCCTGCATCGCGGGTCACGTGGGCGCAGATGCGGCAGCCGTGGCATTGTCCGAGGCTCCCGACAAGTCCGAAGACCTTGTGCTGGTGGTCGATGTGGGCACCAATGCCGAGATTTTGTTGGGTGACAAGACCGGTGTGATGGCGTGTTCTTCTCCTACCGGTCCCGCGTTTGAAGGCGCACAGATCAGCGCAGGTCAACGTGCCGCCCCCGGAGCAATCGAACGGGTCGAGATTGATCCGGTGACCAAAGAGCCGCGCTTCAAGGTGATCGGGTCCGACCTGTGGTCCACCGAAGAGGGCTTTGACGCCGCCATCGCGACGACCGGGGTCACTGGCATCTGCGGGTCCGGTATCATCGAGGTGATCGCTGAAATGCGCATGGCCGGGCTTGTCGATGCCGGCGGGCTGGTCGGATCACCCGAGCAAACCGGCACCGACCGTTGTTTCGCCGACGGACGCACCTATTCCTATCGCCTGTGGGACGGAGACGACGATCATGGGCCGATTGCCGTCACCAACGGCGATATTCGCGCCATCCAGATGGCCAAGGCGGCGCTCTATTCAGGCGCGCGTCTGTTGATGGACAAGCGCGGCGTTGACAGCGTGGATCGCGTGGTGTTGGCCGGGGCTTTTGGTGCGCATATCTCCGCCAAGCACGCGATGGTGTTGGGGATGATCCCCGATTGCCCGCTAGACAAGGTGACATCTGCTGGCAACGCGGCCGGCACGGGCGCCCGCATCGCGCTTTTGAACCGCGCCGCACGCGCCGAGATCGAACAGACCGTGCGCAGCATCCACAAGGTCGAAACCGCCGTCGAGCCGCGCTTTCAGGAACATTTCGTCAATGCCTCGGCCTTGCCCAACGCGGTCGAACCGTTCCCCATCCTGCGCAGCATCGTCACCTTACCGGACCCCAGCTTCAACAGCGGCGGAGGGGAAGGTGAAGACGGTGGACGACGGCGCAGACGGCGGCGCGGTTGACGCTTGCACGCTGCCACTTGACGGCCTTGTACCGGTGACATAACCAAAACCCATCGCGGGTGTAGCTCAATGGTAGAGCAGCAGCTTCCCAAGCTGACGACGAGGGTTCGATTCCCTTCACCCGCTCCAGTTTTCCACTCTTTGCCGGATGCCAACACCAGCGCAGCTGGCGCAACGCCAAGGTGCTATGATGTCTGATCCATTTGCCCAAATTCCTCTGGTCACGCCCTTAAATGCCGCGCAATTGGAAAGCGTCGGTGTGCCGAAGGGATGGAACTATGGGTTGGCCGACCGGGTGCGGTTTCACGAGCTGGATGCGTTGAACCACGTCAACAACGTCGCCTATTTCCGTTGGTTCGAGTCGATCCGCATCCCTTACTTCGCCCATGTCCACGTTACAAGCTACAGGGATGACGACCCACAAGTGGTGCTTGCGACGAACTACGCGCGTTATTTTAAACCACTGCATCTGGGCGACAACTATGTGATCACCGCCCGCACTAAGAGCTTTCGTATCAGTTCGTTCGTGATGGAATACGGCACCTATGTGGATGGCGAGTTGATGTGTGGATCGGAAAGCGTGATCGTGACACTGGAACAGGACGGCGTGACCAAGCGCACCCTACGCCCTGAAACGATCGAGGTTTTCCTGAGCGAAGGCGCAGTCGGTCCGGCGTAATGTCTAGCCAAGAAGCGCTTTGCGCAACATGTTCAAAGCCACCAACGTCAGGAACACGGCAAACACTCGTTTCAAAGGTTTCGGGTCCATGGCATGGGCGATCTTGACGCCATAGGGCGTGGTGAACATCGTCATGGCCACCACCAACGCGAACGCGGGTAAGTTGACGGCCCCGATGGTAAACGGCGGACGCGCGTCTGGCGCGATCGTCACCAACAGGAAGCCAAGCACCGATGGCACGGCGATCAGAACACCAAAGCCCGCGGCTGTGGCCACCGCGTTATGGATCGGGCGGCCATGCAATGTCATCAGGGGCACGCCGAAGCTGCCCCCACCGATCCCCATCAAGACAGACAGAAACCCAAGAACCGGCGAGAATATCGCACGGCGCAATCCGGTCGGCATTGCCTGGGCCAGACGCCAATTGGCACGGCCAAGCCCCAGATACGCCCCGATTACCAGCCCCAAGCCGCCAAAGATCGCCTGGAGCACGGTCGAGCGCAGACCTGATGCAACCAGCACGCCGATCACCGCGCCAACCGCGATGCCCGGTGCCCAGGTCTTCAGGATATCCCACTCGACCGCACCCTTGCGATTGTGCGAGTGCACAGACCGAAGTGACGTCACGATGATCGTTGCCAGCGACGTGGCCAGACAGATTTGCATCAACTGGTCAGATGCGTATCCCAGCGCCGTAAACGCATAGAAAAACGCAGGCACCAGCACGATACCTCCGCCAACGCCCAGAAGACCTGCCAAAACACCCGCAAACGCGCCGATCACCAGCAAAAGTGCGGCCATCGGCAGAAGTAAGGACAGATCTGGCATGGGTCGCCTCAGCTTGCGGGAACGTGGTCTGGCACATGTGACAGCGCCTCGGCCAGCAACGCAACCCCTGCCCCGTCTCGCGACGCGCCTTCGGACAAGATGCGTCGCCATTTGCGCGCTCCGGGGCGTCCCGTAAAAATACCCAGCATATGGCGCGTAATTGAATGCAGACGCACGCCCTTGGCCAGCTGCGTCTCGATATAAGGATACATCGCCTCGACCACCTCATGCGCGCTGCGGGGTCGCGTGGTGTCACCAAAGATCGCCTGATCCACCCCCAGCAGAACCGAGCCCGGATCGTGATAGGCCGCCCGCCCGATCATCACCCCGTCCATGACATCCAGTTGTGCGCGCGCCTCGTCCAATGTTGTGATCCCGCCATTGATTGACAAATGCAATGCCGGAAACGCTGCTTTCATACGATGCACTAAAGGGTAGTCCAGCGGCGGGATGTCCCGGTTTTCTTTCGGGCTTAACCCTTGAAGCCACGCTTTGCGGGCATGAATTGTGAACCTCGACACACCGGCGGCGGCGACGGTTTCAAGAAAGTATGGCAGCACTTCATCGGGGCTTTGCTCATCCACACCAATCCGGCATTTAACTGTTACTTCAATATCTTGCGAAGCGTCTTTCATAACAGACATACACGCAGCCACCAACGGCGCATCCCGCATAAGCACAGCCCCAAACGTGCCCGATTGAACCCGGTCCGACGGACACCCCACATTCAGGTTTATTTCGTCATAGCCGCGCGCGACGCAAATTTTGGTCGCTTCGGCCAGTTCTTTCGGGTCAGAGCCTCCAAGCTGCACGGCCACGGGATGCTCTTCAGAATTGAAGTCCAAAAGATGCAATGCTCCCCCCCGTACCAGCGCGGGCGCGGTTACCATTTCGGTGTACAGTAGCGCGCGGCGCGTCATCAATCGGTGGAAGTACCGGCAATGGCGATCCGACCAATCCATCATCGGCGCCACACTCAAACGCGCAGCCCGCTGAACATCGGAAAACCCTGATTTTTCTTGGTTTTTTCGATCGACCATTTTTCACGTTTTCCTCGTTTCGGCCCCGTTCAGCCCCGTTTTTGGATGCGGTGCTACAGGATGTAGCACCGAAACCGCCGTGTAGCACTTTTTCGGGGCCGGTTTCCACCTCCTCACTGTTCTTGGGCAATCAGACAACGGCCCGGCCGTCGATTTGGCCCAGTTCCCCCCGATCGCCTCCGATTTAGGACTCAAACTTACACAAACCTGCTTCTGAAAAATACAGTCGAACCGATGTCCCGGCCATGAAAAACCCGAGACTGAAAGGAACTCTCATGGGAACTGTTACCGAGCGCTTTAAGAAAAACGGCAAGCCAAGCTATACAGCGCAATTACGCAAGAAAAAAAAAGGCAAGGTCATCCTCAATTTGGTGGAGACATTCCCGTCCCAAAGAGCCGCAGAAAACTGGCTCAAGAACCAGGAAAGAGCACTCAAAAAGCCCGGAGCGCTCGATCGAGCGGTCAATGCAAAGAGACGAAAGGATGTGTCGGCATGTGTCCAAGACTACATCGAATCCTCTCCTGACGGTTTCGGATCGTCAAAATCCCAAATGCTCAGCTATTTTCAGCGTCTTCCTTTCGGTGAAGCTGAAATGGAAACTTTGGCAGCAGAAGATTTTGTTCGCCTCGCGACAGACCTCCTGAATGGTGTTCAGGCGCGACCTACCGATCCCGAGCTGGACACCCCTGAACACTACAGCTTCAAACCCCGAAAGCCGCAAACTGTGAATGGTTACCTGGTAACTCTCGGGGCTGTTATCAGGTTTGGAGGGCCAATTGCCGGTGTTGAAATGCCCTTGGCTGAATATGAACAAGCAATGCGCACCTTAAGGCACCAGAAAATCGTGACAAAATCGGCAAAAAGGGACCGTCGCCCCTCGCTCACAGAGCTCAACAAACTGATGGATCACTTCGCGAAACGATATCAGGAAAACCCTCGTTGCGTGCCAATGCATAAGATTGTTCCTGCGGCGATCTTTAAGGTGCACCGCCGTGGTTCGATCCTGTCCCAGCTGTGGGATGATTACGACGGCGAGTATGGTGAACTCACAGTGCGCAATCTGAAGCACCCCCGAAAAACAGAAGGTAACGACAAGGTTCTTACTATCAGACAAGAAGCAATGGCGATCATCGATTCCATGCCCCGCATCGATGAGCGCATTTTCCCTTACCATGAGGATACAATCACTCGGCTATTTACCGAAGCCTGCAAACTACTCGGAATCGAAAACCTAAAGTTTCATGACCTGCGCCACGAAGGGATTTCTCGGCTATTCGAGATCGGACTGAAAATACATGAAGTTGCTGAAGTATCCGGGCATGAAGATTGGGGCAGCATCAAGAGATACACTCATATCAAAGAGCGCGGGGATAAATATGAAGGCTGGGAATGGTGGCCAATTGTAACGTCCCCGTTGCCCGTGAAATAGGCTCATGAGCAGGCTATTTTTTTACGATAGCCTGCTGTTTCACATCATAAGCGAACTTGTGAAGTTCGCCATTGAGCAAAAATTTGGCAGCTTGGCTCACATGCTCTGGGAGCACATAGAACCACTCTTTTGGGTGCACCTTCTTACCGAACCGGTCCAGAATGAAGAGTTCTGACGGTCTGGCTCTTTCAAAGAACTTATGAAGAAGGTGCTCCACTTTTTCGCGTGGGAGGTTTTCCAGATCAAAGGTGGCGACGACCTCCACTGGGGCCAAGAGAAACGTAGGATCATTCCGCGCATCTGCAACACGCCTACGAACGTCTTGGCTGGTGACCCCAATCTTGTGGAGGATATCTCTTTGATCTTTGATCGCGGGATCCTCAGACAAGGATCGAGCAACATAGATCGTGCCTGAGACACCAACTCGATCCGCTTCCCATTCAGCATCCAACGGCCCGAGGCCAACTTTTTCGATAAACCTTGAGGCTTTGTCATCGTTCAACGACTTGCGGAAAGAGGACATGAGTGGGTCGCTTTCCGTGCCATTAGAGAAAATGACCCGTAAGCGATGATCTCGAGACCCACCGCGCGCTGTCATCTCCGATTTCTCTGCGATCATCGCCAGCAAACCATTCCGAATGAAAAAATCACCTTCAACTGGCTCAATCACTGCCCATTTCTTCACGGGCCGCGCTTTGCGCTCACCCGCTTCTAAGGCAGACTGCACCTCTTCAAACTTGTCAGCATATCTATCGAAATCTGTGCACGGAACGAATTCCGCACGATGATCCGGCAAGTGGCGCTCGGCAGATGGTGTTACATGGCGAAGCGTTACAGCATCTTCATCTAGTTCCAACGCATCATCGTCAAAAATGTCATCAAGACTGTCTGGAATCTGCTCTTCCTGAGGCTCTTCGCGCCAATTTGTTTGCGGAACCTCCTGTGCCACAAGCAATCCCAAGCGATCAGAGGCTAACATCTCATCTGTTGGGTTCTGCCTTAGCTTCTCCCAAATCGTGCCGAGCCGCATCTCCTCATGATCAGCCGCATCTGGGTGGGGTAAATGGCCGGTTCGTTCAAAGAATGTGCTCACCTCGCCCAATACGGCCAATCCCCGATTAGTATTCTGGGCGCCCGCAGCACGCGGTTTTACCGCTAGCAACCCAAATTCATCTGGCTCAGTAAAGATGTCATCAAGCGTGGGGCGAGGCATTACAGCGTTCCCTCACGCATGCGTTTGGCCTTCTGAGCTTTTAGCCATGACAGCGCTTCTGCCATTCGCTTTTCAAGCGCATCAGGCGAGTTGGGATTGGGTTCTCTCCCCTCGGATGCCCGAAATGCCTTGATACGCGGCCAAAGCGTTCGTGCCTCGTCTTCGGACATGTCCACACGCATTGCGACCATTGCGGATTGCACATGTGCCAGAAGCTTTGAATCCAGCGATTTGGAGGCAACTTCAAACCGCTCCTGAAACGCGTTCACACTGTCTATCAGTTCTACGTCGATATCTCGCACATTGATGAACTTCTTTACCATTTGCAGAAGGGTATTCGGCGCACCTGCAAGATCGTCATCATCCTCCCCCTCATCAGCAGGCGCGGGTTTACCTTCAAAAACAGATCCAGCTTCAGCCATGCCCTTTTGCTGTTCATCTCTGGCCAGGGTCAGAATGTTCATGTGTGCAGCCAGATGTTGACGAACGCTCTCGGCCTCTTCGTCATCAAGCGTTTCGTATCGCTTCTCGATGATGTCGGTCAAAATCATCTGGGTCGCGACCTCGGGCGCCGTTTCCGGTGACAGAACGCGCTTGTCCATCGCCTGACAAGCCGCAGCCATCAGGTCATGCATGTCTTGTTCACAAATGTCCTTGGAACGTTCTGTGGGCGGCTCTACGAGCCCCTTGATGCCGATCATGACATTCCCCTGCCCGTCCACCACCACAGGCTCCCGAATGTCACCGTCTTCGCGCCGGTAGAACTTGAAATTGGGTGCCAGCACTTGCTCCATCAGCAGCGATCCTGAAATCGCCTTGAGCATGTCATTCACTGCATCTGTGACCACGCCGGTTTCAACACCCGGCTCTGCCACAAGGTTGGTGAAGACCGCACGTGGCTTGCCCGGGGCGTCGCGGGTCGCGCGGCCGATGATTTGCACGATTTCCGTCAAGGAAGACCGATAGCCGATGGTTAGTGCATGCTCGCACCAAACCCAGTCAAATCCCTCTTTGGCCATCCCGAGCGCGATGATGATATCGACCTTCGCACGGTCTGCCTCATCATCCCGTTTGCCGTCAGGCCCTTTTACCTCACGCGACAGCGCGGATTTGACGATATCCCGCCCCGGCCCATCATCGACCAGATCTGCGATTTTGAGCAGCCGTCCATCAGCCGTCTCAACTAGATCAAACCCCGTCGACTCTTCGCGCCCTTTATGGGTGCCGATCAGATCCATGATCTTGCCGACTTCGTTGAACTTGTCGTCAAATGCCTCCGAAGACCCACGATGCGGGATATGGATGATCGTCTTTTGGGATACATCCAGAACATCCGCCAAGCCGTTGACGTAATTACCTTTATAGAACTGATAGTTCACACCCAACGCCTTGAGGTGCTCGTAACCTTCCAGCTGCTCATAATAGCTGTAGGTGATCGTGGTGAACTTGGCCTCATCCTCAGGCCTCAGCACAGGGTCAGCGTCGCCACGGAAATAGCTGCCGGTCATCGCCATCAAATGACACTTCTCGCGCGTTACCAGGGCGCGCAGGATCACGCCCAAACGGTTGTTGTCAGACGCGGACACATGGTGGAATTCATCAATCGCGATGAAGCAGTCATCAAACGCCTCTGGCCCCTGCGCCTCGACCACTTTTTCATAGGCAAAGCGGAAAGTCGCATGGGTGCAGACCAAGACTTCGGCATCCGACCCCATGAACTCCACAAAGGCCTTCACCTTTTGGTCTGACGCATCCTCGCCCGTCAGACAGAGGTTCCATTTGTCCTCAACTTCCCAATCCGCCTCAAATCCATAGCTGGTCAGATCCGTGGTGCGAAACGATCCACCGATTGAGGTTTCGGGCACGCAAACGATCACCTTCTCGCGCGCTTGGTGGCGCAGCTTGTCCAGCGCGATGAACATCAGCGCACGGCTCTTGCCCGCCGCTGGTGGCGCCTTGAGCAGCAGGAACTGTGCCGCCCGCGCCGCATAGGCCCGCGCCTGCATTTCGCGCATGCCCATGGGGTTGGTCGCTGATTTCTTGTGCCCGTATTGGACGTTCAACATCTGAGCCATTTATTTGCCCCTCTTGCCGCGCTTGGATTTCGCAGCATCTTTTTCAATCTGTTTAATCTTGGCAGCGTAGAGCTTGAATAAATGCTCCAGCCGTTCGGTATCGTTGCGGAACGGCCGCCCGATATACATGGTTTCCAGCAGCTCATCGTTTTCCCGATGCACCGCTCGCAGATCGTCGGGCATTTTGTCGGGGTCATACAATTCGGCAATGGTGGCCGGATAATGGCTGTAACGGGTTTTGAGGATCTTGCGGGCCGAAGCATTGAGCGCTTCAAGCTGATCGTCCGAGAAATTCGGCACCGGAAAGGTGTTCCAGCCAAGGGTGTTCGAATAACGGAAACGGCTTTCAAGCCTTCCACAAACAGTGGCGATCCAGACGAGGTGGATGCGCGAAGCGATCAGCGCGAGGCACCAGTCGGGGGCGTCGTAGAGGGCCATGTTGAGATTTGATGAGATCACACTCGCATCTACCCGATCTACTGGAAGATACGGACGGCGTTCAGAAGTCACGCTTGGGATGAGGATAGAATGGCTATTGGCTTCAAATACTTGCTTGAACCGGTAAGAAAGAGGGAGCAGTTTTTCACGAACATACTTGTCAGTGCTTTCCGCTCGAAATTCCTCAACTCTTTGAACTCTTTCTGAGATCGCAGGAATAGACATCGCCTCAGTCAATGTATCCGCAGTGATCCACAGGCAATAGCGACGGAAACCATTTACCACCTCTTTGGAGCCCATAAAGGGGCGTATGAAGGGCGAAACACGTGGCTCAGCGTGCAACAAAGTGGATTTCTCTTCTTCGGTCATGAGAAGAAACCCTCCTTCGACCGGCTTATTGCCATAGTCCATAGAAGGTAACCCGAACAATCCATCGCGCGTCCCGACCACCGAAACAGAGGGGGCATGCACCAAAAAGGCATTGATATTGTCCACCAGACTTTCAACGCCATTTGCAAACAAGCGTTTCGGAACCCTCGTCACATTTCGCAATCCAATAATCGAGCAAATTACTGCTGCATTTGCTGATGCGTTGTTCCGCCATTTGAAATCCTTGTGGGCAAACCCAATTTCCAAATCAGGCTCAAGAACATGCGGCCACAAAGCGGCAACTGAGTAGCCCTGACAAATCGAATTGGTCGAAACCAGAGCGGATCGTGCCGCCCTTCCCCGAATGTAACGTGACGCTTTGAAGAACCATGCAGCGACAAAATCAAACGCAGCAAAACTCTTCACATGCTCCTTGAACACAAAGGCCAGATCGGCCTTTTGCTCTTTGCTTTGATAGGTCGACCCCAAAAACGGCGGATTGCCCGCGATAAACACCTCTTCCCCCTCACCGGGTGGCGGGCAGACCTCGTCCCAATCCACCCTCAGGGCGTTGTCACAGACGATATGCGCACTTTCGCGCAGTGGCAGGCTTGCAGGGCCTTGGCCAAACACCTCGCGAAACACCGCGTTGGCCTGATACTCGGCGATGAACAGCGCCAACTTGGCGGTCTCGGCGGCGAAATCCGTGATCTCGATCCCGTGGAAATGGGCGATTTGGATGGCCGAAAACATCTCTTTCGTGCCCTCGCCCGTCAGTTCTTCCAACCGCTCCAGAATGCGCATCTCACGTTCGCGCAATTGACGATAGGACACGACCAGAAAGTTGCCCGACCCACAGGCCGGATCAAACACGCGGATCCCCTCAAGCCGTGTCAGCACCCGTTTCAGCGCGGCAGGTTTATCCCATGCTTTCTCGATATCCGCGTCCAGATCATCCAAAAACAGCGGCCCGATCACCTTCATGATGTTGGGCACCGAGGTATAGTGCATCCCCAGCTCAGAGCGCTGTTTGGGGTCGGCGACTGACTGGATCATCGAGCCAAAGATGTCAGGGTTGATCTCGCGCCAATCCAGATCGCAGGCATCGCGCAGATAGCGATAGGACGGCACATCGAACTTGGGCGCATCAATCGCCCCGGCGAACAAGCCACCGTTGACGTATTCCAGCTCCCCCGCCCAGCCTGGCAGATCGCCGCGCTGGTTCTTGGGGCGGTTCATGGCGGTGAAGGCTGCGATGATCACCTCGCGCGCTTCCTCGCCCTTGTTGCCCGAGTGGCTGAACAGGATTTGACTGAACTGATTGTCCGGGAAGATACCCACGTCTTCGGCAAACATGCAGAAGATCAGCCGCATCATCAGCTGGTTCATCTCGTGACGGCGCTCATCACTGGCCCAGTCGGGGTTGGCTTTGGCCAGCGCGTCATAGAGCCGGGCCAGTTTGCCGGTCGCTTTGACATCGACAGGGTTTTCCTGCACCGCGTCATAACGCTCTTTGCCCGCGGCGGGCAGGAAGAACCCAAAGTTGTCGCCGATCTCATCAAAACGGCAATGAAGCGTCTCTCCGCTCATCCGCTGCTCTGCCGCGACCATCTCGCCATCCGTGGCGATCAGGACAGCTGGTTTGGCAGTGGTCGTCTTTTTAGAGTTCCGAAGGGCCTCAAGTGTGACATCAACCATGCCGTCCAAGGCGGGTGCATAGTGGAACTTCTTGTTGACCAGCACACCACTGGGCTGGTCTGACTTGTTGGTCGTGCCATTTCGCAGCTTGGCAATTGCGGCCTGGGCCACGTCAGTCGCCTCGGCAAAGGCAAAAGGGAATTCCAGTGGATCGAATGGCTCGGACGAGATCTTCTCAAGGGCTTCAAAAATCTCAGTCGGGTTCATTAAAGGATCCTGTAATCAAAAGGAAAACAACGAGCGCCAAACAAAACCCTCTAAAAGATTTGTATTGGCAGCTTGCTGGCCATGCAACCTATTGATGTGCGCTGCGCCCCTGTTTTTCCAACAAATTCGGGCATCTACGCATCGAAAACGCCCCACCGAACAAGCACACCCAAAGGCAACAGGCGAACTTTTTTCTACCGCAGCATCTTGACGAGCTCGCCGAAAATTCCATCTAAGGCGTTAGCCTTCTTAACTCCCTTAAGAGTTTAGTGAATCCAGAGCGTTCGTCATGACGTTCTGGCATTCACCTAAACTCGAAGGGAGTAGTTACATCCCTTGAGAGCAAGGGGGGTAACCCAAGGGCGTCGATTTCCTTCCTCAAAATCGGAGCCCATCATGATGGCACTTGTGCCGGACGCGCAGCGTTCGATCACCGTTGGTGATGTTGTCACCTTTCAATTTCCCTACAAAAGCAGCGAAGCGTTGAAGAACAGACCTTGCTTTGTTCTGCATGAAGATCACGAGACAGATGAAGTCGTGATTGCCTACGGGACAAGCAGCTTTGATCCCAGAGACGTAAATATCCATGAAATGACGGCTTCCAGCCCAGAGATGCTTTCTGAATTCAACCTGAAAAAGCCAACTCGCTTCATATTCAAACGCAGGATCCGCGTTCGAAAAGATGATCCTCGGTTCTGCATCAAGCCATGCGCCGGAACCTCTCGGATTGGTGGGCTCCCCGCCTATGCCTCTCCGTTTATTAGCAAGTGCTACAAAGAGCTTCCGTTTCGCGAAGCACAAGACGAACGCCAAGGGATCCATCCCAATAAGAAGGTGACTGCTAAGCGCCCCTTTTCTAACCGCGGACTGTTTGGCCGACAAAGATCTCGACCAGAGTTCACATCTGCAGTCTGAAGCCAACAAACCAAGTCTAATGCCTACTGCGCAACCCCGCCTTTCACATGCGGGGCCGCAGGGCCTCCCCCCATCAAAGGATAATTTATGTCAGTCATCTCAGCCGTTCGTCGCCGTAATCTCATAGTCACCGGTATCTATTTCGCCGCCTCACTGCGTGCCAACTCTCGCAACCGCGGCATCCCTCGCTTAGAAGATTTTCTAAACGGCCTGATCACCGGTTCGGTATTGGTGAGCAACACTACCAATGGCTACGCCAATTTGGCTGACACCTTCCTCTGCGAGCAAATATACTTGGAAGACGCGCTGGCATCTCGAACGTTTCGCGAGGTTAAATCGGAAATCGCGCAACATGTGATCAGCGAAGCAATTGGCGACGTTGAATCCCAAAGAGCAGGCGTCGCAGCGTCGGTCTTTCTCCTTGCACCTGAGATCGCCTCTGACCTCGGCGCTACCCCAGAGGATCTGTTGAGAATACTTGCGTTTGCTATCATTGCGACCTCAACCATACATTTCTCAGAGGAAATCACTACTGCGGCCCAAGAACGCGCTCTTGATTTAATTCACGCAGCAGAGCGGCAAAACCCAAAGGGCTGTGCTGCTAATCTATCCAGTTTGCGCTCAATGGTATAACGCTTAGCCAATTCCACATCTCGTCACGCTGGGTAGCCTGTGTAGCGTAAACCCTTTCATGCTACTCAGCGTGAACACCCTTATTGTGAGATTGCACCGGCAGCCCGAGAAATTCGCGATCTCTGTCATGGGTGATTTTGCCATGTAGTTTTGCAAGCAACCGCTCCTTTTGCTGGGGCTCCAGATCATCGAGAAAACTAAGAACCGCGATCCCATATAGAATCTTTCGGCGTGTTTCAGCCCTGCGTATTTTTTTCCTGCTCTGCGCAATCTGATCCTTCGCTCGAGCCTTTGCTTGGGCGATCCCCTGGGAACTTTTCGCAACTTGCTGCTGGTATGACATAGTCTTTCCTCCAATCGTGTCTGAATGGGAAGTGGTGCTTCGAAAAGCTCATCGCTCGTAGAAAACCAAAAAACTTTGGTTCGCCTCGCGCGCCTACGTGCGTATACGCACGCGTGCGCGCAGTTACGCAAACTGAAGTTTGCCTGCGCGCCTGGCCGGCGGGGCTGAGGAGCGGAAGTCGGATTCGGGCCCGACATCCCATTCATGATACATCCTGCAAGCCGCCTCGAAGTTGTCATTCATTCCCGCGCCGATGGCCGAAGCGCGGTCAAATCTGCCGCCTACACTGCGCGCGCGTCCTACCGTGACGAGCGGCTGGGGAAGAGATTCCGCTCGAGCAAGACCGGTGGGCTATTGTCTCACGAGCTCATCAACTGGACCGGCAACGCCGCATCGCTCTGGAACCTCGCCGAAGTGGCCGAGACTCGTGGCAATGCCCGGGTTATCAGGGAACTGCGCCCTTCGCTGCCGGCTGAGCTACCGCTTGCCGATCAAGTCAGACTTATTCGAGGATTTGGCCTCTGGCTTCGTGATGAATACGGCGTTGCGGTCCAGGCTGACGTCCATGCGCCGAGGTTTCTGGATCGGAAGATGGAAGCGTTTCACAAGGCCAGCAAATTCGCCACGGATCAGCCAGATTATCCCGCATCGCTTTTCGACCCAGTGCTAACCAACCTCAATTTCCACGCCCACATTCTGATGACGACGCGCGAGGTGTGTCCGCTGACCGGCACCTTCGGAGCAAAGACCAGGATACTGGATGATAGGAAAACGGGGCCGAAAGAAATCCTGAGGATCAGGCAGGAGTGGGAAAAACGCACCAACGCAGCGCTAAAGCGCATCGGGTCGTCCGCACGTGTCGATCTGCGCTCCTACGAGACCATGGCGAAAGCGGGAGACGCTCCGGAGGGATTGGTTGCCCAGGACCATCTGGGTCCACGCCGGGCTGAACGATCACGGCGCCTTGAAGAAAAAGGCGTAGATACCAGCAGCGCTGGAAAGCGACGTGCCGAGACGAGGAGGCATAACGAATCTGTCTGGGCGTCTTGGCTCAGTCTGAGGGCGCTGGAGCGTGAGAAAGGCCGTTTGACCGCAGAAGTGCACGCACTGGAGCGGGAAGCGGCCCGCAAGGATAAAGCCGATGCTGAAAAGCACCGGCTTCGAAAGGTTCAATCTGTGGATGAGGCTGAGACCGCGCTGTCAGAGGCAACGCAATTCGACAGCCTCAAGACGGGGGCTGCTTTTGCGTCGGCTCTGGCGTGGGCTTTGAGCGAAGAGGTCGACCCGCCTTGCGAGGCGCCAGAGTTCTCTTCACCGGTCGATTTGGAGACCTATGAGCCGCCCCCTGGGCGCCCTTTGCCCGAGCCAGTTTTATCGCCGCAGGTTTGTCGGGTTCGCCGTCGAGGCCCTCGGTCTCGCTGATCTCGGCCGCCGCAGACAGATCATCGAGGCATTGCGTCAGATCAGTGATCTGCGTGTTCAGCTTCTTGACCGTGTTCGCATGCTCGGACTCGAGCATGGCAAAATCACGCTCGCGCAGTGCCAGATGGCGGATGTTCTGGTCAGTGAGCCGTGAAATTTCGCCGCGCAGCATCGACACCATGCTTTGCTCCAGTGCTGATACGGCGGTTTGGATCAGCGCCTGGGTGCTGTCTGGCAGCGGAAATTCGGCAAGTTGTTCTTCTTCGCGGCTTGCCATGTGCTCCTCCCACAGGTCGCGAACCCGCGAGAATTTGCCCTTGCTGCCAAGCGCTTTAAACAGATCGGTGGCCGAGATCTCCCGGCCAAGCTGCGCCGTCAGACTGGTGCCTTTTGCGATGATATCTTCGTCAGAATGAATGGGTGTGCGCATCGTTGTTACTCCTTGTTTTGCGATTGCAGGAGAGACGTGGGTTCAATGGCAAAAGCCAAAAAACAAACTTCCTAAGTTTTTTGCGTGCCAAAAGAAAAGGTTGGAATGTCACTTTGTTGGTAAGTTGGTTGGCAAGTCCGAAGGTCGGAAGTTTGTAGGTAAGTAAGTCGGTAAGTTTTTCAGGTTGGTAAGTCCAGGCGACTTTTATCGACGCATGACGCGGCATCCTTTTGCACCGCGACTTGGGCCAATATTCAAATCATCCAGTTTTTTTCGTGATGGTGGTCCGGGAACCATTTCCCTGGGATGAAACACACCAGTCCCTGCGAATTCGCCCCGACCGCCCAGATTTTCGACCTAACTGCCGAGGAGTATTTCCACCTTTTGCATCCGGAAGGGTCACGCGGGAAGGCCGCTGTTCTTTGCAAGCTTGGGCCTGACGATGTCGAAACCCATACCTACGAGGCAGCGCCCTTGATCGCTCAGATGCCGCACTTCGTCGACCGGACCAGTTTCCTGACATTGAACCGCTTTTGGTATGGGCGGAAGCTGAAGTCGCTGGCATCGCTTAACGCGCTTTATGTCGATCTCGACTATTTCCATGCGCCACAATGGCGTGGAAAGCCGCCCGCCGAAGTTCAGAGTGCATTCGCCGCCCATCTGCTGATCTCGGGAATGCCGCAGCCGTCGGTGTTCCTACAGACGGGGCACGGGCTTGCAGCGATCTGGCTGATCGTGCCGATCCCGATCTCGGCGCTCCCGCGCTGGCAGGGCGCAATGGGCGCGCTGATCGACGTCGCGGCCACGTTCGGGGCAGACAAGGCGTGCAAGGATGCAGCACGCGTCTTCCGCATTCCGGGCACACTCAACGAAAAGTCGCACAAGGAGGTTCGAGTCAGCGGCGGCACCGCAGAACGCCACCGTTTCGACGATCTGGCGGATCTGATCTACAGGGCCGCCGGCAGGCCCACCCGCGCCGAATTGCAGGAGCGAAGGACGCGCAAATCGAAGAAACGCCGCGCAAACGCCGCGATGCCACGGGGGCTGACACAGACAGAGAGGTTCAGGTTAATCCGCGATGATCTGGCGGCATTTCGTGGTGCGCATGGCGGATTGATCCCGACGGGTCTGCGGAACACCTGGCTGCACTTCCATGCGACCTGCCTCACCCATTTGCCCGAAGTCATGGATCTGGAAGCAGAGATCTTGAGTGCCGCGCAGGGCGCGACACCGGGGCTGGAGCGGATCGAAGTGAATGCGATTGTCAGGCAGGCCATCCAGAAGGCAAAGCTTTTCACCAACGCGTCTTTGTGGGCTGACGGCCGCTATCACTATAAGGGCGCAACGATGGCCGAGCGTCTGGGCATCACGCCGGACCTCGCGCGCAACCTCGGCCTGAAGCAGATGATCCCCGAAGAGGAAAGACGGCGCCGTAAGGCGGAGGCTGAAAGGCAGCGCCGCGCGGCAAATGGCGCCAAGTCCCGCGACGCCTATCTGGAGGCGAATAGCGCCTCGCGGATGAAGCCCTGGGCCGCATTCGGGATCGGTCGGACCAAGTATTACGAGCTGAAACGTGTAGGAATGCTGCCCGAACCCCTGGCGGCGTGATCACGGACAGGTCCGTGCCCGCTTCAGGGGCAAAGCCCGCCCACCTGGCTCCAGCCTGGGGGCAGAAATGACCCCAACAGCGGTGAACAGCCACCCGCTGCCCCACCGGCCCACCTCCGGACAAGCCCGCAGCCACAGCACCACCATAGACCTGTCCGCCGGAGAGCAAAGCCATGCGCGAAGAGGGGATGAAAACCGCCGAGATGCTTGCCGTTTCGATCACGCCCCTCTTGGTGAGGGCGCGACCGGAAACGCAAGCCCCTCGGGAACCGAACAAAGTTGGTTCCATTGTGTGAGTGAAGTGATCCCGGGTCGGAGGTGAGTGGCCGGCTCGGGAAACGCTGGCCTCCCCCCAGTCTGGCATCATTTTCGCCGCCAGAACGCACCCGCTGGCAGCAGCTCCCACTGCCCGCGTCTTGAGAGGCCACATAACGCGGTCTCACCTCCGGAGGACTCTTTATGGACGAAAAGACGGAACGCGAACTCCACGATCGGACGCTCAATGCAATCACCCACGGTCGCCTGCTGGCACAAGAATGGCACACAGCGGGCTTGGTTCCGCGGGGCAGCACAAAACAGCTGACGTTAGATCTGCTTCAAAAGCTGACCGACCGTTGCGGACTGCAGGACATCGATGACGATCGCATCGAAGTGCTCGGTGATCAGATCCGTCGGTTTACCAACGAATTTCGAGAGGGCCTCGGTGATCGTGCAATGGCTACAGATATCGAGACGGAGCACATCTACGATACTAAAGTCATCGACCTGATCAATCTCGCGTGGCGTTGGCGCCAATTCCGCGCGGCTCAGCGTGCGCTCGAAGACAAGGTCGCAGCGATACGGCAAACTGATAGACTGCTGGCGGGCATATGACCCCTGCCCCCAAGTTTTGAGATCACCTCGTTTTATGGGTTCTCGAACTCCAAAAAATTTCTTCTGCGTTTTTGCGAATGAGCCATTTTCTCAAAACTGTCGCCACAAGGTGCCAGTTTTTGCAACAACAATAACCGTGTTCCGCGCGGTCGCATTCGAGGAAAACTAAATGAACACAGCAATCATGATGATGGCCATGTATAACGCCCGCCCGATCATCCCTTCCGAAGCGGTTGCAGCAGACTGGTTCAACCTGTCTGTCGGTAAATTCCATGAAAAGATCCGCAAGGGGGATATTCCTCTCCCGCTGGTAACCATGGAAGACAGCCAGAAGTGCGCAAAGGGTGTTCACCTGACTGACCTTGCGGATTACATCGACACGCGCCGTGCTGCCGCCGAGAAAGAACTGAAGCTGATGGGACACTGAGACGACCATGACGACACTGATGTTGCTATTGGCCCGCCATGATGGGCAGGAAGAGATCCCTTTCCGCCAGATGGCAAGGGAGTATTTTGGAATTGAACCGGAAGCTCTTGAGCGAAAGATCAACAAGGGGTCGCTTCAGATCGACCTCCCAGTTGAACGCTTGAAAGCCCTCCGCTCAAGTAACATCCCCTTAACCCACTTGGCGCGATACATCCAAGACAGGCGCGCAACCGCAATGTTCAAAATGGCAGAATACTCACCGGATACCTCGCCAAGGTAGCTTTTCTTGCACCGTGTCGCGTTCGGAATTTCGCGCACCTGAGAACGTATCGCTCGGAATTAGGGAAACCGGATCTCGCCTATGCGTCCAGTGAAACACCGGGAAAACCATGGTTACCAGCTGTGTGAAGCCGCCTCCGTATTTACGGCATTTCCGATGCGGAAAAATTGCTAAGGGCCCAAATGCCTTCCGGCCTCAATACAGACATTCGGAAATGACAGTTTTTTTAAATTCTTGACGTAAAGTCAGAAAACTTTCAATGTTACCTAAAGTCCAGACTGCCCTACTCAGAAGGTTTGCCCTTGCCACTCCCCGTTCGCTCCAGATTATCTAATGCAATCAAGACAGGATCCAAAGCCGATAAATCCATTGCAAACTATATGTTAGGCGCATTGGCTGAGGTTCCTTTTGAGACTGCGGCAAGCCTTGCGGCAAAGGTTGAGGTGAGTGAGGCCACGGTTGGGCGATTCTGTCGCTCGGTCGGATATAAAAGCTTCAAAGACCTCAAAGAGCATCTGAAAGCAGATCTGGGAGACCACCCCTGGCTGGTGAGCGACCGGCTGAACGAGATGCAAAGCAGTGCCCGCAAGGACAAAACCGATCTGACTGACGCCATGGAAATGGAAATCGCTGCGGTGGTGCGGATCTATGAATATGTCGGAACACCAGAATGGCAGAGCGTGGTCGACCGGCTGGCCCACACAGCCAATGTGTATGTGGCGGGCTTCCAGACCGAACGTGGGTTGGCGCAGTATTTTGCCAACCAGATGCAATACCTGAGAGACCGCGTGATGCTGCTTGATCTGGCGAGTGGCAACTTCGCCGAAGTGCTGGCCTCCGATCAAGACGCCTGCCTGGTGATCTTCGAGGCGCGCCGGTATTCCCGGATGGCCAAGGTGCTGGCACAGGAGGCGCAAGCCGCCGGCGTTCCGGTGACCATTGTCACCGACCTGTTTTGCGACTGGGCGCGGGACACCGCTGACGAAGTCTTTGTTGTGCCCACCCAGTTCAACCAGTTCTGGGATTCCACAGCGCAGATGGCAAGCCTGTCAAACCTTTTGATCAATAGCGTCTGCATGGAGCTCGGGCCCGCCGTCGAAGACCGCCTGAGCCGGTTTGCCAAGCTTTACGGCAGCATTACCGGCCATGTCGGTGACCCGGTCGCAACCATCGCAAAATGAAGAAAACAGAAATCCAAAGGGAGGAAACCAAATGAAACTCAGAAACATACTGGCGTCAGCCATACTTGTCGCAACTGCAGCGCAAACTGCATCCGCAGAGACCCTGCGACTTGGGACCGAGGGGGCATACCCTCCGTTCAACTACATCGAAGCCGATGGCAAGATCGCCGGGTTCGACGTCGAGATCGGGTTGGAGCTGTGCAAACGCATCGGCGTCGAATGCGATCTGGTTGCGCAGGACTGGGACGGGATCATCCCCGGTCTGCTGGCCAACAAATACGATTTCATCATCGCTTCGATGTTCATCACTGAAGAGCGCAAGAAGCAGGTGGATTTCACCGATCCTTACTATCTTGCGGCGATGACCCATGTCGTGCCCAAGGGCGCGGGCATCACCGAATTCACCAATGACGCCCTGTCGGGCAAGGTGATCGGCGCGCAATCGGGCACCACCCAGGCCGACTTCATCGAGGCCACCTACCCCGATGCCGATATCCGCCTTTATCCAACGCAGGATGAGGTGAACCTGGACATGGCCAGCGGTCGTATCGACATGCAGGTCGGTGACATGCTGCCAATGCTGGACTGGACCACCAAGTCCGACGATGGCGGCTGTTGCGAACTGGCCGGTGAGCCTATTACCGATCCGGCCTTTGTCGGCGAAGGCGTGGGCATCGCTGTGCGTCAGGAAGACGACGATCTGCGCGAAAAGCTGAACGCCGCATTGGCCGAAATCCGCGCTGACGGCACCTACAAAGCGATCAACGACAAATATTTCGACATTGACGTCTACACGATGAAGTAAACTCCCCCGTCCTCCCAGTAAAAAGGGTAATCCATGTTTGAACTATTCTCATACGGCGATACCGGCTGGGGGGACGAAATCCTTCGGGGGCTGGCGATCACGGTGCAACTGGCGATCGTCACGCTACCTGTCGGGCTTTGCCTGGGCTTCCTCGCGGCCTTTGCATCCATGTCAAAGCTGAGTGCATTGCGTGCCATTGGCTTTGGTTACACCACCGTCATGCGCGGCTTGCCGGAAATCCTGACATTGTTTGTTGTCTACAACGGCGTTGGACTGCTGCTGAATGCAGCCCTGAAGTGGTGGAACCCCGACGCCACGTTCATTGACTTCAGTCCCTTTGCCGCCGGAGTTGTGGCGCTTGGCATGGTGTTCGGTGCCTTTGCGGGTGAAGTGCTGCGCGGGGCATTCAATTCGCTCGATGTCGGCCAGACCGAAGCCGGGCGCGCAATCGGAATGACTGACGCGCAAATCTTTCGCCGCATACAGTTGCCGCAACTGTGGCGATTTGCGCTGCCGGGATTGGGCAACCTGTGGATCAACATGCTGAAAGACACCGCGCTTGTTTCTGTCATCGCGCTGAGTGATCTGATGCGCATGACCAAGGTGGCGGTGGGCGTGACCAAACAGCCGTTCACCTTCTACCTTGCTGCGTGCCTGATCTATTGGGCCATGTGTGTGCTGTCAGAGATTGTGCTGGCGCATATGGAACGCCGCGCCAATCGCGGCATCCGGAGGGCCTGAGATGAACCCGATGGACATTTTCCTCCAATACTGGCCGCGCCTGCTGGATGGCACACTGATGACGATCAAGCTGACCCTGCTGGGTGCGCTGATTGCCGGTATGGTGTCGCCGTTCTTTGCCCTGGTCCGGGTGCAGGCCTCGCCCATCGCACAAGCACCGCTGCGCCTTTACATCTCGTTCATGCGCGGGACACCAATTCTGGCGCAGTTGTTCCTGATCTTCTATGGGTCGGGCCAGTTTCGCCCGTTTCTGCAGGAATGGGGCCTTTGGACCTTCTTTCGTGATCCGTTCAACTGCGCGCTTCTGGCCTTTGCGCTGAATTCTACCGCCTATCAGACCGAGATCCTGCGCGGTGGCATCATGGGCGTGCCACAAGGCGAAATCGAAGCCGCCAAGGCGATCGGCATGAGCCGCACCCGCACCCTGCGCCGTGTGGTGTTCCCTCACGCCTACCGCATTGCATGGCCGGCGCTTGGCAACGAGGTGATCCTGCTGATGAAAGCCAGCGCGCTGGCCAGCATCGTGACCGTCTTCGACCTGATGGGACGCACGCGCCAGATCTTCTCGCGCAGCTTCGATTTCTCGGTCTACCTGTGGGCGGCGCTGATCTATCTGTGCATCACCGCCATTTTCGTCCTGCTCTGGCGGCAGGCCGAACGCCGTCTCAGCCGCCATATCGACCGCCCCGGAAAACCGCGTGCCAATGCGCAGACCGTGAAGGAATCCCAAGCATGACCCAGCCGGAACTTATTCTGAAAGCCGAGGACATTCACAAATCCTTTGGTAGTCTCGAAGTCCTCAAGGGCATCTCGCTTGAGGCCCGCAAACATGACGTGATCTCGATCCTTGGCTCGTCCGGATCAGGCAAGAGCACGTTTCTGCGTTGCCTGAATTTTTTAGAAATCCCGACTTCGGGTAAAGTCACCGTGCATGGCGAAGAAGTGCTGGTCAAAAATGGCAAGCCGCAGAACACGCGTCATATCGAGGAAATCCGAAGCCATCTCGGTATGGTTTTTCAGCAATTTAACTTATGGACTCACCGCACAGTTCTGGAAAACGTGATGGAAGGCCCCCTTCAGGTCAAACGCGAAACCAAAGCCGAGGCACGCGACAAGGCCGAAGCCTTGCTGAAACGCGTCGGGCTGGAAGAACGGATGGACATGTATCCTTCGCAGCTTTCTGGCGGTCAGCAACAGCGGGTTGCTATCGCGCGCGCCTTGGCGATGGAACCCGACGCAATCCTGTTTGACGAACCCACGTCTGCGCTGGACCCTGAACTGGTGGGCGAGGTTTTGAAGGTCATGCAGGATCTGGCCGCCGAGGGGCGCACCATGATCGTCGTCACGCATGAGATGGGATTTGCCCGCGAGGTGTCCTCCGAAGTGGTGTTCCTGCACGAAGGCCACATCGCGGAACAAGGCCCGCCGGCCGAGATGTTCGCCAATCCCAAAACCGAAGAATTCCAGCGCTTTATCGCCAAGGTGATGTAAGCCCCTACTCGAACGAAAGACAAATTAGATGCTGCATTCACACCCTGCGCACCGTCCGGGCGTCCTGATCGAGGCCGCTGAGCTGCGCATCGTCAGCCTGCCGCTGCTGATCCCATTTGTAATCTCGACCGGCACCATGACCGGCAAGACTTTCCCCCTGCTTGTGCTCAAAGGCGAAGGGTTGGAGGGCGTGGCCGAAGGCGTCATGGACCCGACACCCGATTATCTGGAGGAAACCATTCCCAGTGCCATGGCGTTTCTACGCGATGTGCTGTTGCCGCAGATCGTCGGGAAGCGCTTTGCGACACCTTACGAGCTGGAGCAAATCCTTTCGCCGTGGCGAGGAAACCGCATGGCCAAGGCGGTGGTGGAAATGGCATTCTGGGATCTCTGGGCCAAAACCCTGAACCTTCCACTGAAAGCCGCGCTTGGCGGGGTTCGTGATCATGTTGATGTCGGCGTAAGCCTTGGCATTGCGCCGATTGAAAAAACGCTTGAGCGCGTCGATGAAGCCGTCGCACAGGGTTATAAGCGCACTAAACTGAAGGTCGCGCAGGGCCATGACGTAAAGATTGTAGCAGCAGTGCGCGCCGCCCACCCCGACATCAAACTCACGGTGGATGCAAATACGGACTATACTCTCTCTGATACGCCTGTGCTTCGGGCTCTGGATGAGTTCGCGCTGGATTATATCGAACAACCCCTCGCCTTTGACGACATCCACGATCATGCCAAACTGCAACAGTTGGTCAAGACCACCATTTGTCTGGATGAAAGCATCAAAAGCGCCAAGGATGCGCGCGTTGCCTTGGAAATCGGTGCCGCGAGGGTCATCAACATAAAAGTGGGCCGCGTCGGTGGCTTTATGGCCGCTCGCGCCATCCATGACACCTGCGCTGCCTTTGATGCGCCGGTCTGGTGTGGCGGGATGCTGGAAAGCGGCATTGGCCGCGCACACAACATCCATCTGGCGACGTTAGCGAACTTCACCAAGCCCGGCGACACTTCCAGCGCCAGCCGCTATTTCAAACGCGATATCATCAACGAACCGCTCGAAGCCGCGAACGGCCAGATGCCGGTGCCCACAAATGGACCCGGCATCGGCGTCACGTTGGACTACGATTTCCTTGCAACCGTCACCGACCATGTCGAGGAGATCCAGACATGAACATTCAGAACGAGGGCCTGGTGCTGCGAGAACTGTCGGGTGTTGCAGAACTCAAAGACTCGGAACATTTCCAGAAAACCGTTTGGGGGGAGGACGACCCGCCCGACAACTCCGACCTTATGCTTGCAATCCAACACGAAGGTGGGCTGGTAGCGGGCGCGTTCAAAGATGGGCGGATGCTGGGATTCCTTTTCGGTTTTCCGACCTCGCAGGCGCATATTCAACATTCGCACCGGCTCGCCGTGCATCCTGACAGTCGTGGCATGGGACTGGGGATGAAGCTGAAATGGTTTCAGCGCGACTGGTGCCTTTCGCGGGGTATCACTTTGGTGCGCTGGACCTATGATCCACTGCGTCGCATCAATGCAGGGCTGAACATCACGCGCCTTGGTGCCACAGCCAGAACATATCACGAGGATTACTACGGCCAGATGGAGGGCATCAACGCTGGCGTCGCCTCAGACCGCCTGGTGGCTGACTGGGCGTTGAATGCGCCCCATGTCGAGGCGTTGGCGAAAGGCACGAATGGGGTCGACGCAGCTCTCTCGGCACCTTCCGAAAGCTGCCTGGAAGTGGACGTTCCTAATGATTTAGATAGGCTATTGTCCACAGATTTGGACAAGGCGATTGCCGAACGGTTGCGCGTGCGCGAGGCACTGACCACGGCATTTTCAAAGGGTTATCGAATTACAGGATTTGACACCGAAACTTGCCGCTATCTTCTGACCCGGTTATGAGGCCCGAAGCGCTCAGTTCCCGGGGCTCAAATCCGGAGTCATTCTTGGTGCTACATTCAGTGCTACAAAAAACCGCCAGTTTTCACAACACCAACAAAACAAGGCCCTTCAGGGATCACCCATCCAATCCATCATGGGGGCGATCGAAAGGCGCGCGGCGTGGGTTATGTCATTGTTAGTGCTCATCGCGCGCTACATAATGGAATGACGTGGTTAAAGCCAGATGCCACTGTCAGTCGTCAACAATCAATGCGAGGAACGTTCGAATGCGAAAACGTCACCCCGTGAACGTTCGGGGTTTTCGGCGAAACCTTGCGCCGTTAACAGCGTCCTGTTTTCATTTTGGCGATCATGGTCGGCCCAAGAAGAGGTGCCTCCGGTATTTCTACCCTGTAATATGTTGCGACAATCTTTGGCGCATCAGGGGTGGCGATTTTGCGGCGCAGGGTCACAAGCAGTAGCCCTTTTCGTGCGAAGCACTCCGCATAGGGCGCGTAAGTTTGTTCGAGTCAACCTGCCGCACGTGGGCCTAACAACAATCCCGCGCGAAACTGACCGCAGATAGGATCAAACCGTATCGAAACTCTACCGCGGGGCCATGCGGATTGCACCGTCCAACCGGATGACTTCTCCGTTCAACATGCTGTTTTCAACGATGTGGCGCACCGTGGCAGCGTATTCTGCCGGATCGCCAAGGCGTGACGGGAACGGGACTTGGGCGCCAAGGCTGTCTTGTACCTCTTGCGGCAGCCCTGCAACCATTGGTGTTTTGAAGATACCCGGCGCAATGGTCATCACGCGGATGCCGTCGCGCATCAGGTCGCGTGCCATGGGCAGGGTCATTCCAACGACGCCGCCTTTTGATGCGGCATAGGCCAGTTGCCCGATCTGCCCATCAAACGCCGCGATCGAAGCCGTATTGACGATCACGCCACGTTCGCCGTCATCGGTCACCGGGTCGGATTGCGACATGCCTGCCGCCGCTTGGCTGGCACAATTGAAGGTACCGATCAGGTTTACGCCGATGGTTTTGGTGAAAACGTTGGGATCGTGCGGTTCGCCCTTCGATTGCGTTTTTGAGGCAGGTGCGATACCTGCACAATTGACCAAGACATGCTCTTGACCATGGGCCGCGCGCAGGATTTTGAACCCTTCAGCCACCGATGCGGGATCGGAAACGTCCACCTTGGCAAATGTGCCGCCAATCTTGTCGGCCATCGCCTGCCCGGCGTCTTCGTTCAGGTCAAAGATACCAACCTTCGCCCCGGCAGTTGCCAACGCCTGTGCCACAGCGCCGCCCAACCCGGACGCACCCCCGGTGACGACGGCAACGGTGTTTTCAGTGATTTGCATGGCAAGCCCTCCGTTTATGGTCTGCAGCGACATAGCAAGAATTGCACAAGCGTTCAATAAATCCTGACAGTCAACCAGAGTTACGCAGCGTCGCCCTGCCCCGACTTGATCGGCACAGCACCGTTCACCTGCCCCAACGCCCGCATGGCTGCAAACTGGGTCAGATACACACAACCGGTCAGGTTTTCGACAAAATGCGTTCGCATCAGTCGATCCATCACTGGGCCTTTGACCTCGGACAAGCTAAGCGTGATGCCAGCGTCGCCCAATTGCCGGTTCAGTTCTTCCAGCGTTTCCAGCGCGGACAGGTCGATCTCGTTCACCGCAGAGCACATCAGCACCACATGCTTGATGCCGCCTTTCGCGACGCGGGCCAGCAGGTAGTCCTCGATAAACCGCGCGTTGGCGAAATAGAGGTTCTCGTCCAGCCGTAGCGTCACCAGTTCCGGGTGGGTCAGAACCTTGTGGCGGTTGATGTTACGGAAATGCTGGGTGCCGGGGACCAATCCGACCTCGGCAATATGAGGCCGCGAGGTTTTGTAAAGATACAGCACGATGGACAGGATCACGCCTGTCGAGACGCCGATTTCCACCCCAAAGCTGAGGGTCAGCAGGATGGTTGCCAGAACGGCGGTGAAATCCGCGCGATGATAGGCCCATGTGGCGCTCAGGATGTGGAAATCCACAAGGCTCAGCACGGCGACAATGATGGTCGCGGCCAGCGTGGCCTTGGGCAGGAAGAACAGAAGCGGCGTCAGGAACAACGCCGCGCCTGCGATGCCGATCGCGGTGAACGCACCTGCCGCCGGGGTTTCCGCACCCGCGTCAAAGTTGACGACCGAGCGCGCGAAGCCGCCTGTCACCGGATAACCGCCCGACACGGCCGCCGCGATGTTCGACGCGCCCAACCCCACAAGCTCCTGATCCGGCACGATGCGCTGGCGTTTCTTGGCGGCCAGTGTTTGAGCGACCGAAATGCTTTCGACAAACCCTATGATCGAAATCAGCAAGGCGGACCCAAACAGGCTGGTCCAAAGGTCCGCATCAAAGCTAGGGAATGTCAGCGGCGGCAGTCCCTGCGGCACGTCCCCCACGATGGCCACACCCTTCGATTGCAGGTCAAACCCCCAACTGATCAACGTCGTAACCGCCACCGCACCCACCGGTCCGGCTTTTGCCAGAATTTCCGCCAGTCGCTTGCCAAGACCAAGCGACAAGAGCAATGGTTTCAACCCTTTGCGCACCCAAAACAGGAACGCAACGGACGCCGCCCCGATGGCAAATGTAACGAGGTTGATCTGGCTGACATGCGACAGGAGCGAGCCGAGAAGCTCAAACAACGAATGCCCGTGCGCCTCAATCCCGAAAATGTGTTTCAACTGGCTGGTGGCAATCAACAGCCCCGAGGCCGTGATGAACCCCGCGATCACCGGGTGGCTCAGGAAGTTCGCCAGAAAGCCCAGACGGAACACGCCCATGACCAGAAGGATCATGCCAGACAGAAAGGCCAGCGTGATCGCGGCAAGGGCATAATCCGCAGGGTTGTCTAACCCCAGATTGCCCACTGCAGCTGCTGTCATCAGGCTGACCACTGCCACTGGACCCACCGCCAAGGCGCGTGATGTGCCAAAGATCGCATAGGCCACCAGCGGCAGGATCGAGGCATAAAGCCCCATCTCGGCAGGCAGACCCGCCAGCAGCGCATAGGCCAGCGATTGCGGGATCAGCATGATCGTGACAATCACCGCCGCCACCAGATCTGAGCTCAGCGTCGTGCTATCATAACGTCGGCCCCAATCAAGAATTGGTACAAAGCGTCTGAGGGCAGCGCCGCGCGCCGCCAGATCATGCTTCGAATTCATGAGCTTTTCCTAAGTATTGCCGGGGATTACCCCCAGATATTCAAGCGTTTGCCTGCGCTGTCATCCACAGAATTTCGCATCGTGCGCCTGAACGACAATAGGCGAAAACGGGTCCTGCGGCGGTATCGACCACACGCCGAAATTCGTTCATCACCGCAAAGGCGTCGTCGCGGTTCGACATGGGAAGAAACGATGTCGCCAGACCTGCCGCTTCGGCGGCTGCCCTGATATCCGCCCAGGTGGGCTGTCCCGGCTCTTCGCCATCCGGTCGGTTGCACATCACCACGGTGAAGCCCGCCGCCTTGATGTCAGGGATGTCGCCTGCGGAGATCTGGGGGGCGACCGTCACCTTGTCGTCGAGTTTCTTCATCTGCATCAAACTGCCTTTCCAAGCATGATCTTAAAGCGTGTTAACGGGCACTTTCAGGAAGGTCTTGCCATCCTCGTCCGCGGGCGGCATGTCACCTGCGCGCATATTGACCTGAAGCGACGGAATGATCAGTCGCGGCATGGCCAATTGGGCATCACGTTCTGTGCGGAATTTCACAAATTCTTCTTTGGTCTTGCCACCACCCACATGGATGTTATGCGCTTTTTCCTCTGCCACGGTGGTTTCCCACTGAATGTCACGCCCGTTCGGCCCGTAATCGTGGCACATGAATAGCCGCGTTTCATCGGGCAGTGCCAGCACCTTCTGGATCGAGTCATAAAGCTCGCCCGCGTCCCCACCAGGGAAATCGGCCCGCGCAGAGCCGCCATCGGGCATGAACAACGTATCGCCCACGAAGGCCGCGTCGCCGATCACATGCACCATGCAAGCGGGGGTGTGGCCGGGCGTATGCATCACGAACGCGTCCATCGTACCGATCTTGTATGTGTCGCCATCTTCGAACAACTGGTCAAACTGACTGCCGTCACGCTGAAACTCGGTGCCTTCGTTGAAGACCTTGCCGAACACCTCCTGCACAACGGTGATCTGGCTGCCGATACCGATCTTGCCGCCCAGTTGCTCTTGTATGTAAGGCGCGGCGGACAGGTGGTCAGCATGGACATGGGTTTCGATCACCCAGTCAAGCGCCAACCCTTCGGACTTGATATAGGCGATAATTTCGTCCGCGTGGTTATGGGTGATCCGGCCAGCGGCATAGTCGATGTCCATCACACTGTCGATCACGGCACAGGCCTTCGACGCGGGGTCTTTGACCACATACGAAATGGTGTTTGAATCCTCTTCGAAAAAGGCCTTCACCTCGGGTTTGAGGGATGTGTTGACGGGATAGTCGCTCATGATCTGTCCTTTCCAGTCTGTCCAGGCGCGATCGGCGCCCAATGATTAGTTTGCCTGCGCGGCATCGCGGCGGCGCGCGGTGTTTGTGATCATCCAGCGGGCCAGAAACAAACCCGCAACCATTGAAACCGTGAAGATCAAAACCGAGGGGTTCCCGGTCGAAATCACGGGCAAGGCGGCACCAGGGCAGAACCCCGCCAGCCCCCAGCCAAGACCAAAGGTGAACGATCCCAGCACCAGTTTTCGGTCGATCAACCGGGTGCCGGGCAGTTTGAAGCTTTCGGCGAAGGCGGGTTTGGGGCGTTTGAACACCAGCATGTAGCCCGGTGCGGTCACCAGAAGGGCCGCCCCCATGACAAAGGCAAGGCTGGGGTCCCATGCCCCGAACACATCAAAGAAGTTCAGCACCTTGGCTGGATTTGCCATGCCCGAGATTGCAATCCCAAGCCCAAAGACGACGCCTGCCAGATATGTCAGAAAAAGTTTCATTTTAATCCCCCTTCACAACCCGATAACGTGACGGGTCAGAAAGACCATCACCGCCGTGCCTGCCATGAAGGTCAGCGTGGCGACAATGGATCGCGGAGAAAACCGCGCCATGCCGCACACGCCGTGCCCCGACGTACAGCCAGAGCCATAGGTGACGCCGACGCCGACGATCAACCCGCCGACGATCATCGACAGGGTAGACACCGGCACCTCGATCGCCGGGAAACCGCCTGTTGCCGCCAGAAAGATCAGCGGACCGGTCAGCATCCCCGCCAGAATGGCCGCGCGCCACGACCAGTCGGTCGAACTGCTGGGCTGCAAAAACCCTGCCAGAATGCCGGTCGCGCCGAACACGTTGCCACGCACCCACATCAGAAACACCGAGGCAAGGCCAATCAGTGCCCCCCCGAATGCGGATGCCCAAGGAGTAAATTCGGTTTCGATCATGTCTGCCTCACCAGATGTCTTGTTCGCGTGTTAAGTTAAGTGCACATATCGGCAGGAGCAAGTCTTACATTCATTTTATTGAATGTTTTTTTTAATCTTTCGCCACGTCACGCAAAACCCCGCCTGCCATTCGGACACGCGGGGCCTGATTTTTCAAGATATTTGACGCGATTCAGTTGGACACAGCTTCTTTCACGATATCGTCAAGCAGCATCTGAACCTTTTGCATGTCACCCTCGGGATACTTGCGATACCCTACGTGGATATCACCATCGGTATCCGTCACGAAGATGCCATAGGGGCAAAATGCGATGTTCATGGGATCGGGTTCCATCACTTCACGGCTGATCTGGGCCGAGCAGAACAGGTAGATATCGGCTGCGTCATAGATTTTGACGTCTGACCCGACATCGCCTTTTGTGCGCTCAAGCATCGCGCCGGTGTGGCTGACATAGTCGATCACAAGCCCTTTGCCGACAATCGCCGTTTCGACCGCGAAAGTCGCGTCATCAAAGTCGCCCTCAAACGCATAGGTGATCGCATGCTCGGTTTCCTGCATATCGTGGTTGTCGGCCATGGCTGGCGTTGCCAGCAGAACGGCGGACAGTGTGGCAGTCAGTAGCTTTTTCATATTGGACGCTCCTCGTCGATCAGTGGGCAAGACCCGGACCTTCCCCTGACAGTGCCGGGGCAGAACACCTGCCCCGGTCGTACAGAAAACATATTCCCCGCTGCGAATATTTACAACAGGTTCAACCAAACATGTCGGCTGTGATCCCGGCATACCAGCCGATGCTTTCCTCGTAGGTGGCCTTGCGTAGTTCAGCATCCTCGCCGGTCTGGCTGATAAACCCATCCACCTTAGCGATCTTTTCATCGGTGGCCTCGTAGCTTGCCCCTACCTTGACGCCATCATCACTATCGATCAGCGACCAACAGGTGTTGGTGAACTTGGCCGGGAACAGCTTCGACCCCGTCAGTGCGGACCGCACCGCCATCGCTGCCACCTTGGCCTGACTGTTGGCGGCAAAGCCGGACTTGGGCATGTCGCCCTGATGGCTGGCGTCGCCCAGCACATGGATGTTTTCATCCATACGGCTTTGCATGGTGTACGGGTTCACGGGTGCCCAATTGCCATCGGTGATGCCTGCAATCTCGCAAATACGCCCGGCCTTCATGGCGGGGATCACGTTGCAGACATCAACCTTGGTTTCCTCGCCATCGATGGTCAGCGTCATCGCGTCCGGATTGACCGAGACGTTGCCGCCCCCGAAATCCGGCCCGATCCAGTCAATCATGCCGTCATAGTGCCGACCCCAACCTTCCTGAAACAAAGCCATTTTCGAAAACTTCTCTTTCGGGTCGGCGATGATGATCTTCGCGGTCGGGTTCTTTTCCTTCAGAATATGCGCCACCATCGAGATCCGCTCATACGGCCCCGGCGGGCAGCGGAACGGGTTGGGTGGGGCCACCATGGCAAAGGTGCCGCCTTCGGGCATCGCTTCGATCTGCGCCTTCAAAAGCTCGGACTGCGACCCGGCCTTATAGGCGTGGGGCATCTTGTTTTGCTGGGTAACATCCCAGCCCTCGACCGCGCCATCGACGAAATCAATGCCGGGCGACAGGATCAGGCGGTCATAGGGCAATGTCGCCCCACCGGCCAGCGTGACCGTACGCGCCTCGCGGTCGATCCCGACCGCCCAGTCATGCACCACGTTCACGCCAAATTCGGACGCCAGCTTGCCGTAACTATGCGCAATCGAACCAAGCTCACGGAACCCCGCCATGTAAAGGTTTGAAAAGAAACATGTGTAATAGCTGCGCGTGGGCTCGACCAGCGCCACGTCGATCTCGCCGTTGCTATCCTTTGCGATGTAGCGCGCGGCTGTTGCGCCACCTGCCCCACCCCCAATAACAACCACCCTAGGTTTGCCGTTGGTCGAGGCGTGCGCCATTGGAGCTGACAACGTCGCAGCTGCTGCCCCCGCCGCAGCCCCCCCCATGAAAAGACGTCTGTTCAGTTTCATATGAATTCCTCCCAATTTGGTGCGATATCCGCGCGCACCGTTCGCGTTTGACCGGCCCGTTCGGGCCTGCCTGCCTATGAACCGGCCATCGCGAAATAGGTGGCCAGGGCGGCAATCTCTTCGTTGGACAGGCGGCCTGCCATCATCTGCATCACGGGATGGGGCCGGAACTTGTCCTTGTAGGCGTGCATGGCGACCACAAAATCTTCGACCGGCCAGCCGATAATGCCCGGAATACCGTCATAATCACCATCCAGCTGATGGCACGACACACATTCCGACGACAGGTATTCGCCATATTCCGGGTCGCCCTGAATGGCGAGGATGGCGGGGTCGACCGAATGATCGGTGCCCGCAGCCGTCGGCGCGGCTTCCGGAATGTTGCTTGGATCATCGGAATACCTGCGCAAAAATGCAAGCAAATCAGCGCGTTGCTGCGCGTCTTTCAACCCCTTATACGCCATCCGCGTGTCCGACGCGAAGGCTTTGGGGTTTTCGACATAGCGATCCAGCAGATCAAAGTCCCAGACCAGCCCGTCTTTGCCCATGCGCGTCAGCCCGTTGGAGTAGTTGAACCCCTCAATCGCGGCCGCGCGACGGCCGAAAAGACTGTTCAGATGCGGCCCGACCCGGTTTTTCGCCCCTTGCCCAACGGAATGGCAACTTGAGCATTCGCGAAACATGGCCTCGCCCTTGTCGGCATCCCCGATCTCGTTGGCAAAACTCGGTGTCGCTGTGACGGCCAAGGCGGCAAAGCAGGTCGTAATGTGTCGAATCCAACGCATGCAAAAAGCGTAACGTGTTAACCTGACGCACTCAATAATATTCATATCATGATGCGTGCATTTGGCTGGAATTTTCGATCACCACACGTCAGGCGTTTCGCCCTTCTCGTCCATCTGCTGGAACACATCCTGAAGGTAACGCTGGAACACCTGATCCTGATAGGCATCAGATGTGACAAATTCCAAAGACTTCAGAAAATGGAATGGCTTGAAGTAACCGGGCATCCGAAACGCTTCAGCGGCGCGGGCGGAACTGTTATCAGGGGCATCCGAGGGGAATATCACCACAGTTGGCGTGAAGTTCACACCCCATTTCACGGTCAGATCACGCTCTTCCAGCGCCTCACCGTCGAAATCGACGACCTCGCGCGCGCCGAACATGTTCAACTGCACGACCATGAAATTTTCCCGCAGGTGATCCACGATCTGCTGACGCGCAAAATTGACCTCGTGCAGCTCGCGGCAATAGGGGCAGCCTTGTTGTTCGATCAGGATCAGAAGATCTTTGCCATCCGCCCCGGCTTCGGCCAGATCATCGGCCATTTCAAGGAAGCTGTCGGTGAACCAAGGCTGTTTGTGCAGCCCATCATCGCCCAGTTCAGCGGCTGTTAGGGACGAACCGGTTACATAGACAAGAATGCCAAGACAAAGTGCTAGAACGCGCATTGGACCCTCCTATATGTTGCTGCGGAAATTTAGCACAGACACGGCCATTCCCCAAACCAGAGTCGGAAAAAAAGGCGCCATTGTTAACCAACGGCGCCCAGGTCGGGGAATTCATCGTTTACTGGCTGTGCGATTTCAAAAATTCGAGGATCGCTTCGATATCCGCATCCTTTTTCAAGCCAGCGAAGGTCATCTTGTTGCCCTTCAGATAGTTGCGCGGGTTGGCCAGATAGCCCGACAGGCTTTCCGTGTCCCACACCAACCCGCCTTCGCCAGCGGCCATCATCGGCTTGGAGTATTTGAAGCCGTCAACAGTGCCAGCGGTTCGACCCCAGACACCGTTCAACGCGGGTCCAACGCCATTTTTCGCACCCTCACCCACCTTGTGGCAGGCTTTGCATTTCTTGAAGACCTTTTCGCCATCGGCAGCAAGGTCGGCGTCAAACGCAACAGCCATAGGGGTTTCGTTGTCGTCAGCAGGGGATGCGGCTTCGTCCGTGGCGGCGGGGGCTGTGGTTTCCACCTCGCCCGCATCAGCACCCGCATTCGGGTCGCCTTTGAAAACGACGTTCTTCGTGATTTCGACCGCGCCGGATTTGCAATCGCTCATGCAGCGCTCGGTGAATTTGCCATACTCGGTCTCGGGCCGGTCATCGATGATGAACCCGTCCGCATTGGGCATCTCGACATCCAGAAAGGTGTCTTTCGACAAGGTGAAGTCCTCGTCCACCAAGTAGTTCGAGTAAAGTATATAGGCCACGATCGCGTAAACATCGTCGTCTGACAGAGTCTGGGCCGACCCGAACGGCATTGAACGGCGCACATAGTCAAACGTGGTCGAAAGGTAAGGCCAGTAAGACCCCACCGTCTTCAGCGGATCTTCATCCGCCAGACTGTCTTCGCCGCCCGCCAGTTTCGGCCAGTTGTCCACACCTTCGGCAAATTCACCATGGCAAGACGCACAGTTCTCCGAAAAGACCGTCTCGCCGGTCAGCACATCGCCAGAGCCTTCGGGCAGGTTTGATCCATCTGGAAATAAGTCCAGATCCCATGCCCCGACTTCGGCATCGGTGGCCGCGCGGCCAAGACCCAGCTTGTCCGCCATCGCGGGGGCGGCTGTCAGGGTGGCAATGACGGTCGCCATCAGAAACTTAGGAAACTTCGACATTGTTCGCCTCCCCGTTTGCGTTGACATGCCAAGTTTGGATGCCGTTGTTGTGATAGATCGAGTTCAACCCGCGCACATCGCGCAATTGCGTTTTGGTGGGCTGCACATAGCCCGAGGAATCCATCGCGCGCGACTGTAGGAACATTTCCGACCCGTCCCAGTCGATATCCAGATAGAAGCGGCTCAGCGCCATCGGCTTGCCGGGTTCGGCCAGCCGCGCCTCTTGCCACGTGACGCCACCATCGAGTGAGACATCGACCGCCGTGATCGCGCCGTTGCCTGACCATGCAAGCCCGGTGATAACCAGCGGGCCTTTACCGTGCGTGATCGGCATTTGCGGGCTGGGGCTGGTGATAATCGACTTGGCGTCCATCGTCCAAGTCCACTTGCGCGATGTGCCATCTTCCAGCGTGTCGGTGTATTTCGAGGTCTCTTCCCGGCTTTCCACCGGCTTGTCCATCACCTCGATCCGGCGCAGCCATTTGACCCACATGTTGCCTTCCCAACCGGGCACGACAAGACGCACGGGATAGCCGTGTTCCATGCGCAGCGCTTCGCCGTTCGCTTTGAAAGCAACCAAACAATCATCCAGCGCCTTTTCGATTGGGATTGACCGGCCATTCGAGGAGGCATCCGCCCCCTCGACATAAACCCACTTGCCTGCCAGATCGCCTGCAGCGTCCAGCCCGGCTTCTTCCAGCAAGGTGCGCAGGGTGACGCCGGTGTATTCCATGTTGTGTATCATGCCGTGGGTGTATTGCGCCCCGTTCAGTTGCGCCCCCGCCCATTCCATGCCGGTGTTGGCGGCACATTCCAGAAAGAATGTGCGCGTAACGCGCGGGAAACGCTCAAGATCGGCATAGCTGAACACCAAGGGCGTATCGACCATGCCATTGATCATCAACCGATAGTCTTCCTTCTTCAGCGTGATCGCACCCGAGTGGTGACGTTCAAACGCACAGCCCTGCGGGGTGATCGTGCCGTCCAGCGCGTGAATGGGCGTGAAGTTGATCGAGCTGATCGTGTCCGCCGTCAGCCATTCCACAGTGCGCCGCACCACGCCTTCTTCGAACTCAATCGGCAGGCCATACGGCGTTGCATCAACACCGTCCCCAAAACCGCTCGCCCAGTCCTGCACCTCGGTGATCAGCGGATCACCTTCGGCCCGTGCGGCCCCTGCGGCTCCAAGCGCGGCCCCTGTTGCCGCGGCCCCTTTCAGGAACGCGCGGCGGGATGCGCCCGATTTCGTAGAGCTGTCAGTCATTTGGCATCTCTCCTCTTGCATTTCAATATTCGCCTATGTGCATGGATAGGCTGGAAAAATGGCCCGAAGCATCTCTGCTCCGGGCCGTGTCAGATCAAGCGCCGACCACTGTGACCGAGTTGTTCGGGTCCAGTTTGACGGTGCCTTGTTTCTTGATGTGGCTTTCGACCACATCCCATATCTGCGGACCTTCCGTGCCTTCGTTCACGCTGGCCCAGCCCGCGACCACATAGCTTTTGGCCGGATCAATCGCCTCGCCGGTTTTCAGCAAAGTCATCTCGGTGATGCGGCTGCCTTGCGGCTTGGTGATGTCGATGCGGTAGCCCATACCACCGATGCGCACCATGTCACCGCCCTGCTGGTAATAGGGATCGGGGTTGAACAGGTTGTCGGCCACATCCTCAAGGATCGTGTGAATGAACTCGCCGGTCATTTTGGTGCGGTAGGCCTTGCCGTAAGACATCGAGGTCACGTTCCAGATGTCTTCGCGCGTGATCTCCTGCCCCGGCAGGATCGACGGCCCCCAACGCACACCGGGCGACATGGCAATGTCCGCCTCGCGTTCGTTGATCAGCGCGTCACAGATCAGATCGTCCCACGAGCCGTTGAAATTGCCGCGTCGATACAGAAGCGTGTCGGTGGTGCCGATCACCTCTTCCAACTCGGCCTTGTAGGGCGCGCGTTGGTCGTCGATCAGTTGGGTGATGGTCGCGTCCGGCGTGATCACGTCGGCGAAGATCGGGATCAGCTTGTGACGGATGCCCATCATTTTGCCATCGCGCACATCCAGATCGACGCGGCTGACAAATTTCGAGTTCGATCCCGAGGCGATGATAAACGTCTGTTCGACCTGCACGGGTTCGGGCAGCGCATCGTGGGTGTGACCCGACAGGATCACGTCGATCCCCTTGACCTTGCCCGCCATTTTCTTGTCGACGTCAAAGCCATTATGGCTCAGCACAACGACCAGCTCAGCGCCTGCCGCACGCACTTCGTCCACCATCGCTTGCATATTCTCGTCGCGAATTCCGAACGAGTATTCAGGGAACATCCAGCCGGGGTTGGCAATCGGCATATAGGGGAAGGCCTGCCCGATTACCGCGATCTTCACCCCGCCGCGTTCGAAGAACTTGTAGGGCTTGAACAACTCGGCCGGTTCGTCCCACTCAGCGTCAAAGATGTTCTGACCCAGGGCGGCGAAGGGCAGCCCCTCGACGATCTCGTTCACCCGGTCTGATCCCAGCGTGAATTCCCAGTGGAAGGTCATCGCGTCGGGTTTCAGCGCGTTCATCACATTAACCACGTCTTGGCCCTGCGTGTGGTGACAGGTGTATGACCCATGCCACGTGTCGCCGCCATCCAGCAGCAGCGCATCGGGACGTTCTGCGCGAATGGCGTTCACCACGGTCGCCACACGGTCCATCCCGCCAACACGACCATATTCGCGGGCAAGAGCCGAAAAGTCGTTATACGTCAGCGCATAAGCCGAGGGCGATCCGTCCTCGATGCCATAGGCGCGCCGGAAATCCGCACCGGTCACATGTGGCATCTGCCCTTTCGCGGGGCCGACGCCCAGATTGATCTCAGGCTCGCGGAAAAAGATCGGCTTTAGTTGCGCGTGAATGTCGGTGATATGGATCAGACTGACATTGCCGAACGTGTCAAACTTCAGAAGATCATCCTGCGTCAACGCCTGTTGCGCGGCCAATTGCGCCCAGTTGCCAAAACCAGAAGCGCCATACAGCGCCGAGGCAGCCATCGAGACCTGAAGAAAATCACGGCGAGAGATCATGAGCGGTTTTCCTTGGCTTTCAAACCCTTGGTGACCACAAGTCATGCGCAGGTTTGAATGTGTTCACGAAAAGAAACCCCGCCCGGATGAACCCGGACGGGGCGAAAGACTTAGTTACGGACAGATGGCCCTTCGACCGACAGACCGTTGCCGCGCGAGGCGACATAAAGCTCAAGTGCAACGAACTCGTCTGAACCGGGGCTGAATGTCTCGGCGCGGGTGTCACGAATGCAGCCCTTGAAGCGTGAATGCGACCCGTTCAACTTGGTGTTTTTTAAACGATAGGTCGGGAACCCGTTGATCTGGCCTTGGCTCAGGTGGTCTGCACGGATCATGTTGCCATAGTTGTTTTCATGGCAATTCGCGCAACTTAACTCCAACTGACCGTAACGGGTATAGTAGATCTCTTTTCCCATTTCCCACGTGGACTGAGCGGGACCGTCAATTGCGACATTGACTGGCATACCACGCGAAACAGACGCCAGAAGCGCCTCGACGTCAATCGCAGCGGACTTATCGTAACCCCAGGGCTCGGCACCCATGCGGTTTTCACGACAATCGTTCACCTGCATCTGCAAGGTGCGCACTTCGCCGGCCTCTTCGTTCCATTTGGGATAGACGGCTTTGACGCCAGCCATTTCTTCCGGCTCGCCGTGGCAATCGGCGCAGGATTTCCCTTCCGATCCGTCAACTGTGGACCAGATTTCCATCCCGTTTTCGACACCCAGCATGCCGGGATTGTCAAAATCATCCATCTGCATGGTTTGTGTCTGATCCGACCGGAACCGCCAGCCGGACATAACTTCATCCAGCGCATCCGACAGATGCGCCGGTGCTGCGGTCTTGGTGACGATTTCGATATCGCCATTGATGATCAATTCGGCGTTTTCATCGGCTGTGGCAATCGCCGCCCCGGTGAACGAGGCAGCGACCAAAGCTGCTATGCCGTGAAGTTTTCTCATTATTGTTTCTCCTCCCTTGCGCCGTGCTTAGCTGACTGCAATTGGCTTCGTTTCTTCATAGACCGAGCCGTCATCGTCATACCAAGTGAACTTGAACTCACCTGCCTCATCAACAGTGGCATCAAATTCAAGATACGGGTTGGTCGAGATTGCAGGTTCCAGCGTCACGTCGATCACCATCTTGCCGTTCAACTCGCATGTGAAACGGTTAATGATCGAGCGCGGGATAAGATTGCCATCGCCGTCTTTGCGCTGACCCGATTCCATCTTGTGGCTGATCAGGGTCTTCAGGGTCACCACTTCACCGGCGCTTGCCGACTTGGGGACTTTCACGCGGGGTTTTACACCTTTTGCCATGTCTTCAAGCTCCTCTGATTAGCCGCCGCAGCCGCCGATGGTGACTTTTACCGTCGATGACGCCTTCACGAAGCTGCCATCGGGCATCTTTGCAATGGCGATCACGTCCTGCGTGCCTGCCAGTCGCATCCGGGTCGAGGCTGCCTGACTGCCAGCCGCTTCGCCAAAGTTAAACTGTGCAACGCCGGGTGTCGGGTTGCCCGCCGCCAGCACAATGATGCTTTCTGCACCGGGCGCGTCGACCGAAATCGGAACAGTGTTGCCGTTCTCGGCAATCTCAGGCGCGGTCAGGGTGATCCCACCCTCGCCCATCTCCGCGCCGCCGGTAAAGGCGGCAATCGCTTCATCCGCGGCGGCAGCGGCGCGCATCGGCAGCATGGCCACGGCGGTTGCGCCGAGACCGAGTGCCAGAGCTTCACGTCGTGTGAATTTCATCTGTGTCTCCTGTAGATAGGGTTGGCCGATCCGTGCGCTTATTGCAGCGTCATCAGATAGGCGACAACATCTTCGATCTGCTGCGCTGTCAGCAGCGGTTCAACTTCGCCTTCATGCGCTTTGCCGGTATAGGCATTGCCAAGGCGGGTAAATCCATCCGTCTTATAGAACGACGGCATCATCGAATCTTCGAACATCATCTTGGCATTCGCCACGATGCCGCGCAGTTCCGCCTCGCTCCACCGGTCGCCAGCGCCGTCAAGCAGAGGCCCCACCTCGCCGTGGAACGGCACGTCGGCCAGATCGGTAATTTCGTGACAGGCAACGCAGTTGCCCAGTGATTTTGTCGATACGACTTTGGCGCCTTCCATCGGATTGCCCGCGACACCTGTCAAAGACTGGGCAATGGCCCCTTCTTCATAGGTTACGTCTGCTGGCGCTACCGTTTCAGCGTTCGCCATTCCAAGCCCTGCAAGCAGAGCGACAAGCGTGATCGTTGTCCGCTTCATGTTACCTCCCATGACCGTTGTGTGCACAACTGTGTGCAAGGTAACATGCTAAGTAATTTCCGCAACATCAAATTCTAATTTTTGAATTATTGCGAAATCTGATCGGAAGTCTCAGTGCATATGTTGCGCGTTATACCCTGCCCTTGCGTCTGAAACCGCAATAAAAACAGGTGGTCGGGTTATCGCTTTAGCCCAGATTTCCAAACCATGGCATCCACTCCAACATGAACTGGCCGATGGCATTCACGCTGTTGGTCGCGATCAGAATCGCAAAGACCACCAGCATCACGCCCATCGCGCGTTCGACCCATGGCAGGTACTTGCGATTACGCCCGGCCCAGGCCAGAAACGGGCGCGCAAACAGCGCCGCGATCACGAACGGCGTCGTCATCGCCAGCCCATAGACCGCCAACAGCAACGCGCCGCGCCACAGATCACCCATCCCCGAGGCAATCATCAGGATCGAGGCTAACGCCGGCCCCACACAAGGCGTCCAGCCAAACCCGAAGGCCAGCCCCATCACATAAGCCCCGATCAGCGTGCTGGGGGCAGCTTTGCTTTCCAGTCTTGCCTCGCGATACAGAAACGGGATCTTCACGATACCAAGGAAGTGCAAGCCGAACGCCAACAGAACCGCCGCCCCGACATAGCTGAGCGGTTCTTTATACCGAGCGAAAGCCGATCCCAGCGCCGTCGCCCCAAGCCCCAGCAGAATGAAAATCGTCGTTACGCCAAGAGCGAAGGCAACAGCAGACACCACGAGCCGTCGCTGAGCACCTTGGCTGATCCGGCCCTCGCCCGTCAGCTCGTTCATCGAGATGCCAGCCATATAGCACAGGTAAAACGGCACCATGGGCAAGATGCAGGGCGTAAAGAAAGACAGCAACCCGGCTAGGGCCGCTCCAGCAAATGAAATGTCGAGCATGACCATTCCTTGAAATCAGGACATATTCAAATTAGGTGTTGTATAGAAACAAGGTCAACCTTTTCCCGATACAGGATCAAGATTATGTCGCGAATTCGTGCTGTTCTGACCGCGCTGCTGCTGGGCGTGTTTCCGATCCCGGCTTTCGCCGCTGAATTGGTCATGGTCGAAGAACCCGGCTGTCCATGGTGCGCCAAATGGGAACGCGAGCTGGGCGCGATCTATCCCAAGACCGCCGAAGGTAAGGCCGCACCGCTGCGCAAGGTGCAACTGCACGATTTGCGCCGCAAAGATGGTCCTGAGAGCCTTGGCATTGCTCTGGATCGGCCTGTGATGTTCACTCCGACCTTCCTGCTGATCGAAGACGGCGGTGAATTGGCTCGGATCGAAGGCTATCCGGGCGAGGATTTCTTCTGGGGGCTTCTAAAAGTGATGCTGGTCGAAAAAACGGGATTCACACCCGATGCCACGCCCCCGGCCGGGGCAACCGACCAGACGACCGATTAGGGAACACGCATTTCAAGCCGTCCAATGTGCCTGCCTGAGCACGCCGTATGGGCGCGACACCGTGCCCAGATTGCAAAAACCGTGATACGTCTATATGACAGCGATCAGCGGTATCAACGAAAAGGACACCCTATGGCATTGCCGGTCATCCGTGAGGATATGACAAGTGACGAGCTGGACAAGATGATGACCAGCGCCTGCGACGCCTCGACCCTTCTGAAAGCCATCAGCCATGAAGGACGATTGATGATTCTGTGCCATCTGGTCACTGGTGAAAAATCCGTGACCGAGTTGGAACATCTTCTGCACGCACGGCAGGCGGCTGTCTCGCAACAACTGGCACGCCTGCGGCTGGAAGGCCTTGTGACCCCACGCCGCGACGGTAAGACGATTTATTATTCGCTGACCGACGAACGCCCGCGCCGCATCCTTGAAGTTATTTACGAGCTGTTTTGTTCGGCCGGAGAGTCCGACGAGGTGAAAAAGGCGGCTGAGTAGTCATCGCCCCCGCCCACCGGCAGCAAACGAACACAGTTTTCGCCGCTGACCGCAACGCTGGAGGCTTAACTCCCGGTCCGGGATACAGGAGCATTCACCCATGTTCGACTGGATCAGTGACGCCAATCTTGCAGCACTCATCGGCCTGGTTGGCGGTGTGATGCTGGGTCTGTCGGCCCGGCTGGGGCGGTTCTGCACTTTGGGCGCCATTGAAGACGCGCTGTATGCCGGATCGTCGCTTCGGATGCGGATGTGGGGGATTGCGATCGGGGTGGCGATGATCGGCGCCCATCTTTTGATTGGTGTGGGAGTTATTCCTCCGGAAGAGTCAATTTATCTGCGGCTTGGCTGGAACCCACTAGCGTCGATCATTGGTGGCTTGCTGTTCGGCTATGGTATGGCCCTGTCTGGCAATTGCGGTTTCGGCGCGCTGGCGCGGCTAGGAGGCGGCGATCTTCGGGCCTTTGTCATCGTTGTTGTGATGGGGTTGGCCGCCTACGTGGCTATTTCGGGACCATTGGCACGTCTGCGAGTGATGGCTTTTCCTGAAACCCCTGCAGATCCTGCGGCGTTGCCGTCGATTTCGGTCAAGTTTGAAACGCTCTTGGGGCTTTCTGCCCCAACCATCGGCATCACGATTGGCGCCGTCCTGATCCTTTCCATGTTCACCAGCAAAGAGATGCGACAAGCCCCCCTGACCGCCTTTTGGGCCGCGGTCGCGGGTCTGGCGGTGGTGTTCGGATGGGGCGGCACCGCATGGGTCTTTGCCAACGGGTTTTCCCCAATCCCAGTGGAAAGTCACACCTTTTCGGCCCCACTTGGGGACACAATGATTTATCTCATGACCTCGTCCGGGTCGGCGCTGAACTTCGGCGTGGGCAGCGTGACAGGCGTTTTGGTCGGTGCCTTCATCGGCAGCCTGTTCAAGGGGCACTTCCGCTGGGAAGCCTGCGAAGACCCACGCGAGTTGAAACGGCAAATCGGCGGCGCGGCCATTATGGGTCTGGGCGCAGTCATCGCCTTTGGCTGTTCCATTGGCCAAGGCTTGTCCGCATTTGCAATTCTGTATTACGGCGCACCCGTGACATTTCTGGCGATCATCGCCGGTGCTGCCTTTGGCTTGCGACAACTAATTTCTGGTTTCGCCATAGCCGAATAAGGCAGGTAAGATGAAAATCGCGGCTGGTTCAATGGACAGAGCCGTATTCGCTCTTTTCACGCATCTATGCGCAAGTTAGGGTCCGCCCCTGAAACGACCCGGTTGCCCGCAATCGGACGCACAGGAAGATAGGGAACCACAGGGTCATGACCAACTTCACGCCAAGCCCGGATCACGCTGCCGCGTTTCGCGCAGCCCTTGGCCTGTTTACCACGGGCGTGACCATTGTGACCGCGAAATCCATGCGGGGTCCATTGGCGATGACAGTGAACAGCTTTACATCGGTCTCGCTGGACCCGCCATTAATCCTGTGGTGCCCCGCCAAAGTGTCAGCCCGCCACGACGCGTTTGTCACAGCTGAACATTTCGCAATCCATTTGCTGTGTGATGATCAGACGGACATCGCCCGCCGTTTTGCGCGCCAGGGTGAAGATTTTTCGAACCTGAACTGTCGCGAGGACTTCCATGGTGTACCAGTGATCGAGCCTTGCCTTGCCCGTTTTGACTGCACAACCGAACGGGTTGTTGATGCAGGGGACCATTCTATCGTCTTGGGGCGGGTGCATCGCGTAACAGCCCATGAAGGCAGCCCACTGGCCTTTCATGCCGGCCGGTTCGGTGGGTTCGACAGCACGCCCTGATATGCACCTACAACTGTGTCAAGGCGTCATGATCTGCGCACGCTCATAGCTTGTCATCGCTTCGCTGCCATCATCATAGACAATTCGGACGGAAACCAAGTCAATTGATTGTAAATCAAACTCCAGATACGGCAGCTTGTCTTCCACTTTGATCGCATTCGGCTGTGGTTCGTCTTCATAACACGGCTCGGCGTCGAATTGCCGTTCTTGCTGACCATTCAATGAATAGTGGATCTGTTCCAACCCACAGCGCCACGCCAGCAGATGCGTGAAATACAGCAGGTCCTTGCCGTCATATTCGCGCACCGCAACCCAACTGCCCTTGGTGGCGTCAAGGATTGGCCGCACTTCATCCGCAGTGGTGAAGTTTTGCGCCATTGTCGGCGTTGCAAATCCCGCCAGCATGACCGTCGCGATCAATCTTCTCAGCATACTCAACTCCTTCAAGATCAACATGATAAACTATTATTTACAATATGATGCGCAGATATTTAATACGGCCGGCCCGATTGCCAATCCCGCGTGTTGCCTGAAACGCTTTCAGACTCGCCCCCATCCTGCATATACTGCCCGAAATAAAAAGCGCAGGCAAAGCACAGATGACAAAAGCCCCCCGGAAATCGGCAAAATCATGCCCTGATTTCAACATCGTGATCGTCGCGCAAGCTGGCAGACTGTCGTACGAGGCGTTGTTGTTTGCCGCATCCTTGCGCCATTCGGACCCGGATTTTAGTGGCAAACTGTGTATCGCCGAACCACAACCGACAGATCACTGGCCTAACGATCCTCGTATCAAGCCACATATCCGCGAGGCGCTGGACGCACTCGATGCCGAAATCGTTCCGTTTGAAAACCGGCATTTCGGCCATGACTACCCCAACGGGAACAAGGTCGAAGCCCTTTTGGCCCTGCCCGAAGGCGAACCGTTTGTCTTTTTCGACACAGATACTGTGGTCACCGAAAAGCTGTCCGACGTGGCGTTTGATTTCTCCCGCCCTTCGGCCTCGATGAAGCGCGAAGGGACATGGCCCAAAGTTGAACTGTATGGGCCAGGCTATAGCGAGACTTGGAAATCGCTTTATGACAAGTTCGACCTGGATTATGCGGCGTCGCTGGACCTGAGCCATCCGGACGAATACTGGCAGCGCTACATGTATTTCAACGCTGGTTGGTTCTTCGGCGCTTGTCCGCTCGCTTTTGGACAGCGATTTCTGGACTATGCGCTGGCGATCCGCGACGACCGGCCCGAGGCGTTGGTCTGTCAGGAGCTTTTCCCATGGCTGGATCAGATCGCCTTGCCTTTGGTGATCTCAAGCTTTGGCGGCGGGCGCCCGGGGCCAGAATTGGCCCGGTTGGACGGTGATGTCACCTGTCATTGGCGCGTTTTGCCACTGGCTTATGCGCGCGAAAGCGACCGGGTGATTGATGTGATCGAAGCCGCATCTTCACCTAACAAAATCAAAAAAATCCTGAAGGAATATAATCCGATGAAACGGATGATCTATCAGGGGCGCGGCCAGAAGGTACGTGCCATGTTTGATCGCGACGCCCTGCCCCGGCGCGAACAGAAGATCCGCAACCAAATAAAACGCGAAGGGTTTTGGATGCGGTAAGGCGGAGCCCCAGCACAAAAGAAGCAGCGCAAATGAGAAAGGCGTATCGTTTCCGATACGCCTTATTTGTCTGAAAGGGATTGGCCCTAGGGCCGATCCTTATGCCAGAGCGATATTCGTCGCGCTTTCGCGGCCGTCACGGCCGGGCTCGATGTCGAAGGTCACTTTCTGATCGTCTGCCAGACCGGTCAGGCCTGCGCGTTCAACAGCCGAGATGTGTACAAACACGTCTTTGCCGCCGCTTTCGGGTGCAATAAAGCCAAAGCCTTTAGTTGCGTTAAACCATTTGACGGTTCCATTAGCCATCGTTTTTCTCCTAGTTAGTCTGCCCACGTTATGCGGCAGGTCGGCAAAGTCAGTACAAGATCGAGAGACTGAGCCTTTAGGAGCAGTGTAGTCGATAGTGGTAACGTCGCAGGTGCTACATGGGGCCGTTCCATCGGAAATACAAGTGTTATTCACTAAGTCCGCGTAATCGGTGGAAATTTGCGTATAATAAGCTTTCAGTCACCCCCGCAGTGTTCAACCGGCAAACACCTGAGACATATCGCGAAACCCCTTCACTTCGATCGGGTTGCCAGATGGGTCGCGAAAGAACATGGTCCATTGCTCTCCGGGTTCGCCGTTAAAACGCACTGTGGGCGGGATCACCCATTCAGTCCCTGCCGCTTCCAGCCGGTCGGCCAGCGCGCGCCAGACTTCATAAGCCAACACCACGCCGAAATGGGGCATCGCCACCATGTGCGCGCCAACCTTACCGGTGTTCGCCGTCTCAAATGGCGTGCCCAGATGCAGGCTGAGTTGATGGCCGAAGAAGCTGTAATCAACCCATGTGTCTGTCGATCGCCCCTCGCCACAACCCAGAAGATCACCATAAAAGGTCCGCGCAACGTCCAGATCGGTGACGTTTATCGCAAGGTGAAATGGGGTCGGCATGATACGCTCCGGAACAAGTTTTTCAAAACCATATCAGAGCGTGGAAAAAGGACCATCCCAAAGCATTCGGACAAACAAGATGCCCCGATCTATCCCAGCAGACTGTACGTGATGCAAGACCCGTTGAAGCCCCGCGCCCTTTCCCCTAGCCTGCGCGCGACAAAAACGAGGGAGACATCCATGTCCGACGACCGCCAACTGGCTTTTGACACGCTGCAAATTCATGCAGGAACCGAGCCTGACCCCGCCACCGGTGCCCGTCAGGTGCCGATTTACCAGACGACCGCCTATGTTTTTAAAGACGCCGAGCACGCCGCGCGGCTCTTCAATCTGGAAGAGGTGGGCTACATCTATTCCCGCCTGACCAACCCGACGATTGCAGCGCTGCAAAACCGCATCGCGGCGCTGGAAGGTGGCGCGGGCGCGGTGTGCTGTTCGTCCGGTCACGCAGCCCAGATCATGGCGCTGTTTCCCTTGATGGGTCCGGGCAAGAATATCATTGCGTCGACCCGTCTGTATGGCGGCACCGTCACGCAGTTCAGCCAGACAATCAAACGCTTCGGTTGGGAAGCCAGATTCGTCGACTTCGATGACGAGGCCGCCGTGGCCGCTGCCATCGACGACAACACCCGCGCGGTGTTCTGCGAATCCATCGCCAACCCCGGCGGCTATATCACCGACATTCCGGCAATTGCCGCGATTTCGGACAAGGCGGGCGTGCCGTTGATCGTCGACAACACCTCAGCGACGCCTTACCTGTGCAACCCGATTTCGCTGGGGGCCACGTTGGTTGTGCATTCGACCACCAAATACCTGACCGGCAATGGCACTGTCATGGGCGGCTGCGTGGTGGATTCGGGCAAGTTTGACTGGATGGCGTCCGACAAATTTCCGTCACTCAGCCAGCCCGAGCCCGCCTATCATGGTCTGGTCTTTGCCGAAGCACTCGGCCCGATGGCCTTTACCTTCCACTCCATCGCCATTGGCCTGCGCGATCTGGGCATGACGATGAACCCGCAAGCGGCACATTACACGCTTATGGGGATCGAAACCCTGTCGCTGCGCATGCAAAAACACGTCGCAAACGCCGAGAAAGTCGCCAAATGGCTTGAGGCTGACCCGCGCGTGGATGCCGTGACCTATGCCGGGCTGGACAGCTCGCCCTATAAGCACCGCGTGGCCACCGTCTGCCCGAAAGGTGCTGGCGCATTGTTCACCGTCGCGATCAAGGGCGGCTATGACGCCTGCGTCAAGCTGGTGGACAGTCTGGAACTGTTCAGCCATGTCGCCAACCTTGGCGACACACGATCGTTGGTCATCCACTCGGCGTCAACCACGCACCGGCAATTGTCTCCGGAGCAATTGGAGGCCGCAGGCGCAGCCCCCAACGTTGTGCGGATTTCCATCGGGACCGAAGATGCAGACGACATCATCGCCGATTTGGATCAGGCGTTGGCCAAAGCCACTGCATAAGACACCCTTCAAACGAGAAAAGGCCGCTTTAGTTGCGGCCTTTTCTATTTTACATCAGACCTTTGTGCTTCAATCCTGATCCAATTCAAACACCATGGTCACGCTCGATCCAATCTCAAGCTCGCCCGCCGCAATCGGCATATCTGATTGCGCGGCCTCCATCGCCATGCGCCCATAGACCGGCGTTGGCTGCCTGCCACCCCCCTCGTGGATCGAAACGACAGACCCCAGTGTGACACCAGCCGCTTCGGCCAGAACCTTTGCACGCGAAATCGCGTCTTTCACAGCGTTTGTGCGCGCCGTATCCTCGGCTGGACCACGATCCTGAAGATCGAATTGCAACCCGCTGAGCTGATTGGCCCCATCAGCAGTAACTGCTGTCATGATCGGACCCAGCTTGGTCAGGTCGCGCACGCGCACTGACACGGTCGTATTGGCGGAGAACCCGACCAGCTTCGGTGGGGTGTCCGAATTGCGATTGTAGTCATATTTTGGTGACAGATTGATCTGCGAGCTTTGCATATCGCGTGCCTCGATCCCCTGTTCAGCCAAGCGGGCAAAGATATCCTGTGCGACCTGCGCGACCTGATCCAGCGCGTCCCCCGCCTCGGCGGCGTCTTTCGTAACGCCAAGGCTGATCCGCGCCGTGTCCGGCACCACTTCGGCGATACCCTGCCCTGTGACAGTCAGGCGTGCGTCATCGCTGCTTGCCCAGACTGGCGAGGTCAAGGCCATCATTACTCCAAAAATCGCTATCGTTTTCCGCATCTTGCTCTCCTGTTTTGCGCCACTTTGCGCCGATATCTGCCATGTGCAAGGCGGGAACGTTGCCTGCTCTTTCCATAAGCGAAAACCTGCTATAGTTTCAAAGAGGTGCGCCCAGTGAGTGGGTATTTTGGCACGTTCGGGGGTTCCGGAATTTCTCCGGGTAGGGTCAGAGCGGGACGACAGAAAATATGAAGCCCAATTTTGCGCTTGATCTCAGCCATGACGGCATCGGTCTTGTCCATCGCGGCAAGGGCGGCTGGGTTTTGGTGGGAGAGGTGTCACTGGAACATCCCGACCTGTCCAGCGGGCTGGATCTGTTGCGCCGCAAGGCTGCCGATTTGGAAAGCGGCGGGTTTTCGTGCAAACTGATCATCCCGTCATCGCAACTTCTCTACACCACCCTGACCGCACCCGGACCCGATAACACCACGCGCGAAGCCCGTATTCGCGAAGGGTTGGAGGGCCTGACCCCGTATGATGTTGAGGATCTGGTCTTCGATTGGCGCGCAGATCCCGACGAAGATGGGATGGTCCATGTAGCCGTGGTGGCGCGTGAAACACTGGACGAGGCCGAGGCTTTTGCCAACGAACACAACCTGAACCCGCTTTGCTTCGTGGCTCGCCCGTCCGGCAGTTTCTTGGGCGAGGCGTTCTTTGGTCCGGTGAAAAGCGGTTTTGTCACCGCCGGTGTGATCATTGAACCTGACCAGGCACCCGTGCCCGAATTGCTCGGGACCATCTCTGACAAAAATCAGGCAGTCTCGACCGCGCGCGAGGAATCTGCACGTTCACAAACATCGACGTCAAAAAAGGCCGACAAAGACCAGACTGGCGAGACAGCCCTGCCCGAGCTTGCCCCTTTCCCGCCAACGCCTGACGCGCCAGCCACCAAAGCGCCTGCGCCTTCTAAATCAGCTGACGCATCATCCGACCATGTACCTAAGCCAGTGCCCGATGCTGCAACTGTCGCAAAAGCCGGCACAGAGACTGCGACCTCCGACAAGGCTGAGGTCGAAACGCCAGCAGACATGCCGTCAGCAACCAAACCACAAGCCTCTTCGATGGTCGAAGAGGATAAGTCGGACAGGGACGGCACACTTGATTCTGGAGGCACCAAGGTGTCCGGCATTGTGCCACCGCCTCCGCCACCCACCATTCCCGAGGCCGAGAAAGCGCTTCGCCCCGAGCCGGACGCTCCAACTTTTTCGTCACGGCGTATCGAGGATCCCACCCCCAACCAACAAGCAACAGATCCTGTCGAGATCGAGGTCAAACCGCGTCTGTCTTTCGGTGTCGATCGTGGCGCACCTGACGGCAAAGCGCCGCCAACTCCGACACCATCTGAACCACCCGAACCCCCTGTTCAAAAACCTGTCCATGTGCCCGTCACTGCGCCAGTGGTCTTCGGCGACGATTCTGCCCTTGATCCACCGCGCTTTCGCCCCAAGGAACTTGCCAGATCGGCAGGTGACAAAAGCACTGAAAAACTCTCGTCCGCCGCCCGTAAAGGCGCGGCAGGTTTGGCAAGTGCAGCGGATGCTGCTGGCAAGCTCGGGCGCAAAGCCGCCCTGAAGATCGAAGACCGCCGCCGCGAAAGAATTGATCGCCCCCAAAACACACGCCCGAAAGTTGCACTTCCGAAGCTCCGAAAACGGGATTCAGAGACAGGCACAGCCCCGACGGACACCGCGATAGCCCCGCCACCGTCAAAGACCGGCGACAAAGGAAGACCGGCGCGTACGGCGAAGCCACCACGCGTTGCGTCCCCACGGGCCCGCGAAGCGGAAACCATGACGGTTTTTGGTGCACGACAAACCCAAAGCGTCGGTGGAAAGCCGAAATATCTGGGTTTGTTTTTAGTGTTGGGCCTTCTTCTGCTGATGGCTGTTGTTGCCGTCTGGTCGATGTTTTTTCTAAACGACACCACTTCTTGGCTGTTTCCCGAGCGTGAAGATCCGTTTGAAGCCGCAATTTCGGCGGATCCGGATACGTTTACGCAGGAAAGCGAAGAAGACGACGCCAATGTCGCACTTGAAAACGACGAGGATCAGGCGCGCAGCGTGACAGGTGCGCGTGATCCCCTGACACCCGAAGCAGCACAAGCCCGTTATGCTGCGACCGGTATCTGGCAGCGCGCACCGGAACCGATGACCAGCCCGGAAACCACCGATCTGGATGACCTTTACGTGGCATCAATTGACCCTGAGACGGCTGTCCAGGATGCGGTTGCCCTGCCCGCAATCGACTTGCCAACGGGTGAAACGGCGCAAATCAACACTGCCCCACCGCCACCACTAGGTACCACATTTGCGCTGGATAGCGACGGCTTGGTCATCGCAACGCCCGAGGGCGCGTTGTCGCCAGATGGCGTCATGGTCTTTGCCGGAAAACCCGCCCTCGTTCCCGCGCCGCGCCCAGGCAGCGATGCGGTTGTTCCAACAGTCGAAGAAACGGTCGACGCCACTCCGGCCCAGCCGCGCATCCGCCCGCGCGCGCGCCCCGAAGGCCTGATCGAAGGCAACGAGCGTTTGCAACTGGGCGGTCGGACCCGGACCGAACTGGCCGTGCTGCGCCCGCGTGCGCGCCCGACCACGCCCCGTGCAGCGGAACAGGCTGCTGCTATTGTCGCTGCACTGGATGCAGATCTGGAAGAGAATGCCGCCGCAGGCAATCCTTCGACGGCGGCTGTTGTTGCCCCGACGGAGCAAGCCATCACCACCTCGCGCGAGCCACGACACCGGCCGTCCGGGTTTAACAAGATCGTCGCGCGCAGCAACGCAGCGCGTTCTGACGCATCCGATGGTTCGGTCGCGGTGGCAGCGGCGTCACCGCAGCAAAGCGTGACGCCCAGCATTCCGACACGCACCTCGGTTGCCAAACAGGCTACGATCAAGAACGCGATCAACCTCCGCAAGATCAGCCTGATCGGAATCTATGGATCAGCCTCGTCACGTCGCGCGTTGGTGCGCCTGCCTTCGGGTCGATATCAGAAAGTTGGCGTCGGCAGCCGACTGGATGGCGGCAAGGTCGTGTCGATCTCTTCTACCGCGCTGATTTATAAAAAGGGTTCGCGGTCGGTCACTTTGGAAGTCCTGCCGTTTAGCTGAGCAAGCAAAACGCCCGATGATCCGACCACCGGGCGTTCTTATTCTCGGCCAAGGCATCGTTCCTTGGGTGTCTTTGGATCAGGCAACGTCGCCCAACTCTCCGTTTTCGATCTGCTCACGCTCGATGGATTCAAACAGAGCTTTGAAGTTCCCTTCGCCAAACCCGTCATCACCTTTGCGCTGAATGAACTCAAAGAAGATCGGACCAATCACGGTTTTCGAGAAGATTTGCAGCAGGATGCGCGTCTCGCCCCCGCCGACAACGCCTTCGCCGTCGATCAGGATGCCGTGCTTCATCATCTTGTCCTTGGGTTCCTCGTGATCTTTCACGCGGTCATAGGACATGTCGTAGTATGTCTCGTTCGGGCCGGGCATAAATTTCAGACCGCGCCCGGCAATCTCGTCCACTGACTCATAGATGTTTTCGGTGCCAACAGCGATGTGTTGAATGCCTTCGCCTTTGTATTTCTCAAGATAGGCAACGATCTGGCCTTTTTCGCCGCGGTCCTCGTTGATCGGAATGCGGATCTTGCCACAAGGCGAGGTCAGCGCGCGGCTGAACAGTCCGCTATGTTTGCCCTGAATGTCGAAGAAGCGGATTTCTTCGAAGTTGAATAGATTGCCATAGAACTTGAACCAGACATCCATGTTCCCCTTGAACACATTGTGCGTCAGGTGATCGAGGTAATAGAAGCCGACCCCTTTCGGGTGGGCATTCGATATCCAGTCAAATTCGTCGTTGTAGGCGCTGGTGTCAAAATACTGGTCGATGAAATAGATCAGAGACCCGCCGATGCCGTAGATCGCGGGCACATCCATCGCCTTGCCGACGCCCTCGTAAGGCTTGGCACCCATCTTGACGGCGTGGTCAAACGCGTGCTGCGCATTGACGACGCGCCAACCCATCGACGGCGCACAGGGGCCATGTTCGGCGATGAACTCCGCCGCGTGGCTGCCCGGTTCAATGTTGATCAGATAGCTGACATCACCCTGCTGCCACAGCTCGATCTTGCGGGTCTTGTGGTTGGCGGTGTGCTCAAACCCCATTTTGGTGAACAGATCACGCAGCTCCTGCGGATCGGGATGGGCAAATTCGACAAATTCAAACCCGTCAGTTCCGGCGGGGTTCTTATCACTGATGTCTGCGCGTGGCGCATCATGTGGAAACGGACCCATTGGGCTCACTCCTGTTCGTTAACACGTTATAGAGTGAATATCCTGCATTTGACTTGATAGTTTCGCGCATTCTTTGCATGATAGGCTTTATTATTTGCGTACTTATCGCACATAGAAACAAATATCGCGGTATTTACGCATATGGACGAAACAGACCGAAAACTTCTGAAAGCGTTACAGCAAAACGCCCAGATGACAGCGCAGGATTTGGGCGAGTATCTGAACCTGTCGCCCAGTCAGGCCGGACGCAGGCGCGCGCGACTCGAGGAACAGGGCTATATCCGCGCGTATTCTGCGCGTCTTGATCCTGCACGGCTTGGATTGCAGGTGCAGGCCTTCGTGCAGGTGCAAATGGAAAGCCAATCCCCGGAAGCCGCGCGCGCCTTTCTGCGGCTGGTCAACTTACGCAATGAGATCACATCGGTTTGGACCCTGACTGGCAACTCTGACTACCTGATGCGGGTTTACTGCAGCGACCTGTCAGCCTTGAACGTACTGATCCATGAGGTTTTACTACCGCACCCATCCGTCGCGCGGGTGCAAAGCCAGATCGTGTTGGATCACGTCAAGCAAGACACGCCACTGCCGACGGATCATGGTTAGCCGGACCCAAGACCGATCACAAAATATTTCACTTGGCCATCTCGCTCGGCATCTATTACCGCTGGGCCCATGGCATATGAATACGACAAACTCTACAGAAAGACCCCAGATGCGCTTGGCCCACCCACCGAGACCATCACCCGGTTCTTTGATCAGTTGAAGGTTCCGCCTGCCCGCGTTCTGGACGTGGGATGCGGACAGGGTCGCGACGCGCTGTTCATCGCGCGACAAGGGCATGTCGTCGTGGGTGTGGACATCTCACCCCATGGTATTCGCGATCTTGAAGCGGCGGCGCGGCGGGAAAATCTAAATGTCGAAGGCGTGGTTGCTGACATCATAACCTACCAGCCAGACGGTGTATTTGACGTGATCCTGATCGACCGGACACTTCACATGCTGACGCGATCCGTTCGGCTTGATGTGCTCGCCCGGCTGTTGGATCACCTAGCGGATCGAGGTTGGCTGCTGATCGCGGATGAACCGTCGAACATCGCGGATTTCGAACGGACAGTGGCCGCACACCCTGCAGCTTTGGCAACTGAGGTTCGTCAATCCGGCTATCTGTTCATGCGCCGGACATGACCGAGTTATCCGTCTGCCACGCCCGCCTCGGCAAAGGTTGCCATGCCCGAATGGCACGCAACCGCGCCTTGCAGAATGCCGATGGCCAACGCTGCCCCCGACCCTTCGCCCAGACGCATGCCCAGCGATAGAAGTGGTTCTTTCCCCAGCGCGGACAGAACGCGTCCATGTGCGGCCTCGGCCGAAGCGTGACCCGCAACAGTGTGATCAAGGGCGGTATCCGAAATCTGATGCAGACACGCCGCCGCTGCTGAACAGATGAAACCGTCGATGATCACTGGAATGTGGTCTACCCGGGCGCGTGCGATGGCCCCTACCATTGCGGCCAGTTCACGTCCACCAAGGCAGCGCAGTGCTTCGGCCCCATCCCCGTTTGCCGTGGGATTTTTCGCCAGACCGTCGGCCACGACCCGCGCTTTCAATGCAACGCCCGCATCATCCACGCCGGTGCCACGCCCGACCCAATCACGCGCTTCTCCGCCAAACAACGCATGTGCAATTGCGGCGGCAGATGTGGTATTGCCAATCCCCATCTCGCCCGTGACCAGAAGGTCGGTGTCTGCATCAACCGCGTTCCAGCCTATCAGCAACGCCTCGACCAGTTCTTCTTCGCTCATCGCTGGGCCTTGGGTGAAATCCGCTGTCGGCCGATCCAGAGACAGCGCATATACATCCATCTTGGCACCGAACGTCTTGGACAACTGGTTGATCGCTGCCCCGCCGTGCTGGAAGTTCAGAACCATCTGTTCGGTCACCTCTGCCGGAAAGGCGGAAACGCCCTGCGCCGTTACGCCATGATTGCCCGCAAAAACAATGACCTGAGGCGCTTTGATTTCCGGGCGCCCGGTACCGCGCCAACTGCCATACCAAATGGCCAGTTCTTCCAGCCGCCCCAGAGCTCCGGGAGGTTTGGTCAGCTGACCGTTGCGCTCCTCTGCCGCCGCATGGGCCGCTGTGTCGGGTCCTGACGCCTCTGCAAGCAGGGTTCTGAACGCGGCAAGGGTTGCGAAAGGCGTGGTGGTCATGGCGTGGTTCCCGATTGATTCCCGATGCCTCTCTCTTTACCCATGGCGGTGGACCGCAACCAGACCGCAAAAGACCAAATATGACCAAAGACGACACAAGCCCTTCTGATGACGATGCCCTAGCCACGCATGTGGATTTCTCGGCAGCGGTTGGGCTTTTGACTCGGTTGCCGATCCGGCTGGATACTGATGCAGCCGTCAGGCGTGGGGCGCGGTCTGCTTGGGCGTGGCCGCTTGTTGGCGTGATTCCAGCCGGATTGGGCGCTCTGGTCGGGTTCACTGCCCTCGGGTTTGGTCTTCCCGCGCTGTGGGCTGCTCTGGTCGCATTGGTGGCGCAGGCGATGATCACCGGTGCAATGCACGAAGACGGGCTGGCAGATACTGCCGATGGGCTGTGGGGCGGTGTGACCCAGGCACGCAGATTAGAGATCATGAAAGATAGCCGCATCGGCGCCTATGGCGTGATTGCTTTGGTGCTGTCGCTCGGGTTGCGCGCCGCATCTTTGGCGGTCATCCTGTCCTCTGATGGCGCGTTCTGGGCGCTGCTGGTGGTCGGAATCGTCAGCAGGACTCCGATGGTGGTGTTGATGTTTGCCCTGCCAAATGCGCGTAACACCGGTCTGTCCCAATCCGTCGGACGGGTGTCCCAGAACACCTTGCTTCTTGCCGTTGGATGCACCCTTTTGACAGCCTTGGTCCTGACCCCCTACGCCATTATCGCCCTGTTCTTCTGGGTCGGTTTAAGCATGGTGATCCTTGCCGTCATTGCCCGGCAGAAAATCGGAGGCCAAACCGGCGACATTCTGGGGGCCAGCCAACAGGTTGCTGAGATCGCCGCACTTGCAGTGTTCGCCGCCTTGTTCAGCTAACCCCAAACGAAAACCGCCGCCTGACAAATGCAGACGGCGGTTAAAATTGATTGAGTGGGTCGCTTATGCTGCCGCCGCGCGGGATTGCAGCACGTCACCAATCTTTTTCTGCGCGGCCAACTCATCGCCTCCACCCACAGCCGAGACTTCTCGGGTAAGGCGTTCCAGCGCCGCTTCGTAAAGCTGACGCTCGGAATAGCTTTGCTCGCGCTGATCGTCGGTGCGGTGCAGATCGCGCACAACCTCGGCAATCGCGATCAAATCGCCCGAGTTGATCTTTTGCTCGTATTCTTGGGCACGGCGCGACCACATCGCGCGCTTGACGCGGGCCTTACCTTTCAGGGTTTTCATCGCATCCGACACTTCGTCCGGGCTGGCAAGATTGCGCATGCCGACCTCGGTGGCCTTGTGGGTCGGAACCCGCAGAGTCATCTTGTCTTTTTCGAACGAAATGACAAACAGCTCCAACGAAATCCCAGCGACTTCCTGCTCTTCAATCGAAACGATCTGACCGACCCCATGAGCGGGATAGACGACATATTCGTTCGGGCGGAAATCCAGCTTTTTCTTACTCATACGACGCATCCTTCGCGTAATTGTTGCTTTTTTCTGCTGGGCGGGCATTTTTTGACCGGGCGATAAAAAAAACCGCAGGGCACATGGATACCCGTCGGCTGTATATCATTTTCGGTACGTCTCGCCGTGTTCCGGCGTTGCTTGCCCCAACAAAATCTACCCCATCATACCACAAAAAACGGCACCGCGAAAGCGCCGCAGTGCGGCAGGTGGGATTTTCTCTTCTATCTCAGAATGTTGACTTACTGACCGACGGTCAAATAACAGACAATCCAACGCAACTCAGCGCCAAATTCGAATCACTGTTCCGCGGGAGCTTCCGAGAAGTATTTTTGCATTTTACCTTCTTCACCGTCCCGCTCTTCCGCGCCCGGCAAGGGATCTTTGCGTTCGATGATCACCGGCCAAAGCTCGGAATACTTACGGTTGAACTCAACCCAGCTTTCGGTTCCCGGCTCAGTGTCGGCACGGATTGCATCAGCGGGGCATTCCGGTTCACAGACGCCACAGTCGATGCATTCATCGGGGTGGATCACCAGCATATTCTCGCCTTCATAGAAACAATCTACGGGGCAGACTTCCACACAATCCGTGTATTTGCAGGCGATACAATTGTCTAAGACGACATAGGTCATGATGACACCTCACTTTGGCATACAGCACCCAATATGGCAGGCGACGCGATCATTCAAGGTATCGCTTGCGCGAAAGATCCAAGCTGCGACGATCTTTCTTCGTCGGACGCCCTTTGCGGTCTGACTGGGGCATGGGGTCTGACAGGTCGGGAACAGTGTTCTTGGCCACACTCGGCGGATCAAGATCATCGTAAAGACTTTGCGCCTCGGGTGCCGGGCCGCGTCGCGTTGACAGCGCAAGGATTCGTATCACCCGAACCTGACGGCCTTGTAGAAAGGTCAGTACATCATTGGTTCCAACGCCGAAGGACGGTTTGGAAACCTTGTCTCTGTTGACCCGCAGATGCCCCGCCGCGATCAATTTGGTAGCCAGCCCGCGCGTTTTGAAGAACCGCGCGTGCCACAACCATTTGTCCGCACGCATCTTTGGGCCAAGCGTATCAGGGGATGGGGTGGTTCCCCTTCCCCCGGATGCTGTATTGTCGTTCCGACCCGCCAATCAGTTCTTTTCTTTCAGCGCCAGCAAAGCGGCGAAAGGGTTGTCCGGGTCGATGGCTTTTTCTTTTCTCGGGCCAGACTGATAGCTTTTGGGTTTATTGTCGCGCGGACCTTTGCGCGGACCGCCCCGGGCAGGTTTGCTACCAGGTTTGCCTCCGGGCTTACCAGACTGCTTGCCACCTTGTTTGCCACGTGGCCGATCACCCTGCGCATGTTCACCGCGTGGTTTGCCACCTCGGGCGCGACCAAATCCGCGCCAAGTAAATGTATAAAACGCTTCGGTTTCTGGGGCTTCTGTACCTTCTACCGAAGTTTCGGTTGGCACCTCTGCGGGCGGCTCAGTCGGCGTTTCACCGGGCTGCTCTACCGGTACTTCGGCGGGCGTTTCAACCGGCGCTTCGTCGGGTGACTGAACTGGTGTTTCCGCAGGAGTCTGCGCGGGAACTTCTTCAGGCGTGCCGCCGTCGGCTTTCACGTCGACCTCTACCGCCGGTGCTTTCACTTTCACCCGTTCGGCTTTCTCGGCATTATAACCAAGCCCCTGCATCAGGTCCGCGAACTGCTCCAGCGTCATGCCGGTGATCGACAGCATGTCGGCCTTGGCTTCGAACCCGCCTCGGCTGTCTTCGGCGCGCAGTTGATCGGCCAGACGTTCCAGCATATCGATCCGAATTGCGCGGGCGCCCGCGGGGCGATAGCCTGCCAACATATAAGCCGAGCGATCTACACCATCGACAACCGGGATGGTCACAAGACCGGGCGGAGGTGATTCAGGAAACTCGGACAAGTCTTTGAACAGGCTATCCAAAACCAGACGCAACCGGGTTGGAGCGGGCTTCAGAAGCAACGGCATAAAGATCGTGAATTGACCGAAGCGAACACCGTGCTTGCGCAAGGCGGATCGTGCATCCTGATCCAGATCTTTGACTTCCTGCGCCACCTGATCACGCGGGATAATCCCCAGCGCTTCGATCATGCGGAAGCCAAAACCACGGGCCAGACCGGTCAGAGTCTCGTCTTTTTCAATGGTGGTCAGCGGTTCGAACAAGGCTTGCACCTTGCGGTCGATGAAATGCTGCAACCGACGCGCGACCTTCTCGGACACATCAGTGCCCGCCTCTTCATCGACGAAGGCTTGCACACGTGGTTTCAAAAGCTCGTCGCCTTTGACCAGCTTACCAACCGCCAACTCGCCCCACATCAGGCCGCCCTGTTCGGTGAAATCAAGCTCGGTATCCGGCGCGTTATAGAACCGATCGGCACGCAGGTGAAACTCGGGCGCAAGCGCCTTCAGGCTCGCTGCGCGAAGGGTCTTCGCCTCTTCCGGGCTTTGGGCACTGTCCTGACTGAACTGAAACCCGTTCAATCGGCCAACGAATTGTCCCTCTACCGTCACTTCACCTTTGTCATTCACGTCAGCCACGAGGCTCTCCTTCTGTTTCAACCGCCGCAGCAAAACCGAGGTGCGGCGATCTACAAATCTTTTGGTCAATGCGCTGTGTAGTGCATCCGACAGGCGATCTTCTACAGCACGAGTCTCTCCGCGCCAATGGGCAACATCATCCAGCCAATCGCGCCGTTGCGCAACATATGTCCATGTCCGAATATAAGCCAAGCGTTTGGAAAGCGTGTCGATATCGCCGTCCGCGCGGTCAATTCGCTTTACTTGCCGGGCAAACCAGTCTTCTCGCACCCGCCCGTGTTGATGAATGTCGCTGAACAGACTAGTGATCAGACCGGCGTGTTCTGCATGGCTGATACCGCGAAAATCAGGCAGGCGGCACACATCCCATAGAAGCCCGACCGAGCGTCCGCCCGTGGTGCGCGCGACAACCTCGGCGTCCTCTGCCAGCATCTTCAGGGCCACTACATCGTCCGCGTCCCGCGCCCGCGTCAGCCAACTGTTAGTGGTCGACATTTCAAGTGAGCGGATAAGCGCCTGAACATTGCCAAAGCTCAGATCTCCATTTCGCCAGCACAGCTTTCGGATCGGGGTAAAGGAATGCGAGGTGATCGCCTCGGCCACCGCATCCGTCATCGGGGCGGCTTCCCCCGTCACCCCGAACGAGCCGTGTTTCATATAGCGCCCTGCCCGCCCGGCGATCTGCGCAAGCTCGTTGGGAGCAAGATCGCGCATCCGGTGGCCGTCGAATTTCGACAGGGCCGAGAAAGCGACATGGTCAATATCAAGGTTCAACCCCATGCCGATGGCATCGGTGGCGATCAGGTAATCGACCTCGCCATTCTGATACATCTCGACCTGTGCGTTGCGTGTGCGCGGTGAAAGCGCGCCCATGACCACAGCCACGCCCCCTTTTTGGCGGCGCATCAGTTCAGCAATGGCGTAGAGGTTATCGACCGAGAACCCCACAATCGCCGACCGTCCCGGCATCCGGCTGAGTTTCTTCGAGCCGGAATGTACAAGCTCGGAAAACCGTTCGCGATACAGGAACTGCACCTCGGGCACCAAGCCTGCGATGGCGCTGCGCATCGTGTCGGACCCCATGAACAGTGTTTCCTGCGTGCCGCGCATATGCAGCAGTCGATCGGTGAATACATGGCCGCGCTCCGGGTCGGCGCAGAGTTGGATTTCGTCAATGGCCACGAAATCGGCGCCAAGACCAAGCGGCATCGCCTCGACCGTGGCAACCCAGTATTGCGCGCGTTCGGGCACGATGCGTTCTTCGCCGGTGACCAGCGCAACCGCATTGGGACCACGAAGGGCCACCAGCTTGTCATACACCTCGCGCGCCAGAAGGCGCAGCGGCAAGCCAATGACGCCAGTGCGATAGCCCAGCATCCGGTCAAGCGCGTAGTGGGTTTTGCCAGTGTTGGTCGGGCCAAGCACGGCAGTGATCCGCGGGCCACCCCGCGCGCTGTCCGAGACCATGTTCTGCCCTTCCGTCCGTATCGGTGGGCGCGTTGGCGCCCGCTCCGTTCAGATATCCCGCCCTTCGACGGATTCAAGCCGCTGGACGGCTTCTTTTACGCGGGGATTTCGGGGATGTATAGCAAGTGAATGGCGATACGCTTCAAGCGCACCGCGTTCGTCGCCCAGTTCCTCAAGGATGATCCCCAACCCTGATAGCGCCGAAAAATGGCGCGGTTCCAGCGTCAGCACGCGGGCAATATCATCGAGTGAGAGGCCCAGCCGGCCCGACAGGAAAAAAGCGGTCGCGCGCGCGTTCCAGCCTTCAGCAAATTCAGGCGCATGATCCGTAAGCGCGGTCAGATGTTCAATCGCGACCTCGAAATCTCCGGCATCCATAGCTTTGCGACCACGTTCCAGCAGCAGGTCGAACGTGTCCGACCCAGAATGCGACCAGAGATCCCAGATCTCATCCTCAAGCGCTTTCCAGTTGCTGTCATCGGCATTGGCCAGCAGCGTGAACAGACGCTCTAGCTGATCCGCCTTGGGCTGTGCAGCCTGAGGCGCGATTGACGACGGTTCCGAGGTTTGGGCTGCACCTGACATCGGCAGACCAACGAAAAGCGCAAGAATCGACGCGGCAATGAGACTTGAGCGAGCCATACAGAAATATTAGCAGAACCCCGCCTGCCCAACAGACACATTCCCGTGCAACCGGCCAATTTTCGCGCGTCAGGCAACTTTCCCGAGCGTCACTTCACCGAAAAGCGATTTACGCCTGCGTCAACACTGCGTTAGCATCCCCGCGATACTTACGCCCATACGGGCAGAAAACGGAGGATACCACGTGAGTGACGTGATCAATGCGGCAGTGACCGCTCTGAACGAAAAGATCGAAGGCGGGTTTGACGGTGGCACGGCGAAATTCGTGTTGAACGGTGAAGGCTCGATCATTGTGGATGGCAATGGCGCGCGCGAAGGTGACGAAGACGCTGATGTGACACTGACCGCGGATTCGGACGTCTTTCAAGAGATGCTGTCGGGCGAGATGAACCCGACCACGGCCTTCATGACAGGCAAGCTGTCAGTGGACGGCGACATGGGCATGGCAATGCAGCTGGGCGCAGCTTTGGGCTGAAGACCCCCAAGGATAAGACATGTCAGACGCACCCCTGTTCAACGATATTGCGCAAGGTCCACCCAGCGGGTGCGCCTTCTGGCGCACGGCGTCGGATGGTGTGCGGGTGCGTCTGGCCCATTGGCCACGGCAAGACGGATCGCTAAAGCGCGGCACCGTTCTGCTGTTTCCCGGCCGCACGGAATATATCGAGAAATACGGGTTGACCGCATCCGAACTGGCTGAACGCGGATTTGACACTCTGACGATCGACTGGCGCGGTCAGGGCCTATCAGACCGGCCTGACAACGAACGTGCGCTGGGTCATGTGGGCCATTTTGACGAATACCAGCTTGATCTTGCACAGATGATGGCGCTGGCGGAAGAACTTGATCTGCCCCGCCCTTTTACCATGCTCGCTCATTCCATGGGGGGCTGCATCGGTTTGCGCGCGCTGCACAATGGTCTGGACGTGGCTGGGGCCTGTTTCAGTGCGCCGATGTGGGGCATTGTTATGTCTAAGCCCGTTCGCCCGCTGGCATGGGGCTTTTCCTGGGCCTTGCACCGTTCACCATGGAAGCTGGCTCTGTCCCCCGGCACCGCGCGCCAGACCTATGTGCTGGCCGAGGCATTCGAGGGTAACATGCTGACGACTGATCCCCAGATGTGGGATATGATGCGCAATCAGGCCAAAGCCCACCCCGAACTGACGCTTGGCGGTCCAACGGCGGGTTGGCTGTTTGCTGCACTGTCGGAAATGCGAGAGCTTGCCAACATGGCCGCACCAAACGTGCCAGCCGTGACATGGTTGGGGACCAACGAACGCATTGTCGAACCTGCTCCTGTCCACGCGCTTATGGCGCGCTGGCCGAACGGGCGGCTTGAAATTCTGCAAGGGCTTGAACACGAAGTGATCATGGAAGCCCCTGACGTGCGCAAACAGGTTTACACGTCAATCGAAGATCTGGCCCAAGGGCGAAGCGCAAGTTCAGCGGCCTGAATTTGTCCCCTTCTTGCGCCTGCCGGTGATCGGTGGAGGTTTAAGTCACTGTACGGCTTTTCTTCATCGCGTGAAGATGTGCGACCAAGGCGCGTGTCGATCCGTCAAGATCAGCCCCATCCGCTGCACCTGAGACCACGGGTTCCAACGCCACGGCAAGTTCCTTGCCAAGCTCCACTCCCCATTGATCAAACGAGTTGATGCCAAGGATCACGCCCTCAACAAAGACACGGTGCTCATACAGCGCGATGATTTGACCCAGCACCTCGGGTGTCAGTTTGGGATAAAGCAGTGTGGTCGACGGCCTGTTGCCTGGAAACACCCGATGTGCGGCCTGACGTTCCAGTTCCTCGCCTTCGAAATCCTGCGCCTGCATCATCTGGCGCGCCACGTCCAGTGACCGACCTAGCATCAGTGCCTGTGACTGCGCCAGACAGTTGGCCATCAACAGCCGGTGCTGGTGGTCCAATTCCGGCTCGTGTCCGGCAGCACCGACCATGAATTCGCACGGGATGATATCTGTCCCTTGATGGATCAGTTGATAGAAAGCATGCTGACCGTTGGTGCCGGGTTCACCCCAAACAACGGGGCCAGAGACCTCGTCCAACACGCTGCCATCCAATGCGACACGTTTACCGTTGCTCTCCATCTCCAACTGCTGAAGATATGCTGGCAATCGGGCCAGACGTTGCTCATAGGGCAAGACCGCGCGGGTTGGATAGCCACATATCTGACGATGCCATATCCCTACTAGGGCCAGCATCAAGGGCATGTTATCGCGACCTTGCGCCTGGCAGAAATGCTCGTCCATCGAGCGCGCGCCTTCAAGCATCTGATCGAAGCGATCCGGACCAATGGCGATCATCAACGACAGCCCGATCGGCCCCCACATGGAATATCGCCCGCCGACCCAATCCTCGAACCCGAAGACACGTTCATTCGCGATGCCCCATTCTGCAGTCTTTTCGGTGTTCGACGACAGTGCGGCAAAATGATGTCCCACAGAAGTCTGTCCGACTTCGCGCGCCAGCCAGTCACGCGCGGTGGCAGCATTGGTCATGGTTTCAATGGTGGTAAAGGTCTTGGACGCCACAATCACCAGCGTTTCCGCCGGGTTCAGCGGTGCCAACACATCCGCAATCTGCGCCCCATCGACGTTCGAGACAAAATGCACACGCGGTCCATCATGGTAAGGCGACAAGGCAAGCGTCGCCATGGCCGGACCAAGGTCCGACCCCCCGATCCCGATGTTGACTACATCGCGGAACCGCCCGCCGCCAGGCGCGCGGATCTGACCCGACCGCAGACGCGACGCAAAGTCCCGCATCCGCGCCAAGGTTTCATGCACTTCGGGAATGACGTCGACACCGTCCACCTCGATTTGTGTATCACCACCGGCGCGAAGGGCCACATGCAAAACAGCGCGATCTTCGGTCAGGTTGATCTTTTTGCCTGCAAACATATCCGCGCGTCGTACGGCCACTTCTGCGTCGTTCGCGAGTGCCAGTAACAGATCAACACCTTCTTCGTCTAGGGCGGTCTTGGACCAGTCAAACACCAGCCCCAAGGCCCGCGTCGTGAAAGACTGCGCGCGAGTATCGTCGGCAAACAGGTCTGATATGCGACGCGCATCACTTACTGTGCGATAGGCTTTCAACTCACTGAAACTCATGATCTTCCTCAAATAATATCTGGCCGATTTCAGGCGGCCCAGTGAACAGTCATATCCGTCAGAACCGCCTTGACCGGAGCATCGAATGCATCGGCAGCGTCAATCGCGGATGCCAGCGCCGCGCGCTTGCTTTCACCCAAGATCAGCAGATGTTTCGACATGGCACTATTCAATACCGGCGCGGTCAGGGTCATGCGTGGCTCGTCCGCCCCCGGCGCGCGCATGGGTAGCAGTGCAGGCGCCTTAGTTGATAGAGCGTCAGAAAGACGATCTGCACCGGGAAACAGGCTGGCGGTGTGCATATCCTCGCCCATACCCAACAGCACCACGGAAAGCGGCAACGAATCCTGAACGTCTTTTGTCAGGGTCTTAAGGCAATCTTCAGGCATTGATGTTCCGCCGTAAAGCGGGATCAAACGAGCGGCAGCAGCCTTGTCGGTCAACAATCTTTTCTTCAGTAGCGCGGTGTTTGAACGGGGGTTATCTTCGGGCACCCAGCGCTCATCCGTCAGCATGACATTCACCCGCGCCCAATCCAGATCAACGCCAGATAAGGCATCAAAAACAGGGCCGGGCGTCGTCCCGCCGGGCACGGCCAGTGCGGCGCGGTCTTCATGGTCCAGTGCCATCGCCAGTTCCGACGCGATCTTGTCGGCAAGGTCCAGCATCATCATGTCGCGATCGGCATATTCGACCAGTTTCATTCGCGGATCTCCCTCCAGCGACGACCATCTCTATGCAGCAGCATAAGCGCCTCTTCCGGTCCCGTCGAGAATGGGTCATAGAGTTTGGGCTTGTTGCCCCGATCTTCCCACTCGGCGATGATTGGATCGGTCCACGCCCAGGCAGCCTCGACCTCGTCACCGCGCATGAACAGGGTTTGGTTGCCCCGGATCACATCCATGATCAGCCGCTCATAAGCATCAGGGGCATCGGCGGCCTCTTCCCCCAGGGCTTCGGCAAAGGTCATGTCCAGCGGTACATCAATCAGACGCATGCCGCCCAACCCCGGCTCCTTGATTGTCACCTTAAGATCCATACCTTCATTCGGTTGCAGGCGGATCGACAGCTCATTGGCAGATTGGCCGGTGTCCTCCTCAAAAATCGAATGCGGCGGTTCCTTGAAGCGCACGACAATCTCGGACATACGCCCCCGCATCCGCTTGCCCGTTCGCAAATAAAACGGCGTGCCGTTCCAGCGCCAGTTTGAAATGTGCAGCTTCATGGCCACAAAGCTTTCGGTGGTGCTGGCGTCGGTTTCCGCATCTTCAAGATAAGACGCCACATCATCGTCACCGCGATACTGACCGCGCACAATGTCTTCTGAGGCAACTGGATCAAGTGCGCGGATGATCTTGAGCTTTTCGTCTCGCACCGCATTGGGTTCAAATTTCGAAGGCGGCTCCATCGCGGTCAGACAAAGAAGCTGCATCAGGTGATTTTGTACCATATCGCGCATCGCGCCTGACTTATCATAGTAGCTGCCGCGGCCTTCGACACCCACGGTTTCAGCCACGGTGATCTGGATATGATCGACGTATTGCGCGTTCCAAAGTGGTTCAAACAGCATGTTTCCAAAGCGCAGCGCCATCAGGTTCTGCACGGTCTCTTTGCCCAAGTAATGGTCGATCCGATAGATCTGATACTCGGCGAAGTGTTGCGCCAGCGTGTCGTTCAGTGCCCGCGCGGTGGCTTCATCATGGCCGAACGGTTTTTCGACCACGATCCGCGCGGATGGCCCGGCGATCTTGTGGGTGTGAAGCCGTTCAGCAATTGGCCCGAAAAGGCTTGGCCCGACCGAGAAATAAAACGCCTGCACCACATCCTGTCGCACCACGTCCTTCAGGTCAGACCAGCCCTGCTTTCCTGTCGCATCCAGTTGAACGAACCTAAGGCGTTCAAGGAATGCCTTCAAAACCTTCGGATTGCATTTTTTCTTCGGCACAAATTCGCGCACGGCACTTTCGACAAAAACGCGATAGCCATCCGTGTCCATATCCCCCCGTGCCGCACCGATAATCCGCGCGTCTTCCGGCATTTGGCCGTCCAAATGGCGCCGATACAGGCCGGGCAGGATCTTTCGACGGGCAAGGTCGCCAGTGCCCCCAAAAATCACAAGATCAAAGGGGTCGACGGGAATGACGCGCGAGACCATGGGCAACTCCAATTACTGTTAGCGCTAACGGGTTCTGTCAAGGCTTCTACCCGTCCCGCAGTGCAAAGTCTAGCATTCATCGCCCCCACCTCAAGCGAAAGTGGTGCCAGTGAATGTTTACGCGATCATCACACAAAGCAGTTCAAACATGATCGACGCTCCCAGATAGGCCGTCGCACCCGAGGTATCAAATGGTGGCGACACTTCGACCAGATCCGCGCCGACAATATTGACCTCTTTCAACTCGCGCACCACGTCGATCGCCTGAAACGAGTTTGGTCCACCGATTTCAGGCGTGCCGGTGCCGGGGGCAAAAGCAGGATCAACAAAGTCGATGTCATAGCTGACATAGGTGTCGCCCCGCCCTGCGATTTCGCGGGCTTCCGCCATCACATCTGCCACGCCGCGTTGGTGGAATTCCTCGATCGGGATCACCCGGATGCCAACACTTTCCGCGAAATCGCGGTCTTCACTGTCATAGGCAGTGCCGCGGATACCGATCATCACAACGCGCAGCGGATCCAGAAGCCCCTCCTCTACCGCCCGTCGAAACGGGGTGCCGTGGGTGAACATCGTGCCATCAAAATACGAATGATACAGATCCGTGTGGCTGTCGAAATGGATCATGCCCAGCGGGCCGTCCTTGGCCAACGCCCGCAGAATCGGCAAGGTGCACAGATGGTCGCCCCCGCCGGTCAACGGGCGAACATTTGCCGCCTTAACCCGCGTATAGAACCGCTCCATCCGTTGCAAACTGTCCATCAGATCGGCGGGGTTCGGGGCCACGTCGCCAAGATCGGCGCAATTTGCGGCCTCGAAAGGACGCATGCCTGTCGCCCCGTTTTGTGCACGGATCATAGTGGACATGTCGCGCAACTGGCGCGGGCCGTGGCGTGGGCCGGGCCGGTTCGTCGTGCCCCCATCCCATGGTGCGCCAATCAATCCGATCTGCACTTCGGAAAATCGGGGATGGTCGAAATCGACATACGGCAGGCGCATGAAAGTCGGCACACCGGCAAAACGTGGTAAATCGAAACCCGAAATGGGGGTAAAAAACGGATCAGTCATGGCGAAGCTCCCTCGTCAGAGGGAAAGGCTATCGCCTTATACTCTTTCGGTCACGCGTCAAGTTCTGCGTCCCAATACAGGAAGTCCATCCAGCTTTCATGCAGGTGGCCCGGAGGGAACTTTCGCCCAATATTTCGCAACTCTTCCGCAGCGGGTTGGCGCGGAGGTTTGCGCAAGTTCAGCCCCGAATATCGCAAAGGTTTCGACCCTTTGCGAAGATTACACCTTTGACAGGCCGCAACGACATTTTCCCAACTGGTGACACCGCCAGCAGCCCGCGGCACCACGTGATCGAAGGTCAGATCCCCCTTTGCTCCGCAATACTGGCAGCAAAACTCGTCCCTCAGAAAAAGATTAAAGCGCGTGAAGGCCACGCGCTTTTGAGGTTTCACATAATCTTTCAGAACCACGACGGACGGTATCCGTATCTCCAGCGACGGGCTTCGAACCACCTCGTCATACTCGGCCAATATGTTGACCCGATCCAGCACGGCGGCTTTCACCGCCTCCTGCCAAGGCCACAGGGATAAAGGGTAGTAGGACAAGGGCCGATAATCGGCATTGAGCACAAGTGCGGCATTGGTTTTGACCCCCCCGCCTTCGCGCACAAATTCTGTCCTGAAATCGCCATCCATCACGCGTCAATCCTCGCCGGTACAGGCCTTTGATCAGGCCAACGGGGCGGGGACGCCCGCCCCATGTTCATAGGTTGACTATATATAGGATGATCAACCTGACAAGCCCCATCATGTTGGGGTAAGGCAGGTGTAAGATTCGTCCGTGTCGGGGATATGACAGGTTCGTCTATTTCTGTGCTTTGGGTGTGATCCCCAGCTTGTCCTGAATGAAGCTCAGCGCCACTGACAACCCGTCCATGGCAATACCATGCCCGGTGCCCTTCATGATGAATCCATAGGTTTCAAACCCGTTCGCCTGAAGGATTTCACCACTTTCCGAGAAATGGCCCGGCGGCACCATGTCGTCCTGATCGCCATGCACCAACAGCACGGGCGGCTTGGACTTGATATGGTCGGCATATTGGTCTGGTTCCAGCATCCGACCCGAAAACGCGACGATCCCGGCAATCGGCTCGTCCCGGCGCGGGATCACCCGCAAGGCCATCATCGTACCCTGAGAAAATCCGAAAACGATTAGTTGCGAAGGGTTTATCCCCTCATCCTCAAGCACTTGATCCAGAAAGGCGTCAATGTCATCGGCGGCCTTGTTGGCCCCGTTCATGCTGTCTTCTTCAGACGACCCGTCAAGCCACGGAATGGGGAACCACTGGAACCCGAACGGGTTGCCCGCGCATTTTTCGGGCGCATCCGGGGCGATGAACACCGTGTCGGGCAGATGTTCGGACAGCGGGTCCGCCAGACCCAAAAGGTCCGCCCCATCCGCGCCATAGCCGTGCAGGAATACAACCACCGATTTGGTATTGCCCGAGGCCGCAGGGCGGCGTTTCACATCCAGTATGCGGTTCATCAGCGGATCCCTTCACGTTGCTTTTCAAGACGGTAATAGGCCCAGAGCAGCCGGGCCGCAACGCCTCTCCACGGCGTCCACGCTTCGGCAAGCGAACGCATCTCTTTTTCCTTCGGGCGCGCGGGCAGATCAAAGAGCAGCTTTGCCGCTTCCTGCAGGGCCAAATCACCGGCCGGAAACACATCCGCGCGCGACAGCGCGAAAAGTGCATAAATCTCGGCCGTCCACATCCCGATCCCCGGCACGGCGGTCAGCGTGGTGATCACCTGATCCGACGGCATGGCCCGTAAACTTGGAAAGTCGATCCCTGCCCCCGCCAACGCATGGGCATAACGAATCTTGGGTCGTGACAGGCCCAACGCGGCCAGATCCTCGTGACTGGCGGCAGCTATGGCATCCGGCGTCACCATGCCCGCCCCTTCAACCCGCGCCCAGATCGCTGCGGCAGATGCGGTCGAGACCTGCTGGCCGACAATGGCAAACATCAGCGCCCCGAATCCGTCGTCGCGCAAACGCAAAGGGATGTCGTCGAGTTGATCTCGCACATGTTGGAACGCTGGCTCGACCACACATAGCCAATCTGCCCCTTCGCGCAGGCAGTCCGGCCCACGGATCAGGCGTTCTGCTTGGTCAGCCATGCCAGCGCCTCGTCCGGGGTTTGCACGTGGTCGCAGTCCAGAAGCGGGGGGCGATCCAGCAACGCAACGGGGCGCCCCAGAGCGCGGGCAGCATCCAGTTTCGCACGTGTCGGACCACCTGAATTTCGCGCCACAACCCAATCAATCGCATAGGTTTTTAGAAGCCGCATCTCATAGGCCAACACGTAAGGCGGTTGCCCGATGATCCAGCCGCCCTCATAGGGAAACGGATCATCGGTCCGGTCCACCCGCCGGCAAAACAGCGTTCTGCCCTCGGCAAAATCTGACCATTCCTCAATGGACTGCGCGCCCGTCGCCAGAAAAACACGTGCGCCCTTCGGCACTCGTTTTTCAACATCTTCCTGCGTTGCCACGCTGTACCAAAGATCTCCGTCCTGTGCCTGCCAGGCGGGACGCAACACCCGCAGATAGCGCAGCCCAAGCCGTCGAGAAATCGTTTGTGTTCTGCTGGAGATACGCGTGGCAAAAGGATGCGTTGCGTCGATCACCGTGTCGAATTTGCCGGTCTTCAGAAAGCGTTCTTGCGCTTCTTCGCCACCGAAACCGCCCCTACGGGTCTGAATCGGATACAGTCTGGGTTCGTCCGTAACACCTGCCATCGAGGCAAGCGCATCAATACCCTCTGCGGCCAACCGGTCAGCGATTGCACGCGCTTCCCGTGTGCCTGCCATCAAAAGGATTTTCACGACGCCCGCCCGATCACCGCGCCTTTTCGGTCAATCATCACGATATCAAGGGTTATATCGGCATCCCGCAGCATTTTCTTGGCTTCGTCCCGCGCTTTGGGCACGATGATCTCAGCCATCCTACTTCCATGTTTTTCATACACTTCAAGCGCGGTGTTCATGCTTACGATGGCAGGATCATCCAACCAATCAGCCAGAAGCTCGAAATTCACCTGACTTCGCCCCGAATGTAGATCGCGCGCGCCTTGGGCCAGTTTTGTCAATTTACCAATACCTCCGCCAATGGTCGCGCGCTGGATCGGATGACGCGCGAGGTATTTCAACAATCCCCCAACAAAATCCCCCATATCAAGCATGGCACCATCCGGTAGGCCATAAAGCGCTTGCACAACACGCTCGGACGTCGCCCCCGTGCAGCCCGCCACATGGGTCAGCCCTTCGGCGCGGGCGACGTCGATGCCCCGATGGATCGAAGCAATCCACGCCGCACAAGAAAACGGACGCACGATCCCGGTTGTGCCCAATATCGACAACCCGCCTTTGATTCCCAAACGTGGGTTCCATGTTTTTTCAGCAAGTTGCGCGCCATTCCTGACAGATATTGTAATGTCCAGATCGGGACTTTTTCCAAACGCATCCGCTGCTTCGTGGGTGACCCATTTCATCATTTGGCGCGGGACGGGATTGATCGCGGGTTCGCCCGGTGGGATCGGCAGGCCGGGCTTTGTGACAATGCCCACGCCGTCACCCGCCAGAAAGCGGATGCCCTGCCCGATCTTGCCAGCTTCGACCCGCGCGCGGATCAATGCACCATGGGTGACATCCGGGTCATCGCCCGCATCCTTGATGATTGCGGCTTCGGCCCAGCCGTTGTTGCGCGCGGCTTCTTCGATCTGGAACGTAGGCGTTTCACCCTTCGGCAAGGTGATCGTCACCTGCCTTGGCACATCGTCACCCCACAGACCTTGAAGCGCGGCTTTTACAGCGGCAGTGGCGCAGGCACCTGTGGTCCAGCCGCGGCGCAGTTTGGGGGGCAAATCACTGTTCATCGCGCCGACTATAAGCCGCACTCTGCGCGCCGCCAATCCACCCATTGAGGTCGCATCGGCGCTTTTCGTCTTCTGCGCCACGGTGCATAAGAGGCGCATGAACGACTCGCAGACATTTACTGCCCCGAATTTGCCGGGCTCAGACTGGCCGCAGATGCAGCCCGGCTGGGTCTGGCTTGTGGGTGCTGGCCCTGGTGATCCCGGTTTGTTGACGATCCATGCGGTTAACGCGCTGTCGCAAGCCGACGTAATTGTGCATGACGCGCTGGTCGCGCCGGAAATCCTGTCATGGGCGCGACCAGAGACCGAGGTGATCTATGCCGGCAAGCGCGGCGGAAAACCCTCGGCCAAGCAGCGTGACATTTCCTTGCAGCTTGTTGATCTGGCACGTGCAGGAAAGAAGGTGCTGCGCCTGAAAGGTGGCGATCCCTTTGTGTTTGGGCGCGGCGGTGAAGAAGGCCAAACACTTGTGCAGCACGGCGTGCCGATCCGCATCATTCCTGGCATTTCGGCCGGGATCGGAGGCTTGGCCTATGCGGGTATTCCTGTCACCCACCGCGATGTGAACCAGTCGGTGACCTTTGTGACCGGTCATGATCAATCGGGTGACACCCCCGGATCGCTGGATTGGGCGGCCATTGCGCGGGGGTCCCAGGTGATCGTGATCTATATGGGCATGAAACATCTGGACCGGATACGCACCGCGCTGGTCAATGCTGGCAGACCAGAGGATGAACCCGTCGCCATCACCTCCAACGCGACCACGCCTGACCAACGGGTTCTGGAAACAACCCTTGGCACCTGCGTCGAGGACGCCGCACGCGATGGTATCGAAGCGCCTGCCATCATCTGTGTCGGCCGTGCCGTCCTGATGCGTCAGGCTCTGGACTGGCAAGCGCTGGCGGCAGGAATGCAGCCAAGGAACACCGATCCGCTTGGTCGTGGCCGCCCGGCCGAGGATCGCTGATGACCCGGTCAGGTCAGAGGGGTCTGATCCTCGCCGCGCCGTCCTCTGGCAGCGGCAAGACCACGCTGACATTGGGCCTTCTGCGGGCCTTGACCCGCAGGGGTGTGGACGTGAGCGGCGCAAAATCCGGCCCCGACTATATCGACCCACGTTTCCACGCTGCCGCCTGCGGGCGCGATTGTCCCAATCTGGATGCATGGGCGATGTCGCCTGCAAAGATCGAAGCACTCGCCACATCGGGAGCGGACCTTCTGTTGATCGAAGGCGCGATGGGGCTGTTCGACGGTGCGCCTCCTGATGGGCGCGGCGCCACCGCAGATCTTGCCCGGCAACTCAGCCTGCCTGTGGTGTTGATCATCGACTGCGCGCGCATGGCGCATTCAATTTCACCTTTGGCCGCCGGATTCGCCCAGCATGATCGCGAAGTGCGCGTGGCGGGTGTGATCCTGAACAATGTCGGCAGCCCACGCCACGAAACGATGCTGCGCACTGCGTTGAAAGACAGCCAGTTCGCCGTGCTGGGTGCGGTTCATCGCCAAGCAGGGATGGAACATCCTTCGCGCCATCTGGGGTTGGTGCAGGCTGGCGAACACCCGGACTTGCAGGCCTATTTGGATCGCGTCGCGGATGCGGTTGAGGCATCAGTTGACTTGGACGCCTTTGTGGCATTAAGCGATCCGTTGCCACCTTGCCCGACCACCGCCCCGCGCCTGCGTGCACCTGGCAGACGAATTGCCATTGCCTGGGACGCAGCGTTTGCGTTTGCCTATCCGCATATTCTGGCCGACTGGCAGGCAGAAGGCGCGAAGATCATTCCATTTTCACCGCTGGCCGATGAAGCCCCGGACCCTGATGCGGATTTCATTTTTCTGCCCGGCGGCTATCCCGAGCTACATGCATCCACACTGGCCACAGCGCGGACGTTTAAAACAGCGATACGCGCCGCCGCCTGCCCTATCTATGGTGAGTGCGGAGGATACATGGCGCTTGGCAACGAGATCACCGACAAGGACGGAAATCGGCACAAAATGTTGGGACTGCTGGATCTGGAAACCAGCTTTGCTATCCGCAAGCTGAATCTGGGCTACCGGTCGCTGACCACCACGCACGGCACCTTCCCCGGCGCATGGGCGGCGCATGAATTTCACTACGCCACCACCCTGCGGGCCGAGGGAACACCGCTGTTCGCAGCCTGCGACGCCGAAGGCAACGCCCTGCCCCCCATGGGGCTGATACGAGGCCATGTCTCAGGCAGCTTTGCCCATCTGATTGACCGCGCCTGACCCAGAGCGATCAATTGCCGCGTCCGGCTTGGTTTTTCCGTCTGGTCAAAACAACGCCCCACATATACGCATATGCGCATGACTGACGCGACACTCACCCCAGCCGACAACGCACGCGCCAAGCGCAACGTCGCCATCCTTGTGTTGGCGCAAGCCTTTCTGGGCGCGCAGATGCCGATGATCTTCACAATGGCTGGGCTGGCTGGGCAGTCGCTGGCGTCCAATCCGTGCTGGGCCACACTTCCGATATCGATGATGGTGGGCGGCTCCATGTTCTTTGCCAACCCCGTAAGTTGGGTCATGCAAACCTACGGCCGCCGCGTAGGCTTTTGGCTTGGCACGCTGGGCGGATCGCTGGGCGCAGCGATCAGTGCCTATGCGCTAACACAAGCGGATTTTGGTATCTTCTTGATTGGGTCCTTCTTGATGGGCCTTTATCAGTCTTCGCAAGGCTTCTTCCGCTTTGCAGCCGCAGACACTGCCTCGCCAGCATTTCGACCGAAGGCGATTTCTTACGTGATGGCAGGTGGTCTGGCCTCGGCCGTCATCGGCCCACAGCTGTTCAATGCGACCAATGACGCGCTGGTCGTACCATTTTTGGGGGCGTATCTGACAATCATTGTGATCAATATCGTGGGCTCGTTCCTGTTTCTGGGGTTGGACATTCCCAAGCCGCCGAAGCCGCATATCGACGATCCAAAGGGCCGCACGCGACGCGAGCTTCTACGTGACCCTGTGATTGCTGTCGCGATCATCTGCGGCATGGTCTCTTACGCGCTGATGAATCTAGTAATGACTTCGACCCCTCTGGCGGTGGTCGGCTGTGGGTTTGAAACTGATATGGCAGGCAATGTTGTCACAGCCCACGTGTTGGCAATGTTCGTGCCCAGCTTTTTCACCGGCCACCTAATCGCCCGTTTCGGCACCCGCAAGGTGATTGCGACCGGCTTGGCGATCCTTGGTCTGGCAGGCGTCGTCGCCCTGCAAGGGGTCGAGCTTGAGAACTTCTTTATCGCCCTGATCTTGCTGGGCATCGGCTGGAATTTCGGCTTCATCGGCGCCACCACCATGCTGGCCGGCGCCCACGCCCCGGAAGAGCGCGGTCGCGTTCAAGGCATGAACGACATGATCGTCTTCGGCTGCGTGACCATCGCGTCATTGGCATCGGGTGGGTTGATGAACTGCTCGGGTGGTTCGACGATCGAGGGCTGGAATGCCGTGAACATCGCTATGGTTCCGTTTCTGGCACTGGCAGGTGCTTCACTGATCTGGCTGATGCTCAGACCAAATGAAGCCTGATCATTGGCCGGTTAAACACGTTCTATTGTTTTTGCTGCAGTTTTGAAAATGTTGTTGCTTTATGCTTTGGACAGGTCTTGTGACATCCGACATGGAAACAGGTCGTGGCGTTGTTTTGCAAACCGCTATCGGCGATCGATGTACGGCTCATAACCACCACATCATCCATCATTTCCTGAGTGATTTTAGGTTTGAACTGGATGCCGGCGAAATATGTATTTCTCCACATCACCCGTCCAGTTGCCTTGTGACCGCAAAAAAAGAACTCACCGCGCAACCCCACCACATGCTCTGATCCCACTTCGATCTTCGCCCCGTTTCTGTTGATGTCCACGAAATTTGAAATCGTGCAATAGTCTTCTGCGAGAAACAGAAACGGTGTTCTGCAGTTCGTGCGTGGTTCCCGGCTTCTAAGAGACCAGCGGAAGAGACCCACGGTGACGACGATGGTCGCGATAAAAACTGCTGTTGCAATGCCAATCACCGGACGTACGGCGACGCTGGATGTTGACAACTTTTCCGAGGAATCAGGCCTTAACGGTTCGAGAGGTTTTCGCACAGCATCGCGAGGAACCTGTGGATTTGCTTCGCATCCGAAAAGTGGCGAGACCCGCTGCAGGGCCTGTATCAGTTGTGACAAATCATGTTCAAAGGCAACCGATGCGAGTACAGGATCCGCAATCGAGTTAACGCTCATCCGTCTCAGCACGAACACTGCCGATGTCAACGTGTCCCCTGCACCCTGTTTGTCCAAGTTGCTGTTTGTTGTTTGCACATGTTCCAGCTGTTTTTGCAAGGTTGTCAGATGGCGCATAATCGCGTTCATGTCGACGGGTCGCCCCTCTTCTGCCACCCGTTGCCTGATCTGTTTCAGTTCTGCGATGCTACCGCAAATCTTTGTGTCGTCTGCGATGGCAAACTGAGCGAAGCTGGAAACAACCAAAGCGCCTAAAACTGTCTGAAGTCTGAATCTGATCAAAGCTGAGGTTGTCATGTTAGAAGCAAACTAGTCATGCATAAGTTACAAAACGCTAAATCGGACCCATTTCTTGGCAGTTGACAGACTGGTTAGCGATAGCTAACCTTTCCAAATGACTGATAGACCTTTTTACATCCTCGACGGTGAACCAGTCGGAAAAGCGAGCATTCTGCGCGAAGGGCTGCGCCTGTTCGCAACAAAAGGACTGTCGGAAACCACGATCAGAGATATCGGTGCAGCTGCTGGACTGACAAATCCCGCGCTCTACAAGCATTTCAGAACAAAACATGATCTGGCCCTGACCCTGTTTGAACGCTGTTATCGCGAACATATGAAACGACTGGTCCAGGCCACACCGAAAGAGCTAAGGTTTTCTGAAAAATTCCAGGGCTTTGTTAGATGTGTTCTGGGTGCCTATGACGTGGATCCAAACGCCGCGATTTTCGTAACGGACAACCTGACGATACTATGGCCCGAAGCGTCCGAGCGGCTGAGCGACCGCACAGCGATCAGCATCCTGCGTGAGATACTTGAAGACGGAAGAAAGGCCGGTCTGGTCGGTCAGGATGAGACCGTCGAGTTGCAAATTTCGATGGTGATCGGTCTGCTGAACCAGCTGATGCGCCAGATTTTCCTGTGCGCCCTTCCCGGTCCCGCTCGAAGTTATGCAGAAGGAAGCGCGCGTCTGCTCCATGATGGCCTCGGCTGATTTTTCTGACCCATTTTTTTTTAACCCCTAGGTTAGCATTTGCTTACCTTTCATGGAGACCCAAGACATGCAAGCCATCAATCACATCGCAACTGCGCTGGTTCTGAAAAAGACCTTCCCTTCTGCGCCTCTTTTCGGCCTGATACTGTCGGTCGAAGCGGTGGAATACCTGTGGGTGGGGTTGAACCTGATCGGCGTCGAAAGAACAATTGTCGACGAAAACATGCGCTCGATTTCGGATATCCACATGGAACACATGCCATTTTCGCACTCAATCGCCGGCAGCATTTTGATCGCAACATGCGTTGGCATGATCTTCCTGTGGCGCCAGGGCAGCGCCGCTCGGGTGGCGGCTTTTGCCATGTCCTTGGGAGTGGTGTCGCATATTGTGCTTGATCTTTTGGTACATGCCAAGGACATCGAGTTTGCACCCTACTTGGGAAATGACCGATTTGGTTCAGGTCTCTATGCGATTTATCCGATTGTCGCGCTTTTCGTGGAAACATGCTGGGGTATCGCGTGCTGGCATATCTATCGCGGAAACCGGATGCTGCTTGTCTTGATCGTGATCTTGGGAATTGCCTCGATCCCATTCTATTCGGCGACACTGAATGCAGGAGAGGTTGCTCTGAGCGGGCACCCCAAGACCTTCGCGCTGATCATCCTGGGACAGATCTTGATCACGTCCATTCTGGTCTGGTTTCTTGCCAAAACCGACGCGGCGCAAATTACAGGGCCAAACAAAGCCTAGGATTTCTTGTCCCGTCGCAGATCGGGTGTGTCGGGGCAGTCGGGTATCGTCTTGCCCTTTGAATCACGCGGTGCCGTGTCAGTCCCAGCTTGCCAGCCAATCAGCCCACTCTGCCCTTCCGCCCCCCGCGACGCTTAGGCACCGCCGCCTCGTCCAGCGCCAGCCGCATCACCTCGGTCATCGGGTGCTCTGGAGCATCCGTCCCGTAATGCGCAATCAACGTCTCGATCCGGTCCGCCTGCGGCATCTCGTGGTCGTCAAACAACGCCCAGTCAAGGAAGATGGATCGGCACTCCTCGATCCGGATCCCCTCGATGCGGTAGCTTTCGCGGATCAGGCCGCGTGGATCGATGGCTTTGATGAGGTCTGTCATGCTGCCCTCCCGGTAATGGCATCGCGGGGTTAGCCCGGGGGTGACGCCAGCACCTCGTCTATGGCGCGGGCGGCAGCCCGAGCCTTGGTCTCTAAATCCTTGACCAGCGCCGCCTCACTTTCGGCACCGGTCTCACGCATAAGCAAGTCCTGACCGCCCTTCCCAAGCGCGTCAAGGTCCAAAGAACCTTCCGACAGGAGTTTTGAGACCGCTTGGAGGCGCCACATCAGATCGTGGCTGGCGGCCATCGCTTGTCCTTGCGCGGACGAGAACCAGCCAAGCGCCACACCTTGATTGATCTGCGCAGCCGGATCGCGGGCCGTGTCGTGGGACAAAAGCGCGGCGGCCTGCGCCACCAGTTCCACGTCCTGCAAATGTCCCACACCCAGTTTAGCATCCAAGGCACCACCACCGGTTTTCGCTTCGGCAATCCGGTTTCGCATGTCGATCACATCGGCCACGACTTTGACCGGGTCGCGCTCAAATGCCATCACCTCGGCGCGGGCCGCATCATAGGCTTGCGCCACGCTGTCAGGACCGGCCACCACCCGTGCGCGGGTCAGGGCAAGATGCTCCCACGTCCAGGCCTCGTCTTTCTGATAGGCTCGGAAGCTGTCGATCGAGGTCGCAACCGGACCCTGACGACCCGAGGGGCGCAGGCGCATATCAACCTCGTATAGCCGCCCTTCGGCCATCGGAGCTGATAATGCGGTCAGGAACGCTTGTGTCAGGCGTGCATAATAGGTGCGGGTCGCCAGCGGGCGACGGCCGTCGGACATCTCTTCGCCTTGCGGGTCGTAGATCACGATCAGATCAAGATCTGAGGTTGTCGTCAGGCAACGCGCGCCCAATGAACCCATGCCTATGATCGCGGCACCAGCGCCCGGTGGATCGCCGTGTTTTGCGGCGAAATTTTCGACCACCACCGGCCAGATCGCGCGGATTACCGCATCGGCAAGATCACTGTATTGCGTGCCTGCCTCGCGCGCGGTGATCAATCCGCGCAACAAATGCACACCGATGCGGAAATGCCATTCCTTCATCCAACGGCGGGTGCCATCAAGCCGCGCTTCGTAATCCGGTAGAGCCTGCAAGCGGCGTTCAAGCTGCGACTGAAGAGCCTCGGCACCCGGCCAATCCTCGAAGAATCCGCCACCGATCACGGCATCCAGAACCTGTGCGTTGTGCCCCAGATAGGTAGCCAACGCAGGGGCCGTGGCAGCGATGTCGACGATCAGGTCAACCAGCGTCGGGTTTGCTTCAAACAGCGAAAACAGCTGCACCCCGGCGGGCAGACGTGACAGGAACCCATCGAAATGGATCAAGGCCTCGTGTGGGCGCGGAGCTTCGGCAAGGCGCGCCAGCAAGTCAGGTTTCAGACGGTTAAAAATCTCGACCGCACGGGTTGATCGCAGGCAGGGATAGCTTTCCCACCGGTGCACGATCTCGGCTTCAGTTTCGTCCAGTTCGCGTGTATCTGCGGCAGAGCCATCTGGGGCAAAGAAACTCTCGGTTACAGTGTGAACTTCGGACAAGGCGTCATGGAGGCGGGATTTCAGCGCCTCGGTGTCCCCTTCCCCCATCATCCGCGCAAGCCGATCAAACCCCGCATCTGTCGATGGCAGCTTATGGGTCTGTGTGTCGCGCATCATTTGAACGCGGTGTTCGACCTCGCGATGAAAACGGTAATGGCCCGTCAACGTCTGTGCCACATCACCAGGGATCCACCCCTTGCCCGCCAGCGCTGCCAAACCGTCCACCGTGCCACGCATTCGCAGGCTTTCGTCGCGCCCCCCCGCGATGATCTGGCGGGTTTGGGTAAAAAACTCGATCTCGCGAATGCCGCCGCGCCCCAGTTTCATGTCATGGCTGGGCAAGGTGATGTCGCCGTGAAGCCCCTTGTGTTCGCGAATGCGAAGGCGCATGTCATGGGCGTCCTGAATGGCGGCGAAATCCAGATGCTTGCGCCAGATGAAGGGACGAAGCCGGGTCAGATACGCGTCGCCGGCTGCAATATCCCCACCGCAGGGTCTTGCTTTGATGTGGGCAGCACGTTCCCAAGTTCGGCCAAGGCTTTCGTAATAGCGTTCAGCAGCTTCCATAGAGACACAAACGGGTGTCACAGCCGGATCGGGGCGCAAACGCAGGTCGGTGCGGAACACATAGCCATCAGCGGTCAACTCAGACAACATTGCACTCATCTTGCGGGTTGCGCGGATGTGGCTGGCGCGTGCGTTGTGGAAATCGGACCCTTCGAATTTACTGTCGTCAAACAACATGATCAGATCAATGTCCGAGCTATAGTTCAGCTCGTGCGCGCCCATCTTGCCCATCGCCATGGCGACCATACCGCCTGCGGTGGCAATATCATCTTCGGTCATACCGGGCAGTTTGCCACGGCGGATTTCCTGCGCGACCTGAAACTGAATTGCCGTGTTTGTGGCGTGATCGGCCAGATCCGTCAGCGCACCTGTCACTTGTTCCAAGGTATAAACACCGGCGAGATCGGCCAGCCCCGCCAACAAGGCGACCCGCTGCTTTGCTACGCGCAAAGTGGCGCGCAGGGCGCTGTCGCCGTCCGCCTGTGGCGAGACCTCTGCCAGAACCGTGGTGATCGCATCCTCGGGCGCTTGGGTCAGCACCGCGCGCAGCCAAATGGCCTGCTTCTCCATCAGCTCTTTTAGGTAAGGTGCACAGCCCGCAGCACCCGCCAGCACGTCGCGTAGCTCGGGCGATAAGTCGGCAAACAGTGCGTCGATCTCGTCTGCGGGTTCGGACTCGAACGGGATTGGGCAACGGGTGATGCGGGTGGCAAAGGGCTGATGGCTCATAGGCGCAAATTGCGCTGCCGGTTCGGGCGGGTCAACTGGCGAGTATGAGTTGCAGCCATAAGGCCGCGGTATCTTGTGCTGTGCGGGCATTTGGATAACTTGGCCCGACGGTGATAAACGAAAGGGTCCACACATGTCGAAAAGCCTGAAACGTGTGAAACAGGCACTGGATGATCTTGGCATCGACACTGAGATAAGCGAGATGTCGGACGGCACCCGAACCGCAGAAGATGCCGCCCGCGCCGTCGGGTGCGAATTGGATCAGATTGCCAAGTCGATCATCTTTCGGGGTGAGGACAGCGGACATGTCATTCTGTTCCTGACCGCGGGTGGCAATCAGGTTGATGCAGGGAAAGCCTCGGCGCTGGCAGGCGAACCTTTGGGCAAGGCCGATGCCAAGCTGATCCGCGCCGAGACTGGTTTTGCCATCGGAGGCGTGTCGCCGGTCGGGCTGATCCAGAAAGTGCGCGCCTATTATGACCCGCGCTTGTTGGCATTCGACACGGTCTGGGCTGCAGCAGGCACGCCGCGTCATGTGTTCCCGGCCCCACCGGCGGCACTGATCAAGGCCACAGCAGCCGTGGAGGGCGATTTCGTGACGGTCCCCACCTGACGCCATGACATCCTCGCTGAGCGAACCTGATCGCTTGCACTTGCAAGTTTTCTCATGCCAACCTTTCAAGTGCAACTAACATGCCCCACATATTCCCAACCCGGAGACTGCCATGACTCGTTATCACCCCCTTCTGGTCGCTTTGCACTGGATCCTCGCCGGTCTGATCATCGGCGCGTTGGTCATGGGCAGCCAGGTATTGGCCCCCCTGCCGAATGACAGCCCAGACAAAATGTTCAGCCTGCGCGCCCATATGACGGTCGGATTGGTGATCGGGGCGCTGATGTTACTGCGGCTGGCGACGCGGCTCAGAACGCCACACCCGCCCAAAGCCGATGCAGGCAATGCCCTGCTGAACACCGGCGCGCGTGCCGCCCATTGGGGGCTTTACGCGCTGGTTCTGTTGATGGTGGCCAGCGGGATTGGCATTTCGATCACTGCCGGTCTGCCGGGGATCGTGTTTGGCGGCTCAGGCGCGCCCCTGCCCGAAACCTTTGATGATCTGACCCCACGCGTGGTGCATGGCGTTGTCGCCACCCTGCTTGCGCTGACGATTCTCGCTCATATCGCGGGCTGGCTGTATCACCAGTTTGTGCTGAAAGACGGTCTGATCCGCCGCATGTGGTTCGGTCCTCGCGCTTGAACGCTGTTACAAGACAGGAAAGGTCACCAAATTTTTGCGGCTTTTTTTGTTTAATTTCAACTCTTTACTTAAATAATGTAAAAAAGTTTCACATTAACCCTTGATGGGAAGGCAGAAATACCCACATCCTAATCATGTGAAAGGCATTCACATTCAACGCCAACTACGGAGACCTAACCATGAACACCGCCGCTCAAACCGACTTCCCTGCCGCCCCGCGCGGTTGGTTTTCGCGAAGCGAAGCATGGCTGGACGAGCGCGGCAAAGGCGCTTGGATCGCCGCCATGGTCATCAGCTTCATCTTCTTCTGGCCCATCGGGCTGGCCCTTCTTGCCTATATGATCTGGAGCAAACGCATGTTCTCGAAATCTTGCAGCCACCGTCGATCAACCGAAACAACTGCATGGAAAGATGCACGTTACGCGCGTCGCCACGGCTTCTCGACCTCGGGCAACACCGCGTTCGACGCCTATAAGGCGGAAACCCTGCGCCGGTTGATGAGCGAACAAGAAGCGTTCGAAGCCTTCCTGGAACGCCTGCGCGCTGCGAAGGACAAGTCCGAGTTCGACCAGTTCATGGATGAACGCGCCAATGCTGCGCAAGCCAGCCGCGAAGAAGCATACGACGACGACTTTACGGACGCCGATGTGGACGATGTCGAAGTGCTGGACGAACCCGCCCGCGACAACAAAAAGAAAAAGTCGTAAACTGAATGCTGGCACATATAAGTGACAGCCCCACCCGGCCCGCGAAGATGGGCCGGGTTACCTGCTGACCAGCACATGCATACAGGATTGATTATGTCTGAATTCTCTCATGCTTATAACCGAGATGAAAACGGTCGCCGTCCCTATTGGGGCCTACCCGACCCTGACACGCAGGCCGAGTTCTATGAAGACGTCACCCTGAAGCGCTTGTTTGCCTGGTTCATCGATGTAGTGCTGATTGCTGCAATCTGCGTACTGATCAGCCTTTTGACCCTCGGGATCGGGTTTTTCCTGTGGGGGCTGATCTATCTGGCGGTCAGCTTCGTCTATCGCGTCACCACCCTATCGAACGCGTCAGCCACGCTGGGGATGCGCCTGACCGCGATCGAGTTGCGAAACCACCGCGGCGAACGTTTTGACCGCACCACCTCCGCCCTGCACACGTTGGGGTATTTCGTGTCGATGTCGACCTTTGTCGTGCAGATGATCTCGATCGTGATGATGTTCACCACGCCGCGCGGGCAAGGTCTGTCAGACATGATGCTGGGCACAGCCGCAGTGAACCGCGCCGCCGGTCGCTGATCACCCATGAAGACTATGTGGTGCCGCTGCGCGCCACATTTACCTTATAACTGACGGGGACTTGCCCGATCCGGCTGTCCGGGCTAACTTTTGATCACTTGAGCAATCTCGAAAGTGTCATGCGCCATACATTACCGCTTGCACCCCAGTTCTATGTGACCGCGCCGCAGGAATGTCCTTACCTGAACGGTCGGATGGAACGTAAGCTGTTCACCGCTCTACAAGGCGAACACGCAAGCACCCTGAATGACACCCTGTCCAAGCAAGGCTTTCGCCGCTCGCAGAATGTGCTCTATCGCCCTTCTTGCGCTGAATGTTCGGCCTGCCTGTCCGCCCGCATCCGCGTCGCGGATTTCGAGCCGACAAAGGGCCAGCGTCGCACGATGAAGCGCAACGGTGATCTGGAACGCCGCGCCCGCGCCCCGTGGGCCAGCGAGGATCAATATGAACTGTTCCGCCGCTATCTGGACACCCGACACGCCGATGGCGGCATGGCAGACATGGATGTGTTTGAATTTGCCGCGATGATCGAAGAAACCCCGATCAAAAGCCGCGTGATCGAGTATTCCGAACGCGGCGTGGATCAGGATTCGGGAGACGAGCCCACCGGACCTTTGCGCGCCGTATGCCTGACCGATGTGTTGGATGACGGCTTGTCGATGGTCTATTCCTTCTATGACCCCGACCGCAACAAAACCTCGCTTGGTACGCATATGATCCTGGATCACATCCAGATCGCCCGCGAGGCTGGTCTGCCTTACGTCTATCTTGGCTATTGGGTGCCAGGCAGCCCGAAGATGGATTACAAAGCCAAGTTTTCGGCACTTGAGATCTATCGCCAGGGGCAATGGACCGCACTGCATGGGGATGAAGATTACACCTCCGAACTGCACCCCCTATCAACCGATCCGATTGCGGAACAGGTTGCCAGCATTACCTTGCCCGATACGGTACGTTCCGGCGGCAGCTAGGAAATGGTCGACGCTCAGGAAAAATCTGGGATTCAGACCTCTCCTTTCCATTAGTTGCGTCAACCCACCTCAGAATCGCCCTAAAATTCCAAAAAAACGGTTACTGCGACACTTTATTCGCTCTTTTCACGGTTGACGCCCCATCCCCCCCCTCATAATGTCGCGCCACTATTGTCAAGAAGCCCCACATACAAACCGGGTGGGCAAGGCTAAGGAATGTGTTGCAATGTGCAGCGTCCTCGTACTTGTAAGGAAATGGCGCATGGGCCGGTAACGGAACCATATAGGATCCCCATGCGCCCCCGAAGATCGGGGGCTTTTTTATGAAGAACGCACGTGGAACGGAGAGAGTGATGACACGTCAAATGACCGGAGCGAAAATGGTGGTACAAGCCCTGAAGGATCAGGGTGTCGACACAGTATTCGGCTATCCGGGGGGCGCTGTCCTGCCGATCTATGACGAGATTTTTCAGCAAAATGACATTCGCCATATTCTGGTACGTCACGAACAAGGCGCTGTGCACGCAGCCGAAGGTTATGCCCGCTCGACCGGCAAGCCGGGTGTTGTTCTTGTCACCTCTGGCCCCGGCGCGACAAACGCGGTGACAGGCCTGACCGACGCGCTGCTGGATTCGATCCCGATCATCGTGCTGACCGGACAGGTGCCGACCTTCATGATCGGCACAGACGGGTTTCAGGAAGCCGACACGGTGGGCATCACCCGCCCCTGCACCAAACACAACTGGCTGGTAAAGGAAACGGACAAGCTGTCTGCTGTGATCCACGAGGCGTTCCACGTGGCGACTGCCGGTCGTCCCGGGCCGACGCTGGTGGACATTCCGAAAGACGTGCAGTTTGCCACCGGGGACTACACCTCACCTGCGAAGGTCGAGACCAGCCACTATGCGCCGCAGTTGCGCGGCGACATTGACGCCATCACCGAACTGGTGGCGGCGATGGAAACAGCCAAGCGCCCGGTTTTCTATACCGGTGGAGGCGTAATCAATTCCGGCCCCGAGGCGTGCCAACTGCTTCGCGAACTGGTTGATGCCACCGGTTTTCCCATCACCTCGACCCTGATGGGACTAGGGGCTTACCCTGCCAATGGAAAGCACTGGCTGGGCATGTTGGGAATGCACGGGCTTTATGAAGCAAACATGGCAATGCATGATTGCGACCTGATGATCTGCGTCGGCGCGCGGTTCGATGACCGGATCACCGGACGCATCGACGCATTCAGCCCCGGTTCGAAAAAGGCGCATATCGACATTGATCCCAGCTCGATCAACAAAGTCATCCATGTCGAAATTCCGATCATCGGTGACGTCGGCCATGTGCTTGAAGATATGCTGAAAATCTGGAAAGCGCGCGGCCGCAAAACGAATGGCGATGCACTGGCGAGCTGGATCGCCAAGATCGACGAATGGCGCGGCCGTGACTGCCTGGCCTATCAACCGGACGAAAAGGTCATTCAACCACAGTACGCGATGGAACGCCTTGAGGCTCTGACCAAGGACAAGGATCGCTATGTGGCCACCGAAGTGGGGCAGCACCAGATGTGGGCGGCTCAGTTTCTGGGCTTCAACGACCCCAACCGTTGGCTGACCTCGGGCGGACTGGGCACCATGGGCTATGGCCTGCCCGCTTCGCTTGGCGCACAAATCGCACACCCGGATGCCTGCGTGATTAACGTGGCCGGTGATGCAAGCTGGCTGATGAACATGCAGGAAATGGGCACCGCCGTTCAATTCCGCGCGCCCATCAAACAGTTCATCCTGAACAACGAACGTCTTGGTATGGTGCGCCAGTGGCAGGAGCTTTTGCACGGCGAGCGCTATTCGCACAGCTGGTCGGAAAGCCTGCCCGATTTCGTGAAACTGGCGGAAGCATTTGGTTGCAAGGGTCGGCAGGTGTCGGACCCGGCCGAGTTGGACGACGCCATTCAGGAAATGCTGGACTATGACGGCCCGTTCATTCTGGACGTTCTGGTCGAAAAACACGCAAACTGCTTCCCGATGATCCCGTCGGGAGAGCCGCACAACAAGATGCTTCTGGGCGAAGCCGAGACGCAGGGCGTCATCGGCTCCTCAGGCGCGACGCTGGTTTAAGGAGGGTCTGTAAATGTCTGCACTTAAGATCAAAAAAGGCTCGTCACGGAAATCAGCCTATGACCTGCGCGATCCCAATTCAGATGAGATCGAACGCCACACGTTGGCGATCATTGTCGACAACGAAGCGGGTGTTCTGGCCCGCGTGATCGGGCTGTTTTCCGGCCGGGGATACAACATCGAAAGCTTGACCGTGGCCGAAGTTGATCATCTGGGCCACCTGTCGCGGATCACGGTTGTGACCTCTGGAACGCCCGCTGTAATTGTGCAAATCAAAGCACAGCTGGGACGTATCGTGCCGGTGCATGATGTGCATGATCTGACTGTTGAAGGCCCCGCGGTCGAGCGCGAACTGGCGTTGTTCAAAGTGGAAGGGTCTGGCGACAAGCGTGTTGAAGCGTTGCGACTGGCAGATATTTTCCGCGCCAATGTAGTGGATTCGACCCTCGATAGTTTTGTATTCGAGATCACCGGCACGACCGAGAAGATCTCGGCTTTTGCCGAATTGATGCGCCCGCTTGGTTTGATCGAAGTGGCTCGCACCGGGGTTGCTGCCCTGTCGCGTGGTGCAACGGAGTAGTCCAAACTCAAACGATTGGAACGCCCGTTAAGTCCATTAACGGGCGTTTCCTATAGCACAAGCGACCCTTTGGTTGTGTTGGATTGGTCCGCTGCGGCTCAGGCCACGACCCGCAAAACAGATCGCATATCCGTGCTGTCGAACTCTAGCCCGTCAGTTTCAGTCCTTTCAAAGTTGCAAAGGACTTGTGCCGGGTCGATCCCGCCCATAACCACGCTAACCGCTTCGATGCGGCTGACCGTGCGAAATCCATTGGCCTCATTAAAACCGAACCAAATCTGCGATCCGCGTTGCAGACTGTCAACGCCTTGAGGTGCAACAACTTCAGGGCCGATGAACGCCAGCGGCCCCTGATCTTCACACCAGACCAAGCCAACGCTCTTTTCGGCGTTGTACCAAAGGATTATCCCCAGCATTTATTTCTCCACTTCTGGTGGATATTTTATCGGCTGGATATGGCAGGAACAGGGCAAATATTCGCCTATGGAAAGAAACCGGCCACTTATTTTCTTACGCTGAGTTGTTTTTGGCCTCAATCAACGCGAACAGCCCGCATTGATGCCGTAACGTCAACCATCGCTTCGGATCGTTTAGAATCAATGTTGGATCACGGCGCTCTCTACCGTGTCCGCCATTGATGGAATTCCAAAAAAGAATGGGGTGCCCAAGGGCACCCCAGTTTCGCTGATAAGGCTCGTGATTAGTACCGCCCGGTCATGTTTTTGCCTGCGGCCCTATCCGCGTCAGGGGGCGAGCGCACCCGCCCCGTGTTACAATAGAGGGTGAACGCAAGAACGCCCTCTCATGTCTGCCGGGCACATCCCTTGGGACGTAGACGCACCCGGCGATCTCTTAGCTACAGCCCGTGGTCGATCCGCAGGTGTTGCATTTCATGCAGGTGCCGTTGCGCACCAGCGTGTAGTTGCCACATTCGCCACAAGGATCGCCCTCGTATCCCTGCATCTTGGCCTTGGTGCGTGCGTCGATCTTGTTGATCGTGCCGGTCGAAACGGCGGATTCACTGACTAATGTTTCGGTCACGGTGGTTTTCACGCCCGCTGTTTCTGGCACCAGCGCGTTCAAAACGCCAACCGGATCGGTACCGGTCAGAGCCGTCCCCCCCGCGTCTGCACCGCCTTGCAGCACCATCAGTTCTTGCGGCATACGTTTGCGCAGATAACCGGTCGAACTGATTTGTTTCAACACTTCCAAGGACTTGGTAGCAGCCGTTTCCGTCATCTCCTGGACGTTCGACACGCCTTCTTCTTCGCCACGACCCAGATCATCAAAGCTGGCCCCTTCAGGCTTCACATGGGCCAGATCGGTGCGGTCCAGATAAGACACGGCCAGTTCGCGGAAGATATAGTCAAGGATCGACGTCGCATTTTTGATCGAGTCGTTGCCCTGAACCATGCCAGCCGGTTCGAACTTGGTGAAGGTGAAGGCATCCACAAACTCTTCCAGCGGCACACCATATTGCAGGCCAACCGAAACAGCGATGGCGAAGTTGTTCATCATCGCGCGGAAGCCCGCACCTTCCTTGTGCATGTCGATGAAGATCTCGCCCAGATTGCCGTCTTCGTATTCGCCGGTGCGCAGGTAAACCTTGTGGCCACCAACGATGGCTTTTTGGGTGTATCCCTTGCGCCGTTCGGGCAGCTTTTCACGGCCCCGCGCAACTTCCTTGACGACGATCTTCTCGATGATCTTCTCGGCCAGTGTCACGGCTTTGTCGTGGGTCGAACCCGATGCGAGGATTTCTTCAGCTTCTTCATCATCTTCAACCAGCGCAGCCGCCAGCGGTTGGCTCAGCTTCGATCCATCACGATAGAGCGCATTGGCCTTGATCCCCAGCGACCAGCTGAGTTCATACGCTTTCTGACAGTCTTCGATGGTCGCATCATTTGCCATATTGATAGTTTTAGAGATCGCGCCGGAAATGAAGCTCTGCGCGGCGGCCATCATATAGATATGGCTGTCAACATTCAGGAAACGCTTGCCTTTTTTGCCGCACGGGTTGGCGCAGTCGAAGACGCTGTAATGCTCTTCCTTCAGGTGTGGCGCGCCTTCCAACGTCATCGTGCCGCACACATGGTCGTTGGCCGCGTCGATGTCTTTGCGGGTAAAACCAAGGTGGCTGAGCAGACTGAAATCGGGGTTGTTCAGCTTCTCGGTCGGGATGCCCAGCACGTTGGTGCAGAACTCCTCGCCCAGCGTCCATTGGTTGAACACGAAGCGGATGTCGAAGGCCGATGGCAATGCCGCCTCGATTTTGTCGATCTCGTTTTGGCCGAACCCGTGCCCAATCAGCGTCGTGTGGTTGATCCCCGGCGCGTTGCCAAGGGTGCCATGACCCACGGCATAGCTGATGATCTCTTCAATCTCGGACGAAGCATAGCCCAGCTTCTCAAGGGCTGCGGGGACCGAGCGGTTGATGATCTTGAAATATCCGCCCCCGGCCAGTTTCTTGAACTTCACCAGCGCGAAATCGGGCTCGATCCCGGTGGTGTCGCAGTCCATGACCAAACCAATGGTGCCCGTCGGTGCAATCACAGACACCTGCGCGTTGCGGTAGCCGTGCTTTTCACCCAGCGCCAGCGCCTCGTCCCATGCGCCCATCGCCAGATCGACCAGCTTGGCGTCCGGACAGTTGGCGTGATCCAGCGCCAGCGGTTTGATCTCAAGGTTCTCATAGCCCTCGGTCGCGCCGTAAGCCGCAGTGCGGTGGTTGCGGATGACACGCAGCATGTGTTCCTTGTTGCGCTCGAACCCTTCGAACGCACCCAGTTCGCCCGCCATTTCGGCAGATGTGGCATATGATACGCCTGACAGGATCGCGGTCAGCGCCCCGCACATCGCGCGGCCCTCGGCCGAATCGTAGCCATAGCCCATATTCATCAGAAGACCGCCGATATTGGCATAGCCCAGACCCAGCGTGCGGAAGACATAGCTTCGTTCGGCAATCTCTTTCGACGGGAACTGCGCCATCATCACCGAGATTTCCAGCGTGATGGTCCACAGGCGGGTGGCGTGCATGTAATCCTCAGCCTGGAACACGCCTTCTTCCAAGAAGGTCAGTAGGTTCATCGAGGCCAGGTTACAGGCGGTGTCGTCAAGGAACATGTATTCCGAGCACGGGTTCGAGCCGCGGATCGCACCGTCTTCGGGGCATGTGTGCCACGCGTTGACCGTGTCGTGATACTGGATGCCGGGGTCGGCACAAGCCCACGCTGCATGGCCGATCTGGTCCCACAAATCGCGTGCCTTGATGGTCTTGGCGACCGAGCCATCGGTGCGGCGGATCAGTTCCCAATCAGCATCTGCTTCGACGGCTTTCAGATACGCATCAGTGACGCGAACCGAGTTGTTCGAGTTTTGGCCGGAAACGGTCGCGTAAGCTTCCGAATCCCAGTCCGTGTCGTATGTCGGGAACTCAATCGAGCCATAGCCCTGCTTGGCATAATCCAGCACGCGTTTGACGTAAACCTCGGGGATCGCAACCTTTTTCGCAGCCCGAATGACGTCCTTCAGGTTTTCATTGACCTTGGGATCATAAGCGTCTTCCTCGGCCCCATCCCACGAACGGATCGCCGCAAAGATGTGGTTCAGATGCTCTTCGTGCATCTTCGAGCCCGCGACCAACGAGGCTACTTTCTGCTCTTCTTTGACCTTCCAGTTGATGTATTCTTCAATGTCCGGGTGGTCGCTGTCCACGATCACCATCTTCGCAGCGCGGCGTGTGGTGCCGCCCGACTTGATTGCACCTGCTGCTCGGTCGCCGATTTTCAAGAACCCCATCAGGCCCGAGGATTTGCCGCCACCTGACAGCGGTTCATCTGCCGCGCGCAGCGACGAGAAGTTGGTGCCGGTGCCGGAGCCGTATTTGAACAGGCGGGCTTCGCGCACCCACAGGTCCATGATACCGCCGTCGCCCACCAGATCGTCTCCGATTGACTGGATGAAGCAGGCGTGCGGCTGCGGATGCTCATAGCTGGACTTGGATTTGGTCAGCTTGCGGGTCTTGTGATCGACATAGTAGTGACCCTGTGCCGGGCCGTCGATACCATAGGCCCAATGCAGGCCGGTGTTGAACCACTGGGGCGAGTTCGGCGCGGCACGCTGGCTGGCCAACATGTGGCGCATTTCGTCGAAATACGCTTTGGCGTCGGCTTCGGTGGTAAAGTAGCCACCTTTCCAGCCCCAATATGTCCATGCTCCTGCCAAACGGTCAAACACCTGTTTGGCCGAGGTTTCACCGCCGTAACGGTCTTCCTTCGGCAAATCGGCCAGTGCTTTGTCGTCCGGGACCGAACGCCACAAAAATTCTGGAACGCCTTTTTCTTTCACGCGTTTCAGCACCGCTGGCACACCTGCTTTACGAAAATACTTCTGCGCAATCACATCGGATGCAACTTGGCTCCAGTCCGCCGGCACTTCGCAGGCGTCCAGTTTGAAAACCACCGTGCCGTCCGGGTTACGGATTTCAGATGTTGTGGTGATGAAATCCAACTCGGAGTAGGCGTCTGCTCCGGCTTTGGTGAATTTGCGTTCGATTTTCATAGTGCCCCGTCGATCCTTCGTGCGCTGCGGTGTCGCGTGTCTGAGCACGCCTTCACCCTTCCAAATTTAGCTGATCGCAAGGACCGGAAAAGACACAGAAAACCCGCACCGAAGCGCGCCATAGGCGACCACGGTCTCGTTCGACCCATCAGATCGTGTCATAATTCTTTTACTGTCCCGCTGTAACCTGCCGCCACTATATGTTGTGGCTTGTTGACCAGCACGCACAAGGTGACGTATCGACCCCTAGCAGGTCAACAAAAACTTCTGGTCTATCCACAACTCTTTTTCGTTGACCTTGATTGGGGTTTGAGCCAGCGCAGGGTTAACGATTTGATTCCTCGGCAAGAGGTGTCTGTGGATGGTTTCGGATTTTACTAAGTGATCACCGAACTTACGCCAAAAAGGGGAAGTGATACCTCAATTCAGAACATACAAAGCGATGGCGCATGTCACCTCAGTTTTTGGGCGGCATCGCGCAAACCACGTGAATTCAGGTGAAAACGAAATAAATAAGCGAACACTGGAAAACCGGCAGTCGGGCGCGTCAGGTGTGGCGTCTATGCGTCATGTAGAAGGTCGAAATTACTAAACTGGATCGCCTTGAAAAGAATCAATCCCCCACACCGATCCAATCCGCCCTCTGCTCCAATTATCCGCACCTACCGGACGGGATCACATCACGCATCGGAAGATCGACCACCATATATAGTCGTTCTACCCCGCACAGATCAGACAAATCGGTCGATATGGCCAAACTGGGAAAATGGTCGGGACGGCAAGATTCGAACTTGCGACCTACGGTACCCAAAACCGTCGCGCTACCAGGCTGCGCTACGCCCCGAACGCCCTCTCCTTAACGGGGGTTTTTGACGAAGAAAAGGGCAAACTGACAGCCCATTCGATCTTCCTGTCTTGCCATGGCTATTCGGTGGCTGCGCAAGGCCATGCAGCAATACTCTGATCCAACAACGGGTGGCGCAGAACCGTGCCCTCTGAAATGCCAAATCGCTCAGAGATGCCGCCGTTGACCTCTAGTACCGCAAAAATGTCCGAGCCACCGGGGATGAGTGATGTGTCGTGGGGAATGGCATTCTGGTGCACCCGCGCAACCGTGCCATCGGCGGTCAGAAACAGCATGTCCAGCGGGATCAGCGTGTTTTTCATCCAGAAGCTGACTGTCTGGGGTGTTTCGAACAGAAACAACATACCATGCGACATCGGCATGCTTTCGCGGTGCATCAATCCCTGTGCGCGTTCTCCGGGATCATCGGCGATCTCAACCATGAACCGCGCCTTACCCCAGTCCCCCCGCAGGTCGACGTAGTCTGGGTCACAGACATCGGCCCAGACCGGTGCAGACAACAAAAGGGCGCCCATGATAGACGCCCCCATTTTTACAATCCTGTTCAATACGCTTAGCATTTCATTCCTTGTGATCGGTGGCCGAGTCCCACGACGACACACTGACCGCCATGCAGCCCCGCTTGCCCGCCGCAGATCGCAGACCAATCGCTTCGCCCGGTTGCAAATCAGCAAGCCCCGAACGGCGCAGAACCTCTACGTGAATGAACACGTCTTCAGACCGCCCGAACACATTGGCGAAACCGAACCCCTTGGCCTTGTCAAACCATTTAACCCGCGCAGGCTCCAGCGGTCCTACGCTGTCAGGGTCGACAACGCCTTCAGTGAATTCCTCAAGCTGATGTTCGGCATCAGCGACAGGCGGCTCTATCGATAAGACATTGACGGCTTGACGACCGCGTTCAGTCGACTGCACCGAGATTTCAATGACTGAACCATCAGCAACTGAGCTTTGACCAAAATTACGCAACACATTGGCATGAAGCAAAATATCCGCTCCACCTTCGTCGGCGATCACGAAACCAAACCCCTTGCCTGGGTCAAACCATTTGACTTGGCCACGCAGCACGATTGGCTCATGCGCGTCTGTATCTTGCGCCATAATTGTCCTCAAAATATTCGCATCCCCACAATACTATTGGGGTGTTTGAAATCCGGGTGCAAGCCTTAAACACATATACTTTTAGGCAGGTATAGCACGAAAACCCCGATTTTTTAAGGGTTTAATCGCACAACTGACCACGATTCATTTTTTTGCTCCCGGCTCCAGCGAAAGCGGTCATGAAGCCGGAATGCCCCATCCGCCCAGAACTCTATTTCAGTTGGCCAAATCCGGTATCCACCCCAAAACGGCGGACGCGAGGGGTTGGTGCCATGGGTCGCCGTCACCTTTGCCACCTCGGTCATCAGGGCCGCACGTGAGGCTAAAGGCTGGCTTTGATGCGACGCCCATGCGCCCAACCGGCTTTTCAGCGACCGAGACGCGTAATAGGCGTCTGCCTGTGGCCCCTCTTCGCGTTCAATCACGCCACGCACCCGGATTTGGCGGCGCAGACTTTTCCAGTGCATAACAAAAGCTGCTTTGCCCGCATGATCCAGTTCCTGCGCCTTGGTAGACCCATAGTTGGTGTAAAATACGAAGGAATCGTCTTCGATGTCCTTGAGCAATACCATACGCGCATTCGGCAACCCGTCCGCATCGACCGTCGACAACGCAATGGCGTTGGGGTCATTGGGTTCAGATTTCTCGGCTTCTTCCAACCAACTGCACGCGATCACGAAGGGATCGTCGCCTGCAAATATCCCGCCACGTTCTGACATCCTTGCCCCCCCTTCTTGTGACTTTCCAAACATATGGCCTGCGCGGTTCCGTGCCAACTCTGTTACAAACACGTAGCAGAACGTCGGGCTCAGACTTGAAGAGACCCGGCCAATCGCCTAAACGGGCATATCGCAGTATCTCGGGACGGGGAACCAGAATGTCGACGGAATTGATGAAGGGCAAACGCGGCCTGATTATGGGGCTAGCCAACGATAAGTCCATTGCATGGGGGATCGCGAAAGCCTGTGCCGACGCCGGTGCCGAACTTGCGTTTTCCTATCAGGGTGAAGCGTTGAAAAAGCGGGTCGATCCGCTGGCCGCCCAACTTGGATCAGATGTTGTTGTTGAGTGTGATGTATCAGACCAAGGGTCGATCGACACATTGTTCAGCGAACTTGAAAAGACATGGGGCAAGCTGGATTTCGTCGTCCATGCTATTGGCTTTTCAGATAAAAATGAACTTCGCGGGCGCTATGTTGATACCAGCCCGGAAAACTTCCGCGTGACGATGGATATCTCGGTTTATTCCTTCACCGCGGTGGCTCGTCGCGCCGCAGCCATGATGCCCGATGGTGGTTCGCTGCTGACGCTGACCTATTACGGGGCCGAACAAGTGATGCCGCATTACAATGTAATGGGCGTTGCCAAAGCCGCACTTGAGGCTTCCGTACGCTACATGGCCGAGGATCTGGGCAAGGACGGCATCCGGGTAAACTCAATCTCGGCCGGGCCTATCAAGACGCTCGCAGCCTCGGGGATCGGTGATTTCCGTTACATTCTGAAATGGAACGAGCTTAATTCGCCACTGCGTCGCAACGTGACCATTCAGGACGTGGGCAACTCTGCCCTGTATCTGTTGTCCGACCTAGGGTCGGGCGTCACCGGCGAAACACATCATGTGGACAGCGGCTATCACGTCGTCGGCATGAAGGCCGTTGATGCGCCTGATATCGACGTGGCCACTGGTCGCAAATAAGGAGCATCCGACATGAGCGACCGCCTGCCCCACGAAAAAGGTTTCCACATCAGCTGGGATCAAATCCATCGCGACAGCCGTGCGCTTGCGTGGCGACTTGACGGCCAAGGCCCCAAAGACACAGGCTGGCGCGCTGTCGTTGCGATCACCCGTGGCGGTCTGGCCCCGGCCATGATCGTCGCGCGCGAGCTGGATATCCGCACAGTGGATACCGTATCGGTCAAATCCTATCACCATCAATCGCAGGGCGAAGCAGAGCTTCTGAAAGCCCCGGACGCGGCCATGATGGGCGATGGTGAGGGGATCTTGGTTATCGACGATCTTGTCGACACAGGCAAAACACTGGAACTGGTGCGCAACCTGTATCCCAAGGCCCATTTTGCCACCGTTTACGCCAAACCCAAGGGTCGCCCGCTGGTGGACACGTTCATCACCGAGGTCAGCCAGGACACCTGGATCTTCTTTCCATGGGATATGGCGCTGCAATATGTCGAACCATATCGCGGAACGGATTAATCAAACGCGTCAAAAACAATTCCGAAAGCCTCGCCCTATCCGGCGGGGCTTTTTTCATATTTGCTGCGACCAATTATTAAGAAAAAACCCGGCACTGCTTTCGCGGGCCGGGTTCAATAAATGCCTTGAAGGTGGCTTACTCTGCCGCTTCGGGAGCGTCCGGAGTGCCGCTGGCCGCATCCGTATCTTCGTTCGAGACGTCCGACTTCGCTGGCTTGCGGGGTTTGCGGGTCCGCGCTGGTGCCTTCTTCGGCTTGCTTTCCGGTGTTTCTACCAGACCGCTTTGGCCATCTTCTTCCATCGTGTCGGACTGTGGAGCGATGTCGGGTTGATCCCCCTCGCCTGCCGCTGCCTGTGCAGATTTGCGTTCGGCACGTGCTTCACGCTCTTCTTTTTCGCGTTGTTGGCGGTCGCGGTTTTGCTGTTCCGACTGCAAACGCCGGGCTTCCATCTCGCGCTGTGCTTCGCTGAGAAGACGGGTGTAGTGTTCCGCGTGCTGTTGGAAGTTTTCACCCGCAACCCGGTCATTCGACAAAAACGCATCGCGCGCCAATTGGGTGTATTTGTCGATGATCTGCTGGGGAGTCCCGCGCACTTTGCCCTCGGGTCCCGAACTGTCGTAGACGCGGTTGATGATGTTTCCCGGATTGTTCCGGTTACGGTTCGACTTGTTATTTCGCGAACGTGATTTCGGCGATCTCATCAGCTTGTTTTTCCAGCTTTAGCTTCCAACGCGCGGTTTAATTGCCGCGCTGTGTTTTCGAACAAGACACCAATCTGTGCCACATCGTTCGAATTGTAGGGCTTACAAACAGCGGCTGTCACGAGGACTGCGACACTGCTAAAACCTGATTGTCACGTGGATTGCCGAAACACAAGCCTTATCTGGAAAAAACTGGTGGAAACGAGGATTTTTGCCGGGTTCCAGTGGCTTTAACGGCCGTTGTACATGCATTATTCTGCAAAATGCGGCACACAGGGCCCATCGCCTGCGACAACACGATCATGCCCGGACAGGTCCTTCAGCACTTGGGTTTCGATGAATCCTGCATTCTGAAACATCTCTTTGACCGCCGCGCCCTGCCCGGCCCCGATTTCGACCATCAGATGCCCTCCTGACGCCAGATAATGCAATGCGTCAGCTATGATCTTGCGATAGGCCGCCAAGTCATCGCCGCCGGGCGACAGCGCCAAATGCGGCTCCCAATCCCGCACTTCGGGGGCCAGCGCCATCATCTCGGTCTCAGAGATATAGGGCGGATTTGACACGATCAGGTCAAACTGCTGATCGGTGGCAACCGCATCGAACCACGATCCTTCCAGAAACTCGGCACGGTCCGCAATCTGCATTGCCTCTGCATTGGCTCGGGCAATGGACAGCGCGGCCGACGACAGGTCCACTCCTTGCCCCAACGCATCTGGACGTTCTGCCAACAGTGTCAACAGGATACAGCCCGTTCCTGTGCCCAGATCCAACACGTTGGCAAAAGGCACTGACAAGGCCGTATCGACCAAAAGCTCGGTGTCCGGGCGCGGGTCCAATACATCGCCGGTTACAATGAAGTCACGCCCGTAAAACGCCCGCGTTCCGATAATTTGGGCAACGGGTTGGCGGTTGGCGCGCGCGGAAATGGCTTGCTCGAATGCAGCGGCGTGATGGTTTTCAACCACGTCTGGTAGAACCAGCGTCAGTCGGCTGCGATCAACGCCCAACGCATGCGCAAGTAAAATCCGTGCATCGCGAGCCGGGTCTTCCACACCCGCCGCGCGCAAGACCCGCGTGGCAGAGACCAATAGCGCCGTGCCAGTGGTCATCCGTCCATATCTGCCAATTGTGCCGCCTGATCTTCGGCAATCAGCGCGTCGATCACATCATCCAGATCACCTCCGATGATCTGATCCAGCTTATAGAGTGTCAGATTGATCCGATGATCTGTCATGCGACCTTGCGGGAAGTTATAGGTGCGGATGCGCTCGGACCGGTCACCCGACCCCACCTGTGCCTTGCGATCCGCCGCGCGGGCATCATCAACCCGCTGCCGTTCCAGATCAAACAGCCGCGTCTTCAGTACCTGCATCGCGATCTCGCGGTTGCGGTGTTGGCTTTTCTCGGAACTGGTCACCATGATGCCCGTTGGCAGGTGCGTGATCCGCACGGCACTGTCGGTGGTGTTCACATGCTGGCCGCCCGACCCTGACGCGCGCATTGTATCAATGCGAATGTCATTTGCGTCGATTTGGATATCCACATCCTCCGCCTCGGGCAGCACAGCCACCGTTGCTGCCGAAGTGTGAATGCGCCCGCCACTTTCAGTTTCCGGCACGCGCTGGACCCGGTGCACACCGCTTTCATATTTCATACGGGCAAACACGCCTTCGCCCTTCACATGAGCCACGACCTCTTTGATGCCACCTAGTTCAGTCAAGGATTGCTCCATGATCTCGAAATTCCAGCCGCGCGCCTCGGCATAGCGTTGATACATGCGCAAAAGGTCCGCTGCGAACAGAGATGCTTCGTCCCCACCCGTGCCGGGACGAATTTCGATCATCGCAGGTCGAGCGTCCGCGGCGTCCTTTGGCAGCAGAACCAACCGCATGGCCTGTTCCACCTCGGGCAGCCTCTCTTTCAGGATCGGCAGCTCTTCTTCAGCCAACTCACGCATGTCCGGATCGCCCAGCATTGCCTCGGCTTCGGCGATATCGTCCAGCAGACGGCGATAAGCGGCGATTTCCTCGACGACCGGTTTCAGTTCAGCATATTCGCGCCCGACCTGCGCGATTTCTTCACCCGACAGGCCTTGTGCCATGCGGGCTTCCAGAAACTCGAACCGTTCTGTGATTGCTGAAAGTTTTTCCATAGGAACCATTGTGGCGGTGTCTCTTATCACGAAGGTTTGGTCAAGAGGCACGAATGTGCTAGGCTAAGGCATGTTCAGGATATTGCCCCTTTTCTTCGTCGCGGGCGGACTGTTCGCTGAACCGGTGCTGGCCGACGTCACCTCACCGGGCGGCAAGGTCATAGACTGCTACTGCACTGACACCGCCGGCAGTCGCGTTGAACTGGGCGAAAGCATCTGCCTGTTTGTCGGCGGTCGTGCGTTCATGGCCCGCTGCGAAATGAGTTTGAACGTACCCATGTGGCGCGACACGGGCGAAGGCTGTGTTTCTGCACAAGCGGTCCAAGAGACACAAACGAGCAGCGATGCCCCTGCCGAATTGTCGCCTCTCTGATCAGAATTCGTCATCCATGTCGTCATCAAGATGTCTTAGCTGATCAAGCCAGACGTCAACCCGCTGTTCATTCACGCCCATATCGCTTTTACCATAGACCAAATGGGCATGAATATGCAGTGCATCATCGGCCACCCATGCCACAGTGATGTCGGGAAAGCCGATACGCCGCGAGCGGGTGACAACCGCGAACAGATCATCTTCTTGATATCGCAGATGCGTGCGCGGGGCTTCCAGTGCGATCCACGCCAGATGGTCCAAGGCACCTTCTGGCAGAATGCGCAGCGGGATCACGTATTTCACCCCACCCGGCAGTTTGTGCGTACCCGGATTGTTTGGACCTGGACGTGCCGAGAATCGCTCTTCCGGCAATGGTGCCAGTCGCACCCAGCCAAGCGCAAGAACGGCCAGAAAAAGCACACCCAGAATTGCAAAAACAAAATAATTCACACACGCCCCCGAACCCTCCGCCCCCCAGCGGATCGTGACACATCAACTCTTGGTAGCGATAGATGAGCCGGGGTTACGCTGCAAGCCTAATCCTGCAATGGGCTTGTCAAGGGTGATGGTCATGTTGACGGCACAAAACAGCAGCATACGGTACAATTCAATCGCGCCTACTGTGATATGCGACACGCCGCGCAGACTAGCAGCGCCGCGTCACCGCCCACAGATTCAGAATTTCCATCGCCACATGCGCCCCTGCGATGGCGGTGGCGCCAGTGGTGTCAAAGGGTGGTGACACCTCGACCACATCGCCGCCCACAAGGTTGATCCCCGCAAGATCGCGCAGGATGATCGACGCTTGTGCCGAGGTCAGACCACCCCAGACCGGCGTGCCTGTGCCGGGAGCAAAGGCCGGGTCCAGCGCGTCGATGTCAAAGGTCAGATAGGTTTTGCGGTCTCCCAGGATCGACTTGATCTTGTCGACCACCGCCTGCGGGCCGGTTTCATGCACCTCGCGCGCGTCGATGATGTTCACGCCCAGTGTGTCGTCGTTATGGGTGCGAATGCCCACCTGCACCGAACGGGCCGGGTCAATCAGCCCCTCTTTCACGGCTTTGTAGAACATCGTGCCATGATCAACACGGGTCATGTCATCGTCGGCCCATGTGTCCGTATGGGCGTCGAATTGCAACAGGCTCAGGGGGCCGTGCTTCTTTGCATGCGCGCGCAGGATCGGGAAGGTGATATAGTGATCGCCGCCCAGCGTCAGGCAGGCCGCATCCTGATCCAGAATGCCGCTGATATGCGCCTCAAGAGCGGTGGGGAACTGGTCGATATGGGCATAGTCGAACGCCATGTCACCGTAATCGGCAATGGCAAATTCGCTCATCACATCGAAGCCCCAGCCATAGGCCTGGTCGGGCGATTGCAGACAGGATGCCTCGCGGATCGCACGCGGGCCAAGGCGGGTGCCGGGGCGATTGGTTACGGCCTGGTCAAACGGGATGCCCGTAACCGCGATGTCGACACCCGAAAGGTTTTTGGAGTAGGTGCGACGTAAAAACGACAAAGCCCCGCCGAAGGTGTTTTCAAAGGCCAAACCTTTGAACCCGTCCCGCGTGAAGGCGGTATCGACCTGAGTTTTTGCGTCTTCCAATGCCATGTCGACCTCTCCTGTTTTGTGATCGGTTAGCACAGGTTTGATGGTCTGACCAGATAATTTGATCAAATCCAGCGCCATGACCTCAGATCGGGTTCAGCCGTTCGACCAGACGCGCAAAGAAACTGGCCCCGTAAGGCGCGGCCTCATCATTGAAATCATAGGCTGGGTGATGAACGCCCGCGCTGTCTTTGCCCTGCCCAAGAAACAGATAGGCTCCGGGGCGCTCTTCCAGCATATAGGCGAAGTCTTCAGCCCCCATCTCGCGCCCTTCTTGGGCGAAGACGTGGTCATCGCCGCTGATCTCGCGCGCTACGTCTGCCGCTTTTTCTACGGCATCGGGGTCGTTCACCGTGGGCGGATAGCCCAGTTCATAGTCGATCTGGACCGTCACACCGAAACTGGCTGCCTGTCCCTCGATCACCTCGCGCAGACGACGCTGCACCATCTCGCGCACCTCGGGGGTGAAAGATCGGATGGTCGCGGCGAACCACGCGTCTTCAGGGATGATATTGTCTGCCGTGCCGCCGCCGATCATCGTGACCGAGACCACCAGATTGTCCATTGGCGACAGGTTGCGGCTGACGATGGATTGGACCGCCTGCACCATCGACACGACCGCCATGATCGGATCGACCGTATCCTGCGGATAAGCCGCGTGGCCACCGCGCCCCGTCACCTTGACGTGCAGCGTGTCGACCGCAGCCATGATCGGGCCGGGTGTGGTATAGAACTTGCCCACCTCATGCCCCGGCATGTTGTGCAGAGCATAGACCTCGGAAATACCGAAACGGTCCATCATGCCTTCATCGCACATGTATTTCGCACCGCCGTCGATTTCTTCGGCAGGTTGGAAGATCAGCGCGACGCGCCCCTTGAAGTTCCGCGTTTCCGCCAAGTATCGCGCAGCCCCCAGCAACATCGTGGTGTGCCCGTCATGTCCACAGGCGTGCATCCGCCCGGGAACGGTTGAGGCATAATCAAGCCCGGTTGCCTCATCCATCGGTAACGCATCCATATCGGCGCGCAGGCCAATGGTCGGGCCATCCCCCTGCCCGTTGATGATGCCCACAACGCCCGATATGCCGATCTTCTCGTGAATTTCGTCCACACCGAAACCGCGCAAATGATCCACGACATAGGCTGCTGTATCGTGACACTCCAACCCCAATTCAGGATTGGCATGGATATGCTGTCGCCACGTTTTCATATCACCAGCAAATTCGCCAATACGGTTGATGATCGCCATGACTTCCTCCTATCAAGGGTGGGACGAAACAAACCTGATTTGGATCATGATGCAATGAGCAAAACGCGCGATCTTTCCCCCTCGGACACTCTGGTTCACAACCCGCAAGGGGGGATGGATCGCTTGCGCGAGATCATGCGCCGCTTGCGCGATCCGCAAAACGGCTGCCCTTGGGACATCGAACAGACCTTCGCCACCATCGCGCCTTACACGATCGAGGAAGCCTATGAAGTGGCAGATGCGATCGAGCGTCAGGCCTGGAACGAGTTGAAGGGCGAGTTGGGCGATTTGCTGTTCCAATCAGTGTTTCATGCCCAGATGGCGGAAGAGGCCGGGATGTTCACATTTGACGACGTGGCCGACACCATGTCCGACAAGATGGTCGCGCGCCATCCGCATGTGTTTGGGGATGAATCGCGCGATAAATCCGCCGAACAACAGACCCGCGATTGGGAAACCATCAAGGCCGCAGAGCGGGCGAACACTTCTCACAAAGGTGTGTTAGACGGTGTGGCGATTGGCCTGCCCGCCCTTTTGCGTGCCGTAAAACTGCAAAAGCGCGCCGCCCGCGTTGGATTCGACTGGCCAGATATCGGCCCCGTGCTGGACAAGATCACCGAAGAAGCCCACGAGGTGGCCGAGGCGCGCGATACGCTTGGACCAAATGAATTACGTGAAGAAATCGGGGATCTTTTGTTCGTCGTTGCCAATCTGGCGCGCCATCTTGACGTGGAACCAGAAGAGGCACTGCGTCATGCCAATTCAAAATTCGAACGTCGTTTCCAAGGAATCGAACGGCGCTTGGCGGCTGATGGCCGTGCACTCGAGGACGCAACGCTTGAGGAAATGGATGGCTATTGGGAGGCTGAAAAAACAGCAGAACGTGCGGTTGGCAAATAATTTCTGATTGATTTAATCAGGTATTGACCCAAGCAAAAGACTCAGGTTTAAGCGCGGTAACGAAAACAAGGAGACTCGCGTGATGAACAAAGTTCGCACCTTCGCCACAGCCACTATCCTGGCCACAGCCCTGACCCCCGCAATTGCCAGCGCGGACGAGGTCAACGTCTATTCCTATCGTCAGCCCGAGCTGATCCAGCCGCTGACCGATGCCTTTACCGAAGAAACCGGGATTGCTGTCAACGTGGCCTTCCTGAACAAGGGTATGATTGAACGTCTGGAAGCCGAGGGCCAACGCAGCCCCGCCGACCTGATTTTCACCGTCGACATTTCGCGTCTCGCAGGTGTGGTGGATGCCGGTCTGACCCAGCCGGTGGAAAGCGATACGCTGAACGCCAATATCCCTGCCGAATACCGCGATCCCGGCAACCAGTGGTTCGGCCTGACCACCCGCGCCCGGATCGTCTATGCCTCGAAAGAGCGCGTGGCCGAAGGCGAAGTGACCAGCTATGAGGATCTGGCCGATCCCAAGTGGGAAGGCCGCATTTGCACCCGCTCGGGCACCCACGCCTATACGTTGGCGCTTGTGTCGGCCTATATTCAGCACCACGGTGCAGAAGAGGCCAAGACATGGCTGGAAGGCGTGAAATCAAATCTGGCCCGTAAACCGCAGGGCAACGACCGTGCACAGGTCAAGGCAATCTGGGCCGGCGAATGCGACATCGCGATCGGCAACACTTACTATATGGGCAAGATGCTCAGCGATCCCGAACAGAAGGCATGGGCAGAAAGCGTGAACGTGACATTCCCTGTCTTTGAAGGCGCGGGCACCCATGTGAACGTATCGGGTGTTGCATTGGCAAAACACGCGCCGAACAAGGAAGCCGCCATCAAGCTGATGGAATTCCTGTCATCGCCCAAAGCGCAGGAAATTTATGCCGCCGCCAACTTCGAATACCCAATCGCGCCGGGCACAGAAGCAGTTGACCTGGTCAAAAGCTGGGGCAACTTCACCCCGGACAGCGTCAACCTGATGGAAGTGGCCAGTCACCGCGCCGCTGCGCTGAAACTGGTGCAAGAGGTCGATTTCGACGGCTGATCGTCAGCACAGATCCAAACATCAAAGCCCGGCTTTTTAGCCGGGCTTTTTTGTGGATCATTCACCCGCTTTGCGCATCGGGGTCAGCATCTGCGACAGATAGTGACCGGTGTAGCTGTCAGCGACCTGCGCGACCTCTTCCGGGGTGCCGGTGGCTACAATTCGCCCACCCCCATCGCCGCCCTCCGGGCCGATATCGATCAGATGATCGGCGGTCTTGATCACGTCCAGATTGTGTTCGATCACGATGACCGTGTTTCCCTGATCGACCAATTCATGCAGCACTTCCAACAGTTTGCGCACGTCTTCAAAATGCAAACCAGTGGTAGGTTCGTCCAGAATGTAAAGCGTGCGCCCGGTAGAGCGTTTGGACAGCTCTTTCGACAGCTTCACCCGCTGCGCCTCGCCGCCTGACAAGGTCGTCGCCTGCTGGCCCACCTTGATATAGCCAAGCCCGACCCGCATCAGCGCATCCATCTTGTCGCGGATCGAGGGCACGGCCTGGAAAAACGCCTGCGCGTCCTCGACCGTCATGTCCAGCACATCTGCGATGGACTTGCCCTTGAACTGCACTTCCAGCGTCTCGCGGTTATAGCGTTTGCCCTTGCAGGTTTCGCAAGTCACATAGACGTCGGGCAGGAAATGCATCTCGATCTTGATGACACCATCGCCCTGACAGGCCTCACACCGTCCACCTTTCACATTGAAGCTGAATCGGCCGGGCTTGTAGCCGCGCGTCTTGGCCTCGGGCAGCCCGGCAAACCATTCGCGGATGGGCGTGAACGCGCCGGTATAGGTCGCGGGGTTTGAGCGTGGCGTGCGCCCGATGGGGCGCTGGTCGATGTCGATCACCTTGTCCAGATGCTCCAGCCCCTTGATCGTTTCACAAGGCGCGGGTGTCTGGCGGGCTCCGTTCAGCCGCATCGAGGCGGTCTTGAACAAGGTTTCAATCGTCAGCGTGGATTTGCCCCCGCCCGACACGCCGGTGACGCACACGAACTGCCCCAAGGGAAATTCAGCGGTCACGCCTTGCAGGTTGTTGCCTGTGGCCTTCACCACCTTGACCACCTTGCCATTGCCCTTGCGGCGTTGGGCGGGCACGGCAATTTCGCGCGCGCCGGTCAGGTATTGGCCGGTGATCGACGCCTCGCAGGCGGCGATATCGGCAGGCGCACCATGGGCGATCACCTCACCGCCATGGACACCTGCGCCGGGACCCATGTCGAACACGTAGTCCGCCTCACGAATGGCTTCTTCGTCGTGTTCAACGACGATCACGCTATTGCCTTGATCGCGCAGGTTTTTCAGCGTGGTCAGCAGCCGCCCATTGTCGCGCTGGTGCAACCCGATGGAGGGTTCATCCAGTACGTAAAGAACCCCGGTCAGACCCGACCCGATCTGGCTAGCCAGTCGGATCCGCTGGCTTTCACCCCCCGACAAGGTGCCGGAATTGCGGCTGAGCGTCAGGTATTCAAGCCCCACATTGTTCAAAAACCCAAGACGTTCGCGGATTTCCTTCAGGATGGCGCGGGCAATCTCGTTCTTCTGCGCGGACAGATGATTGGGCGCATCCTCGACCCAGGCCAGTGCCTCGCGGATCGACATCTCGACCACCTGCCCCACATGCAACAGCGCGTCACCGGACCCGATCTTCACCGCCAACGCCTCGTCGCGCAGGCGATATCCACCACAGGCACCGCAAGGGCGGTTGTTCTGATAGCGTTCAAACTCTTCTCGAATCCAGTTGGAATCCGTCTCGCGATAGCGGCGTTCCATGTTGGGAATGACACCCTCAAACTGCCGCGTCACTTCATAAACGCGCCCGCCTTCGTCAAAGCGAAACTTGATCTCTTCCTCGCCCGAGCCATACAGGAACACCTGCTGCACATGTTCGGGAAGATCTTTCCACGGTGTGCTTTTGTCGAACTCGTAATGGCGCGCAATGCTTTCGATGGTTTGCAGGAAATAGGGCGTCTTGCCCTTGCGCCAGGGCGCCAGCGCGCCGTCATAGATTTGCAGCGTGGCGTCCGGCACCACGAGGCGTTCGTCAAAGAACAGCTCCTTGCCCAAGCCATCACAGACCGGGCACGCCCCGAACGGCGCGTTAAAGGAAAACAGGCGCGGTTCAATTTCCGGAATGGTAAAACCGGACTCCGGACAGGCGAAGTTTTCCGAGAAGGTGAAAATCTTGGGTTCACCCTCTTTCGGCGCTGTTTCCAACAAGGCAATCCCGTCCGCCAGATCAAGTGCTGTGCGGAAACTGTCGGCCAGCCGTTGCTCCATCCCCCCGCGCACCACGACACGATCAACCACCACGTCGATATTGTGGCGAAACTTCTTGTCCAATATGGGGGGATTATCAAGCTCGTGCAGCTCTCCGTTTACCTTGACGCGCTGGAATCCCTTCTTCTGAAGTTCTTGAAATTCCTTGCGATATTCGCCTTTTCGGTCGCGCACGATGGGGGCAAGCAGATAGGCACGGGTACCCTCCTCCATCTGCATGACGCGGTCAACCATGTCCTGCACCTGCTGGGCTTCAATTGGCAGACCGGTGGCCGGAGAGTAAGGCGTGCCAGCGCGGGCAAACAGCAGACGCAGATAGTCGTAAATCTCGGTCACGGTGCCGACGGTCGAACGTGGATTCTTCGATGTCGTCTTTTGTTCAATCGAAATCGCAGGCGATAGACCCGCGATGTGATCCACATCCGGTTTCTGCATCATATCAAGGAACTGGCGCGCATAGGCGGACAGGCTTTCGACATAGCGCCGCTGCCCTTCCGCATAGATCGTGTCAAACGCCAGCGACGACTTGCCCGACCCGGATAGCCCGGTGATCACCACAAGCCGGTCGCGCGGAATATCCACGTCGATGGATTTCAAGTTATGCTCGCGCGCGCCACGAACTTGAATTTCTTTCAACTCGGCCATTCTGACCCCCAGTTCACAATTGCTTAACGGTTAGGCCAAACCGCGCGGCGGGACAATCGGAAAGTTAGAACATTTGCGGAACACTTGCAAACGCGCTGAGTCGCCCACCCCATTACATTCATTTTCTTGAATTTTAAGTCTCAGACCCATTGACGTGAATCCGTTGCGATCTATATCCCGGATCAAACCCTTTTCGGGACAGGAGCGAAAACATGTTTGGTTTCATGATGGGCGGCGCGAAAATGGACCCGCGCGAGGCCGTGACCAAAGCCCGCGCTGGCGAGATCACGGTGATCGACGTGCGCGACCACGGCGAGGTGCAGATGACTGGCAAAGCCAAGGGCGCTGTCGTTGTGCCGCTGACGGTGATGCCCTTTCAATGCGACCCCAAAGGACCAGACTTCAACGCGGCGATTGATCCGACCAAGCCCATCGCGCTCTATTGCGCGTCCGGCGCGCGGTCTGCCCAAGGCGCGCAAGTTCTGAAACGACTGGGCTATGACAAGGTTTTTAACATCGGCGGCTTGGAGCATTGGAATCGGGCAGGCGGCGAGATCGAACGGTAAGCACTTCACAACACTATTCCCACGACGCAACCTGCGCAGGCCCCCGCCCGCGCGGGTTTTTTTATGACAGAGGCAACCTATCATTCACCTTTTTGGTTGACTGATTCACCTTGCCTTGTTATTCACCCATATGGTTGAACGAAGCCACATGGACCAACTCAGCGCCGTTCTCAAGGCCGCATCGGACGCCAATCGCCGTGCGATCCTGACCTTGCTGGCACAAGAAGGCCCAATGCGCGTCACGGATATCGCGCGTCATTTCGATATCAGCCTGAACTCGGTCTCAAAGCACATCAAAGTGCTTGAGGCCTGCGGACTGGCGACCCGGCGCACCGAATGGCGCGAGCATTTGATCGAAGTGCAGATGGGGCCGCTTTCCGACATCGATCAATGGTTTGCCGAATTGCGTTCGATCTGGACGCTGCGGCTGGATGCCCTCGAAGCTGCCTTGAAGGAGGACGACAATGACTGATCTATCCTTAGAAATCACCCGCCACATCCCCTACCCGCCTGAACGCGTGTTTGATGCGTGGCTGGACCCGAAGATGCTGACGAAATTCATGATTGCCGGCGCCGGCGTCACAGTTCCCGAAGCGACTGTCGATGCCAAAGTCGGGGGACGTTTCAGCATCATCATGCGGGTGCCCAACGCAGCCGATCTGCCGCATGAAGGCGAATACAGGATCATTGATCGGGCCAAAAAGCTGCAATTCACTTGGGAATCACATGCGAGCACGGCCGAAGAATCGATCGTCACATTGGATCTGACGCCGAAAGGCGGAGGCACAGATCTACGCCTGCATCACATCCGCTTCCCGTCCGAGGAAAGCCGCGACAACCACAATGGCGGCTGGACGTCGATCCTTGCCAAGCTGGATGAGGCCCTGGGCTAACAGGTCGTCAGCCTTGCCTGACCACCCACGCACGATGCAAAAAGGCCGGGCAATGATCCGGCCTTTCTGTCTTACATATGAATGACGCGGTCATAGGCGTCCAGCACCGCCTCGTGCATGCTTTCCGAGATTGTCGGGTGCGGGAAGACCGTGTGCATCAGCTCTTCTTCGGTGGTTTCCAGCGTTTTGCCGACCACGTAGCCCTGGATCATTTCGGTCACTTCCGGCCCGACCATATGCGCGCCCAGAAGCTCGCCGGTCTTGGCGTCAAAGATAGTTTTGACCATACCCTCGGGGTCGCCCATGGCGATGGCCTTGCCATTGCCGATGAAGGGGAAGCGACCGACTTTGATGTCGTACCCCTGCTCTTTCGCCTTGGCCTCGGACAGGCCGACGCTGGCGACTTGTGGGTGGCAATAGGTGCAACCGGGGATGCTTTCGGGTTTCACCGGGTGGGCATGCAGACCAGCAATCAATTCGGCGACCATCACACCTTCATGGCTGGCCTTGTGGGCAAGCCACGGCGCGCCGGCGATGTCGCCGATGGCATAAAGCCCGTCCACACCTGTGCGGCAATGCGCGTCTGTCACCACATGGGTGCGGTCGACTTTGACGCCCAACTCCTCAAGCCCCAGCCCTTCGACATTGCCGACAATACCGACAGCAGAAATCACAGTATCAAAATCGTGCTTTTCAACCTTGCCGCCAACCTCAATATGCGCTGTCACCTTGCCTTTGGCACGGTCGAGCTGTTTGACCATGGCTTTTTCCATGATCTTCATACCTTGCTTGACGAAGGACTTCTTGGCGAAGGCCGAAATCTCGGCATCTTCGACGGGCAACACCCGGTCCATTACTTCGACAACCGTAGTATCCGCGCCCAACGTATTGAAGAAGCTGGCGAATTCGATACCGATAGCACCCGACCCGATCACCAGTAGCTTCTTGGGCATGCGCGGTGGGTTCAACGCGTGCTTATAGGTCCAGACCAGATCGCCGTCCGCCTCGAGCCCCGGCAATTCGCGCGCTCGCGCACCGGTGGCTAAAACGATATTTTTGGCGGTCAGTTCTTTGGTTCCCTTGTCGGTTTTGACCGAGACTTTGCCTTTGGCTGGGATCGTCGCCTCGCCCATGAAGACCGTCACTTTGTTCTTTTTCATCAAGTGACCAATGCCACCTGACAACTGGCCCGCAACGCCGCGCGAGCGCTTCACGATGGCAGGCAGATCGTAATCAATCTTACCAGCGGATAGGCCGAATTCCTTGGCGCGGTGCATCAGATGAAAAACCTCAGCCGAGCGCAACAGCGCCTTGGTCGGGATGCAGCCCCAATTCAGACAGATACCGCCTAGATGCTCGCGTTCGACGATGGCAACAGTCTGGCCTAGCTGCGATGCACGAATTGCCGCCACGTATCCTCCGGGTCCCGCACCGACCACAACCGTATCAAAAGCCTTTCCCGTCATGGGGACTCCTCCTCATCTTCCAGATAGTTTGGCATTAAACTATTTATTTCAGCGGATCAATGACGCTAGGTAAAACCCGCTAGTCGCTGGGCGAAACCCGGCAAAGTTGGGACATTCAGGGGATCGTCGTATGGGCGCCCTCATGGCGCTCAAGCTTTTCCTTCCTTAGCTTCGAAACTTTTGCGCAGCGCGGTGTATCCGCCATCGTCAATAAAATCACGTTCCTCCTGCGTGGTCTCCCGTCCCAACGCATCATTGCGATAGGGAAAGCGTCCAAAGCGTTCGATGATAGCGCGGTGGACACGCGCATGAAGTGTATCGCCTTGTCCCGGTGTGTCAGACATCCGCTCGGCCATCAAAGCGATACAGCGGTCCTGATCGTCCATCGATTCACTGTGCATGAAGGGCAGATAAAAGAACTGCCGATCTGGCAGCGGTATTTGCATATCCAGCCCGCGCGCGATCGCAAGATCCGCGCAGGCCCGTGCCGCCGGATCAGTCGCAAATGACCGCGCATCGCCGCGAAACATGTTGCGCGGGAAATGGTCGGTTAGGATCAAGAACGCCAATGCCCCCTCAGAACTATCGCGCCAGTGGTCGCGTTCGCCGTCCCGCGCCGCTTCATAATCCGCCATGAAGCGTGTTCGGATCGTGTTGTCCAATTTGTCCGAAGCTTCATACCAGCCCTTCGGCCCAACATCGTCGATCCAGAACGTGATGATCTCTTGCGGTTCCGACATGGTTTGCGCCTCCTGTATCCCTCACCCTAGCGGGTGCGGGGCACAGTGCAAGGCCGGACGCAGGTTCGGGGCTACTCGTCCTCTTCCGCCTCGTCGGCCCAGACCTCTTGCGCCATATCCACTGCGACCGGCGAGGCGGCGGGCGACATGGTCATATAGGCTCCCGTGTCCTTGGGTGCCGGGCCGGACCGTTGGGTCATACGCCACAGGCCATAGATCAGGAAACCCGCCAGCAACAGCGCCATGTAGCCAAAGAACCCCAGCGGCCCCATCACACCCATAACCCAACCGGTGACCACGGGTCCGGCGATCGCACCCATCCCGTTGATAAAGATCAGGCCGGCGGATGCTGCAGGCATGTCGTCGGGTTCAAGGAAATCATTCACGTAGGCCAGCAGAAGCGCATAAAGTGGGTTTGTCATCCCACCAAGGAAGAATGCCGCCAGCAGCAGAAGCTCGTATCGGGTGCCGAACACGACCGGCAACATAGCCGCAACGGCTGCGATTGCGGTTACAATCAGGATCAGCACGCGCCGGTCCATCCGGTCCGATATCCATCCAATAGGGTATTGCAGAACCAACCCGCCAATATACAGCGCTGACACGAATGCTGAGATTTGCCCCACCGTCAGCCCGGCCTGCTGGCCAAACACTGATGCCATACCGAATTGCGCTGCAAACACGCCCCCCAACAGCATAAAACCCACGCAGCCCATAGGCGAGATGTGGAAGAGCTCCCGCAAGCTCAGACCCTTTGTCGTCTCAAATGCCGGGGTTGGGTTCACCGACAAAAGAATGGGGGCGAAAGCAATCGAAACAAGGACCGATGGCAGGATGAACAGGATGAACCCTCCGGGATCCCCGATCACCAAAAGGCCTTGCGCAGCGATAATACCCACCATCTGTACGAACATGTAAAGCGAAAGGGCTTTGCCACGGTTTTCATTGTCAGCAGCATTGTTCAGCCAGCTTTCCGCCGTGACATAGACGCCCGAGAAACAAAAGCCCACGATCACACGCAGTGCGGTCCAGGCCCACGGGTCGGTAAAGGTGGGATACAGGATCAACACCGCCGAGATGAACGATCCAAGCGCGGCAAAGACCCGCACATGCCCCACCCGTCGGATCATGATCGGCGCCATGCGCGATCCAAACAGGAAGCCTGCAAAATAGCCGGACATGACCATCGACAACTGGAAGGTGGAAAACCCCTCCAACCCGCCCCGGATCCCCAACAGTGTGCCCTGCACCCCGTTGCCCACCATCAGCAGCATCATACCAAGAAGCAGCGCCCAAGAGCTCGACAAGACCTGAAGCATGGGAATCTCCTGTTTGCGTTGGTCACCAGACTAACAAGTCATGGACAGGAACCAACGACATTTCACGACATGTAATGAACCGGCACCGGCCAAGAGGTTATGATGCCTCGGGCAGAAGTAGAGAGCTGTCACCATATGAAAAGAAACGATAGCGCTGCGCGATGGCGTGATCATAGACCGCGCGCATCCGATCCGTGCCCATCAGCGCCGACACCAACATCATCAGCGTCGATTTCGGCAGGTGGAAATTGGTCATCAGCCCGTCTGTCACATTGAAACGAAAACCAGGGGTGATGAAAATGTCTGTCTCGCCTTGCCACGGGCTGATTTTGCCCGGTGCGGTGGCCGCGCTTTCGATCAGGCGCAGAGCGGTCGTGCCTACCGGAATGATCCGGCCACCAGCGGCAATTGTCGCCTCAATCTCGTGCGCGGCGTCGGCGCTGACCCGGCCCCATTCTGCATGCATTTTGTGCTGCGAAATGTCGTCGACCTTGACCGGCAGAAAGGTGCCCGCCCCCACATGCAACGTGACATGAGTCAGTCCGACACCCATTGCCTTGATCTGATCAAGCAAACCATCGTCAAAATGAAGCGATGCCGTCGGTGCCGCGACCGCCCCCGAATGGCGGGCAAACACGGTTTGATAATCTTCGTTGTCACGGGCATCCGCAGCGCGTTTGGCGGCGATATAGGGCGGCAGCGGCATATTTCCCGCCGCAGCCAGCGCCGTATCGAACGCCGCCCCGTCAAGGGTGAAACGGATCACCGCCTGTTCGTCATCACGCCCCATGAAGCAGGCTGAAAGATCGTCTGAAAAAACAATGACATCCCCATCACGCAGCTTGCGAAGGGGTTTAGCCATCACATGCCATTGCCCCGCCCCGTCCGGAGACAACAGCGTCACTTCGATCTTCGCCACCCCTTCGCCGTGCGCTTGCCCCGCCCGTGTGCGTGTGCCGAACAGGCGACCGGGAATGACCTTCGTGTCATTCAGAACCAGCCGGTCGCCGGGGCGCAGCCAAATGGTCAGATCGCTGACATGGGCATCGGTGATCTGATCTGACGTTGCCATTAGCAAACGGCTTGCCGTGCGCGGCCGCGCAGGGCGCGTCGCGATCAGTTCATCGGGCAGGTTAAAGTCGAAATCACTTAGCTTCATGGCGGCGCGTGTAGGGGGCTTGACCGTCCGCGTCAACGGGTTCCTTGGGATCGAAGGCCGATCATTCTGCTTGCGGTCGCGGTGGCGGGTTGCGGCGGAAAATGTCGCGGAAAAAACCCGGTGTGAACAAGGACAGCGGATTGACCCCCACCTTGGGATCAGACGCAGTGCCCTTGAGCGTATAGTTGAACCCAACAAGCCCTTCGCCCTTGCGCGCGAAAATGCGCCCGGCGGAGTTTACCAGATAGAAGGGCGAGATCACGCCCTGCATATCCATCTGACCCGATCCAAGGAAATAGTATCCATCCATCGAGATGCCCATGGAATGACCAGTCGCGGCGCCTTCATAAATCGTGACCTTGTCTGGATCCAATCGGAACCGCGCATCCACATTGGTAAAAGGAATGCCCTGCCCACCCAGTTGCTGCAACAGACCGACCACCGAGATGGCCGACAACAGTTCAGCCATTGCCGGTGCGTCATGAACATCGATATTCTTGATCTTCAGATCGCCATCATAGACGCCCTTGCTTCCACCGGGGGCCAGAATCAGCTCCATATCGCCCTTTCGGGCCGATTTCAAAACGCCTGAAGCCCGCAGCACGCCTCCCGCATCCTTGCTCGTGATCCGAAACGCCGTGCCTTTGGGTTGCGGGGCAGCGGTGCCACGAATGGTTGGTCCCGCACCTATCTGGCCTTGAAACGTGCCATTCAATCCACCGCCGGTCTGCGTGAAATCTCCGTCAAACCCGGTGATCGTGATCCCTTCAGAGATAATCAGCTTGTCCAGTAGCAGCGAGATGGGCACGGGTTGTCCGCCGGTACCGCCGCCTTTGCCTGATCCCAATGTCGTCTTGCGCATATCCACAATGCCGCCTTTGACAGTGACCGAAACCGGTTTTCCCGGGCCACGCCCTGTAAGCGTGACAGGTGCATCCAGCCATCCGCCCAGGGTCACTCGATCAAACTGTGCTGCCACCAGCCCACCACCTTCGGACATGATGACGCTGCCATTGGCATCAAGCCCCGGTGCGCGCAAAGAAAGCTCTTCAATCACCGGGGCAGACCCCAGCTTGCCCGACAAGCTCAGTGCCCCTTTGCTTCCCTTCGACTTCGACCAACCGAGTGCCGCAATGCTCAAACCGACACCGTCCAGCGGTGCATCGAGCGTGATGCGCGGGGCTTCACCGCGCGCCAACGAAACCGTGTAGTTCGCCGTTGTTGAGCCGGTCACGCTGTCTGCAGGCAACCCGATTGAGAACGCATCAAGAAAGGCTTGATCCAATGTCATCTCGCCAGTGACGGTCGAGCGACCTGACGTCGTGCCCCCGCCAAACGATTGCGCCCATGTGCCTTTAACTGGCACACCTGAAAAACGACCCTGCCCGCTTATGCTGACACCTTCTGTGCCGACCACCAGATCAGCAAAGGGCAGCTCCAGCAACCGCCCGTTCACAATGGTGTCGCTTTTGATGGCGCTCAGCGTGCCCGCCAAGCGATAATCTATCGCGCTGCGGGGCACTTTGGGCTGCATCGCAATGTCAATTCGGCCGCCAAGGGTCACACGTCCGCCAGCCATATCCGGGCCTATCGCTCCATCAGGGGTGTCACGGAATATACGAAACGGTTTGTCATCCAACAGATGCAGCGCCGCTTTCAGCGGGCCGCTTACCGACAAATCCACCCAGGCGGGCACCGGTGGGCGCGGCGCGTCAGGGTCTTCAGGTCGCCGTGCCATCTGGGGGATCACAAAACTGGTGCCTGCCGCGTCCAACACACCGGCCACGTTTCCGTTGCGGTCCAATGGTCGCAGCACGCCCTGATCTGCCGTGACCACCAGACGCCGCCCATCAATGGTGAATTGCCCACTGGCATTTTCGATGGGGACCATTTCCTTGACGGCTCGCACAGTCACACCTTCAAAGGCCGCGCTTAATGCGGTGTGCGCCGATCGGCCCTGCTCTTTGCGCCACGCCACGTTGACATCGGTGAACCGACCTTTGGTGACGTTGTCACGCGCCCAGATCCGGGTACGCGCACCATTGGCAAGGGGCCAGAAGGCCGTGACCTGTTCCGGACTGACATGATCGGCTGCGGCATCAATGGCCACAGACCAGCCTTCAGATCCAATGCCGATCCGCGCACTTCCCGTCGCCAGCGTGTCATCATGCGTGATCGCGAACTGCCCCACATCAACGCGAAACGGGCTGAGGTTGAGTCGAAAGTCTGCCGATCCTTGTCCCAGCAATAATGGACTTTCAAATACGTCTGGCGGGCTGATACGGGCATGGGTGACATTCAGCTGCCCCAACAACTCGGTCGGCCAGCCGCCCGCCCAACCGCGTAAATAGGAATGCCCGTCCGCCTGTATCTCACCCCAGTCAGATTGCAGCGACGCCTGTGCAAAGTTCATCCGCTCGCGCTCGGGGTCATAATCCAGATAGACTTTGCCACCGGTGAACTTCACCGGCTTGGCCGCCGGGTCCGGCGACAAGTTACCCGCGCCGAATTCCAGCGTGCCTGCCAGACCTGACACCTGCCCGGTATCGTCAATAACGGTTCGCAGCGCCCCCGAAATCGGAGCGTCCACCAATCCCAGAAACGTCAAAAGCGGTGTTTGTGCCGCGATGTCACGTGCACGGGCATTTTTGAAAGTTGCCGTCAGACGCGCCGATGAACTGCCTTTGACCGACCGAAAACCAAGCACGGTTTCAGCCAGCTCTTCGGTTTGGTTGAACACGTCAAAGGACAGTGTCATATCAACAGCTTGTTCGGTTTGGCTAATGCTCAACGCACCATCGGTCACCTGCCACAAACGACCGGTTCGCGCATCCTCTAGCGTGATGGTCAGGTTCGTGGCTGATATACGTTCACTGTTGGACAGAATGCCGGTCGTGAATACGGCATCAATGCGATCCAGGACCGAGGCCAGATCACCGCTTGCCCCAATTCCCTGCCCGAGGCTCAGATCAAATGACCCGTCCCGGCTACGTCGAACAGTGATTTGCGCCCCGCGCAACGACAGGGTCGCAGGTTCGACCCGGCCAGACAGGACAGGCCCCAGCAACAGCGAGCCCTCTACCGCATTCAGTCGTCCGATCTCCAACCCGGTTTCGTCGCGCACCCCAAGATCGACCAAACGCAACCGTGGCAGGCCCAACCGCGTGACGCCCAGTTCGACTTGAGACAGCGACAGCTTAACGCGGTTGGTCTGACTGTTAATCTTCTCTTCAATTTGTTCGGTTGCCCATTTCGGCAGGACGAATACATGTCCCGTCACAGACATCGATACCAGCGCCAGAAACAGCGCGGCCAAGGCGATCAAAACGAACGACCAGATACCGAAATGCCACTTCAATCGCTTGCGACGACGTGCCCGCATTTCGGGGGTAACTTCGGGTTCTTCCGCCCCCTTTGTCTTGCGCCAACGCGGAAAACGGGCTGTCGCAACAAGGGCTGATGGCGCCACGATGGCGTCAGCAGTGCCTGCATCTTCCGAAGCATTTTTGTCTAAGGCGTCATCCGCATCGCCATCTTCCGCGATGGCCTTCGCGACAGCCTTTTCAACCCCGGCATTGCTTTCTGGGTCTGCACCATCGCCCGATACATCATCTCCTGCGTCCTGTTTGGTCGGTTTATCATGCGTGGACAACACATCACCATCGCAGACAGGGCGCGCGTCCTCGGCGTCCTCTTGTCTTGTTGGCTTGTCGTCGTTGTTCATGCAGATTGCCCAGATGCCCTTTGGCCGCGCGGCCTCGTGCCTTTCATCCTGATGCGAAACGGCATAGAAGGAAAGATCAGGAAACACTAGTGACCGAGCACAGGGAATGCCAAGCGAATGACTGATAACGTTCTGAAGACAGGCGATATTGCGCCGGATTTTACCTTGCCACAGGATGGCGGTGCGCCCGTAACTTTGTCCAGGCTCGCCCTTGCACCGGTGGTGCTGTATTTCTATCCCAAGGACAACACGCCCGGCTGCACCACCGAGGCGCTGGATTTCTCGGCCCTGCTGCCCAAGTTTCAGGCGCTTGGCGCGAAGGTGTTTGGCATCTCGAAAGACAGCCTGAAGAAACATGAAAACTTCCGCAACAAACAAGACCTCAGCGTGCCTTTGTTGTCGGACGCCGAAGGTGATGTGTGCGAACGATACGGCGTGTGGGGCGAGAAGAAGAACTACGGTCGCACTTATATGGGTATCACCCGCACGACATTCCTGATCGGGCCGGACGGCAAAATCGCGCAGGTCTGGCCCAAGGTGAAGATCAAAGGCCACGCGGACGAGGTGCTGGCGGCCACGCAAGAATTGATCAATCAATGAAGGACCTGTCCCGCCCGCTGGCAGAAATGGCCAATGCTGTCCTGCGCACGGAGGAAGGACGAAAAAAGACCGCATTGGCGCGTAAATACGCGGCTGAATGGGTCGCGGCCCGTGAAGACGGCGCGATCAAGGCCCCATTGACCGACCGCGACCAGATCATCGGCTCTGCCACGCCGCCTGATTTTCCCGCCCGACCCCAAAAGCCCGAGTTAAAAGATCCACGCGATGTGCCCCGCCGTCGCCCCGGCAGCCGCGAGGGTCAGATGGCACTTTTACACGCGGTTGCACATATCGAACTGAACGCAGTTGATCTGCATTGGGACATCATAGCGCGTTTCACCGACACGCCGATGCCGATGGGTTTTTATGATGACTGGGTAAAGGCGGCGGACGAAGAAGCTAAACATTTCAACCTTGTAAGCGATTGCCTTGAAGCCCTTGGAAGCTACTATGGCGCGTTGCCTGCCCATGCGGGTATGTGGCGCGCCGCCGAGGACACCGCAGGCGATCTTCTGGGGCGGCTTGCGGTCGTCCCCATGGTGCTAGAGGCACGCGGGTTGGATGTCACACCAAGCATGATCGAGATCTTCCGTAAAGCAAAGCTGGACGACATCGTGGCTGCGCTTGAAGTGATCTATGCCGAGGAAGTTGGCCATGTCGCCTATGGCTCGAAATGGTTTCACTTTCTGTGCGGGCGGCACGAGTTGGACCCGAAAGAGACCTTTCACGGGTTGGTGCGCACCTATTTCCACGGCGCGTTGAAGCCACCGTTCAACGAAGAAAAGCGCGCCGAAGCTGGATTGCCGCCCGATTTTTACTGGCCTCTGGCAGAAAAAACCACGAGCCGATCACGCGGAACACCCGATTAAGCGGTTGCGACACGACCATTTGCGTCGGCAGAATCTCGCTTGAAACCACGACAATTGTTAAGGAAATTCAAAATTCCTTGCGTGAATGTGTCACCCGCGTTAATCACCTCGGGTCTGCGGGGGGCGCCATCAGAAGCTGGATATCCTTCAGACAAGGGATCAAAGGGATGAAATCGGGGCTTCGGACTTGCATATCAGCTTGATGAAAAAGGTTAATCACCTCCTGGAACGCGTGTTCCCGGAACAGCGGCTTTTCTTGCGGTCCGAGACGGGCACGCGGTTCATCCGGCTTTCTCCCCTAACGCAAGCCCTTGGCTGGACTGGCTCGGCCGCGTTCATTGCCTGGTCAATTATTGCCACCGCTGTATTGCTGATGGATTCGATAGGATCCGGAAATATGCGAGATCAGGCACAGCGCGACAAACTGCTGTATGAACAACGTCTGCAAACCCTCTCCGAAGAACGCGACGCCCGCGCCGCCGAAGCAGCCGCTGCACAGGAACGGTTCAACCTCGCCCTCAGCGAGATTTCCGAGATGCAGAGCGAGCTTCTGGCCTCGGAAGAGCGCCGCAAGGAATTTGAAACCGGTATCGGGGTGATCCAATCCACCTTGCGTCGCACTATGGGCGAACGGGACAAGGCCAAGGACAGCCTTGACACCATGCTGGCCGCCGCACAGGACAAGCAATCGACAGGTGAACCAAACGCAGCCCCTGTCCAAGCCAATGCTACACTGGCCTTTTTGACATCAGAACTGACGCGCACCGCTGCTGAACGTGACCTAGTGGCGCAAAACGCGGTGGACGCAGAGCGTTTTGCTCAGGATATGCTTTACGAAGCCCGCCTGCGCGACGAACGCAACGACCAAATTTTCCGCCAGCTTGAGGACGCCGTGACGATCTCGCTGGAGCCGCTGGACAAGATGTTTGCCAAGTCCGGTATGTCGGTTGATCACATCCTTGATCAGGTCCGCCGTGGCTATTCCGGCCAGGGGGGCCCGCTGACACCGATGATCCTGTCGACCCGTGGCCAAGGCCCCGACCCCGACGCAGAGCGCGCTAACAACATTCTGAGCGAACTGGACAAGATGAACCTGTATCGCATCGCCGCGCAAAAGATGCCCTTTGGGATGCCGGTGAAGTCAGGGTTCCGGTTTACGTCGGGCTTTGGATCGCGTTGGGGCCGCATGCACAATGGCACGGATTTCGCTGCCCCGATCGGCACCCCGGTCTACGCGCCCGCTGACGGGATTGTGGTCAGCGCCTCGTGGAGCTCGGGCTACGGTCGACTTATCAAGATCCAACACGAGTTCGGTATCGAAACGCGATATGCCCATCTTTCGCGCATGAACGTGCAAAAAGGACAAAGGGTCTCGCGCGGGGATAGAATTGGTGATATTGGAAACTCCGGGCGTTCGACCGGACCGCATCTTCACTATGAAGTGCGCGTCGGCGGCAAGCCCATCAACCCGATGGTCTATATCAAGGCAGCAAAAGATGTTCTCTAAAAGCAGGATCAATGAACCCGGCCCCAAAGCCGGTGACAAGGAAACCAACCCCGAGGCGAAGGCTGACAAGCCTGCTTCCTCTGCCCCGGCCGTTCCGCCCGCACCGTCGTCGGCTGCCCCAAAGGTCAAGCCTCCGGCATCCACACTGTCCTCGGACCTTGTGATCAAGGGCGACATCAAGTCGACAGGTGACATTCTTGTCGAAGGCACCGTCGAAGGTGACATTCGTGCCCACCAGTTGACCATTGGCGAAACCGCCACTGTGAAGGGCGAAGTTATCGGCGATGACGTGGTGATCAATGGCCGTATCATTGGACGCCTGCGTGGCTTGAAAGTGCGCCTGACGTCGTCAGCCCGCGTGGAAGGCGACATTATCCACAAAACCATTGCCATCGAAAGCGGTGCGCATTTCGAAGGTTCGGTTCAGCGTCAGGATGATCCGCTGGGTGGTGCAAAGGGAACACCGCAAGCGCCCGCAGCGCCGAAGTCAGACAACAGTTGATCAGGCTTATTCTGATCTGGTTCCCAAAGTGGAACTGACAAGGCCGCCCATCGGGCGGCCTTCAATATTTTATGAGGCATTGTTTCTTAAAGTCGTTTTCCACGACCTACTTAGTCCTCGAAGCTCATAACACGGCGATACAGATGCCATGTTGCATGCCCCAAGATCGGCAACACGACGAACAACCCCAGAAAAAACGGCAACATTCCGATTAACATCAAAACGGAAATGATAACGCCCCAGCTCACCATCGGTAGAAGGTTTTGCAGAACGGACTGGAAGGAATAAATCATTGCAGTAATGAAATCCAACTCACGATCCAAGAGCAGCGGCAAACTGGTCACGGTTAGCGAGAATAGGCAAAAGGCCAGCACAGCTCCAACCGCTGTACCGACCACCAGCATCGTGATGCCGTTACGGTTCAAAAGCGCATCTTGCCAGTTCGTGGTGATATTTGTCAGAGGCTCGAGCCCCATGAAGATCGCGAAGACAAGATGCGCGACAAACACCCAGAACATGAAGATCATGATGATCACCATGGCGATGGACGGAAACTGGCGGTCTTTCTGATTGAACACGACCCCTAGCACCTGCGCCCAATCCAACGGTTCGTCGGCCTCAAGGCGTCGGCTGACCTCGTACAAGCCCACCGCAAGGAATGGGGCAAGCAGCGGAAACCCAAGGGCGACGGGAATGATCCAATAGCTCTGGTCCAGCACGTCGAGCTGAAGGTAAATCACGATGCCCATGATCACATAGAACCCTGCAAAGAACAGGCCAAAGCCAGGTGCACGCGCAAAGTCCCTCACCCCAGCTTTCAACGCCGAAATGACGTCGTCAAAGCCTATGGTTTCGATATTCGGTGGCGCGGATGCCTCCAAATGAGCTGTGTCTGACATATCACCTCCATGCGCCTGTCGTTATTCTGTTATCGCGCGTGGTGAGAGTTTTGCGACTTCCGCGTGATCCGTCAAGTTTCTGAATGTGTTAATGTCTTTTTCCATCCCTAGGTTTACCCCGCACCCCTCCAAAATCCGTTTCACGCAAGCTAGGCCTTTACCAACAAGGTAAATGCCATACTATTGCGAGGTCCGAACGAAGGAATATTCTTATATGTCTATTTTCAGAACGCTTACCGCAGCCGGTTTTGCCCTTACATTGGGCACGGGTATGACGCTTGGGGCCACCTGCGGCAACAACGCAAGTGGATTTGAAAGCTGGAAAGCTGCATTTGCCAAAGACGCCAAGGCTGCCGGAGTAGGCCAACGTGGGTTGCAGGCGCTGGCGTCGGCGCAATACTCCACGTCGACCATCCGTGCAGATCGCAACCAGAAATCATTCAAATTCTCACTGTCCAAATTCATGCAGGTGCGTGGGGCCGATACAATCGTGGCGCAGGGGCGCAAGCGCAAGGCACGCAATCCGGGTTTCTATCAGTCGCTGGAAAATCACTTTGGTGTGCCCGCCGGTGTCTTACTGGCTATTCACGGGATGGAGACCGGATTTGGCGGCTTCATGGGTGACACGCCTGTCGTGTCTGCGATCACCACACTGGCCTATGATTGCCGCCGTCCGCAGTTTTTCACCCCCCATGCCATTGGCGCGCTGAAGCTGGTGGATCGTGGCACGATCACTGCCAACACGCGCGGCGCAAAACATGGCGAGCTGGGCCATACACAATTCCTGCCGGGCAACGCCTATAACTACGGCGTGGACGCGTCGGGGGATGGTCGGGTCGATCTGTATAACCTTGCCGACGCACTGGCTTCGACTGCGAATTTTCTGCGCAAGAAAGGCTGGAAACCCGGCAAAGGCTATCAGCAGGGCCAGACCAACTTTCGAGTGATCAAGGAATGGAACGCGGCCAGCGTTTATCAGCAGGCCATTGCGATCATGGCGGCGCGGATCGACGGCTGATCAGTCGTCTGCGTTCGCCTCGGCGCGCGACTTACCTGCAACATCCTGCGCCAAAACGGCAGCCATGAAGGCATCCAGATCGCCGTCCAGAACACCTTTGGTGTCTGACGTCTCGTGCCCGGTGCGCAGGTCTTTCACCATCTGGTAAGGCTGTAGAACGTAAGATCGGATCTGGTTGCCCCACCCCGCGTCGCCCTTGTTTTCATGGGCGGCGTTGATGGCTTCATTTCGCTTGTCCAGCTCCATCTGGTACAGCCGCGACTTCAGGGCCTTCATGGCGATATCGCGGTTCTGGTGCTGCGATTTCACCGAGCTGGTGGTGACGATCCCCGTTGGGATGTGAGTGATCCGCACCGCGGAATCGGTGGTGTTCACGTGCTGCCCCCCCGCACCAGACGACCGATAGGTGTCGATGCGGATATCTGAAGGGTTCACCTCAATCTCGATATTGTCGTCTACCACCGGATAGACCCAAACCGAGCTGAAAGATGTGTGCCGTTTGGCAGCACTGTCATAGGGCGAGATGCGCACCAGCCGATGCACACCGCTTTCCGATTTCAGCCAGCCATAGGCGTTATGCCCGGAAATCTTATAGGCGGCGGATTTGATGCCCGCTTCTTCGCCCGCGCTTTCCGATTGCAGTTCGACTTTATAGCCCTGCTTTTCGGCCCAACGAACATACATGCGTGCCAGCATCGACGCCCAGTCGCAGCTTTCCGTGCCGCCCGCGCCTGCGTTGATTTCCAGGAACGTATCATTGCTGTCGGCTTCGCCATCCAGCAGCGCCTCAAGCTCGGCCGCGGCAGCCTTTTGGGTCAGCTTGGCAAGTGCGGCCTCGGCATCTGCGACAACTTCGGTATCCTCTTCCATTTCGCCCAATTCAATCAGGTCGATATTGTCCTGAAGATCCTGTGCCATGGATTTGTAACTGTCCACGGAATCCATCAAGGCTTGCCGCTCGCGCATCAGCTTCTGCGCACGCTCGGGGTCGTTCCACAGGTCGGGGTCTTCGGTCATCACGTTGAATTCCTCCAACCGATGTTCCGCCGTGTCCCAACCGATCCGCTGACGCAGAAGCGCCAGGGATTTCTCGATTGCGTCAACGTTGTTCTGAGCCTCTGCCCGCATGGGTGCGTCCCTTGTCCGAAAACCTGCCCCCCGCAATATCAACAGGGGCGCAGATGGGCAAGACGTGGCCGCACACGGTCAAGCGGAAACGGCTAGCCCCGCATCGTCACACCGTCATGGAAGATTTGGAGTTTCGCGGGGTTCGCGGTCAACTTCACCACCTTGTTTTTTAGATCATCATGAATGCCGGGCACCTTGGCGATCAGGTGGGTCTGATTGGCGCTGTCAGCCCCCTCGCCCACCGACATTTTCGAGGGGATGTAGAGCAATGTAACCTCTCCCAGCGCCTCGACGATCTCGACCCTGCCGGTGAAGATCGCATCGCCCTCGGTCTGCACGAAATCCTCGGGCCGCACGCCAAGGTTCACGACCTTGCCCATATCGGTGTCCGTGGTGGCAATGTCGGTGCGCGCCACCCCGCCTGCGTCCAGCGTCACCTCGGTCTGGGCACCGGTTGCGGTGATCTTGCCGGGCAGAAGGTTCATGGCGGGCGAGCCAATAAACTGCGCCACAAACTCGGTGCGGGGGCGCTCGTAAAGCTCCAGCGGGCTACCCACCTGCGCAATGCCCTTGTTGGCCAACACGACAATGCGGTCGGCCAGCGTCATCGCCTCGACCTGATCGTGGGTCACGTAGATCATCGTGCTGTCTGGCATCGCCTCTTTCAGTTGCGAGATTTCGATCCGGGTCGCGACGCGCAAGGCGGCATCGAGATTTGAGAGCGGCTCATCAAACAGATAGACCTTGGGATCACGCACAATCGCCCGCCCGATCGCCACCCGTTGCCGCTGGCCGCCCGACAACGCCTTAGGCAGACGATCAAGATAGGGATCCAGTTGCAACGCCTTGGCCGCCTTGCCCACGGCAGCGTCGATCTCGGCCTTGGGCTTCTTGGCAATGTTCAGGGCAAAGGCCATGTTGTCGCGCACCGTCATATGCGGATACAGCGCATAGGACTGGAACACCATCGCGATACCCCGCTGGCTGGGCGGCACGTCGTTCACCACATCACCATCAATCGTCAGCGTGCCATCGGTGATCTTCTCAAGCCCCGCAATCATACGCAAAAGCGTGGATTTACCACAACCCGAGGGGCCAACAAACACGATCAGCTCGCCGGTCTTGATGTCCAGATTGATATCGCCCAGCACATTCACATTGCCGTAGTTCTTCACGACATCCGTCAATTTCAGATCGGCCATTTACTTGTCCCCCTCGGGTTTCATCACCAATGATTGCCACGCGTCCAGTACTAAGGGCGTGCCACCTGTCACAGTGATCTGTTCATCTTCGACCGATTGCCAGCACCCATCGGGCAAGGTGATGGATTGGTCTGTTCCGCCGATATTGAACACACACAGAAGCCGCTCGCCTGCGTATTGCCGTTCGAAACAAAGCGCGGTCCCTTTGGCATGCACGTCGTCCATCGTGCCCTTGGCCAAGGCCGGGTGCATCCGCCGCAAAGCAATTGCGTGACGATAGTGATGCAAGATTGCCTTGCTATCATCTTCGGCGACGGCCACGGCATGGCGCAAATGCTCGGGCGCGACCGGCAACCAAGGTTTGACGGCCGTCGTGAATCCACCCTGACTGTTCGACGCTTCCCAAACCATAGGCGTACGACACCCATCGCGGCCTTTGAACTCCGGCCAGAATTCGATGCCATACGGGTCTTGCAAGTCTTCAAAAGACAGCTCGGCCTCGGTCAACCCCAGTTCTTCGCCCTGATAGATGCAGGCCGATCCGCGAAGACACATCAGAAGAGACACAAACAGCTTCTGCGCCTCTTCGGTCAATTTCCACCGGGTCGCGTGACGCACGACATCGTGGTTGGAGTAAGCCCAGCACGCCCAGCCATCTTTAGCGACGCGGGCCACATGGTCCATCACCTCGGCCACGCGGACAGCTTCGGGTTGGTCGCCGGACAGAAGCTCGAACGCATAACACATATGTGCCAGATCATCCCCAGCGGTATATTCTCCCATAATTTCAAGCCCGCGCTGCGCGTCACCGACCTCACCCAGAAGCGCACCGTTGAAGGACGACATCACCGCGCGCAGCTTGCGCAGAAAGCCCAACGTCTCGGGCCGGTTTTTGTCATAGAGGTGTTCCTGGTGGTTATACGGGTTCACCGCCGGTGCGATCGAGGCATTGCGATCTTCGGGCGGCAGCGGCGGATTATCCCGCAACTCGGCGTCATGGGTGTAGAAATTTATCGTATCGAGACGGAAGCCATCCACGCCACGCTCTAACCAAAACCGCGCTACGTCCAGCAGTGCCTCTTGCACGGCGGGTTCGTGGAAGTTCAGATCAGGTTGAGAGACAAGGAAATTGTGCAAATAATACTGGCACCGTCGCGCATCCCACGTCCACGCCGAACCACCGAAGATCGACAACCAATTGTTTGGAGGTGTACCGTCGGGCTTTGCGTCTGCCCAGACATACCAATCGGCCTTCAGATTATCGCGATCGGCACGGCTTTCAACAAACCACGGGTGCTGATCCGAACTGTGGCTCAGCACGAGGTCGATCATTACCTTCAGCCCCTGCCCATGTGCGGACCTGACCAGCGTATCAAAATCCGCCAATGTGCCGAACATCGGGTCCACATCGCGATAATCGGACACGTCATAGCCGAAATCCTTCATCGGCGAGGTGAAGAAGGGCGAAATCCAGATAGCATCGACCCCGAGGCTTGCAATATAGGGCAAGCGGCGCGTGATGCCACGCAAATCCCCTATTCCATCGCCGTTGTCGTCCTGAAAGCTGCGCGGGTAGATCTGATAGATCACCGCCCCGCGCCACCAGTCAGCCTGCTTTTCAAGATGGGTCATTTCGCGATTTACGACAGTTGCATTCATATCTCAGCCCCCTTTGACCGAGCCGGCCAACAGGCCGCGTACAAGATAGCGTTGTAGTGAAAAGAAGACGGCAATCGGGACCGCGATCGACACGAAGGCCGAGGCTGCAAGGATTTCCCAGTCCCCGCCACGCGACCCTAGAAGATCGACGATGCGTCCCGTCATCACTACCTGATCTTCCCCAGTGCCAAGAAACACTTTTGCCACCAGCAGGTCATTCCAGACCCACAGAAATTGGAAAATCGCGAAGGATGCCAGCGCCGGGAAGCTAAGAGGCAGGATGATCTTTCGGAAGATTGCGAAATCCGACGCGCCATCGACGCGCGCGCTTTCAATGATCTCGCCCGGCAGACCTGCCATGTAGTTTCGAAGCAGGAACACCGCCAGCGGCAGGCCGAACCCGGTATGAGCCAGCCAGATGCCGATATAGCCTTTTCCGATGCCGATATTGTTGTGCAGCTTCAAAAGCGGAATGAATGCAACCTGTAAGGGCACGACCAGCAAGCCGACGATGCCCGCGATCAACAGCGCGCGGCCTGGCATTTCCATCCACGCAAGCGCATAGGCCGCGAAGGCCGCCACAAGGATCGGGATGATCGTTGCGGGGATCGTGACAGTCAGTGTGTTCAGAAGCGCTTTGCCCATCCCCTCGGCGAACAACACCTCGCGGTAGTTGTCCAGAGTGAAACTGGGTGGGCTTTCGGCGCGCACGAACAGGCGCTGACCGCGACTGCCCGACGGCTCTTCGGTATAGGTGATCTTATAGTCCCCATTGGCCTCGACAGTGATCTGATAGCCTTGCGCATGGGTTGCCACTTCGCCCGGTCCAAAGGCTTCAGGTTCGCGCGAGGTGATACCGAACGCGGTGACATCGCCCGCGCCGCTGTCGAACACATTGCCCGAGACCACCCAAACCGTGCCATCCTGAACAGCATTGTCCGGTGCATCTGCGCGCACAATGACGTTTTGTTCCGAGGCCGACATTGCCGTCCACCAGCCCGAGGTCGAAATCGCATCGCGATCGCGAAACGAGCTAATCAGAAGGCCGAAGGTGGGAATGATCCACAGAAGGACCAGAAATCCGACGGCCAGATTGACCGCCCATGTCAGGCGCGATTTCGTGCCAGCCATTTCCATCAGCGGTTCTCCTTATGTGCGTTCGAGATGTTCCAGATCATCACCGGCGTCACCAAAAGCATGATCACCATGACAATCGCTGATCCGCGCCCGAAATCAGGCGAGCCGCGGAACATCCAGTCATACATGAGATTGGCCAGAACCTGCGTTCCCCATTGGCCGTTGGTCATGGCGAAAACGATGTCGAACACCTTCAGGACGGTGACGGTGATGGTGGTCCAGACCACTGCAATCGTGCCCCAGATCTGCGGGATCTTGATCTTGAAAAAAATCTGCAATGGGGTCGCCCCGTCCAGATAGGCGGCTTCGATGGTCTCTTCGCTGATGCCTTTCAGCGCGGCGGACAGGATAACCATGGCAAACCCGGTCTGAATCCAGATCAGGATGATCATCAGAAAGATGTTGTTCCAGAAAGGAACCGTGATCCACGTCTGCGCTGTACCGCCCATCGCCTCGACAATCGCGTTCAGCAGGCCGATCTGCTCGCCCTGATTTTCACCGCGATAGTCATAGATGAACTTCCAAATCACCGAAGCGCCCACGAAGCTGATCGCCATCGGCATGAAAATCAGGCTTTGCGCAACCGATCCCCATTTGATGCGGTCCGTCAGCCCCGCCGCCACCAACCCGAAGAAGGTTGAGGCCGCAGGCACAATCACCAACCACAAAAGGTTGTTTCCAAGGCTTTCGCGAAACTTATCGTCCCCTGCGAGCCAAATGTAATTGTCTGCGCCGACAAAATCCCCGCGGGAGTCGCGCATCGACAGAAGGAAGGTCGAGAACACCGGATAGACAAGATACAGGCCAAGGACCAATAAGGCGGGTAGCACAAACAACCATGGCCGGATTGCATTGGCCTTGTTGATGTTGGCCCCTGCATTCGGTCCGCTCGCCGGATAGATCCGGTCCAGTAGAATGTTCGAGAAGTAGAAATAGGCGACGCAGCCGAAGACGCCCACAATGATGGTCGAGACCGCGAAAAGCAATTGGTCCATAACCCCCTCCCTTCCACCGTCTTTCGGTGTGCAACGTGGTGTGCCCCGGCACCAAATAAGGTGCCAGGGCAGAATTCACGAATGATTACTTGATGGAGTCCCAGGTCGACTGGATCGCCGCGGCCACTTCGCTCGCGTCTTTTCCTCCAGCATAATCCACCATACCCGTCCAGAAGGCACCGGCACCGATGGCCCCCGGCATCAGGTCGGAGCCGTCAAACCGGAACGTGTCTGCATTCAACAAAATATCGTTCATCTTGGCCACGGTTGGATCGGTATAAACCTCGGTGTTGACGCCTTTATGCGGGGTCAGGAAACCCTTCTGCGCCATCCAGATCTCGTGCGCGATGGGGGATTTCAGGAATTCCATGAAGGCCTGTGTCCCCTTGGAATCGCTTGTGACACCCCAGACCGTGCCAGCCCCAAGAACAGGTTTGCCAAGGTCTTTTTCCGCGTAAGCCGGGAAATAGAAGAAATCCGCGTCCACGCCCACTTGGGTGCCTTCGGGGAAGAACGTGGGAATAAAGCTGGCTTGACGGTGCATATAACACTGCGGCGGTGAGGCAAAAAGACCCTGCGGGCTGTCGCGGAAGTCGGTGGTTGCTACTGCACCTGCCCCACCGGACACATAGGCATCATTGCGGGCAAACGCGCCAAACTCCTCGATCGCTGCGATCACCTTGGGGTCGTCGAAGCGCAGGTCGTTCTTTGTCCAGGCGTCATAGTCCTCGGGCGTATTGATACGCAGCATCATATCTTCGACCCAATCGGTCGCAGGCCAGCCAGTGGCACCACCCGACCCCAGACCGATGCACCATGGTACTTCGCCATCGGCCACGATCTGATCGGTCAGCGCCTTCAGTTCTTCCATCGACTGCGGCACTTCGTAACCCGCATCCTCGAAGTTTTCCGGCACATACCAGACCAGCGATTTCACATCGACCTTGTAGAAGAAACCATAAAGCGCTTCGGCGCCGTCGGCACCCGTATAGGTGCCAAGATCTACCCAGCTTTGCCCGGCGGCATAGTTGTCACGCACCCAGTCCGCAGTTTCCGCAGGCAACGGGGTCAACAGCCCCTTCGAGGCCAAATCCGCCGCCAATCCGGGCTGCGGGAAAATCGCAATGTTCGGCGGGCTGCCTGCCTCGGTATCAATAACGATCTGCTGCTCGAAGCTGTCAGACCCGGAATACTCTACATCCGCACCGGTGGCATCTTCGAAGTAATGGACGACGCTTTCGATCAGTTCTTTGTCTGGGCCCAGCCAAGGGCCAAGGATCGAGATCTTTTCGCCCGACAGATCCATTGATTTCAAAGCCTCGAAGCTGTCCCAGTTGAACGCCCCTTCGCCCGGTGCAAATTTCAGATGACCATCGGCCTGAGCCATGCCTGCCGACAGCGCCAACGCCGCCGCGCTTGCGTACATTACGTGTTTCATTGTTCCTCCCAATGGCCCGGTTGGGCCTCCCAGGTTTTGAAGTCGATCAAACGACCCCGGCGCCTGCTGCGCCTGGTGAATTCACCAAAACGTCCGGATGACAGATTCGCCTCTCTTTCCAAACCGCTTTGAATAACTCAAGGTTGCGCAGAATTCCCGACCTGTCAACATTCATGTTAGCGCAAACCTAATCTTACACACTTTCTCTTATTTTCAGTGTTAATATTAATTCTTTCTTTGACGCTGCCGCAGTGTCTGAGTAACGTGTCAGGTATTCAAACCGCTTTGGAAATTGCGCGGCCAACATGACTCTGAAAGAACTTTCGAATTTGCTGGGCTTGTCCCCCACCACCGTCAGCCGCGCGCTAAACGGCTATCCCGAGGTCTCGGAGGCCACCCGTAAACGTGTTGTCGCAGCAGCGCGCGAACACGGATATGCCCCCAACACCCGCGCGCGATCCCTTGCCACGGGCCGCGCGATGGCGATCGGCCACGTGATTCCAATCAGTTCAAAACACGAGATGGTGAACCCCGTTTTCGGTGACTTCATCGCGGGCGCGGGCGAGGTTTATTCCCGCAATGGGTATGACATGCTGTTGTCCGTCGTCCCGGACGCTGACCAAGACGATGCCTATCGCGGCTTCATAACCAAACGGAATGTGGATGGAATCATCCTGCACGCCCCCACCCTGAACGATCCTCGCATTCCCCTTTTGAACGCGTTAGGTTTGCCGTTTGTCGTGCATGGGCGCAGCTCCAACACTGACGCGCCGTATGCTTGGGTTGATGTGAACAACAAGCGGGCTTTTCAGCGGGCAGCCGAGTTTCTGCTGGATCTGGGTCATCGTCGTATTGCATTGGTCAACGGGCTTGAACACATGGATTTCGCAATCCGCCGCCGCGCAGGCTACGAGGCGGCGCTGACCGCGCGTGGGATAACTCCGGACGCCACCTTGATGTTCGCGGGCGAAATGACCGAAGCACAGGGGCACGATCTGACCCGCACACTTCTAGCCCAGCCCGATCCGCCAACGGCCATTATTGTCAGCTCGATGATCACAGCCATCGGTGTCCGGCGCGGGATCGAGGAAATGGGGCTAAGCATGGGGCGCGACGTGTCTTTGATCACCCATGATGATGAACTGAGCTACTTTCAAAACGGGGCGGACATCCCTGTTTACACCGCAACCCGCTCGTCTGTGCGCGATGCTGGACGCAAGGCTGCACAAATGCTGATCGACATCATGCAACACCGCGACACACCCCGCGAAATATTACTAGAGGCAGATCTGACATTGGGGCTGTCGACCGGTCCTGCTGCCTCGGTGCAAGTCGAGACCGGCTGATCCGCTCGACGCCCGATCACACAAAGTAGAAAGAGATCATGATGCTGCCACATCGCACTGATTTTAATGATGGTTTCCTGTTTGGAACCGCCACTTCCGCCTATCAGATCGAAGGCCATGCCAAAGGTGGTGCCGGGCGCACCCATTGGGACGATTTTGCTGCCACCCCCGGCAATGTGGCGGGGGCGGAAAACGGAGCCATTGCCTGTGGGCATCTGGATCGCTGGGCTAAGGATCTGGACCTGGTGCAAGACGCTGGGTTCGATGTTTACCGCTTCTCGACCTCTTGGGCGCGCGTGCTTCCTGACGGGCGCGGCACGCCCAACGCGGCAGGTTTGGATTTCTATGACCGTCTGGTTGATGGGATGCTGGAACGCGGCATCAAACCAGCCGCGACGCTATATCATTGGGAACTGCCCTCGCCTTTGGCTGATCTGGGGGGCTGGCGCAACCGCGATATCGCGGACTGGTTTGCCGATTTCACTGAAATCATCATGTCCCGTATCGGGGATCGTTTGTGGTCTGCCGCGCCGATAAACGAGCCATGGTGTGTATCGTGGCTGAGCCATTTTGAAGGCCACCACGCTCCCGGCCTGCGAGATATTCGCGCCACCGCCCGCGCCATGCACCATGTTCTGCTGGCCCATGGCCGTGCGACCGAAGTGATGCGCGGGCTTGGCATGTCCAACCTTGGCGCAGTTTGTAACATGGAATACGCCACCCCTGTTGATGACAGCCCCGCAGCGCAAAAGGCCGCACAAGTTCAGGATGCAATCTACAACCGGTTCTTCTTGTCAGGTCTCACGAAAGGCACCTATCCGACCGAGGTTCTGGAGGGGATCGAGCGGCATTTGCCCAAGAACTGGCAGAACGATTTCAAGACCATCACCACCCCTATCGACTGGATCGGGGTCAACTACTATACCCGCAAGATCTATGGCCCGGCAGAGGATCCGTCCGCCCCTTGGCCCGCAACGCGTGAACATGACGGACCGCTGCCCAAAACCGCTATGGGATGGGAGATCTATCCCGACGGGTTGGCCCATTTTCTGCGGATGGTGACTGATTACACCGGGGATCTTCCGATCTATGTCACCGAAAACGGAATGGCTGGACTGGTCGAGCGTGACGGCGACCCCACCCATGACCCGGACCGCACCGCCTATCTGACCGATCACATGCGTATCGTGCAGGATGCTATCGCGGGCGGCATTCCGGTAAAAGGTTACTTTACTTGGTCGCTTCTGGATAATTATGAATGGGCCTTGGGCTATGCGCCACGCTTTGGGCTGGTCCATGTCGATTTCGAAACCCTCACGCGCACGCCAAAGGCGTCCTATCACGCACTCAGAAAGGCCCTGACGCGCCCATGACCTCATTTTCGCTTGTTGCAGATGTTGGCGGCACAAACACCCGCGTCGCCCTTGCCTGCGGCAAAGATTTACAGACCGACAGCATCATTAAACACCGCAACGCCGACTACGAAGGGCTTCCTCAACTGTTGACAGCCTATCTGGAGGGCCAGAACAACCCTGCTTGCAAACGGGCGGCGGTGGCAATCGCCGGGCCCGTCAAGGACGGGGCCGGTCGTCTGACTAATCTGAATTGGGAAATCGACAAAGACACACTGGTGCACCTGTCCGGCGCGGATCGCGGGGCGGTGATGAATGATTTGCAAGCGCAGGGCCACGCCCTGGGGCATATCGATGATGCCAATCTGGTGACCCTGAAACAAGGCAAGGACGAGAACCCAAACGCCGCGATGCTGGTCATCGGCGTCGGGACTGGCTTTAACTGTGCCCCAGTGTTTCAAACTGCCAAGGGTCGGTTCGTACCACCCTCCGAGGCGGGTCACCTGACCTTTGCCGCACGAGGGGCTGATCAATGGGATCTGTCGCAGTTTCTGGAAACGCAACTTGGTCATGTCGGGGTCGAGGATGTCTTGTCCGGGCGCGGGATGGAGCGGTGTTATGCTTGGGCTTCCGCCAAGGCCGGGGCAAATAAAACCGCCACGACCGCCGAGATCCTTACCGCAGCCAAGGCAGATGATCCCGTCGCGATCGAAGCCATCGGGGCGTTCGTCACCGCCTTGGGCAATGTAACGGGTGATCTGGCGCTAACACTTCTTCCGTTTGGCGGCATCTATTTAATCGGTGGCATGTCCCGTGCCGTGGCCCCTTGGTTTGACCGGTGCGGGTTTGACGCCGCCATGACCGACAAGGGCCGCTTTGGCGATTTCCTGAACGCCTTCTCGGTCCGTCTGGTCGAGGACGATTATGCCGCACTATCCGGCTGTGCGCATTTTCTGGCACGTTCCGACAATCAGTAATAGAACACCACCCGACAAGAGCAGCAATCGGAGGCAACCATGATCGGATGGGGCGCATATTTTTTGGCATTCGTCGTGTTTTTCCTGACGCATTCCATCCCGGTGCGTCCTGTGGTGAAATCGCGTCTGGTCACAGTGCTGGGGCCGCGTGGCTTCACAGCCGCCTATTCGGCCCTGTCGATTGGCGTTCTGGCTTTGGTGATCGTGGCCGCAGGCAGCGCACCTTACGTTGGCTTGTGGGAGTGGGCACCGTGGCAAAATAACGTGACACTGACCGTGATGTTCCTGGTCTGTGTGATCGCGGCACTGGCGCTTGGCCGCCCCAACCCGCTGTCGTTCGGTGGATCGAACAACGACCGCTTCGACCCCGCCCACGCTGGCCTGATCGGCTGGATGCGCCACCCACTGCTGGTGGCCCTGTTCTTGTGGGCATTCGGGCATATGATTCCCAATGGCAACCTTGCCCATGTGATCCTTTTTGTGGCGTTTGGCAGCTTTGCGCTCTTTGGGATGCGGATCATAGACCGGCGCAAAAAACGTATCCTCGGCAATGGGGAATGGGCACGTCTAGCAGACACAAAGCGGCAAATTACCGTGACGGGAAATGGCTTGATCCGCATCGCCATTGCTGTGGCCGTTTATGCCCTGCTCTTGTCGCTGCACGGCCCGGTTATCGGGGTCGAACCTCTGCTCTGACTGGGGCGTTGCGTGCTATGTCTCGCGGAGTCTGGCCGAACTCCACCCGAAAGGCCCGGCTGAAGGCGCTGGCGTCAGCATAGCCCGCGCGCAGCGCGACTTCTGCAATCGACAACCCACCATCAGCCAGCATCCGCCGGGCCGCATTCAGGCGCAAACGGCGATAGACCCGCTGCGGGGAGGCACCGAAATGACGGTCGAACCGCTGTTCCAGATCACGCTGACGGCAACCGGACCGGCGCGCCAATTGTGGGATCGTCAACGGCGTTTCGATATTGGCTTCCATCTCGCGCAGGCAGGTCTCAACCCGGCGATCCACGCGCACTTGGGTCAAGGCATGTGGCGTGACCATGCTGTCGGACATGAAGAGTTGCGTGATCTCCAAAAGCAGCGCCGCCCCGTGATCCTCTTTGATCAGGTCGCAAGTCAGTTCATAGGCCGCCATCCCGCCGCTACAGGTCAAACGGTTACCATCCCGCACCCAACGGGCGCGTTCGACTTCGATATTAGGAAACCGTTCGGCAAATACATCAAGGAGGTCATAGTGAATGGTGGCGCGGTGTCCGTTCAGAAGCCGGGCAGCCGCCAGCAGCCACCCCCCGGTATCAACACCTGCGACGGTCTGAAACCGTCCCGCCAGCGCGCGCAGGGTCTTTGAATTGGTTGGTGTGGCGTGGTTGGGATAATCATAGCTTGCCACTACAAACAAAAGGTCGCCTTGCCCAATGTCTGACACACGCGCCGTGGGCATCACCGGCAAACCGCTGGAGGTATGGACAACGCCGTCATCCGGCGTGCAAATCTGCCATTTATAGGCGTTTCGCCCCAACAACATGTTGGCCGCCCGCAACGGCTCTAGCAAGTTGGCAAGCGCAAGGTTTGAAAAGCGGTTGAACAACAAAAAGCCGATCACGCGGGATTTCGTGCTGGATTTTGACCAAATCTGCATAATTTTGCATAAATCTGCATATCATGTACGTCAATCCCGGACATCATGAATGGACACGCGAACCATTCTGCGAGGATCCCATGCCGCTTTCCATGAACACCGATGTTTTCATCACCTGCGCCGTCACCGGGTCAGGCAGCACGCAAGACCGATCGCCCCATGTGCCGCGCAGCCCCGAGCAGATCGCCGACAGCGCGATTGCCGCCGCAAAAGCAGGCGCTGCCATCGTGCATTGCCATGTGCGCGACCCCGAAACTGGCACGCCCTCGCGCGACCTGAAACTCTACCGCGAAGTGACCGACCGCATCCGCGCGTCCGATGTGGATGTTGTTCTGAACCTGACCGCGGGTATGGGCGGTGACATCACTTTCGGCCCGACCGACGCGCCCATGCCAGTGAACGAAGCCGGCACCGACATGATCGGCGCCGCCGAACGGGTCGCCCACGTGGCCGAGTGCCTGCCCGAGATCTGCACGCTGGATTGTGGCACCATGAACTTCGCCGAGGCGGATTATGTCATGACCAACACCCCCGGCATGTTGCGCGCCATGGGCCAGATGATGACCGATCTTGGTGTGAAACCCGAGATTGAGGCCTTCGACACGGGCCATCTGTGGTTCGCCAAGGAATTGGTGAAGGAAGGCGTATTGGATAGCCCCGCCCTTGTGCAGCTCTGCATGGGTGTGCCGTGGGGCGCGCCGGACGACCTGAACACCTTCATGGCGATGGTCAACAATGTGCCGGACGACTGGACCTTCTCGGCCTTCGGGCTGGGGCGCAACCAGATGGCCTATGTGGCCGCCGCGGTGCTGGCCGGAGGCAATGTGCGCGTCGGGCTAGAAGACAACCTGTGGCTTGGCAAGGGCGAGCTTGCGACCAACGAACAACTCGTGAACCGCGCGCGTGGCATCATCGAAGGCATGGGCGCCCGCGTGATCGGCCCCGAGGACGTGCGCAAGAAGCTTGGCCTTGTGAAGCGGGCCTCGAAATGAAGGCGGCGATCATCGGCGGCGGCGTCATCGGCGGCGGCTGGGCCGCGCGGTTCCTGCTGAACGGATGGGACGTGGCCGTGTTCGACCCCGACCCCGAGGCCGAACGCAAGATCGGCGAAGTCCTGACCAACGCCCGCCGCGCGCTACCAGGCCTCTACGAAACCGCGCTGCCTGCCGAGGGTAAATTGACCTATCACGACGATGTGGCCCAAGCCGTCGCAGGTGCCGATTGGGTTCAGGAAAGCGTGCCGGAGCGGCTGGACCTAAAGCACAAAGTCTTTGCAGACCTAATGCGTCTCGCGCCGGAAACGGCGATCATCGGCTCATCAACATCGGGCTTCAAACCGTCGGAACTGAACGTAAAAGGCGCGCGCGCCATTGTCGCGCATCCGTTCAACCCGGTCTATCTTCTGCCGTTGATCGAGCTTGTGGGCGATGAAGGCACCTGCACCCGTGCCGCCGACATCCTTCAGTCCATCGGCATGTTCCCCCTGAAGGTCCGCAAGGAAATCGACGCCCATATCGCCGACCGCTTCCTTGAGGCCGTTTGGCGCGAGGCGCTCTGGCTGGTAAAGGACGGTATCGCAACGACCGAGGAAATCGACGACGCGATCCGCATGGGCTTCGGCCTCAGATGGGCGCAGATGGGATTGTTTGAAACCTACCGCGTCGCAGGTGGCGAGGCTGGCATGAAACACTTCATGGCCCAGTTCGGCCCCTGCCTGACGTGGCCTTGGACCAAACTGATGGACGTGCCGGAATTCACCGATGAACTGGTTGACCTGATCGCAGGCCAGTCGGACGCGCAATCTGGCCATATGTCGATCCGCGAGTTAGAGCGCCTGCGCGATGACAACCTCGTGTCGATCCTGCGTGCCCTTAAAGCGCGCGGGTCGGGGTCAGGTGCGGGCCGAGTGATCCGCGAACACGAAACGGGGCTGTGGCCCCCGATGGACGACACCGCCCCCTTGCGCACCGTGACGCGTGAGGTGCCCATCGACTGGACCGACTACAACGGCCACATGAACGAAGGGCGTTATGGGCAGGTGTTTTCGGACGCTGCCGACCGCGTGATGGCCCATGTGGGCGCGGATGCAGATTATATCGCGTCGGGGCTCAGCTATTTCACCGCCGAAACCAAAATCAAGTACCTTGATGAATGCCACGCGGGCGACGCGGTCTATGTGGACAGCACAGTGACCCTTGGCGACGGCAAGAAACTGCGGCTTTGGCACGAGATGCGGCGCGCGTCTGACGACGGCCTGCTGGCAACCTGCGACCAATTCCTGCTGCATGTGGACCTGAGCACCCGCAAATCCTGCCCGCCCCGCGCCAATGTCGAAGCGCGCGTCGAAGCGCTCGCCGCCCTGCATGCCAAAGGAGCCACCTGATGCATTTCGGATTGTCAGAAGAACAGGACATGATCGTGTCGACCGTGCGCAGCTTTGTCGAGAACGAGATCTACCCCCACGAGGACATGGTCGAACGCACCGGGCAGGTGCCGCACGAGTTGGGGCAAGAGATCAAACAGAAGGTCATCGACCTCGGATTCTATGCCTGCAACTTCCCCGAAGAGGTCGGCGGCGCGGGCCTGTCACACCTCGATTTCACGCTGGTCGAACGCGAGTTGGGCCGCGGGTCGATGGCGCTGACGCATTTCTTCGGGCGGCCTCAGAACATTCTGATGGCCTGCACCGGCGATCAGCGTGACCGCTACCTGCTGCCCGCCGTGCGGGGCGAGAAGATGGACGCCCTTGCCATGACCGAACCCGACGCGGGATCCGACGTGCGGGGCATGAAATGTTCAGCTGTTCGCGATGGTGGCGATTGGGTTCTGAACGGCTCCAAACACTTCATCTCTGGTGCGGAACATGCGGATTTCTTTATTGTTTTCGTGGCCACTGGCGTAGACGAAACCCCGCGCGGACCGAAGAAACGCATCACCTGTTTCCTTGTCGACCGCGGCACACCGGGCTTTGCCGTGCGCGACGGCTATGCATCCGTCAGCCACAAGGGCTATAAGAACTGTATCCTCGATTTCGACAATTGCCGCCTGCCCGACGCACAGGTGCTGGGCGAATTCGATGGCGGCTTCGCAGTGATGAACGAATGGCTCTATGCCACCCGCCTGACAGTGGCCGCCTTCTGCGTCGGGCGTGCGCGACGATGCTTCGATATGGCGCTGAACTATGCAGCCGAACGCAAGCAATTCGGCCAACCCATCGCAAAATTTCAGGGCGTCAGCTTTCAGGTCGCCGACATGATTACCGAAATCGATGCCGCCGACTGGCTGACCCTTGCTGGCGCGTGGCGGCTGGACCAAAACCTGCCCGCCAACCGCGAAATCGCGTCGGCAAAACTCCACGCGTCAGAAATGCTGGCCCGAGTCACTGACACTACGCTGCAGATCTTCGGCGGTATGGGCCTGATGAACGACTTCCCGATTGAACGATTCTGGCGCGACGCCCGGGTCGAGCGCATCTGGGACGGTACATCCGAAATCCAGCGCCACATCATCAGCCGCGACTTGTTTCGCCCCTTGGGAGCATGAGATTCAATGCCTTCGGCGAGGATATTTTCAGCCAGAAGAAGCGCAGGAGGACCCCTTGGATCCCCCCGCGCGCTGAAGCAACTGATCGTGCTTCTCCTGGCGCGGTCATCGGCGTCCCCGCCTGTACCGCGATCCGACATTGACCGAAACTGGTTAACAATTCGTTGTTTCTTCTGGCCTCAAATATCCCGGGGTGAATTGGCCGAAGGTCAAGAGGGGCAGCGCCCCTTACCCCCTCGCCCATCCGCTCTGACGGCCAAATGGTCGGGTCCGGGTCATGCCGCGTGATCTTGAACGCCTTTTCCGGCCGCGCACCATCGCTGTCATCGGTGGCGGCACGTGGTGTGCCGAAGTAATCGGCCAATGCCAGAAGCTCGGCTTTACGGGACAGATCTGGCCGGTCCACCCAACACTTCCGAGCGTCTGCGGCCTGCCGGCATTCGCCTCGATGGACATGTTGCCTGCCCCCCCTGACGCAGCCTTCGTAGGTATCAACCGCCACGCCACAGTCGAGGTGATCGCCGCCCTGTCCGCGCGCGGTGCAGGTGGTGCGATCTGTTTTGCATCCGGGTTTGCCGAGGCGGCTGCGGAAAGCGATGACGGTGCGGATATGCAGGGGAAACTGCTGTCGGCGGCGGGCGACATGCCCATCGTTGGCCCCAATTGTTACGGCTATCTCAACTATCTTGATCGGACGATCCTGTGGCCGGATCAGCATGGCGGGCTACCCTGCGACACGGGTGTCGCGCTGGTCACTCAAAGCTCGAACATTGCGATCAATCTGACGATGCAGACGCGCGGCTTGCCGATTGCCTATGTGGTGACGGTTGGCAATCAGGCGCAGACCGGGCTGGCCGAGATTGGATCTGCGCTTCTGGACGATGCCCGCGTGACCGCCCTGGGTCTGCATATCGAGGGCGTAGGTGATCTTCGCGCGCTGGAGGCCTTGGCTGCAAAGGCCCACACACTTGGCAAACCCATCGTTGCGCTCAAGGTGGGTCGATCCGATCACGCACGGACAGCCGCGATCTCGCACACCGCGTCGCTTGCAGGCAGTGACGTGGGCGCGCGGGCCTTGTTGGCGCGGTTGGGGATTGGGCAAGTCTCCTCTCTGCCGGCCTTTCTTGAGACGCTGAAACTGCTTCATACCGTGGGGCCGCTTGCATCAAACCGGATTGCCTCGATGTCCTGTTCAGGCGGCGAGGCCAGTCTTGTGGCCGACAGCGCGCATGGCAGGAATGTGAGCTTTCCAGCGCTGACCCCCACGCAATCCGCCGCGCTGCGCACGGCTCTCGGCCCTATGGTGGCGCTGGCCAACCCCTTGGATTACCACACCTATATCTGGGGCAATCTTCAGGCGATGACGGACACATTCACCGCCATGATGCGCGCCGATCTTGGGTTCGGCATGGTCGTGCTGGACTTTCCGCGCTCCGACCGCTGCACGTCGGCAGCCTGGGATCTGGTGATCGAGGCGGTCGAGCGGGCACGTGATACCAGCGGCGTGCCGATGGGCATTGTCTCGTCATTGCCAGAGACAATGCCGGAGGCGGTCGCGCAACGATTGCGTGCCAAGGGGATTGTGCCGCTCAGCGGTTTGGACCATGCGATTGACGCGATCGAGGTGGCCGCGACCTTTGGGCACGACCCTCGCGACCCGGCACCAATTTTTCTTGGCCCGTCTCAGGGACCCGGCGTGCTGACGGAACGGGACGCCAAACGGTCTTTGGCGGCGCATGGCGTGCGTGTCCCACAGTCGCGCCCTGCCGGATCGCCGGAAGAGGCCGCCGCCGTGGCCAACGAGATCGGCTTCCCCGTGGTTCTGAAAGGCGAAGGACATGCGCATAAGTCCGAGGCAGGTGCGGTCCGGCTGAACCTGACAAGCGCGGCCCACGTCGCCGAGGCTGCGCGCACCATGCAAAGCGAGAGCTTTCTGGTCGAGGAAATGATCGCCGGCGGCATTGTTGAGCTGTTGATCGGCGTCACCCGCGACCCTGCGCATGGCTTTGTTCTGACGCTCGCTGCAGGGGGTGTGTTGACGGAAATCCTGCAAGACAGCCAGTCGCTGCTGGTGCCGTCCACCCGCGAGGATATTCATGCAGCCCTTATGTGCCTTCGCATCGCACCGCTGCTGCGCGGATTCCGCGGCGCGCCCGCCGGCGATATCGAGGCCGTGCTTGACAATGTGATGGCCGTGCAGGCCCATGTGATGGCAACACCCGCTGACGAGGTTGAGATCAACCCACTGATCGTTACGCCAGATGGCGCAATTGCCGCCGACGCCCTTATCCGCACAGGAGACATCTGAATGACCGACACCCCCATCAAGACCCACCGCGACGGCCATGTGCTTGAGGTCACGCTGGACCGCCCCAAGGCCAACGCCATTGATCTTGCCACCAGCCGTATCATGGGTGAGGTGTTCACCGATTTTCGCGACGACCCCAATCTGCGCGTGGCCATTGTCACGGGCGCAGGCGAAAAATTCTTCTGCCCTGGTTGGGACCTAAAAGCGGCCGCAGACGGCGACGCGGTCGATGGCGATTACGGGCTGGGCGGGTTTGGCGGCTTGCAGGAACTGCGCGGGCTGAACAAGCCGGTCATTGCCGCCGTGAACGGCATTTGCTGCGGCGGTGGGCTGGAACTGGCTCTGTCTGCCGACATCATTCTGGCCGCCGATCATGCTAGCTTTGCGCTGCCGGAAATCCGGTCCGGCACTGTCGCCGATGCCGCCAGCATCAAGCTGCCCAAGCGCATCCCCTATCACATCGCGATGGAGATGCTATTCACCGGCCGCTGGCTGGATGCGGACGAGGCGGCGCGTTGGGGCATGATCAACCACATTTATCCCGCCGCCGACCTGATGGCCGAGGCTCGCAAACTGGCGGCCCTGCTCGCCTCGGGTCCGCCGCTGGTCTATGCCGCGATCAAGGAGGTTGTGCGCGAGGCCGAAGACATGAAGTTTCAGGACGCGATGAACCGGATCACCAAAAGCCAGTTTGAATCGGTCGAGAAGCTCTATCGCTCAGAAGACCAGTTGGAAGGCGCGCGCGCTTTTGCCGAGAAACGCGATCCAGTGTGGAAGGGTAAGTGACGGCTCAGAACACCACGTTCAGCATGACCAGCGACACGACAAGGAAGATCACCGTCATGATCCCGCCGCTTTTGACAAAGTCCTTCACCTTGTAGCCTGCAGGTCCCATGATCAGCGCGTTCACCTGATGGGTCGGGATGATGAACGAGTTTGAGGTGGAGATCGCCACCGTCAGGGCAAACAGCGCCGGATCTCCCCCGGCGGCAACCGCGATGGACACCGCCAGCGGCACCAGAAGCACGGTCGCCCCCACATTGGACATCACCAACGAGAAGGCTGTGGACAGGATCGCGATACCGGTCTGTAAGGCCCAAAGCGGCCAGCCATCCAGAAGGGTCAGGATCTGTTGTGCGATCCATTCCGCCGTGCCCGTGTTCTGCACCGCCTGCCCCAAGGGGATCAGGCTTGCCAGAAGAAAGACCGTGTTCCAGCCCACCGCCTGATATGCCTCGTCAATCGAGATCACGCGCGCCAGCAGCATCCCGACGGCCCCGGTCAACAGGCACAGCGACAGGCGAATGTCGGTGAACAAGATCATCGAAATCGAAATGGCGAAGAACAAAAGCGCCCAACCAACCTTGTGGGGGCGCAGCTCTTCTTGTGGGAAATCCGAAGTGATGATGACGAAATCCCGGTCGTCTTTCAGCCGTGTCAGGTTGTCCCAGCGGGTATGGGCGACCAACATGTCACCCACCTGAAACTCGACCAGACCAATGGCCGTGGGTTTGTGTTCATCGGTTTCCACGTGGCTCAGTGTTTCCTCGCCACGGTGTATGGCCAGTAGCGACAGGCCATAGGTCTTGCGTAACACAAGCTCGCGAGGCGATTTCCCGACCAGCTTGCTTTCTGGGGGAATGACGATCTCGGCGATGCCCGCGTTGGTGGGGGCAAATTCCTCGACGAACACGTCCAGTTCGGGAAAGATCGACAGGCCATATTTCTCCGCGAAGGCCTCTACCACAGTTTTCTTGCCAATGATCGCCAGACGACAGGGCGCGGCGATTTCAGCCGTCAACACCTGCACCATCGACGTCTTGCCACGATAGAAAGTCGAGATGATATAAAGGTTGTTCTCAAGGTTCACATCCGCAAGGATCTGTCCCACCAATTGGCTATCCGCAGGCACATCGACTTCGTATACATTTGCCTTGATGCCATAGACCCGCTTCAGATAGGCCGACATTCCCTGCCCGACCGATGAACTGCTGGCCGACCCACCTCCGGGCAACACCCAACGTCCCAGCAACAGGAAATAAAGGATACCGCACAGGATCAGCACCGCACCAATGGGGGTGACCGAAAACAAGCCGAAGGCTGGCATTTTCTGTGCCTCCGGCAGGCTTGTATTCGCGGTTTCAATCAAATCGTTCAGCAAGATCAGCGGGGACGACCCAACCATCGTCATCGTTCCACCCAGAATGGCGCAGAACCCCATCGGCATCGCCAGACGGTTCAGGGGAATGCCAGAGCGCGTCGAAATACGGCTGATCACCGGCAGAAACAATGCCGCTGCGCCCACATTTTGCATGAAGCTGGAGATCACGCCCACGGTGCCCGCAACGATGGGCTGAATACGCGCCTCGGTCGCGCCGCCGCGCTTCATAATCGTGGCCGCGACCTTGTTCATCAATCCGGTCTTGTCCAACCCCGCCCCGACAATCATCACCGCGATGATCGAAATCACAGCGTTCGAGGCAAACCCATCGAACAAATGGTTCACCTCGGCCAGATTGGACATGGCAGGGACGTAGCTCAGAATGCCAAGGATGACGAGGATCAAGATTGCCGCCAGGTCGATCCGAACGATCTCGGACACGAAAAGGAAAACAGTAAACGCCAGCATCGCGCAGACGACGCCCATTTCCAGCGAAAAGACAATCGGCTCCATCCCGTCCTCCCTTTTGGTGCGTCGCGGTCAGATGCTGCGAACGTCAGCCATGCTTCAGCTTAGAGTGAACGACCTGAAAAAATCAATTTTTTAAAGGAAATCCGCGAGTTGCACAGTGACACTTGGCTAAGGATACGACGCACAACCTCCTTGCAGCTATGGGATCATGCAAAGGGGTCATACCGGCAATAACCATTTGTTAAGTAATATTTTTCCCGCCTGAGGGAACCTTATAACGCCCACGCCGTTGTCTGTGTATGAAACAGAAACGTGCAAACAAAATGGTCCCGATCGCCTTCGCGATCACAACAGCCTCGGCCTTGTCGGCGATGGCGCTACAATCCTTGCCTGACTTAGCTTCGGGCGGTGATCTTGCACCTGCCGTCACAATCAATCCAACCTCAGTTGGCTATGTCGCAGATCAGTTGAACATCTATGAAAACGATCTGAACCCCCTTCTGGGCGCGCCGCTTTATGACATCGACCGCAATGTTGCTGGATATGTATCAGAACTGATGGTCAGCGCAGACGGGAATGTACGCGGCATGGTGCTTGCGGTATCCGAACCAGATGACGAAGGTGTCAAACGAGTGGCTGCTGAGGCCGCAGAATTCAGGGTGATAAATCCGGCCAACGGTGACGCCGTTGTTCTGGCACAACTCACGCAGTCTGAGCTGCAGTCTCGACCCGAATTTGCGCCTGACTACGCCACGGATTATCACTAATCAGCACGCAGGAAGAAATTAGAAACCCGGCAGCAAGGGGATCGCTGCCGGGGTCCTGATCAAAGCCGGTTGGCTTATTTCGGCATGATTACCGCGTCGATCACGTGGATCATACCGTTCGAGGTCTCGATATCTGCCTGAACGACGTTCGCATCGTCGATCTTCACCCCGTCAGTAGCATCAACCATGGCCATTGCGCCATTCACGGTGCCAACCTCCATGCTTTTACCCGCAATGTCAGCAGACGTTACTTTGCCGGGCACCACGTGATAGGTCAGAATCGCGGTCAGTTGATCTTTGTTCTCGGGCATCAGAAGCGTTTCAACGGTGCCCTCTGGCAGGGCCGCAAAAGCTTCGTCCGTCGGGGCGAAGACGGTAAACGGGCCTTCACCCTTAAGGGTGTCAACAAGGCCTGCGGCCTCGACTGCGGCGACCAGAGTGGTGAAGCTGCCAGCCCCAACAGCTGTGTCAACAATGTCCATGGAGTGATTGTCCGCCATTGCCGGAGTGGCCATAAGGGCGGCGGCGGTGATTGAAAGAAAGGTTCTGCGAAGCATGATGTATCCTTTTCTGTATCCCAGTTGGTAGTTGTATGAAGGATACGGAAAGGGGTGCGGCGCGGATCACTTTGGAAGGGTTTATTTTTTCTAAATAACGCCCAAACCCAGTAGTTTCAGGGTATTGTTGCGCAAAGTGACGCGGTCAACCCGCGGCTGCGGCGCGTTTCAGATTGCCAAGGACCGCCGCTAAATTGCCTGTCAAGAACAGGTCATCGTCCAGCAGGATCATGTCTGCGATTGTCCGACCCTCAAGCCGCCCAATTTCCGGCTGCCCGATACACTCCGACGGAATCGAAGTCGCCATACGCAGGGCTTGCTCCAACGATGTGCCGGCGTGATCCACCAACCGTTTGACCCCTTCGACTTGTGTCACATGCGCCCCGGCCAGACTGCCTTCGGCATTGATCAGGCGACCTTCCTTCAGAGTAATGTCTTGCCCATAGAGGTTGAAATGTTCCGGCCCGCCGACTGTGGCCATTGCATCGGATACGAGGAACATCCGATCCGACACAGGACGCGCGCGGATGGCCAGTCCGACCATTTCATCCGCCACGTGATGTCCGTCGCAAATGATCCCGCTGTAGCAGGTCGAGTTGATCACCGCTCCGACCGCTCCGGGTGCTCGTCCCACCATTGGGGACATCGCATTGAACAAATGTGTGGCGCAGCTTGCTCCCGCTTTGAAGGCAGCTACCATCATCTCTGCCGTCGCATCTGTGTGGCCCAACGAAACGACAGCCCCTAGCTTCGCCAACTGGTCAATCTGCTCAAGCGTCGCGGCCTCGGGGGCCAGCGTGATCATCACAGAGACACCGGCCTCGCGCAGGCGTGTCACCGTGGTCATAGTGCGTGCATCCAGTGGACGAACAAGGTCAGGAGAATGGGTGCCACGTCGCTCCATTGCAATATGTGGCCCCTCGATATGCAGCCCCACAATGCCCTGCCGCCCTTTTGCGGCAATGGCAGCATCGGCTGCGCGGTCGATTACATCGGGTTTATCGGTGATCACAGTCGGCAAAACAGCGACCGTTCCGAAAGTCCGATGAGCATCGGCGATGATCTGCATCCCCTCGGCTGTCGGGGTCGAGTTCAACTGAACACCGCCCCCGCCATTGACTTGCAAGTCCACGAAACCGGGCGTCAATAGACCGGGCACGCGGGTGGCATCCGTCCGTGCATTGGCCAGATCAACGACGCGCCCATCGTGAACCCGCACAGATTTTCCGCTGTGCAAATCGCGACCATCAAACAAGTGGTCGGGGGTGATCCAGAGGTCCATCATGTCGCCTCATCAAAGAAATAGGGATCGAGTGCAAGTTGTATCTGTGCATCAATCAGTCGTTGCACCTGATCGCCCGTCAGTTGCTCTGCGCGGGTCAGCACGTCATCGTCGAACACCTTTTGCAGCTCTGCGTTCGGGATCGGGCTATCAAACCCGCTTCGCAACGCGGCCACCGCCGTCTGCGCGGCCGGGTCAGGCCAGTAATAGCGAATGCGGTCGGCCAGCCCGAAATGACGTTGATGATACAGCGCCTTTGCATCCCCGTGATAATGCCCCTGCCAATAGGCGGGGTTTGCCAGCATCACCTTCTCCATTTCAGCTTCAAGTGAACCGGGTGCGGCACAGATCTGATCCAGTGCATAAAGCGCCTGTCGATAGGCGAAAGTCAGGGCGGGACCGATCTTCTGAAAGGCAAAGCCAAGTTCAGCCAGGCGCGGGAAGACGGCCGGGTGTTGATAATCCGTCGAATGCGCTTCAAGGCAGACAGCAGACCAGCTGTCCAACGCGGCCAGAAGGCCGGGATCACGCTCCAATGGCATGTGATGTACGGCAGTCGGGCTGAATTCGACACCCGGCTGCACAACCAGACCGCCAATCAAGGTTGCCATATCGCCGAAGCTGTTCGCATGCGCGTCCAACGTGGCTTTGGCCGCCGACGAGTCAGTGGGGGGAATATCGCCCTCCTCGTCCACGCGCGCGCCACCCGGCGGTGGCACCTCTGTGCCGATGACAAACAAAAGGCCATCCAGGGCATTGTCACAAGCGTCAACACAGACCTGCGCCAGATCGGCGGACCGTTCTGCGGTCTTTTCGTCACCCAGTTGCGCAGGCTCGCCTGCACAGCCTTCCGAACAATCCAGGTGGATCTTGCGAAACCCGGCTTTTACATAGTCACGCACCAGCACACGCGCCTTGTCCATTGCCTCTTGGGCTGGCCTTACGCGCCACGCTTGCGGGCCAAGGTGGTCACCTCCAAAGATGATGCGATCGCGGTCCACACCTGATTTATCTGCAATGTCATGGACATAACCGATGAAGCCGTCCGGAGTGATCCCGGTATAGCCGCCATCCTGGTTGACCTGATTGCTTGTGGCTTCAATCACCACGGCGCGGTCAAGCGCCTGCGCACGCAACAAGGATGCGCGCAGCACGTCGGGTTGCGCCGAACAGACCGACGGGATCGCCGCTTTCGCTCCCGCCCTGTTTCGAACCACGATATCGCGCAGCGGATCAGCCATTTTCTGTCCTTTCAGCCTGCCAAGCAGCATAGGCAGCGCCACGTGCACCGCTTGTATCTCCGCCTTCAGCCAAAGCCAGTTTTGCCGTGCCAAAGGTTCCAATTTGCGCGCGGAGCGCGGCGTTACTCAGGTCATCAACGACACCTTCAATCCGGCTAAGCCCCCCGCCCAGAACGATCAGGTCGGGATCAACCGTCATTGTTAGTGTATGCAATAGTTCGGCCGTCATCTCGCACCAAACGGACCAGACTTGCGCCATGTCCCCTGTGCGACGCGTCGCAATGTCGGGCGGCGTTAGATCTTGCCCGGTCAATGCCTTGGCCAGGCGGTTCATCCCGGGACCGGCGATATAGGTTTCGGTACATCCCATACGCCCACACCCACATTGCACAACCGGCAAATCGTATCTGGCAACCAGATGGGCGGGCGCTGCCGTATGGCCGAATTCGCCCCCGGTCAGGGTAGGACCTTGCAGGATCGTTCCATCCACAGCGATCCCGCCGCCGATGCCCGTGCCAAGGATCAACGCCACGACCGTGCGTTTACCCTTGCCGATGCCGAAAATCGCTTCGGACAGGGCCATCGCACGGCAATCGTTTACATAAGTAATCTGACGCCCAATGGCGGTTTCTATGTCACGTTTGAACGGCTTGTTTGACGCGGCAAGGTTTGCCGTCAACGCAAGGCCGGTATCGGGGTGCAAAAGTCCTGCTGCCCCAACTCCGATCGGTACAGCTTGGCCGACCTTGTCATCCGCCCAGCGGATCTGGTCGGCTATGGCTGCAACCAACGGTTCATATTCGGCGGGGGTCAGCACACGATGACGCTGTGCGACCGACCAGTCGTCGTCGAACACTTGCACCTCGATCTTGGTGCCGCCAAGGTCAATGCCAGCTGCGATCATGGCGCCACCGGATAGAGCTTCACACCCGACACAACGCGGCTGAGCGTGCCTTGCCCCGAGAACGGATCATCCACGTTAAGACCCAGTTGATTGGCCCATTCTACGCCAGATATCTGCGCCAGCGCGACGCAAAGGGGTGCGGCCCATATGGGCCCGAACGGCATCGGGATGTCGATATCTCCGTTTGGTCCAACCGACGTGACACGCGCCTTGGGAAACTGCGCACGCAGTTCGGCCACAAGATCCGCATCGTAATCACATGTTGGCGTATCCGGGCTGGTGAAAACTGTGATTGCAGTATTATCAGTCACAAAGGATTTTGGCCCGTGGCGAAAGCCCAGCGTGCTGTCCCAAAGAGCGGGAATTTGACCGGCTGACAGCTCCATTACTTTCAACGCTGCTTCACGTGCGGCATAGGCCAAGGGACCAGAGCCGAGATAGACCGCGCGTTCAGGGCGCTTGATGCCCCGAAGATGTGGCAAAAGCGCCGCCATTTGACCTGCCAAAGCCGACAGGCGCGCAGGCACATCAAAAGGTTCATCGAACAAAGCCAGCGCTGTGTAAAACATGGTTGAAAAGCTACTGGTCATCGCAAAACCTGCGTCGTGGGTAGCTTCAGGCAGCACGATCACCTTCATCGGCCCTTGCGAGCCACGTGTGGCCAGCGCACCATCCTTGTTGCAGGTTATGTGCAGACGCGGCGCGTCTGGTGCCAACGCGTCCAATGCGTCCAGCATGCCGATGCTTTCCGTGCTGTTGCCCGACCGGCCAAAGCTGACGACCAAAGGCTTCACGTTGTTCAAAAACGCTTTCGGCGTCGCCACGAGATCAGTGCTGGGCACCGCGCGCATTCCTGGAACACCCGCTGCGATGATATCACCAATATAGGCCGACGTGCCTGCGCCACAGAACCAGACCTCGTCATAGTTTTGTGCGGCGATCCAGCCACGCAGCCCATCCACGTCAAGCACTTTACTCCAGTCAGACCAGATGGCGGGCTGGCGATGGATTTCACCCCATGTCGCCCAATTTTCCGATGAATGCGTCATGTTGTTTGCGTCACTTTCGACAAAGTTTCAGGCGCGTCGGGGTCCAACCCCAAGGCAAGTGCGGTGTTCAGGATAACCGGATACATTATTGCCAAAAGCACGGCAGCCGACGCTGCAGGGGTCAGATCAGAAGCTGCAAGCCCTTCCAGATCCTCCGGTGCAATACGATGCACATCACATCCAACACTCTTGAACCGCGCTTCGGCTTGATTCAAACTGTCTTGAGTTGGGGCTGTGCCAGTATCAAGGATCAACACCATCAATGGATTGGTCGCCAGCTGTAAGGGGCCGTGCAACACTTCGGATGACGAATAAGCCTCGGCATGCAGGGCGCAGCATTCTTTGAGCTTCAACGCAACCTCATGCGCAGCCCCATAACCGGTATCGCGCCCAATCACATAGACATTGCGCGCCCGCAACAGTGCTGCCTGAAGCGCCTTGGCGCGCGGATGTGTAGTGGTTTGGCCAGAAAGTGCCGCAACAGCCGCTGCAACACGGGATTTGTAGTCAGGAACAATGCCCCCCAACAGCGCCATACCAGCCGCAACCGATCCGATGACGGTCTTGGTCGCAGGCACCGCCAGTTCCGGGCCCGCCCCAATGGGAACGGTGGTTGCAGAAACGCTTTCCACGGGGCTGTCAGGCTGGTTGGTGATCGCCACTACGCTGGCACCGCTGACCCCTGCCCCTCGGGCTGCACGCACAAGATCGTCGCTCGCACCCGATTGGCTTATCACCAAGGTTCCGAACCCGTTCAGATCAACCCCTCTGCCCAACGAAAACACCGACGGAGGAAGTGACGTGACCGGCACCGACATTTCGCGCATGAATTCATAGGACAGAATGTTGGCCGCCGCGTCAGACGATCCGCGTGCAACGGTATAAATTGCACGGGCGTTTGCCATATCTGCGGCCGCCACATCTTGGGTGGCGGTTTGGCAGAATACGTCCATCGCTTCGGCGCTCTCAGAGGCCATCAGATGACCGTGGGTCTTCGTTTCAATGCTCATGTGCGTAGTCCATAACTGTCAAATTCTTCCCAGGTGGCACGCATATCGATCATGCCGCCGCTTATTCGTGCCTCGTCCAGCGCCATTGCGACCAAACCGGCTTCCAATGCATCGACAACACCGACGGGCAAGCTGTCCGTCTTGCCGTGCAGAAATTCCGCGATATCGGCCACCATCATGTGATCCGCCCCGTAATGTGCCGAGGCATGCTTTTTGTCCATCTTGGTGTAGTCGTGATCCGCAATGATGGTTCCGTCGCGTGCTGTCGCCTTGAGATAACCGCGCACAAAATCGCCTTCGGCCATTCCCAGAGCGCCGAACACACAGAACCGGCGGTGGTCATCAGGGGCGTTCAAGTTGGTGTGAAACGCCATCGACGCCCCGCTTTCGTAGCTCAGAATCGCGGTCTGAAAGTCGATGATATCTCCATCCGAGTTGTAAGGGTCCGGGGCGCTTTCCCAGACGCTTGATTTACGCTGCGCGATCTCGGTTTCGGTGTTGGTCGCCGGGGAGAACTCTGGAAGGAAGGATTTCTTACCGCCAAAGCTTGCCACCTGCATAGGCCGTGAGCGGGTGACCATGTTGTAGATATCCAGATCATGGCAGCATTTTTCCAACATGAAGCCACCGGACAACACGTTTTTGCGTCGCCAGTCGCGCATGAAAAATGCACCGTGATAGGGCGGAATGTGTTCGTTCGCTTCAAGCGAAGTTATCGGCCCAAGCTGGTCCAGTACCGCGCGCAGATCGACCATGTGCTGCGAGTAGCGCAGCACCAGCCCAACCATTACCTGATCGGTGCCATATTCGGCCAAAAGCCGCGCCAGTTCGAACGTGTCCGCGCGCGTCGTCACCACCGGTTTTTCGGTGAAAATGCGTACGCCAGCTTCAAGCCCCAGCTTTATATGCTCAAGGTGATAGACATTGGGTGAACCGACAAAAAACAGATCAGGCTGCGTCTTTGATAGCATCAAAGCCACATCGTCGAAGCGCGGAATATCCGTGCCGATCATGTCCAGATGGGCCGGTTGCGGGTCATAGAACCCGACAAACTCGACCTGTGGCATGGTTTCTTTCAGGATTGAAAGCACATGGCCTGCGCGCAGACCGATCCCAGCGGTGACGACTTTCATGCAACCATCTCCGGTGCAGCCTGACGGCGCAACACGTCGCCGTTGGCATCAAAGACATGGCAGTTTTCGGGGGCCACGCTCAGGGTCAGGTTACGGCCCTCTTCAATTGCTGCGTCACCGGGCAGCGCCGCGCAGAACCGCGTGCCATTGCCAATGGTTCCATAGGTGATTGACGTGCCGCCCAGACGCTCCAGCACGTTGACCGAGATGTCCAGACCGCTGTCGCCCATGTTGACATGTTCGGGACGGATACCGACCTCGACTTTGTCGCCTTTGCGAACGGTGGAGGATGCCACAGGCAGCGCCATGCGGTGTCCGCCATCAAGCTCAACCATCACGCCCGATGCATCTACACCCGCGACACTGGCCGGGATCAGGTTCATATTGGGCTGGCCGATGAACGAGGCCACGAATTTGGTTGCAGGATGGTGATACAACTCCATCGGGCTGCCGAACTGTTCGACACGGCCACCATTCAGCACGACGATACGGTCGGCCATGGTCATCGCTTCGATCTGATCGTGGGTGACATAGACCATGGTAGCGTCCAGATCACGGTGAAGCTGGCTCAGTTCAACCCGCATGTCGCCGCGCAACGCGGCGTCGAGGTTCGACAAGGGTTCATCGAACAGGAAAACTTTCGGGTTGCGCACGATCGACCGTCCGATGGCCACGCGTTGGCGCTGACCGCCAGACAACTGCCCCGGCTTCAACTGCAACTTGTCTGTCAGTTGCAGGATCGCGGCGGCTTTTTGCACGCGGTTGTTCAACTCTGCTGCGTCCATCTTTTGGACCCGCAACGGAAAGGCAATGTTCTCGTAAACGCTGAGATGCGGATAGAGCGCATAGGACTGAAACACCATCGAGATTCCGCGGTCTACTGGATGCGCTTTGCTGACATCTTTGCCGCCAATGATGATCTGGCCGGATGTGGCCTCTTCCAACCCGGCAATGATACGCAATAGGGTAGATTTCCCGCAGCCCGATGGACCGACAAAGACAACGAATTCCTTGTCCTCGATCGCAAGGCTGATGTCATGCAGCACCTTGGCTGCGCCAAAGGATTTGCTGATCGCATTCAGGTCAAGTGTCGCCATGCTCTGGGCATCCTTTTGATGAAACGTAAGGGGGGCGGTTTGGGCAACGACATGCGCTGCCCAAACCAGGGAGGATTGGCTTAAAGCGCTTCGTCCAGCTCTTCACCCGCAATGGTCACCAGATTGTCCACGGTGTCATCCTTCAGGATGATGCCTTGAACCATGTTGGTGAACACCGACTGAAGCGATTTGAAATCTTCAACCAGAGGCTCGGGTCCGCCAGTCGAAATTGTCGCGGTGAAGTTCGGCCAGATGCCGGTTTCGTAATAAAGATCCGTTTTGCCAAGCGCGGCATAATCAAGGATCGGTGTCAGGCCCCAGCTGCTGTCCAGATCATACTGGCTGTCACCCGAGGTGATCATCTGTGCCAACTCATGGGCCAACTCTTCATGGCCAGTACCTTTGAAAACAACGATGCTGTCAGTGATCAGGATCGTGCCGCTTTCACCCGACGGGCCTGCGGGCACGGGGGCAACCAGTTGGTTGATGTCCTCATTATGCTGGCCATAACCCCACGGGCCTTGAACATACATGGCGATCTTGCCGTCGTTGAACAGGTCTTTCAGTTGATCACGTTCCCACGCGGTCGGGCCTTCCTGCGCCACGTCCACCAGCTTGCCATAGAACTCGAGCGTCTCGCGGGTCTGTTGGCTATCCAGCTTGTTTTCGCCAGTCGCTGAATCGATTACCACACCACCGTTGGAATAGAGGTAATTCAGGAACTGATGCATCGTGTTGTCGAAGTCTTTACCGGCAAGGCCGACGCCCGCTGCATCCGTGTTATCGACCACACCCTTGGCCATGGCATACATCTCGTCCCAGGTTTTGGGCGCGACGCATTCCTGACCGCTTTCTTCAATGATGCCGCAATTGATATACAGCGCTTTGGTCGAAAACGCATGCGGATAGCCCCAAGCCTGCCCTTCAATGGTGACAGTGTTCAAAACACCTTCCTGATAGGGTGTGTCGGATGAGATATTAGCCGGAACAATCAGGTCGTTATTGGCCATCTGGCGCAGGGTGCGCGATCCCATATAGGCAATCGAGGGCGGATCACCGGCCGCGGCCAGCGTCAGCGACTTGTCCTGACAGGTGCCCCATGGCACGGCTTCCAGATTGACGGTGACGCCTTCGTGCTTGGCAACAAATTCATCCACGGTCTTTTGATCCGCTTCACGCACTTCGCCGCCGCACATGATGAAGTGCAGTTCAGCCGTATCAGCCGAGGCGGTCATCGCCGAGCCTGACAGCAGCAGTGCCGCCAATGACAGTTTGGTTACATTCATTTTGGTCTCTCCCTTGGTTGGATTATTCCTTGACCGCACCGGCTGTCAGGCCTGCGACAAGGTATTTTTGCAGGAACAAAAAGATGATCATGACTGGCAGAACACCCACCAGAGCCGCGGCCATCATTTCGTTCCAAGTCACCGACTGATAGCCGATGAACTCATAAAGACCGGCAGGCAGCGGTTGCAGCTCGCGGGTCTGGTTGAAGGTGATTGCGAACAGGAATTGCTGCGCATACGCACCGATGAACACAGCCACGCCGACCACAATCAGGCCCGGAGTTGCCAACGGCAGTACCACACGGCGTAGGGTGTAAAGGCGCGAGGCACCGTCCACGAATGCCGCTTCCTCAAGTTCACGCGGGATCTTTTCAAGATACGAACGCAGAAGCCAGATACCGGTAGGGATCAGGAAGGCCACGCCCGGCACGATCATCGCCCAATAGGTGTTCAAAAGCCCCATGGTGCGCAGCACCCGATACAGCGGGATCAACAGCACCGCACCAGTGAACATGTTGACCCCCAGAAAGATACCCAGCGACAGGTTCTTGAACGGAAACTGCAACCGCGCATATGCATAGGCTGCGGGCACAACAAAGATCATCGTCAGCCCGGTCACCATGAACGAGATATAAATCGAGTTAAAAATATAGCGGCCCAGAAGCGGCACCGTCACCCACATCTGCTTGTAGGCATCAAAACTGAAATCATCCGACCAGAATTGATAGGGGCTGCGGAACAGGTGCTCGAGCGGACGCAGCGACGCCATGAACATCTCGAAGAACGGCAGAAGGATGAAGGTCAGGAAGACCGCGAGACAGGCATAGATGCCAACGATCTGAAGTTTTGTGTAACGGTCCATCATCTTACTTCGCTCCGTATTTCTTGTTCACCTTGTTCAGGAAGAACAGATAGGCGAGTGAAAACAGGCCAAGCAGCAGCACGATGATCACCGCGCGGGCGGAGCCTTCTCCGAATTTGTAGTTGCCGATGGCGGTCTTATAGGTGTCAACGATCAGGGTTGTTGTCGCACCGCGCGGGCCGCCTTCGGTCAGGATCCAGATGATCTCGAAACTGTTGAAGGTGAAAATGGCGGACAGAAGCGACATCGACACGATCACTGGCATGATCTGCGGAATGGTGATGCGGCGGAACCGATACCAGCGCCCTGCCCCGTCAACCCATGCAGCCTCGTACAGATCTCGACTGACCCCTTGCATCGCGGCCAGAAAAAACAGCGTGACCATCGGCACACCGACCCAGACATCGGTGGCAATGGCGGAATAAAAGGCCGATTGCTTCTGGGCAAGAAACTCGAACGGTACATCGGTGATGCCAAGGCGCATCATCATGCCCGACAGCACGCCGAAGTAACCGTTGTAAAGCCACAGCCACCCAATACAGCCAATCGCGATGGGAATGACCCAGGGGGGCATGACCAGAACACGAAACAACGCGCGGCCCGGCACTGCAGCGTTCAGAAGCGTTGCACCGATCAGACCCAGCACCAGCTTCAATGCGACCGAGAGAAACATCCAATAGAAGGTGCGCACGATGGTCTGATGAAATTTTCGGCTTTCGGCAAGGTCTTGGTAGTTCTCTAAACCGATGAATCTCTCGCCGCCCAACCCGGCTTCCATGAACGACAAACGAATGGTCTCGGCCAGCGGCCAGGCGACGATCACTGCGATGAAGATCATCGCTGGGCCAACAAGAAGCCACGCGAACAGGCTTTCGGAAATGGATTTGCGTGCCTCTTTACCGGTCGCGGAACCTTCTGCGTGCATCACGTCTGCCATTGATTTCCCCCAGTGGCACCCCAAGCGAATCGAGGCGTATACCAATTTCTACCATTGGAGGTCGATTTTGACTACCATTATAATACCACTACATATGGTCTTTTATATTTGTTCTTATTTTCAATGCTATAACCGCTTAGATGGTATCCTTGGCGAATAATCATCTTGCCAAATAGATCACTTTGGTATTATTTTTAGATACCAAACAAGATCGGATACAGGATGCAGGCGCGGACCGAATGGCTTTCACCAGACGCATGGTTTCAGCAGGGACGCGGGCCGCGCTATCTGCAACTTCATCGCCATATCCGGTCGGCGATCCAGTCGGGTGATCTGGCCCCCGACGATCAACTTCCGCCGGAACGCGATCTGGCCGATGCGGCCGATGTCAGCCGCGTCACAGTGCGTAAAGCGATTTCCAAACTGGTTGACGACGGGCTGATCGAACAGCGCCAGGGTGCCGGGTCGTTCGTGCGTGCTACCGCTCCCAAGCTGGAACAATCCCTGTCCTCGCTCGTGTCCTTTACCGAGAACATGCAGGCGCGTGGTATGACTTCGACCAGTAAAACGCTGTCGCTCGGCCTGTTTCGCCCCACCAGCGAGGAAATGATGTCGCTGGGTCTGTCCGCCATTGATCGGGTGGCCCGGATCGAACGCTTGCGCAGCGCCAGTGGAACACCCATGGCGCTGGAGCGATCATCTCTGCCCGGTGACATTCTGCCCCACCCTGAACAGATCGATGTGTCGCTTTATGCGCTTCTGCGCAAAACCGGACAGGCCCCGACCCGCGCGATCCAGCGGGTCACGGCCACCAACCTGACCACAGCAGACGCACAGATGTTCAACCTGCCCGAAGGAGCTGCGGTTCTAAAGATCGAGCGCACCGGATACCTGAGTACCGGCCGACCCATCGAATTTACAAGCGGTCTTTACCGCTCTGATATCTATGACTTTGTGTCTGAACTGAGATTGGACTGAAATGGACTATACCTGCCGCCTGAACGGCGCGAAAATGATATGCACAATCACCTCGGATTGGGACCTGACGGCGCCGGTCTTCTGCTTTTCAGGCATGGCCCCGATGACGGCCACCGCGGGCGGTGAACGGTTGCGCGGCATGGGCAGTTTCACCGAGGTGGCCCTGCCCGACCTGAAAGCTGGGCAACCGCACGAGGTGGTCGTGGAGTACACTCACGGGCATACAGCAGCAAACCGCGCGTGGATGCCGCAAGGACCATATCTGCGGACGCGAAATGATGTGATTGCCTTGCCATACGAACCCAAAGGCTGCACTCCGCACACTCTGCCGGACCTTGGCCCCTTTGATGGCCTGCCCCTGGTCCCGCAACCGGAGAAATGGACACCAAGCGGCGGCACGATTGACGTGACCGGCGTGCAATGCAGCGACGACGCGTTAAGCGCGGTTGCTGGTCTTGCGCAACGGCGGGGCTGGTCCTTCGACGGGTCGTTCCCTGTTGTAATCAAGACCGCTGACATGCAGGCTGATGCATATCGGCTGAAAATTACCTCCACCGGCGTTCAGATCACTGCGGGCGATTATGGGGGACGGTTTTATGCCGGCATCACCCTGCTTACCCTGATGCAAGCCGGGCCGTTGCCTTGCGGTGTGATCACTGATGCGCCCCGGTTCGGCTGGCGTGGACAACATCTGGACACAGCGCGCCACTATTACCAACCACAGACCATTCTGGACTTGCTGGACCTGATGGCGCTGTTGAAACTGAACCGTTTTCACTGGCACTTCACTGATGACGAGGCGTTCCGGCTGCAAATCGACAGCTACCCCGAACTTTGGCGCAAGACCGAGTTCTGCGGTGAAGGTCACCTGCTACCTGCACTGTTTACCGGAGCGATTGAGGCGGGCGGCAGCTATTCCAAAGACACCGCGCGCGCGATCATCGCCTACGCTGCGGCTCTGAACATTGAGGTGATGCCCGAAATCGAAGCCCCTGCCCACGCGCTTGCTGTGACGCAAGTATTTCCCGACACACGCGACCCGGCGGACAATGGGCCAGAGACCTCGGTTCAGGGGTATCAGGGTAATTGCGTGAACCCTGCCATGCCCAGGACGTGGGAGGTGCTGGAAACCATCGTCCGCGAGGTCGGCGACCTTTTCCCCTTCGGCCATTTGCATCTGGGCTGCGATGAACTGCCCAAGGACACATGGATGGGGTCGCCCAAAGCACGCGCGCTGATGGCAGAGGAAGGATTGGAGACAACGCAAGACCTGCAAGGCTGGACTATCGCCAAACTGGCAAGCACCGTTGCACAGAACGGTCAACGCCCCGCCGCGTGGGAAGAGGCTGCGCAAGGGACAAATGGCGGCATCGGTCACAACGCCATTCTGTTTAGTTGGACCGGACAAGGGCCGGGTCTGGACGCGGCGCGCGCGGGCTATGACGTGGTGATGTCGCCAGCGCAGCATGTTTATCTGGATATGGCGCACACGAACGACCAGGACGATTGGGGGGCAAGCTGGGCGGCCTTCATATCGCTGGCCGACACGATCAATTGGAACCCCGTGCCAGACCCAGCACTGGAGGATCGGATCATCGGCGTACAGGGCACCTTTTGGTCTGAATTCACCACAAAGGACGAACAAATCTGGCCAATGTTAATGCCCCGAATGCTGGGCGTAGCTGTGAAAGCGTGGCAAACAAAGGACATGAGCGCAGAAGATTTGACGCGCCTTGCGGTCAGCTATCAAACGATTTGGCCGATTAAGCCGACGACGGAAGACCTTACCCATCGATCCTGAGATGTGTTTCTGCGTCAAACAGATGTGCCTGCCCGGTTTGCACTGACAGGCGCAACACCTGACCCCGATCCTGAGTGTGATGCACACCCGGTAGGCTGGCCGTAAATTCGGTGCCCGTGCCCGCCAGCCGACCATGCAGCAGCGTATTGGCGCCCAACGGTTCTGACAATTGCACCGATAGAGCCAAGGGTCCGTTGTCGTCAGGCTCCACATGTTCAGGACGAATGCCCAGTTTGACCGGCCCGTCGTGATGCGCGGTTGGGGCTATGTCGGCCTCGTCGATTCGCACCACACGGCCCCGAACCTCTGCATCCAGAATGTTCATCGCAGGGCTGCCGATGAACTGCGCGGCGAAAAGTGTCCGAGGCGTTTCATAGACCTCAAGCGGCGTGCCAATCTGTTCAGCAACGCCGCCGTTCATGACGATCATGCGGTCGGCCATGGTCATCGCTTCGACCTGATCGTGGGTGACGTAAAGCGCGGTGATGCCGAGCTTTGACTGCAGCTCCTTGATCTCAAGCCGCATCTGAACGCGCAGCTTGGCGTCGAGGTTCGACAGCGGTTCATCAAACAGGAACACAGCCGGTTCGCGCACGATGGCGCGACCCATGGCGACGCGTTGGCGCTGACCGCCGGACAATTGCTTGGGGCGGCGGTCCAGTAATGCCTCAAGCTGCAAAAGTTCAGCGGCCTCGCGCACTTTGCGGGCAATCTCGTCCTTCGGCAGACCTGCGATCTTCAGCCCGTAGCCCATGTTCTGCGCCATCGACATATGCGGATAAAGCGCGTAGTTCTGGAACACCATGGCGATGTCGCGGTCCATCGGCTCTTTCTCGTTGGCACGTTCACCGCCGATCAGCACCTCACCCGAGGTGACGGTTTCCAGCCCCGCTACCATACGCAACAGTGTGGACTTGCCACAGCCCGACGGGCCGACGATCACGATAAACTCGCCATCCTCGATCTCGGCGCTGATGCCGTGGATCACATCCACGGGGCCAAAGCTTTTCTTGATATCTTTCAGCGTGACAGTCGCCATGGATTATTTCTCGCTATCTACTAGGCCGCGGATGAACAGTTTCTGCATCGACACGACAACGATCACCGGCGGGATCATCGCAAGGATCGAGGTCGCCATGATCACCGGCCAATCAGCCACGTCATCGCCCGACGGGAACATCTGCTTGATGCCCATGACGATGGTGTTCATTTCCGGGTCCGTGGTGATCAGAAGCGGCCAGAGGTATTGGTTCCAGCCATAAATGAACAGGATTACGAACAGCGCCGCGACATTCGTGCGGCTCATCGGCACGACGATGTCCCAGAAAAACCGCATCGGGCGGGCACCGTCGACGCGCGCGGCCTCGGCCAGTTCATCGGGAATGGTCAGGAAAAACTGGCGAAACAGGAAGGTCGCGGTGGCCGATGCGATCAGTGGGAAGATCAGGCCGGAATAGCTGTTGAGCATCCCGAAGCCAGCGACGACCTCGTAAGTCGGCACGATCCGCACCTCGACCGGCAGCATCAGGGTCAGGAAGATCATCCAGAAAAAGAACGTCCGCCCCGGAAAGCGGAAATAGACGATGGCGAAGGCTGACAGCAGCGAGATGATGATCTTGCCCACCGCGATGCCAATCGCCATCACCAGCGAGTTGAACAACATCGTCGCGACCGGCACGTTCACGCCGGAAAACAGCGCCGCCTTGTAGTTTTCAAAGAACTGGTCACCGGGCCAAAGCGGCATCGGCGGGCGCACGATTTCCGGCTGCGTGACGGTCGAGGCCACAAACGCCAGCCAGATCGGGAAGAAGATGATCAACACGCCCAGGATCATCAAGACATGGGTCAGCCACAGCCCTGCCCCGCGTTTTTCGACCATGCCATGTACTTCGCGGGCCATCAGTAATGCACCCTTTTTTCGACAAACTTGAACTGAAGCACAGTCAACAGCCCAACCACGATCAAAAGGATCACTGACTGCGCTGAACTTGATCCAAGATCCTGCCCGACAAACCCGTCAGAAAACACTTTATAAACCAAGATCGTCGTCGATTGCTGCGGCCCGCCCGAGGTGATGGTGTGGATTACGCCGAAGGTCTCAAAAAAGGAATAGACCACGTTGACCACCAGCAGGAAGAAGGTGGTGGGCGACAGAAGCGGCAGGACGATGGTGAAAAAGCGCCGCCAGAAACGGGCGCCATCAATCGCCGCAGCCTCGATCACCGAACGCGGCACCGCTTGCAAGGCGGCAAAGAAAAACAGGAAGTTATAGCTGATCCGCCCCCAAGCCGAGGCAACAACGACCAGCCCCATCGCCTCGTTGCCGTTCAGAACGTGGTTCCAATCATAGCCCAGCTGGCCCAGATACCACGACACCACGCCGACGCGGGTGTTGAACATGAACAGCCACAGCACCCCGGCCACAGCAGGCGCGACCGCATAGGGCCAGATCAGCAGCGTGCGGTAGACTCCCGCCCCCTTGATCAGACGGTCCGCCATCACAGCCAGAAACAGCGCTGGAATCATCGAGACAAGCGTCACGAGGATCGAGAATACTCCCGTCGTCACGAAGGATGCGCGATAGAACTTGTCCGACAGCAGGTATTCGAAATTGCCCAAGCCCACATACTGCATCGACAGTCCGAACGGGTCGGGAATGAACAGCGACTGCCAGATCGCCTGCCCCGCCGGATAAAAGAAAAACACAGCCGAGATGATGACTTGCGGCGCAATCAGGCACAGCGGCAATAACCAGCCGCGAAAGGTGACGCGTTTTTCCATGTGAGCCCTCGGAATGGAAACGGCGGGCCGAAATGGCCCGCCGTCTTGATGCGTGACTTACTTGTTGGCTTGCTCGAACCGGCGCAGAAGCGCGTCGCCGCGTTCCTTGGCGCTGTCCATCGCCTCTTGCGCGGTTTTGTCACCGGCCCAGATGCCTTCCAGCTCTTCGTCGATGATGCCACGAATTTGGTCAAACGACCCAAGACGAATGCCCTTGGAATTGGCGGTCGGCTCTTTGGCCGTCATCTGGATCACAGCCACATCGGTGCCGGGGTTTTCGTCATAGAACCCAGCTTCTTTCGTGGCTTCACCCGCGGCGACCGTGATTGGCAGATAGCCGGTGTCCTGGTGCCATTTCGCTTGAACCGGGGTCGAGGACAGGAAGGACAGGAATTCACCCACGCCCTTGTATTCCTCGGCCTCGTGGCCCTGCATAACCCATAGGGACGCGCCACCGATGATGGTGTTTTGCGGCGCATTGCCGACGCCTTCCCAGTAGGGCAGCGGACGCACGTCAAAGGCAAACTCAGCCTCGGCTTTGATGCCCGCGTAGCCTGCTGAACTTTCAGTAAACAACGCACATTCGCCAGCGCGGAAGTTGGCACCGCCTTCGTTGCGGCGTCCGGTATAGATGAACTCTCCATCCTTGGCCCATTCGCCCATCTTGGCCAAATGCGCCACCTGTGCTTCGCCGTTCAACGCAAGCTCGGTGTCCAGACCGGCAAAGCCGTTGTCTTGGGTGGCAAACGGCACGTCGTGATAGGCTGACAGGTTTTCCAGATGAATCCAGCTTTGCCACGCAGTGACAAGCGGGCAGTCTTCGCCGCCAGCCTTCAACTGCTCAAGCACCGCATCGACGTTCTGCCATGTCGACAGGTCAGTGTCGGGATCGACACCTGCCGCTTCCATCGCGTCGCGGTTTACCCACAAAACGGGCGTGGACGAGTTGAAGGGCAAGGACAGCATCTGGCCATCGGTGGTGGTGTAATAGCCTTTGACAGCGCCGATGTAGGCGTCGGGGTCAAACTCGGCACCGCTTTCGGCCATCACCTCATAGACAGGTTTGATCGCGCCGCCAGCGGCCATCATGGTCGCGGTGCCCACTTCGAACACCATCAGGACATGGGGCTGTTCGCCTGCGCGGAAGGCTGCGATCCCAGCGTTCAGCGTCTCGGAATAGTTGCCCTTGTGGCTGGCGACGACGGTGTAGTCGCTTTGGCTTGCGTTAAATTCCTCGACCTGTGCGGCCACAAGCTCGCCCAGACGGCCGGTAAAGGCGTGCCAGAATTGAATTTCGGTCTGCGCATATGCCCCAATTGGGGACATCGCAGTGGTTGCGGCAGCAATTGCGCCAAACACAAGCTTTTTCACATCATCCTCCTTGCACCACAAACGGTGCGTTTCCCAGGTGTGCCACGCGGGCAGACCGGCACGGTTTTTCCCGCCTGACCCACGTGTCTGGCAAAAGGGTTACATCCCGCATGGCATAATGCAAGAATATTTAGTGTAACAGTTTTATAACATACCATTATACTGTAACGGTGCCCTTGTCTGGAAAGGAAGATCACGTGTCACATCCGCTGCGGCTGCGCCAGCTAGAGGCCCTTATGGCCGTCACACATCACGGGTCTATGACTCGTGGCGCTCAAGAATTGGGCATCAGCCAACCAGCGGTGAGTCGCCTTCTGTCCGATCTGCGCGAAGTATTGGGGTTTGACTTGTTCAATCGTCGCGACGGACGCCTGGTGCCGACGCAGGAAGTTCGTTTCCTGCTGCCCGACATTCGGCGGGTGTTGGAAACGATGCACCAGATATCCGAGGCCAGCCAGAACATAACCGACAAGAAGGCCGGGCATCTGCGCATTGCTTGCCTGCCCGGGTTTGCAACCAGCCACTTGCCCGGAATTGTGGCTGCATTTCTGCGCGACCGTCCCGGCGTCAGCGTCACTTTAGAACCTGATCGTCCCGAACGTATATTGGAATGGATGGTGGGCGAACAATATGATTTCGGCATTACCGATGGGTTCGAAGGTCATCCCGCTGTGGAAAGCGAGCATATTGACATCTGCACCGTGTGCGTATTTCCCGAAGGGCATCGGCTGGCCTCTCTCAAGACCATTGGTGCACAAGATCTGGCCAATGAAAATCTGATCCACACGCGTCGCGACAGCGCGTTTTTTCGTGATCTGAACGAAGCCTTTCAGAAAGCCAATACCACCATCAATTCACTGGTGGAATCGCGCCAGTTCACCGCAGCGTGCGAGATGGTGTGCCAAGGGATAGGTGTCTCGGTTGTCAGCGCGGTGGATGCGGCAAAATATGTTGGTCAGGGCCTTGACCATCGCCCCTTCACGCCATCCATACCGCATCGATTATCGCTGGTCCGTCCAACGCTGAAGCAGCCTTCGATGATCTCGCTGGAGTTTATGGAAGTCTTCTCGGCAAGTCTCACACCCTACAAATTGCGCTGAACTGATTGCGTCAGGACTTCGCATTGTCTGGGTAGTGCCATCAAGCATCGCCAATCTGCTCTTTCAGCCAACGGGCGCGCGCTTGTTGCTCTCGCACCATATCGAGCTTCGAAGCCAGTCGTTCTTTCTTCGATGGCTTCTTCGTCTCGTCAAACTCTTCCTTAAGCAATCGGGCTTTCTTTTCGAGCTTCGATAAGATCTTGTCGACATGGGAAGGCTTGATCTTCTGCGCCTTCCCTTTTTCAAGCCGACTGTAATATTTGTCCAGTTTCTCAACGGCGCTTTCAAGTCCCATAGTGCCCCCCCGGGTTGCGACAGCATACAGCAAGGCCCAAACGTATTGGGCGTGTGACTGCCTTGCCTGATTATTGCGCTATATCCTTATGTTTGTCTTTGATCGCGTCCCGAACGATGGCCATCAACTCGTCATCGTCCAGCGCAAGGATGTGTTCGACTTCAGCCATCGCATCTTCGCGTTCGATGTAATAGGCCCGCGCAGCCCCCAGCAAATCGCGCATTGCAGAGTAGGCATAACTGGAATCATTCAGAAATGACGTCGCCACTGAAGCATTCAGCTCACGCTGACGGATCAGGGCCTCAATCCTCGTATTTGCCTCGCGCTCGTCGGTTTCCACCTGCATCCTCTCCTGATCCAGCCAAAGGCTTGAGCGTTCATCGGGATCCGCTAGATCAAGCTGGCGAATTTCGACAAGAATGCGAGCAATTTCGGTGCGAAGCTGATCATAGAGATCGGTCGCTGCCCCGTGCCGGCGTACCGTGTAACGATTGACGTTTCGACGCAAATGCTTGACGGCCTTTACCGCCCGCACAATTCGCCCGGCCACGTCGCGCAGCGAATAGATGTCATCCATCACATCCGCTGGCATATCCTTCGATCCGATGCGGGTGGCAAATTCGACAATCGCGGAATAGAGCGTCTTGATCCGGGCTTCATACCGCTCGTCGATGTCAAGCTCGACTGATTTGCGATTGGACCGCACGGTGGCAGCGATATCCTTTGACGCGAACACTTCGTCCCGGTGCAGGTTCAACCCGTGCAAGATCAGTTCGACCGCGTTGTCATAAAGGTGCTTCACCTCGCGCCGCATCGCTGTTTCGACGGTTTTCGGAAATTCGTCCACTGCTTCTGAAAGGTATTTCGGCTGGCTCAGATCCTCGTCAGGCGGTGTGACTGCCCGTTCCAGAAATTCAATCAGGCGGTTCAGAAGCGGCAGCATCAGGACAACACCCAGTGTGTTGAAGATGGTGTGAAACACCGCCAGTTTCAGTGCGAAATCCGTGTCAGGGATGCCGACACCGGCCGAAATGTAATCGACGCTTTGACGGATTGGCCTTATAAACAGCAGTGCAACTCCGGCTGTCACCACATTGAAGATCAGATGTGCCAACGCAAGCCGTTTGCCCTGATAATTCGCCGTGAATGATCCGATGATCGCTGTAATGGTGGTGCCGATATTGGCCCCAATCGCCAGCGCCAGTGCGTTCTCATAAGAAATCTGTCCCGCTGCCAACGCGGTGATAATCAAGGTCATGGTGGCATGACTGGACTGCATGACCACAGTCGCTGCCGCCCCGACCAGCGTGTAAACCAACAACCCCAGCAGCCCAGTCATCGCGAACCGGGTCAGGTCAAACTGGTCCTTAAAGGACTCGAACCCCTCTTTCATGTGGTGAATGCCCAGAAACAGGAATCCCAGACCGGCCAAAACCATCCCGGCCCCACGCAGATATTTGTTTTTCTGGAACACCAGCACAATGGCGACGGCCAGCATGGGAAGTGCGTAAGAAGCAATGTTGACCTTTAACCCGAAGCCCGCCACCAGCCACGCCCCCGTGGTGGTGCCGATGTTGGCACCAAAGATGATGCCCACGCCCGCAATCAGCGAGATCAGACCGGCGGACAGAAACGAGATTGTGATCACCGACACCAGTGAGCTGGACTGCATTATTGTCGTCGTCAGAATGCCAAATCCCATGGATTTGGTGACCGATCCAGTTGCCTTTTCCAGCACGGTTTCCAGAAAGCCGCCGCTGAACAGCTTGAAGCCATCCTCAAGCATCAGCATGCCGAACAGGAAAATCGCCACGCCCGCCGCGATTTCCTGAAAATCACTGCTACGCCAGAAACCGAAGCCAAGCACCAAAAGGATAATCGGCAGAAGGGATTTTTTCATCATTGGGCGCGACTACTCCTAGGGCAGCATCATGCCGCGCGGCACGAAAAAGAACATCACTGCCAAAACGGCAGAAACCGGCACCGTACTGATCCAAGCCGATACAATCATCAGAAGTGATGTGCGGCGCATCGACTGGCGCTTCAATACCTTTTGAAGCATCTTATGTTCGGCGGCGTCAATTACCGCATCTGACCCCCATCTTCTTCAGCTTATCCAGAGTTCGTCGCTTGCCCTCGGGCGGAGTATTCTGAAAGGACGTCAGCGCTTATTCGACAGTGGCGAAATCCTGTTCGTTCCGGTGCTGCATCAATACGCCTTCGACGACCTTGCTCGTCCGTGCTTCCAGAAACTCGCACATCAAACCCACCCTGCATGCGGGTTAACGCATCCACCACACCGGCCAGAGGACCGACAGCATTGGCCTAGTGTGCAAGATTCACAAGCACCACAGATATGATCATGACTAGGTGAACAGCTTGTTTTCTCCCTCTCGACTATTATCCGGCGTGAGCGCTGTTTCATTGTTCATTTGCCGTATCACCATGATGGCCCCGCCGGCTCCACCGAGCGCAGCAACCACCACTGCGCCCGTCGGGCTTAGCGCGAAAGGCCCAACTGCGGGTCCGACAATGTTGACTACGTCATGAACTCCGATGTTCATCGTCATAAAGGCACCAATCACCACAGCAGCGATCAACAGGCAAAGCTGATCCACACACGCGAACCGCGCCTCGGGATAGATCATCACACTGACGATAAAATGATTGCTGTTCCCAGCCGACCGACCTCGGACCGGCTGTTAACTGCCGCGTTTTCAATCTTCAGATAGTCTTTTACATTCATGGGACCCCCATCCGACAAACACACGTCCACCGCCGCTGAAAACCCGAGCGCTGCGGAAAGCAATATATCGCTTCGATAATGTACGCTCTGATCTGCGCCAATCTGAGGTGGATCATTGACGGTTTCTTGTTGCGCCGGCTGTTCTCAAACTGTGACGCTCTCTGCACCCGACGCCCCTTTCCGCCCCAACATTTCCGCAAGCAGGCATTGCACCTTCAGAAGATTTATCGTTCCCTATGAGCCAATTGAGGGGGGCGCATTGGACCGACTGAGATCAGCCACCATGAAAACGCTGGCCGTCGCGCTGATCGTCATGATGTGCGCGATCGTGGTGCAGGTGGCGTGCAGTGCCTTTGACATCAATCCGATCAAAAGTTTCACAACCGCCCTGCCATTGTTCGGCAAAGCCGTCACACTGAACTCTCTTCTTGATGTCCAATGGCATCTTTTGGTCGTCACCGGGCTGATCCCGGCAGGGCTGGTTTGGCTGGCGAACAAACATGTACGTGTAGATTTCCTGTATCAAAACCGAAGCGACCGGACGCGCGCGCGCATTGATCTGGCGGGTAACCTGCTTTTCGCTGTACCTTTCTTCGCATTGGGGCTTCCGGCAGCATGGTCGTTCATGATGCGTGCATGGGCATCAGATGAAGGCGGGCGCAATGGCGGGTTGAATGACCTTTGGTTAATCAAAGCAGTGTTGCCGCTGGGCTTAGGGTTACTGGCCATCGCGATCCTGATCGAAACTTTCCGCCTGATCCGGGCTAGCCGATGAGCGACAGTTTACTGCCCCTCGCGATGGCGGGTCTGACCTTGACCGCGATCTTCACCGGTTACCGCGTCGGCATGGTGCTGGCAGGGTCTGCAGCGTTGTTTATCCTGATTTCCGACCTGCCGATTGCCTATTTCAACCTGCTGATCAGCCGGATTTACGCCAATGTCCTGTCAAATTGGCTGCTGGTCGCGGTGCCGATGTTCATCTTCATGGGCTTGATCCTTGAGATTTCAGGCGCAGCCGAGCGATCGCTGAAAGCGGCCCAGCAAGCCTTGGGCGGCAGCGCGGCGGGGATGGGGTTTTCAGTCCTCGTGATCGGTGTCTTGCTGGCCGCCTCGTCCGGCATCGTCGGCGCGTCGGTTGTGCTGCTGGCCCTGCTTGCCCTGCCCCGATTGGAAGAAGTCGGCTATGACAAGTCCACCTCGGCGGGGCTGATCGCGGCCTCTGGCACGCTGGCGATCTTGATCCCACCCTCGGTCATGCTGATCGTGTTGGGCGATCAGTTGCAGACCCCGGTGCCGGATATGTTCGCGGGGGCCATCGGACCCGGGCTTTTGCTGGTGCTGGCCTATGGGGCTTACATCATCTGGCGCGCGCGGGGCTTGCCTGCGCAACCTCGTCACGAAAGCATCTCATTGCCGCGTCTGATCTTTGATCTTGCACCGTTGCTGGCGCTGGTGATTTCGGTGCTTGGGTCGATCGTCGTGGGGTTGGCCACACCGACCGAAGCCAGCGGCTTGGGCGCGTTCGGCGCGGTCCTGATCACCCTGCTATATCGCAAGTTCAGCTTTGCCATGCTGATGGAGGCCGCCACCCGCACTGTCACAACAACGTCGATGGTTTTGTTCGTGATGATCGGAGCCACCTGCTTTTCCGCCGTCTTCAAGGGCGTAGGCGGCGATGATCTGGTCGAGGCAGGTATCACCGCCTTCGGAACCGGTCCCTATACGGTTCTGGCCGTGGTGATGGGTGCGATTTTCCTTCTGGGCTTCGTGCTGGACTGGCTCGAAATTACCCTTATCCTCATGCCCATCTTCGCGCCCATCGTGTCGGGGCTGGATTTTGGCAATGGGCTGACGGGCGACACACTTCTGATCTGGTTCGGCATTCTGGTGGCCGTAAACCTGCAAACCTCGTTCTTGACGCCGCCCTTTGGCTTTTCGCTGTTCTATCTGCGTGGTGCGGCAGGCAATGTGTTGACGACACCGCAAATCTATCGCGGCGTTTTGCCCTTCATCGCGCTTCAGGTGCTGGTGCTGGTGCTTTTGATCCTGTTTCCCGGTTTGATCACCGGGCTTACGTCATTTTAATGGGAGGACCCTTATGAAAACGACTTACATGCTGGCGACTGTCGCAGCCCTTGCAGCCACAAGCGCGACGGCCGAAACCTTCAACCTGCAAAGCGCCTTTGGTGGTTTGCCGGTGCTGGACCCAACCGCCAAACGGTTTGTAGCGAACGTATCCACCCTGACCGGGGGCGAGGTGGAATTCAACTACCTGCTTGCCGGTGAAATGTCACCGCCCTTCGAGATTTTCGACAATGTGAGCGTCGGCGCCATCGACGCAGGCTGGTCCTTTGCCGCCTATGCCAGCGGCAAGGAACCTGCCGCCGCCTTGTTTGGTTCGGTGCCATTCGGCGGCGACCCACTGTCTTATGTCAGTTGGTTGCAGCATGGCGGCGGGCTTGAACTTTGGCGCGAGATTTATGCCCCCTACAACCTCGTGCCTATGGCCTGCGGCGTGATCCTGTCGGAGGCAGGTGGCTGGTACACCAAAGAGATCAACTCCCCCGAAGACCTGCAAGGGCTGAACATCCGCATCGGCGGGCTTGGCGGCGACATTCTGGCCAAGCTGGGCGCGAACGCCATGTCCCTGCCCACGGGCGAGATTTCTACTTCGCTGGAAACCGGACGGCTGGACGCGACCGAGCTCAGCTTCCCGCTGGTCGACAAGCTGCTGGGATTCGACAAGGTGGCCAAGAACTACTATTTCCCCGGCTGGCACCAACCAGCAGGCTTCATCGAGTTCTACATGAACAAAGACAAGTGGGACGGACTGACCGACAGTCAACGCACCGCAATCGAGGTGTCCTGCGCCGATGCCAACCTTTACGCGCTTGGTTCGGCTGCTGGTGCACAAAGCGAGGTGTTGGAGGGCTTCCGCGCCAATGGCGTGAACGTCGCGCGCCTGCCCGACAGTGTGTTGGATGCGTTACGAGCCGCGGCGGACGAGGTCTATGCCGAAAAATCCGCCGAGGACGAGATGTTCAAGCGCGTGATCGACAGCTACCGCGCCTATGCCGCGAATTATCTCGAATATCAGGACCTTACCGACCTGAATTGATCCTATGCGCCGCGTCCCGGTCCGGGGCGCGGCGTTTTGCACACCGCTAGGACCCCGCCGTGAGCTATAACCTGAAAGACTTCGGTTCTTACACCGTGGGCGGTCGGCATCTGCACGTGACCGAAGGCACCCCGCGCAAGGTGCAGTTCACCCGCAGCGTGTCGTTTACTGTCGACCCACGCGGGCATTTCGCGGTCGAACATGCCTATGTGCAGTATTTCGTGCCGCAAGACCGCCGCCCCGGCCCGCCGGTGGTGCTGGTCCATGGCGGCGGCATGTCCGGCAGTTGTTGGGAGACGACGCCGGATGGGCGACCCGGCTGGCTGCACCTTCTGCTGACACACGGATTTGAGGTTCATGTGGTCGACAATGTCGAACGGGGCCGCGCTGGGTTTGCACCGAGTCTGTGGGATGGCGACCCGATCCTGCGCAGTCTGGAGGAAGCATGGACCTTGTTCCGCATCGGCCCTGCCGACGGCTTTGCCACACGCACCCCCTTCCCCGGTCAGTTGTTCCCGGTTCGCCACTTCGAAACCTTTGCGCGCCAGTTTGTGCCGCGCTGGCTAGGCACAACGCCGCTTCAATCTACCGCTCTGCAAGCTGTTTTGGAACGGATCGGACCGGCCCTGGTGATCTGTCACAGCCAGGGGGCCGAAGTAACTTTTGACGCGCTTTCAACTGCGCCAGAATTGTTCGAAGGGATCATTGCGATTGAACCCTCTGGCCTGCCCGATGATGCAAACCACGCGCCGAATCCGCCCATCGTGATCTGCGCCGGTGATTTCCTTGATACTGACTCGGATTGGCAGACGCGCGCGATAGGTTGGGACTGGTTTGCACAAGGCGCAAAGACCGTGCGCGTTCTTGGCGCAACCGCGTTTACGTCTGGCAACAGTCACATGATGATGATGGATACAAACAATGCCGATGTGCTGGATCGCGCACTGGACGCGTTGGCAACGCTCCCAGCCTAACGGCGGCCTCCTGTCTTCAACTCGAACCGTCGGAACAGAAGTGCGATGATGCCCGCAATGACCATGTAGAACAGGGCCAGCAGCAGCAATGGCTCATATACGATAAACAAGTCCGACCGCACGCGGGACGAGACAGAATAGATCTCGACCACCGTGATTGTGGCCACCAACGGCGTGGCTTTCAGTTGCAGGATGGTCTCGCCCCCCAGCGTAGGAAGGACGTTTCGGATCGCCTGCGGCAACCATATGCGGCGAAACATTGTGAAACGGGGCATGCCAAAGGCGTTGGCGGCCTCCAACTGCCCCTTGTTGACGCCTGCAAATGCGCCGCGCATCACCTCGCCCTCATAGCCCGCATAGGACAGAGTCAGCGCTAGAACCGCATAGGGCCAGGCCTGTCGCAGATAAGGCCAAAGCTCACTGCCACGGATCCACGGGATCTGCGGAAACAGCGACCCCAACCCGTAATAAAGCAGCCAGATTTGCAACAGAAGCGGTGTGCCGCGAATGATCGTGCAGAACGTTCTGGCCGGTGCGGACAGATACCAAGGCCCGACGGCCTGCGCGAGACCAAGGGGAATGGCCAGAAGGAACCCGGCAACCGTGGTCACGACCAAAATCCAGATTGTCCGCCATGCGCCTTCAATGGCCAGTGGTGCATATTCCGGGATCCAGTCCCAGCGCAGTGCGACCGCGCACCAGATCACCAGCCCCGCAAACAGCGCCATCAGCACGATCCGGTGCGGTTGCATCAAGCTGCGCCAACCCGTCATTTGCCCGCTCCGCGCAACGACGGTTGTCCACGGCGCGCCCATTTTTCGATCCGCGCAAAGATCGCGCCGGAAAACAGGGTCACGATCATGTAAAGCGCACCGGCCGCCAGAAAGAAGGTGAAATAGGCTCGGGTGCTGGACGCCGCTTGTCGGGTCTCGAGCGTCAGCTCGCTGAAGCCCACGATGGCCAGAAGCGCGGTGTCCTTGGTCGCGATCAGCCAAAGATTAGCCAGACCGGGCGTCGCAAAAGACATCATCGCCGGGATCGTCACCCGGCGCATCAGCATGAAGGGCGGCATGCCAAAGGCGCGCGCAGCCTCGATCTGCCCATGCGGGATCGCCTGAATGGCGCCGCGCAGCACCTCGGTCGCGTAAGCGCCTTGAACGATGCCCAAGACCCAAATGCCGGCCACCACTCCGCTGATTTCCACGCGCCCATAACCAAGCGCACTGGAAGCCTGATTGATCAGATCGGTGCCGACATAATAGAGGATCAGGATCAGTACCAGTTCAGGCACCGCCCGGATCACCGTTGTGTAAATGGCGAGGAGATCACGAATGACCACCCCGCCATAGAGTTTGCCCGACGCGCCAAACAGCCCGATCACCAACCCAAACCCGAACGCCCCGAAGGCGATCTGAAGCGAGTTGGCAAGGCCGCGCAGCAGATTGCCGCCCCACCCCGGAGGACTGAGCGACAGAAGTTCTGCGCTTTTGGCCAGGCCAAGCGTGTCGAGGATCAGCTCCAAAGCGGTGCCTTATTCGCTATAGATGCTGGTCGTGAAGTATCGCGACGTGATCTCGGCATGGGTGCCGTCGGCCAGAATGGCGGCGATCCCTTTGTTCAAACTTTCACGCAACGCATCGTCACCCTTACGGACGCCCGCGCCGACACCTTTGCCCAGAATAGCCTCGTCATTGGCGACCGCGCCTTTGATTTCGCAGCACGCACCTGCGTCGGAATTGACGAAATCGGCCATCGCGATGCTGTCGGCTTGTGTCGCGTCGATACGTCCTGCAACAAGGTCTTGATTGGCTTCATCCTGCGTCTGGTAGACGCGAATTTCTGCGGCATCCCCAAAATACGCATTGGCGTAGGTCTGGTGGATGGTTGAGGCCTGAATGCCGACGATCTTGCCCGCAAGCGATTCCGGTGTCGCCTCGATATCCATCGATTTGTCCGCCACAATCACGGCAGGCGTGTTATAGTAAGGGTCGCTGAAATCAATGGTTTTCATGCGTTCTTCGGTAATCGACATAGACGCCATGATCGCGTCAATCTGCTGGCCGGTCAGCGACGGGATGATCCCGTCCCACGCTACGGGCGTGATCACACAATCCAGCTCGGCTGCGGCGCAAACTGCGCCGATTACTTCAACTTCCCATCCGACCCAGTTGCCGGACGCATCAAGTGACGCAAAGGGCGGATAAGGCTCAGCAGCGATACCAATCTTGACTTCTTGCGCTGCGGCAGACCCGGCGGCAAGCACTGTTGCGGCTAGGCCAGAGGCTAGTAATTTCTTCAGTTTCATATGTATTCTCCCGTTGGTTGGTTTCAGTGTTGTTAGCCGACTGTCTTCAGAAACTGTTGCAGCCGTGCGGATTTCGGATTGCCGAAGACCTCGGCGGGCGGGCCTTGTTCTTCGATCTGCCCTTCAAAAAGATAGACGACATGGGTCGCCACTTCGCGGGCAAATTTCATCTCGTGCGTGACCAAAAGCATGGTGCGCCCTTCGGCCGCCAGATCGCGGATCACAGTAAGAACCTCGCCGACCAATTCGGGGTCCAGAGCGCTGGTAGGTTCGTCAAAAAGCATCACGCTGGGATCAACCGCCAATGCGCGGGCAATCGCGGCACGCTGCTGTTGCCCACCGGACAGGAACGACGGGAAGGTTTCGGCCTTGTCACCCAGACCAACCCGCTCCAACAGCTCTTTCGCGCGCTCAATCGCCTTATCGCGCGGCACTTTTAACACATGCACCGGCACTTCGATCACGTTTTCCAGAAGGGTGCGATGGGTCCACAGGTTGAACGCCTGAAACACCATGCCGAGCCGCGTGCGGATACGTTCGATCTGGCGGCGTTTGACGGGGGTTCCGTCTGGACGCATCAAAACCTCTTCCCCATTGATGACGATCTGGCCAGAGCTAGGGGTTTCCAGAAAGTTGATACAGCGCAGGAAGGTCGATTTACCCGACCCGCTGCCACCGATGATCGCCACGACATCGCCCTTGTGCGCAGTCAGCGAGACCCCTTTCAGCACCTCAAGCGTCCCGAAGGACTTGTGCAGATCCGTCACCCGAATGGCCTCGGTTTCTTCGGTTGATACTTGTTCTTCCATGGCCGTCATTTCTGGCGTTGCCATCATCGTCCCCCAATTTCCGGCTTGTAGTAAGCCGCGATTTCCGTAATTATGCAAGCGTATAATTAGCAGGCTGAGATATCCGATGATGCACAGCTCTCCAAAGTTCAGGCGCGAACCTGCCGAGCAACGCAAAGAAGCGTTGATCCTGGCCGCCCTTGCTTTGATCGCAGAGCGCGGTGTTCGGGGAGCCACGGTGCGTGCCATTGCGGAACGGGCCGATGTCACGCAGGGACTGATCCGACACTATTTCACGTCGAAGGAAGACCTGATCTCCGCCGCCTATGAGTTTCACATGAGCCATATGACCGATCTGACCTCCTCGCCAGATGTGCCAGAGGGAGCCTCGGCAAGAACACAGCTTGCGAACTTCGTAGCGGCAGGATTAAACCCGCCAGTGGTCGATCCGGCATCGGTGTCCCTTTGGGCGAGTTTTCTGAACAAGGTGCGGGAAGACGCTCGAATGCAGCAGATCCACGAACAGACCTATCACGATTTTCGCGACCGTCTGGAGGGATTGATCGCCAATGCTTTGGCCGAAGCGGGCGTTACGGCAACCCCGCCCCGTCTCAGACATTTGGCGATTGCCTGTAACGCGGTGATTGACGGGCTGTGGATGGAAGGCGGCGCGCTGCCCAATGCGTTCGAGGCGGGAGAACTACCCGAGATCGGACTGCAATCAGTCGGCGCAATCATTGGAATTGATTTGCAAAAAACAGGAAGCCAATCATGAGATACGCAGATATCACCCGGCGACTTGCTGGACTGGGTGGCGCCAAATGGGACGTCCACATCAAGGCAAAGGCGCTTCGCGCACAGGGGCATGACATCCTTGAACTGACGATTGGCGAGCCGGATGTCCCCACCCCTAAAGCATTGATGGATGTAGCGTCTGCGGCCATGCAGGCTGGGCGCACGGGGTATTCGGATGGACGCGGAGAGCCGGGGCTGCGCGCAGCCTTGTCAGAGCGTTATTCGCAAAGAACTGGCCGCCCCATCAGCGCCAATCAGGTTATGTGCTTTCCCGGCACGCAAACCGCCCTGTTCTCTGTCATGATGGGTATTGCCGACACTGGTTGCGAGGTGCTGGTCGGTGATCCGATGTATGCCACCTATGAGGGCGTGATCCGCGCAAGCGGGGCGGACATGGTGCCGGTGCCCTTGCGCCCCGAGAATGGATTTCGTCTGGCTGCTGACGACCTGGCCGCCCGCATCACGCCCAGAACCCGTGCAATCCTTTTGACGACGCCGCACAATCCTACCGGTTCCATACTGACCGCGTCTGACATCGACGCAATTGGCGAACTGGCATTGGCACACGACTTGTGGATCATATCGGACGAGGTGTATGAAGATCTGATCTTTGATGGAGAAACCTTCACGTCGCCCTTGTCGCGGGACGAACTTTCCGACCGGGTGATCGTTGTCTCATCAATCTCGAAATCACACGCGGCACCGGGATTTCGCAGTGGATGGTGTATCGGCCCCGAAGCTTTTACCGAAACCTTGTTGCCGCTGTCGGAAACCATGCTGTTTGGCAATCAGCCTTTCATCGCGGATATGACCGAAAAAGCCGTAGGTGACGGATCAGACGTAGCGCATGACATGTGCACCCGCTTCGCCGCCCGCGCCCGTCACCTTGAACACCGCCTGACCCAAGGCTGCGATCTGAAAGTGCACACGCCTCAAGCAGGCATGTTTGCGATGATCGACGTCTCCTCGACCGGGTTGAACGGCAATGACTACGCCCTGCATCTGCTGGAACACGCACATGTTGCCGTTATGCCGGGCACGTCCTTTGGCTCCACGCTGGACAATTGGGTGCGTGTCGCGCTAACCATCGACGACGATGCGTTCGACACAGCTTGTACCCGGATCATCCAACACGCCACCCAACTGCAATTGGAAACCGCATGACAAGTGTGGGAGAAGCCCTTGTTGTTGAACTGGAAAATCGTGGTGTTTCCTGTGTGTTTGGCATCCCCGGTGTGCACACGATCGAACTGTATCGCGTGCTGGCAACATCGTCGATCCGCCACGTCACCCCGCGCCACGAACAAGGCGCCGGGTTCATGGCCGATGGCTATGCGCGTGTGTCTGGCAAGCCGGGCGTGGCCTTCGTAATTACCGGTCCGGGCTTGACCAACACGCTGACCGCCATGGGTCAGGCACGCGCTGATAGCGTGCCGATGCTGGTGGTGTCTGGCGTAAATGCACTGCCCAGCCTTGGCAACGGTCTGGGTCATTTGCATGAATTGCCCGATCAGCAGGGGTTGGCGCGCAAAGTGGCGCTTGTCTCTGAACGAGTCGAAACGCCAAAGGGCCTTTCGCACGCAATAAACTCGGCCTTTGGCGCGTTCCAATCCGGGCGACCCGGCCCGGTCCATATTGAGATTCCACTGGATGTGGCGGGACAGGACATCTCGCAAACCACGCCTGCCCCTGCCCCCGAAACTGTTCGGGAACTCGACACCCGTCAGATCGCATTGGCGGCTGACCTATTGGCCACTGCCCGCTCGCCCGTTCTTTTGGCAGGAGGAGGCGCACGGACGGCCGCCCTTGCGCTGCGCGATCTGGCTGAAAGGCTGGATGCGCCGGTCGTGCAAACCGTGAATGCGCGCGGTGTCCTCTATGCCCATCCGCTGGGCGTTCCCGCCAGCCCCAGCCTTGGTGCCGTGCGCGATCTGATCGACGCCGCCGACGTCGTACTGGCCATCGGAACCGAGCTGGGGCCGACCGACTATGACATGTATGCCAGCGGGACAATGCCGAAGCTGAACACCCTGATCCGTATCGACCTGTGCCCCGATCAATTGACGCGCCACCCCGCCGAAGTCCCAATCCTTGGCGACGCGACCGATGCTCTTACAGCACTAAACACGCATCTTGGGGGAAATGGTTTTGACCGGAATGGCGCGACACGGGCCGATCAGGCTCGGTCCGCTGCCTTTGACGAAATTGGCTCCGATATGCAGGCGCTGAACGCTGTCCTGAACATCATCCGGGACACTATCCCTGCCGCCATCATCGTGGGCGATTCCGCGCAGCCGATTTATGCCGGTAACCTCTTTTACGACCACGACCGACCGGGCGGCTGGTTCAACGCCGCAACCGGATTTGGCGCACTGGGATACGGCATTCCGGCGGCGATTGGGGCCGCGATGGCGGACCCGACCGCCCCGGTCATCTGTCTGACCGGCGATGGTGGCGCACAGTTTAGCCTGCCCGAATTGATGTGTGCCGTGGATGAAAACCTGCCCATCACCTTCGTGATCTGGAACAACTACGGCTATCAGGAAATTGCGACCTCTATGCTGGACGCAGGCGTGACCGTGGTGGGATGCGATCCGACTCCGCCGGATTTCGAGCATGTCGCCCGATCCTGCGGGATGCCGTTTTGGCGTTGCGATCCGGGTAACATCGCCCGCTCTTTGCGCGCAGCCCGCGATGTATCCGGCCCCACCCTGATCGAAATTCAAGCGCCCAATTCGGCGCACCCCCTCTGAACAAGCGAGACAACGTATGACCGACCCAACCTATGAGTTCACCCGCGCCATAACCCGCCGTCCTGCGGCCAGCATCACCGAAGGTTTACGCGCCGAAGACATAGGCACGCCCGATCTGGATCAGATGTTAAAGGATCACGCGCATTATATTGCCACGTTGAAAAAAACCGGGGCCGAGGTGATCGAGCTGCCCCCGCTTGACGATCTTCCAGATGCAGTTTTTGTCGAAGATACTGCCCTTTGTCTGCCCGAAGGGGCTGTGCTGATGCGCCCCGGTGCCCCAAGCCGCATGGGCGAAGTGGCCCACATGGCCCCTGCCCTTCGCAACCTTTATGACGAAGTGCGTGAAATCTCCGGGCCGGGTCATATCGAAGGCGGCGATATTCTGGTCACTGGCCGCGAGATTCTTGTCGGGCGATCGGACCGAACAGACGCCGCAGGGGTTGCCGAGTTGTCCGGGATCGTCGGCGATTGGGGTCACAGCCTGCGCGAGGTCTTTACCCCGCCGGGTGTCCTGCATTTCAAGACCGACTGCTCGTTGCTTGACGGTGAGACGATCCTGTCCACCAAACGTCTGGATGCCTCTGGCTGTTTCGAAGGGTACAGGGTCTTACAAGTGGCCGACGGCGAAGAAGCCGCGGCCAACAGCATTCGTTTCAACCAGTTTGTGCTGATGCCCGCAGGCTTTCCCCGCACCGCCGAGATGCTAGGTAAAGCTGGCTACGACGTGGTTGAAATCAACAATTCAGAATGCGCCAAACTGGATGGTGGTATGTCCTGCCTGTCGCTTCGGTTCTGAACGCAATTTTCGGCGCAGCCTAAAGGAAAAGACCGCCTCGACCGAGGCGGTCTTTGTCGTTTCTTACTCGGCGTCTTTGATCGACCGTCGTTCAGATGACAACCCCTTACCGATCGCAACACACATCAGCAACAACACCACAGTGAAGGGCAGCCCGGTGGAAATCACCATGGATTGCAGCGACTGCAACCCGCCTGCGCTGAGCAGAAGAACGATTGCCACCGCCCCTTCAAAGATGCACCAGAAGGCCCGCTGCGGCACCGGGGCGTCGATCTTGCCTCCAGCCGTGATAGTGTCGATCACCAGCGAACCGGAGTCAGACGAGGTGACGAAGAACACGACCACCAGCATGATTCCGACCAACGAGGTGATTCCGGCCAGCGGCATCACGTCCAGCATCTTGAACAGCTTCAGTTCCAGCGCAGCCTCTTGTGCCACGGTGTAACCATCATTGATGACCTGATGCAGCGCCGTGCCACCAAAGACAGTCATCCACAGCACACAAACCATCGACGGGATCAGAAGAACGCAGATGATAAACTCGCGCACTGTGCGACCCCGGCTGACACGTGCGATGAACATGCCTACGAAAGGTGACCAGCTGATCCACCACGCCCAATAGAACGACGTCCAGCCCTGCATGAAGTTCACGTCTTCACGTCCGACCGGGTTGGACAGTGCCGGTAGATACTGCAGATATGCCCCCAACGAGCTGAAGAACAGCTTCACCAGATAAAGGGTCGGACCGACCAGCAGCACAAAGATCAACAAAAGGAAGGCAAGGCCCATGTTGATTTCGGACAGCACCTTCACGCCGCCATCAAGGCCGCGCAGTACCGAGAGCAGCGCTATCGCCGTGATGACAGAGATCAGCACCACCTCGGTCGTTGATCCGACCGGCAAGCCGAACAGCTCGTTCAGACCGGCATTCGCCTGAGTGGCGCCAAAGCCCAAGGAGGTTGCCAGACCAAACAGCGTGGCAAAAACTGCCAGTGTGTCGATGATGTGCCCGACCCAACCCCAAACAGCGTCGCCAAAGATCGGATAGAAGGCCGAACGGATCGTCAGCGGAAGACCTTTATTGTAGGAAAACAGCGCCAGAGACAACGCGACGATGGCATAGATCGCCCACGGATGCAGGCCCCAGTGGAAGATCGTCGCCGCCATACCAAGGCGTACGGCCGCATCCGTATCCCCACCGGCGGCCCCAAGCGGCGCCCAGTCGGTCCGCACGCCATTCTCGGCCGCAGTTCCGCCCAATGACGAAGAGAAATGGCTCATCGGTTCAGAGACGCCATAGAACATCAGGCCGATGCCCATCCCGGCGGCAAACAGCATAGCAAACCAGCCGACATAGCTATAGTCGGGTGTCGCTTCGGTACCGCCAAGACGCACATTGCCCCATGGGGTAACGATCAGCACAAGACAGAACAGCACAAAGATGTTGGCCGCGCCGATAAAGAACCAATCAAAGCCTTTGGTGACTGCGCCGAACAGCCAGCTGAACAACGCATTTGACTGCTCTGGCAAGGCCAGAGTGTAGAAGACGAAGGCTACGATAGACATTCCCGAAATCAGGAACACCGGATTGTGGATATCAAAGCCGAAGGGACCGACGGTGCCTTCGACGTTGTCCTCTCCTATTTCGTATTCGGTTTCAATAAGTTGGGTGGTGCCATCGGGGGTTGGTATACCCTCCAGCTCCTCCGAGTTGGGTGATTGGTCGACCATTCGGCGTCCTTTCTAATTATTTTTTTGCACGTGCATACGCGCGATCAGCCACGGATCAGCATCACGGAAGCCTTGCTATGAGCCGCTAGATGCGCCCCGTGCCCAGACCAAAAGTAGTCGCTAACGCCGGGTGGATGTGTCGCCATAACGACCAAATCAGCTCCAATTTCGGTCACCGCGTCCTCGAGTTCCTGATTCATTTGAACCGCTGGATCATGGCTCACGATCATGTGGCTTGAGGTTGAGATTTCCAGTTTTGCGCCCTGATCGGCAGCAAACTTTTCCAATTGCTTGCTGTATTCCTTGGGGGTCTGGGCCAGTTCACTTGGCGTTGATGTCGTCACACCGACAAAGCAAACCTCTGCCCCATATGTACGGGCCAAGTCGCCTGCGACGGCGATTGCTTTATCAAGCTTATCCGCATGGGTAAGATCGACTGGTGAAAGTATCTTGTTGAACATCTTCCCTCCTGTATCCGACGGCTTTCATATCGCCGCTTGTTGCCGGGTGGTGCCAATTCGAAAAATGGCCGTCCTCTGCTGCAAACGCTCGCGCTGCACAACAGGCAGGCGGGGTGGATCAAAGTGACGAGGCCAGTCTTGCATCCATGACCATCGCATTCAACCCGTTGGTTTTGGCCTGATTTTAAGCCCCCAACCGCGCGTCTTCCGGGCGTGGCGCATGCCTCGAATCAGCGCATGCAAGCTCAAACTCAGCACGAGAATACCTTCATGAGAAAAAAGCAGATCTGATAGGGTAAGTGGCGGAACGGAGGTGTTTTCAAAAAGTGAGAAATCGAGACTTGGTTGTCTATAGTCAACAGGATAGAGAAGCCCATCTTTTTCGCCTGTTGAGCAGATTGTGTCACAATTTCCTGTACCTACCGATCAAATCCAAGCTGCAAGAATACGCCAACCTATTCATCTAGGGTGATCAGCTGTGACTGTGCTGTTACATGGGCCGTCGTCTAAACTGAATGCGGCCCAACGCGGTCTTCCAAACGGCTTATAGCGAGCAGCGGCTTTAAGCCCTTTTTGGTCCGTCATAGACGGAGCCGCAGATTGCTCTCTGGTTCAACTGTAGTTACTGCGCTAACGACGACATTGGGGCGCTAAAAAATTCACATCAGGTGTCTCGACCTTGCGAACGGGACGCTCACCGGATTTGTCTAGGATTTGCTTTTCTGGTAAACGCGACACATGCCGAAATTTCGAACTTTGACTCGTAAAACGTTACAACCATTGGCGTCTCTGAACGTCGGAAGCGATCAAACAACCTTTGTCGCGCCCAATCTGATGACAATGGCTCAGTCAATTTTTGAGCCGGGATCCGAGATGTTCGGTATCTGGGAGCACGACACTCCTGTGGGGTTTTTAGCAATAGTGGACATGTCTCATCCTGAAGCCGAGTTGGATGAAGGTGACGATCCTGATGGGATCTACATTTGGCGCCTGATGGTTGACCGGGCCCATCAAGGCCAAGGGTACGGTTTGGCTGCACTAGAATTTGCTAAAGGCATTGCACGCGAAAAGGGACGCTCCAACGTCGTAACTAGTGTTGTTGATGTGCCAGGTGGCGCTCTGCTGCTTTACGAGGCATTTGGTTTCAAGAAAACCGGTAGAATAGTTGACGATGAAGTCGAGTTAATACTGCAGCCGCACTAAGCGCAGTTCACAGAGCGGGCCGAGTAGGAGTGACTGCTCACGGCCCACTCCTACCCTTGACCGAATGGGCAAGATGCTGCAGTCGCAGCCCACATTGCCGTCATTCGCTGCATGTGCAGAGTTTGAGATGCTCGAACTCACACTCTGTGGGGCGAAGCCGACCTACGCGATCGCAGTGGATGCAATGCAGAAAGTTCAACGTAACATTTGCGCTTACAGCAACAAGGTTTCGGCGATCCAGCGAATATCCCCGTTTCTATCTTTCAGCCGTGTCGATCTCGGTGGTTTTCAAACCGATAGTTCGCTGTGAATGCGGATTAATGAATCAAACCTCACAATAGACACTGAAACCGGTTGGGTGCTGAAATAGCCAAGCCGGTTTTTTGGAACGCTCTGGTAGCATGATGCTTGCGCGCGCTAGCATTGAAGGTTTCGAAAGATTGTCATATTGCGGCCCTTTAGATTATCATGCCCACTTTAGGAATTCATAGAAGGCCGCCGCAACATTGCGATGTTCGGCTTCGCCCGCCGGACACAGAGAGTAATCGACCTACACCGGAAAAATGATAGGTTTTCGGCTTCGGGAGTTAAAGAATTTCTGGTCAGCTGTTAGTTTGATTGGGTCAAAGAGCAGCGAGTTTTCGCTAAAACCTAGTCTCTGCCCCATCCGCTCTGACCCATCGCAACAGTAAATATACTGCAGCGGCCATTAACGCGACCCCCGCAATCGCGACCCACGGCCAGCCCAGTAGTGCTCTTACACCAAAGGTATCATGGTATACTGAATACATCGCGATTCCTGATAGTTGCGTCAATACTGCGACAGGCAGAAACCGGGAGTGCATCAGCGCGGCAACAAACAACAGCACCTCTGCCGGAAAGAAGAAACGCTCGTGCATTTTCGGCAGTAGGAAGGGCATCAAGATCGCTGAAACACAGGCATAGTAAATCATCGCGCGCGGTGTAAAAGGCGCTTTGCGGACCTTTGAGATAATCACTACACCCGCAGCTGATGCGACAATCAACCCCGCCAGTACAAACGACCGATGTTGCCCGCTTAGAACCTCCGCCGGGCCCAGCATATCCAGCATCAACCAGAAATTTCCGGCATTCATCGACAATCGGGTGAAGGTCTGCGCTTGGCCGGCATAGATTGTAAAAACCTCCATCAAGTCTCGCCCGGACGCCAGATAAATTGCGTTCACCAGCAGATAGACGGGCAGAATACTGGCCGCTGATATCAGCATTCGGCCCGGCGTCTTAAGCAAATATCCAAGCAAAAAAGGGGCGAAGAATATCGCCTGCAGCTTGAACGAGACAGCGATGGCAAACATCAATCCAGCCAGTAACGGTCGCTGCCGAAGTACGGCGGCCATAGAGTACAAAATAAAGGCCGTGAAAAATGCGTCCGCCTGCCCCCAGCCAATGCCATTCAGCATTGACGTTGGCAACAACATAAACATCAGCCCCGCATTCAGTCGGGCGCGTCCCGCCCATCCCGCTGCCGCCAAGCACTGCGTCACACCGAAGGCGGCCATAACACTACCGATGACTGCGGTAACCTTGATGATCGCCAGTTCAGACAGGAGCGGATTGGCCAGACTCACCAACCATAGCAAACTGATATAGCCGCCTGTGTAGTTAGAGAAACCTGTGGTAAAGACTTCAAATCCGTCAGACCCGGTAATCGCCCGCAGCCAAGGTAGAAGAAACTTGAAATGATCCGGTTGCGTGACCGGATAAAGCAGCGCGTAACACACGATCAGGCTGAAACTTAGCACCCATGTCAGCAGCGGCGCGCTAAGGTAGGTCTCAAAATCATCTGAGATTGCGTCGCTCATCTTCATCACCACCCTAACTCGTGTATTTTCAACTTTTCCACACCCACCGCCGTCAATCCATCTATTTTGGAAATAATACTTGCCATTACCTAAAATCATGTCGCGACAAGAAACAGTCAAAATCCTGCCTCATTCCTATGAGATTTTCCGGTAAATCAGGGAAGCTTACCGCTTTAGGTAACAGCTATGCGAATAGAGACCGCAATGAAATCATCCGTCACATACAGCTTTGTCGTCCCTTTCATGAATGAAGAGGCGATACTGCCCGCATTGCTGGACCGGATAACGACATTGATAGACAAGATCGATGGACACAGTGAAATCGTGTTTGTCGATGATGGTAGTCGCGACCAAGGCCCTGCAATTGTTGCCGAATACGCCGCTCGTGACCCGCGCATCAAGATGATCCGCCTGTCGCGTAACTTTGGCCATCAAATTGCGGTTACCGCCGGGCTGAACACTGTCGAGGGCAAAGCGGTGATCATCATGGATGCCGACCTTCAGGACCCGCCCGAGATTGTGCATGAACTGATTGCAAAGTGGAAGGAGGGCTATGAAATCGTGCATGCTCAACGTCGAGCGCGCGAAGGCGAAACTCGGTTCAAAAAGCTCACTGCCAGCTTATTCTACCGCCTGTTGGCGCGACTTTCATCGGTTGATATTCCGCGCGATGTGGGTGATTTCAGGCTGGTGGACGCCAAAGTTATCCAAGCCATCAAATCCATGCCCGAACGGGATCGTTTCTTGCGTGGCATGTTTGCTTGGGTCGGTTTTCGCCAGACGCTGGTACAGTTTGACCGTCCCGAGCGCGCTGCAGGTGTGTCCAAATACCCATTAAAAAAGATGGTGCGTCTTGCAATGGACGGCGTCGTCGGCTTTTCCGACGCGCCACTGCGGCTTGCTCTTTGGCTGGGCGCACTCGTCTCTCTGGGCGCGATGACCTATGGCGCGTATATCTTCATCATGGCGCTTTTCACGGACGAGTTGATTGACGGCTGGGCCTCGACCATCGTGATCCTGTCGTTCCTGTCGGGCATGAACCTGTTGATCAGTGGCGTTATCGGTCTTTACGTCGGCCGCATCCATAACGAGAGCAAACAACGCCCCCTTTATTTCATTTCGGAAAGCATCGGCGTGGCAAATGTTGTGCAAATGCCGAATCCTAAACGAGTATCTCATGGCTAAAGACCAATTTGACGCCTATAGCGACCGCTATTCCGATACGGTTGAACAATCCATCAGCTTTTCCGGCCTGTCGCATGATTTTTTTCAGCAGTCCAAAGCGTTAATGATCCAAGATCTTCTTGCTCTGCGGTTAAAGGAACGCCCACGCCCCAAGCTCCTGGATGTTGGTTGTGGTATTGGTGCATTGCATCCGCTGATTTCGCCAATGTTTTCGTTGGTTAATGGCGTAGATGTATCAAAAGACAGCATCAACCGCGCTCGTGCCGATAACCCAGCCAATCTATACAAAGTCTACGACGGGCGGACCCTGCCCTACGATGACAACTATTTTGACATGAGCCTGTCGATCTGCGTTATGCACCATGTGCCGCCTGCGGATTGGAAGAATTTTATGGCCGAACTGGGCCGGGTCGTCGCCCCCGGTGGGCTGGTTTGCCTGATCGAGCATAACCCGATCAACCCCGGAACGCGCCTGTCTGTAGCTCGTTGCCCGTTTGACGCTGACGCGGTCTTGCTCGGCACGCGCAATATGCGCCGTCGCATGCGGGAGGCTGGCCTGATCGACGTTGCAATCCGCAATTTTGTGTTTTTCCCATCCAACAAGCCCGGCTTCAGAAGGCTTGAGCGCCGATTGCATTGGCTACCCCTTGGTGCGCAATACGCCGCCATCGGCCGAGTGCCATGAGTTTCAGACGGGTGGCGGGACAGATGTTGCGATTTACCGGCGTGGGGGCTGCCAACTCCGCACTTTATTTTGTATTTGCCGCAACGCTGAATGGTCTTATCGGGCTTGCCACCATCCCCGCCTCGGCGATTGCCTATGCGCTGGCCGCAGCTTTCGCGTATCTGAGTCATAAACACCTGACATTCCGTAACGGTGCCGCCTCACCGTTCGAGGTTTCAAGGTTTGTCGCTGCAACAGCCATGGGGTTGGCGCTGGCGCTGCTCATCCCGACCCTGCTGTACCGCTACCCGCCGGTGGTGTCCTTCCTGACAGTCCTAATAGTAGTGCCGTTATGTTCGTTTGTGATGATGAAATTTTTCGTATTCCGCGCATGATCCGCGATCTTCTTGCCCCTTTCCTGGTCATGGTGCTGGGTGTTTTCATGCTGTCTGGCACGATGCTGAGCCATGATATCAGCTGGTATCTGATCTCGACCCGCTGGTGGCTGGATGGGCTGCCGATCTACGACAAAATCTTTGAGCTGAATCCACCGCTGGCGTATTACCTGACGGCAATACCGGTCTGGATATCCGGTGTCGTCGGGCTGCCTTCAATTGCGGTTTACAAAGCCTTTGTTTTTGTCCTGATTGCAGTATCTCTCATGATGTCGTGGGCGTTGTTGCTGCGCTCTTCAACAATTCCAACTCTGCTGCGCCGCACCTTTCTTGGGGTCGCAGCTATTGGGTTAGTCTTGCTGCCCATTGGCGATTTCGGGCAGCGCGATCACTTGTTCACGATATTCTTTTTGCCGTTCCTGGTGATGAGTTTACTCGACGATCCCCCGAGCAGGGCACACCGCGCCGCCATCGCGACATGGGCGCTTCTGGGTGTCGCGCTCAAGCATTATTTCCTTTTGTTGCCGCTGTTAATCCTTATCTACAAGGCTTTCGCCGCCCGCAGCCTGCGCCCGGCCCTAAGGGTCGAGTTTGTATTGCCCGCTGCGCTGCTAATTGCGTATGTCGTAGCCTCGTACTTCCTGCACCCGGCCTATTTCGATAGTGTTGTTCCCCGTACGCTTCAGCTTTATGGCGCTTTTGACTCGCCTTTTTCAGATATGCTAGTGCGCTCCAACACCTTGATTGCTGTATTGGCATTCGCCTTGGTACTTATGGCGCTGACCCCGCAGAAAAACCATTCCACCGCTCTTGTGATCCTTGTTTGCGCTGGCGCTATCGCAGTCTATCTGATCCAATCCAAGGGTTGGAATTATCAACGCATTCCCGCCAACCTTTACGTGGTGCTTGCGGTGACATGGGCCGCTGCGAGCCTCGCGCTTGCACGACAACATTGGTGGCCGATGATGCCCGCCGCTCTGGCCATCGGGGTGCTATTGGTGCCTGCGCTCAAGGCTGGACCGTATACCAACATCTTCGCCACTCGTGCAGCGCCGTATTTTAAGTGTCCGCCGGACCAGCGCAGTTTTCAGATTTTCAGCTCAACAGTATCATCGGGCTTCCCTCTTGCCAATTTGGCACAGGCAGAACCGGCTAACCGCGCGCCCACTTTGTGGCTTTTCCCCGGTGCCAGCTACTTGCTGAGCCAGACCGAGAACCCGGCTGAGCAAGCAGAATACAGTGCTGTCCTGAATGACGCCCGCGCGATGGTTCTGGACGATTTCTTTCGTACCCGACCGCAAGTGGTCATTGTCGACACCAGCCCCAACAAAGCATATTTTAACGGTGCTGCATTCGACTATCTGGCTTATTTTCAACAGGTTGACGCATTTTCGACCGCTTGGAACGCCTATCAACATCAGGGCAGAGTCGGAAACTATGACATCTACACCCGCCCGGGATGCGAGCTGTAAGGCCTCTCACCGCTGAACGAACCATCATCGCTTCACGGTGTCTCACTCAACTTGAAATCAACGGTGCTGCCCAACAGGGTTGAAAGAGTAACAAGGCGTATACTCAGCCGGGCTACGGCGAGCCGCGACGAATGTCTTCGTGAAGAGGTCCCAGCAAACTGGACAGTCAGCTAAGGTGAATCCAAATCCTTTGATGCGATACGAGGATGGCAAAGCGCCCGTATTTTAAAGTTCAGTTAATGGCCAAGTTGGCGTTGGAAGCGTTGCGTGGCGACAAAACCGTTTAGGAGATCGCAGTAAAACATCAGCTGCATCCAAAGCAGGCCAGCACGTGGAAGAGCCAAGCGATTAAGGGAATGGCCGCTGTGTTCTCCGGCGGCAAACACAGCGGTCCCACATGGTCTGAGCTCAGAGAATTTCATGTAAACATCGGGAGGATAGCGGTCGAGAATGATCTTTTGTCGGAAAGGCCTAAAAGGTGAGCCCCAACAAGAAACGGTTGATGATCCGCCGCGACCATTCCGCACTTTGCATCAGTCAGCAATGCAAGCTGGTGAACCTGAGCCGATCTGCATTTTGCTACACCGCGTTGGAAAGCACGTGTTTGGCTATGTTCGGTATGTATCATCGAATTCTCCGTCGCATCTGCTCACAGAAAGTGCGCGACGGCAGTATGCATTTCGAGTCAGGATCTGATTCTCAGGGGTATATTTGTCTGTCTCTATTTAATTGTATTTTCAGACTCTGTCTTTGCCGACCTTCTGATAGCAAACCCACAGAATTGAGCGCAGAAACTAAACCTTGCTTTCCAATAGGTGTTGGAAGTCTCCCGAGCGGGCATTCATTCTCGTTGCGGCATCATGCTCTTTGAGCTCATTTTCGACCTCGGATGCGGCGCAGCCTTTGCCGCAAGTACTTCGTGTGTGCCGTCTGCCACGGGCTTATTGCGGCCTTGCGGTGTCGCAGCGAGCACCCCTGCCGTCGATCAAGAGCCGCCGTTGAGGACGGCCCTGAGTGGGCATTGGTGTGTAGTTAATCCTACGGCGGCTATATCCCGTTGCTGACGTTCACCGTCGGAACAAATCGCGGCTTCGTGGCCTGTCGAGCCAGCCATTCGCTGCGTATGCAAAATCGGCTAAGTCGTATTCACGAAGGCATGGCGAGGATTGCATTAATCAGGCCCTAGCGACGAAGAAACAAAGCGAGCTCAGCAGGTAATATCACAGTCTCTGCAAGCGTTACTTTGAGCAACCTTCAGGACTGCAAGGTTCCAAATTCCAGCACGTCCTATTCTGGCAATCCGGCTTCGCGCAGGTCGTTCAGCACGCGTTCCAGATCTGCGTCGATGACGTATTTTCCTTCATAGTTATGAAGAACGTCCTGCAGTGAATACTCAGGATCGAAACTAATCAGTTGCTCAACTGCTTTGCGCGCTTCATCTTTGTTGCCCCGACACATCTGGATGATCGCCAGCACGCGATATGCCATCGGAGGTATCTCGGACATGCCGTTCATGGTCTCAAGCGCATCGTCACAATTCCGCGTGTGCCATTGCACCCACGCAAGGTTCCATTTGATCCAGTCTTGATGCAGCGGGTCCAGACGGACGACGCGCAGCATCAGGTCTTCGGCCTCTTCCGCCCGTCCACCATAGGTCAAGGCTTCGGCCAGCGCGGCCATCGCGCTCGTATCATTGGGATTGAGGTCCAGCGCCTTTCGAAAACGTGCCACCGACTTTCCAAGCTCGCCTTCCTGAATATGCATGTACGCCATCGCCGTATGCGCATCATAGTATTCCGGCGCAACCTGAACGGCCTTGCGCGCATAGCGCCGCGCGGCATCCAACTCGACGATCAGGTCTTCGTCCGTCCATCCCCAGCGGTACCTGTTGATATGGACAAATGTCAGCCCGACATATCCATACGGTTGCGTCGGGTCTGCCTCGATAGCCGCCAGGTTGGACAGACGGGCCTTTTCGTTGCCTTCGGGGGTGAAGGAAAAGAGGTGTTGACGGGCTTTCCAATGCAGAAGCAGGGCCGTCAGTTTCGCCTCGTCCGACCTGATCGCTTTCTGACCTTCGAAATTAATGACTCTCTGGGCGACGGTTGCGACGGTTCTTTGCACAATCTCATCCTGCATCGCAAAGACATCGCCAAGATCGCTGTTGTAGACGTGTGACCAAAGGCTCCGGCCCTCAATGGCATCAATCAGCTGGACGGTCACACGCAGCTGACTACCACTTTTTTGTTGACTGCCTTCCAGCAAATAGCGAACGCCAAGCGCGCGGGAAATTTTGCTTACGTCAGTGGTGCTGTCTCGAAAGCTGAAACTCGAATTACGCGCGATGACAAACAGCTCGGAATAGCGGGACAAATCCACGATGATCCCCTCGGCGATGGCGTCGCTGAGATAATTGGCATCAGGGCCGACGCTCAGGTCTTCGAACGCCAGGACCGCAATGGAGGGCTTGGAGGGCAACGGCAGGTCTTCCGACGAAGCGTGCTGCTCGCGCCCCAGGCCCCAGAAGGCGACAAAGACCAGGGCAACGGCTGCGATCAAGCCAAAAACCGCAATCCTCGGACCGCCCATGCGCGCAACCTTGGACAGCCAGGCCGTCGGCGGAACCTCACCGGAAGACGAGGTCGGAACCAGTCTGTATCCCTTCTTGGGAATGGTTTGGACGATCTTGTGATCGGCATCGTTCAGCGCCCTGCGGATATCAGCGATGCACTGGGACAGGCTGTCGTCGGTCACAGCCTTCCTGGCCCAGACGTTGTCGAACAGATCGTCCTTCGAGACGGTCTCGCCCATCCGGTCCACCAGAAAGGCAAGCACTTCGGAACTTTGGTGGCGCAGATGAACCGGGTGCCCGGTTTCATCCAGCAACTCCCCTGTCTCGACCGCGTACACGAAGTCACCAAACCGAATGCTGCCTGCTGAATTCAGATCTTTTTCAGGGCTTTCTCCGGACATTTCAGCCGCCTCCATGCCCCACTCAGCCTGCGAAGACTCGCACCGTGAGGCAAGAGAATTCTCATGCATCTCTATCTTTTGAAAGGAAACACCATGACTTCCATCTCCAAATTCTCCGGCCTTGCCGCCAGCCTGCTTTGCGCCACAACTGCGTGGTCAGCGGATTTCCAGGTCAAGCGGTCCCTTGAACTCCCGTCTGCCACGCCGCAGGTTTGGCATCTGATCGGCGACTTCTGCGACATAGATGATTGGCACCCGAAGGTATCCTCGTGTTCGCTGAAAGTCATGGACGGGTCATTGGTCCGTGTGTTGACGACAGAGACCGGCGACCAAATGACCCAAAAGCGTATCGCCCAAGAGAAAGGGCTATCTTACACCTACAAGACGGTCAGTACAAATTTGCCCATCGAGAATTTCACGGCAACCTTCTCGGTTCAGCCCGGAGAATCCCTGCTGATCGAGTGGATTGCAAATTTTTCCTCTGATGACCCCGCGATGGAACGTGTTGTGGTCGAGGACATCGAAGGCGGATTGTCCGCGATCGAGGGCATCTTCCTGTCGCGTTGACATTGGATACTCAGCCCTCAAGAAGTCAGGTAACGGCCCGGAGAACGATGCAGCCCTGCGCTGGACCCACCCCACTGGCTTTCGATTGCTGTGTTTTGAAAGTTAAGTAGCGGCGATGAAATCAAGTGTCGCCTGTGCAAGGTCAACGGGCACATCTTCTTGAAGAAAATGGCCAGCGTTTTGCAGAATGCGATGACGTTGCCCTTTGGCACCCGGAAGGCATTTCTGGAAAACTCTTTCGCCCCCGGCCATGATCTTGTCTTCCGCGCCAAAGACCGTTAGCGCCGGGATCGGCAAGGTGCAGAGGATCTCCCAAGCTGCCCGGTTGGGACCCGACGCCGGGTCATCAGGATTGTCTGGCACCAGCAGCGGAAACTGGCGTGCTCCTGCTTGATATCGCGCATCCGGAAACGGTGCATTGTAAGCTGCAACCTCGGCATCTGAGAGCTTTGTCACGGTTCCGCTGCGCACGATGCGACCTGCATTGAAGTCCTCCACGCACTGGGAATAGTCGCGCCAGCTTTCAAAAGCCGCACCAACCGGATGGTCACCGGTGGGCAATGCAGTGTTGGCGATCACCAACCGTGCAAACCGGTCGGGCATGTTCGCGACAAGCCGAAGACCGATCAATCCGCCCCAGTCCTGGCAGACCAGCGTGATTTCGCGAAGATCCAATTGAGTAACACAATCGGTCATCCAGTCCAAATGACGCTGATAGGTATAGTCTTCACGCGCCACAGGCTTGTCCGACCGACCGAAACCGATGAGATCAGGTGCCACCACGCGGTGGCCCGCTTGGGTGAAGGGCGGGATCATGTGACGGTAAAGATAACACCAACTAGGCTCGCCATGCATGACGAGAATTGGATGGGCATCTGGCGGACCTTCATCAAGATAGTGCATCCGCAACCCGCCATTTACGGTCAGGTAATTGGGGGCAAAATCAAAATCTGCCAGATTCTGGAACCGATCGTCTGGGGTTCGCAGATAGTCCATAGGGTGTCCTTTGCCTATTCAGTCAAGGGCTGTGAGGCGTTCCAGTAAAAATCAATGATCGCGGGAAAGCATAGCACACATTCAGCTGACAGCTGATCCATACCGAGCATTATGCCAATAAAACGTTGTGGGACGAAACGCGCAATTTTTTTGGGGTATCTGGATCAAAACGCTATGCGAGAACCGGCCGTTTCTCTGCCAGTTGACGATAGTTGCGAACAAATTTTGTCTGCAATCTGTCGGCAAATTCGCGTGCATCAGCTTCGACATAGCCCGCAGTCGGCACAGACTTGCAAAAACGTATGCGGACTTCGCCCGGACGCGCACGGAATGAACCGAGTGGCATAGCGTGATGCCCTCCTTGAAAAACCACCGGGATCACGGGCACCTGAGCTCTGATCGCAATGAGACTGGCGCCGATTTTGAAACGGCCAACGCCATCCTTTCCCGATAGTCTCCCCTCGCCGCCCCAAGCAACTCTCTCGCCCTGTTTTGCTGCAGAGACCATGCGTTCCAGCAATTGATCTGTGGCTTTGCGGTTGCCCCTTGGGACCATCTCGATCGCGGCTTTCCGACAGGCCGCTCGGGCGAAAGGAAAATAAGCGTAGAGATCAGCCGCCGCAGCACGGTCGACATAAGGCCACATCGAGACACAATAGGCCGCGACATCTACAAATGACGTCTCATTATAGCAAAGGATGCAGCCTTTCCCCGATTCAGGAAATTCGCCGTCAAGGGACACGCTGACCTGACAAGTGTCGAGAAATCGACGGAAATGCCGGGCGAACATATCACGCGCGTCTTCGCGGTCTTTTGCCCTGAGCGCGACCTGCGCATTTACGATTGGCGCAGCCGCCAGAAAGCGAAGAGATGCACGTCCGCCGCGCCAATTCTCCCCAATGTTTTTCGCAAAATATTTCATCTGACCGAACGCTGTTGACTTGCATAGTCTCCGCCAGCTTTCAGTAACATGCAAATCTGCTGCCTTCTGCAGTGCAGCATGCGATCACGCTTAATCTGCGACGAGTTCCAAGCCGACATCGTTTGCGGAACAGAAATCAACCATCTTTCAGAAGGCAGCGTCGAACTGTTTGCACATTGGAACGAGCGTGAGAGCACCATGGCCATCTTGCGCCCTGTCTCGACCTTCATCCTTGCAGCCACGATCCGCGATGCTCCTTGCCTTATGTCTGCCCGCACACTGGAAAAAACCCGGTCGTCATGTTACCGTCATCGGATGTGCGCGCGGTTTTTAATGAAGACATAGCCTTTGCACACGCCGTCGTCGAAGACCTTGCACAAAGCTACCAGGCTGTCGTCAAAAGCAGCAAGAATCTCAAATTGCGGAGCGCGATTGAGCGGCTTGCAAACTATCTTCTACGCCAACGACAGCGGGCGGGTAACGCTGTGGAGTTCACTCTGCCAATAGAAAAGCGTCGGCTTGCGTCTAGTCTTGGCATGACGGCAGAAAATCTGTCGCGGGCCTTCAAAACGTTGCGGCCTTATGGAGTCGAAACCGACGGGGCGACCGTTACCATTAGCGATCCGGCTGATCTGATCACGCTTGCGAAACCAACACCGTTGATCGACTGATCCTTTTCAGCTTGAGTTTGCACTTTTTGCAACACAGCATTCTGTGGTTTGAGACCAATTGGAACTCGTTACTACCAGGCCAGCGAAGCTGTTCTTTATTCCGCGCCAAGACCGCACCACACGTTGAGCGCTGCGGTTCAGTTCAACTTTTATTGGTCACGTTTTGAGAGGCTGCGGTCCTGATTGAAGTAGTTGAAAATGAATGCGTGAACGGAGACAAACTTCTGCAGACTTCGCATCCGACGCAATCGGTACATCGAACGTTCCCTTCGTCGAAACGGTAAGTGCGAATTCTCAGCGCGATTGATCTTCCAGCGCCCCGTTTTCTGCCTGGTGGCATTGCCGACGACCTTCATTGCGACACCAAATGAGCTCAATCTATCAGTGACCACGAGCTCAGGCTGGCCATATTGTTTCATCGCTTTTAATGGCCGCAGTGCGATCACGGCGCTTCGTGACATAGCTTTCCAACACTTCGCCTTCGTGGTCTACAGCCCGCCAAAGGAAGGACTGCGCTCCGTTCATCTTCACGAAAACCTCATCAAGATGCCATCGCCAATTCGAGTAACACCGCATCCCGTTGATCCACTTTCGGCGAATTTCAGACACAAACAATGTACCAAATCTATTCCACCAGAAACGGACGGTTTCATGGCTGACATCAATGCATCGTTCATGCAGCAGGTCTTCTACATTTCTAAGCGAAGGAGGAAACCTGTCATAGAGCATCACCGCTAAGCGGATGATTTCCGGGCTGGTTTTGAAATAGCAAAAAGGCGAACGTTTTGTCGTAGCTGCAGGCTACGAAACCATATAACCGTCCCAAGTTGGTTTTATCTGACAATGCCGACTCTGAGAAATCGCCCTAAACAACGTCAAAACGGCCGTCTCTCTGGGAAATGCCACGGTCCAAGCCCCCGTAAAACCGGCAGAAAACAGCGAAATAGGCCGATTACTGAAAGAGGCTGGGGTAAGTGGCGGAGCGGAAGGGATTCGAACCCTCGAGACGGTTCCCCGCCTACACACTTTCCAGGCGTGCGCCTTCGACCACTCGGCCACCGCTCCGAGGGCGTTGCTACAGCAAAAACCCAAGCGGGTTCAAGCCGTCATTGTGTTTTTCCAGAAGGATTGTGGCGCAGCCGGTTGTGCCCTTTGTTTTCCCGGTCATACGCCTCTGTATCGACGCCTTGATCAGTCCGCCAGATGTATGCTGAACCGACGATTCAGGCGACTTTTCTTTTCGACCTTACCAAAGCGGACCGGTCCAATTTCCGAGGTGCGGCGAACATGGGTGCCACCGCAAGGCTGTAGATCAACCTGTTCATCCCCGATACCAATCCGCATAAGACGCACGCGCCCTGCCCCTTTCGGTGGTTGAACGGACATGGTTTTCACCAGCCCGGGATTTGCATCGAGCTCGGCGTCAGTGATCCAACGCTCTGAAACTTCCAAGTCGCGGGCAATCAGCGCGTTCAGCGCATCTTCCAACGCTTGTTTATCCTCGGGCGGCTCCTCCATCGCGAAATCAAGGCGCGATTTCTGCGCTCCGATCTGGCCGCCTGTGACGGGCAAGGGAATGACCACTGACAGAAGATGCAGCGCCGTGTGCATCCGCATATGTCGCAACCGCTGATCCCAATCAAGCGATTGTGTGACTTGCGAGCCTATGGGCGGAAGTGTGGCCCCTTCGTCAGGCACAAGGGCGATGTCGTCCCCGTCCTCCTTCAGTGTATTGACCACGATCATTGAACCGCCATCCCAATTCAGGGTGCCGCGGTCCCCCGGTTGGCCACCCCCGTTTGGATAGAACAAAGACTGGTCAAGAACCACCCCGCGTTCGGCATGTGACAGAACCTGTCCGGTCGCCTGTTGCAGATAGGCGTCTTGCCGAAACAACCCGTCAGTCATCACCCTCTCCCGCATCATCATCCTTGCTTTGGCTGTTCGCCATATCCTCGGCGGTCAGCACATCTTTGGGCAATGAAGCAGCAAGAGGCGTTTCTGACGCGCCTGTCGCTTCGGTCGCTTCAGCTTTGGGGGGCGCCGCGGATCGACCGACTAGGGCTTCGGGATTACGCAACCAGATGTCGCGCTGAGCAAACGGGATCTCGATGCCTTCTTCTACGAAGCGTCGGGCGATTTCATGATTGATCTCACTTTTCACCGACATCATGTAGTTTACATCGCTCAGGATTGCCCGGATTTCGAAATCCAGACTGTCCGCACCAAACCCCTGAAAAACCACCGACGGGGCCGGATCAACCGTGACCATAGGGTGGTTCTCGGCGATTTCGCGCAGAATGGCCTCAATCCGCCTTGTGTCCGATCCGTAGGCGACACCGACCGCGATGATCACACGGCCGATCGAATTCCCGCGGGTGTAATTCGTCACCACGCCGGACACCAGATCACTGTTGGGCAGGATCACATCGGTGCGATCAAACGTTTCGATCCGAGTGGCACGCACGGATATATCGCGCACATAACCCATTTGACCGCCAACTTCGATCCAATCTCCTTCCGAGATCGGGCGTTCGATCAGAAGAATGATACCCGAGACAAAATTGGACACGATGGTTTGAAGACCAAAACCGATGCCCACCGACAGGGCACCGGCAATGATCGCGATCGAACTCAGGTCAATGCCAGCCGTCGTAATGGCGATGACGGCAGCAAGGAAGATGCCCAGATACCCTACACCAACAGCGATGGCATTCTGTCCACCCTTGTCCAGCTTGGTTTTCGGCAGGATCGAACTTCGCAGCGCCGACTGAGTGGCTCGCGTGGCGACATAACCGACGCCGAAAATCATCGCAAAAACAATGAACGTGCGCGGCGTTATCCGCGCTTCGCCCAGCTGGAACCCTTGCTGGAATGTGGTCCAAAGCTCGGACAATTCGGTGGGGCGCACGCCCCAGATCAGGGCCATGATCGGCAACGACAAAAGCACTAGAACCGACGTCATCAGGACAGGCAACAGCGCCTGATCTGCTTCGTTTTCATCGATCTTACGCACGACCCCATAAACACTGATCAAGAAGACATGCAGCAGGGCCAGTATCGCGATCATACCCATGGTCAACACCATGGGGAACAGGATCGACGAGGCCAGTGTTGAATATCCTATTGCGGCCAGTACAGGCGCTGCGACACCAACAGCCGCACAGGCTTGCCCCATCAACAACACGGCACGTTCCCGGAATGTCTTCGTATCGGTGTTTGACTGACTCTGGACATAGCGCCGTAGCGTCCGGCCAATCCGCATTAAAAGATATCCAGTTGCGACAATTGCCGGGAAAGACAGCACATTGAAGGTGCCACTTGAATAGCCTTCCTGCTCGGACAGGCTGGTCAGAATGGGCCAAAGGCCCAATAACATTCCCAGCAGTGCAACGTTCACACGTGCTTCGGTGCGCAAGGCTGCTCGTGGCAGATCGATCAACGGCGCGCTGATGTTTTCCGTTGCGAACAAGCGCGTCCCGATCCACAGACTGATAAACAGGCTGAACCCAAACCAAGGCAGCAGGTCTGCGATCACCTGCCCTCGTAAGCCAAGAACGCCCGCAAGGTTCAGTGCCACCATCAGCACAAAGATCCCAATCATCGGAGCAAGCACCTGACCGATGGAAACGATGAAACCTATCACGCCACGCGCCGAACCGTGCCGCCGTTCACGGACCTTGTTGCCAAGCTGCATGATCCAAACCCGACTGCGTGTCAGCAGCAGGATCGCAACAACCAGAAACAGTAAGGTCAGCGGCAAATCTGCGCGCAGATCTTGTCTTTGCGCGTCACTACCCCAATTTTCCCGCACCTCGGAGACCGCAAGGTCCAGCGTTGTCTTGAGGTCGGTAAACGCCTGCGGCCAAAGCGCCAGATTGATCGGGCTTGGTCCCAGGGCCAGCATTTGATCGGTCTGTCGCGACCGCATTAACGAATCGATTTCACCGATCAGCACATCCGCGCGGGAATAGGCCTCTTCGGCCTCTTGCACCGGCAACCGCGCCGCGTTCAGCTTCGTCGTCAACTCGCTTCGGCGCTGGGTAAGAACGGCTGGTTCTGAACCAGCGGTTTCCGGTTCCGGCCCAAGGGTCGACAACTGCGTTTTCAGCGTGTCGATACGGAGTGAATTGTCTTTCTGCGCCTCACTGAACAGGTTGCGCCAATCAGTCAATTCGAGACGCAGATCATCCAACACCTTATCGGAGGCACGGTTTTGCTCGATTGCTTGCTCGGCGCGATCCGCAACACGGTCCCACGCCGCAAAATCCGGGGAACCATCTTCCTTGACCACATAGGCCGGAACGCGCTCCGCGCCTGGCTCAGCAGTATCCTGAGCAAACGCACCAAACGCGGCGAAAAGCAACAGAAGAGCCGCAAAAGCGGCCGTCAGAAGGCGGGTCATTCGACCTCCTCAAACACCTCAGGCAGCATCACCGGACCCCGGTCCAGCCATTCCGGCACTGGCAATTCCTTTTCCCTTAGGAAGGCAGGGTTGAACAGTTTGGATTGATACCGTGTGCCATAGTCGCACAGGATCGTCACGATGGTATGGCCCGGTCCCATTTCTTTGGCCATCCGGATGGCACCGGCGACATTGATGCCGGATGATCCGCCAAGGCACAGCCCTTCGTCCTGTAGCAGGTCGAAGACAATTGGCAAGGCCTCTTCATCTGGCACCTGCCACGCCATATCGGGCGTGAATCCTTCAAGGTTCTTGGTGATCCGCACCTGCCCGATCCCTTCGGCGATCGAGCTGCCCTCCATCGCGATTTCTCCGGTGGTGTAGTAGCTGTAAAGCCCTGCACCCATTGGGTCTGCAATGCCGATTTTCACGCCCTTGGGCTGTAATGCCATGCCGACACCAGCAAGCGTGCCGCCCGACCCGACCGAACAGACGAACCCATCAACCTTGCCGCCCGTCTGCTCCCAAATTTCTGGACCGGTTGTTTCGATATGGGCCGCACGGTTTGCGACGTTATCAAACTGGTTGGCCCAGATCACACCGTTTGGTTCAGTCTTGGCCAGTTTCTCGGCCAAACGGCGCGAATAATGGACGAAGTTGTTGGGGTTGCGATAAGGCGCTGCGGGCACTTGCACCAGTTCGGCACCAGCAAGGCGCAGCATATCTTTCTTTTCCTCGGACTGGGTTTCCGGGATCACGATCACCGTCTTAAACCCCATCGAGGCCCCGACAAGCGCCAGACCAATGCCCGTATTGCCAGCCGTGCCCTCCACGATCGTGCCGCCGGGCTTCAGTTCACCGCGCGCCACAGCGTCTTTGATGATATACAGCGCCGCCCGGTCCTTAACCGACTGACCTGGGTTCATAAATTCGGCCTTGCCAAGAATTTCACAACCTGTCTGTTCCGATGCTTTTTTCAGTCGGATCAAAGGCGTATTGCCAACGGTCGCTTCCAGATCCTGCTTGATATCCATCTTCTGCCCCATGTGTCGCGTTTCCCTACAATCTGTAGGGGTTGGCAGAACGGGGTTCAAGGGGGGGACAGGTCAGCTTTGCGCCTGAATTGCGTCACGGTTTAGTGACAGCCACAATGCGCACAGGACCAACGGACCACAGGCAGCTTCGCCGCTGTTCAACAGGTCCATCAGGCGCTGAAATGGGATAACATGGCTGCGAATATCTTCGGCCTCTTCCTCAGCACCGCCGATCCCGGCAGATGTATCCGGCAGATCGCAAAGCGCCACGTAGGTATAGAAGAACTCGGAGCTAGAGCCGGGGCTGGGATAGTGGTGCGGCAGTGCCAGCAAACGATCAAGCGTCAGATCGGCCTCTTCATGCGCCTCTCGACGGGCACATTCTTCCGGTGTTTCACCTGCATCAATTCGACCTGCGATAGGCTCCAGCGTCCACGGATGGGGATCTGCGCGCATGTGTGGACCCATGCGAAATTGTTCAACCAGCATCACCCGATCACGCACCGGGTCATAGGGCAAAACGATCACCGCATCGCCGCCGATGAAGGCGGCACGGTTCACGACTTCACTCATCTCGCCAGAGTAGCGGCGGAAGGACAAGTCTTGCTCTTCCATCGTAAAGAAGCGGGCATAAGGGCGGCTGCTTGCACGAATGTCGATGTCCCCTGCCCCAAAATCCGCACGCAGCGCTGTTGGCGTCACACTGGCCCGTGCGCGCAGCCTGCTGGCGGCACGGGTGCGGATCATCGGGAAACGCTGGGCGATGGTTTCGGCCGGAACCTCGCCGAAATAGGACATAACTTCTTGCGCGGCTTCCATTGTCATCGCACCCCATTGCGACACCCAATCATCCAACGACCACGGCGCACCGGGTGTCCAAAGACCGGGCGTCGGGAAATAGACCTGTGCAGTCACGGTGTCCGAGCCATCATCGGGATATACCTCGACCCCCTTCAACGCATAGTCAAACCCGCCCTCATAGAAATCGAGCCGCGCGCGCGCTGTTTCGTTCAACCCTTCAACCAACAAGCCTTGCGCGCTGTCCTCCACTTGCGTTTCGATCGTGGGAAAGGGCTGATCCTTGACCCAACTGACGCGGTGGCCCGACAGCGTGGCTGGGCGTGTCCGATAACGCTCTCCTGCCAACACAAGTTCAAGCAATGGCAGGTGACACAACGTGCCATAAAAAAACATGGTCGTCACGAAGCTAGCCCCACTTACGGGCAGCGTTGGACGCACACCAAGACGCCAGTCCGCCACCGATCAGAGCTGCGATGATAACCTCGACGGTGAAGTATTTCTGAAAAAAGTCGACGCTGATCATGAAAATATCCTGCAACGCCTCTATCGGGCCGTCATAGGCTTTACGCAGGCTTTGTTGGATCATCACGGAAAACGCAAAGATAAACAGGGTCAATCCGATTTGCACAAGTGTTGTGGTGAACGCGTTAGCTCCGACGCTGCCAAGGCTGCTATCCGCCCGTGGGCCAAGGAACTTCCAGCCGACAAACAGCCCGACCAGCGCACAGACCGGGCCAAGCTTTGTCAGATCACGGCCCTCTTCCATCAAAGGCTTGATCAGTTCGGCACAGAACCAGCCTGTGACCGCCAAGATGGCGGCGGCAACAAGTTTTGCAGCTGTGGGCATATGATACTCCTGCTCGAACGACGTTCTTATCGACGTTTTCACAGGGGGTTATGGCCATTTTATGGCACGAAACCCAGGAAAAACGGCAGTGCGGCGCAAACAGCGCAGCAGTATTGCCCTGTCATCATGCAGGATTTTTTAACGTGACCTGAACCACATCACAATTGCCGGACCGAAAGGCTGCCGCGCAGGATGTCAGATAGAAATTCCACATCCGCTTGAAGCGGTCGTCAAATCCTAGTGCTGCGACCTGTCCCCATCTGGCATTGAATACCTCGTGCCACCGCCGTAGCGTCGCGGAATAACTTTCCCCGAACGCGATCTGGTTGCGGAACGCCAATCCTGCTTTTTCGACCTCAGCGCGCAGCGCGGTCTTGGATGGAAGCATTCCACCTGGAAATATATATTTCTGTATAAAATCAACGCCTTTTCGATAGACCTCAAAGCGTTTTTCAGTGATCGTGATGATTTGCAAAACGGCCTGCGCGCCGGGCCTCAGACATTTGCGCACGGTGTCAAAATAGATCGGCCAATATTTCTCGCCCACCGCCTCAAACATCTCGATCGAGGCAACACCATCGTAGAGTCCGGTCTCGTCTCGATAATCCTGCATCTTGATCGTTACCAGTTCAGACAGTCCTGCTTTGCGGATACGCTCGACTGCGAAATCGTGTTGTTCCCGGCTGATCGTCAAACCCGTCACCCGAATACCTTTACGCGCCGCATGTTCGGCAAATCCGCCCCAACCGCAGCCGATTTCAAGTACATGATCGCCCGGCCCCACGCCCATCTGTTCGATCATTGAGGCGTATTTCTGTTCCTGTGCCTTCTCAAGGCTGTCCTGCCCACTGCGAAACAAAGCCGAGGAATAGGTCATCGTATCATCCAGCCATAAGGCATAGAAATCATTCCCCAAATCGTAGTGATAGCTGATGTTCTTCTTCGCCCGGCTTTTGGTGTTGGAATTCATTAGATGGCGCAGCCGTTCATATGCGCGCAGGAATATCTGACCGGGGAACCCGTCATACAGGATGTCATTATCGTCTTGCAGCAGGTCCAGAAACGCTTGCAGATCCGGTGTCGACCATCCGCCATCAATGTAGGCATCACAAAAGCCCAGATCGCCCTCGCGGATCAATCGCGCGAAGACGTCGGGATCATGCACGTGAAGTTCAGCGACGAAGCCGGGATGAGCGCCGTCGGCCCGAAACCTCCGTCTGTCGGGCATGACAAAATCCAGTCGCCCGCGATTCATTCGGCAGGCAATGTTGAATACATTGCTGAAATAGCGCGGCAAATCCGATTGCCCCGCTATGCTGGTCAGGATCATATCACCCCCCACGCCCGTGATCCGCACCCATAAGGCTAGGACGGAGACGGCGTGACTGACAAGATGGTTGCTTTGCAGCCGCAATATCTCATGCTGCGCCTGCATATCGGTGTGGTGCCGATGATTCTTATGCCCGCATTCACGACATCAAGTTAGTCAGCTATCTATCTGTTACTTAAACAAACTCAAAGAACCTTATCCAGCGCGTCGATCAGCTTCATCACGTCGCTTTCAGATGTGTAGTGGGTGAAACTGACCCTCAGAACGCCAATCTTCGGGTCGACGCCTTGCGCTTTCAACGCGCGCACAGCATAAAAATCGCCACCTCCGGCCATGATACCCAGCGGGGCAAGCTGTTCGGCAAGGTCCGCGCCCTTCGCTTGTGCAGCAATCGCGACCGTCGGCGCGCGGTTTTCCGCCTGCGTTGGACCCAAAAGCCGGACCGAGTTCTTCGATGTCAGGTAATCCAGCAGCGGCTGCAACAGGCGCGCTTCGTGCGCCCGCATTATCTCATGCGCCCCCGCCGCCAGCCCTGCAGCGTCGCCTGTAATGCCGTGATGGTTCGCCATTGCGTCAAAATAATCCGCCATCCCTGCCGAGGCAGCGATTTGCGCATGATCTGGCCCCGCGGGGGTGAACCGTTTGTAAAGTGCATCTGCGTTGAAGAAATGCCCCTGATTGGGCAATGCCATGCCCAGTGCGCGGCGGATCACCATGATCCCCTGATGGGGGCCATAGGTTTTATAGGCAGAGAACAGATAGACATCCGCACCCAACGCATCCACGTTCACCAACCCGTGTGGCGCATAGCTGACACCATCGACGCAAGTATAAGCGTCCGCCGCCTTTGCCTTCGCACAGATTGCGGCCACATCATTCACCTCGCCCACCACGTTTGAGCAATGGGGAAAACACACGAGTTTCACCTGTCCGTCAGCAAGCAGATCGTCAAGATCAGCGGGATCAAGATGCCCGGTTTGCGGGTCAATCTGCCATTCTCGCAGTTCGAACCCTTCGTCTGCCAGTCGGCGCCATGGGCCGGTATTGGCTTCGTGATCTTGATTGGTCACTACAATCGCATCACCCGGCGTCAGATTCTTCCGAAATGCCTGTGCCAGAACATAGGTGTTCTGCGTGGTTGATGGACCAAAACTCAACTCATCTCGTTCCACTCCCATCATGGCGGCCAATCGGCGGCGGGCCTCGTCCATCTCTTCGCCCGCCAGACACGACGCCTCGTATGGTCCATAGGGCTGCACTTTGCGCTGGGTATAGTAACGTGTCAGTCGATCAATCACCGGCTTGCAGGTGTAAGACCCACCCGCGTTTTCAAAGAATGCTTGACCCTGAAGGCTCGGCTCGGAAAACGCGGGAAACTGCGCGCGCACCCAATTGATGTCTAATTCAGCCATTGTCAGCCTCCTGTATCTCAACTTTTTTAGGGTGCGCCCGACAGATCAAGTTCACCCAAGATCTGGCAGGTCTTCCAGCCGGTCCAAAAGGCACCAAGCCCTTAGACAGTCCGGCGCAGCCGGACACAGATTGGCTAAGCCTCCCACATTCCGCGGTCAAGAAAAAAACAAGCCCCACACGGCCTCTTTTCCAATCGGTACCGTGCTTTGTCAGCCGTTTAAGTCGACAACGACGCGGCCTTTTACCCTGCCTTTCAGGATGTCGCTGCCCAACGCGGGCAGATCGCCCAATGTGGCGGAATGAACCATAGTCTCAAGTTTATCCATAGGCAGGTCAGAAGCGATACGCTTCCACGCCCGGACACGGTTGTCATAGGGCTGCATCACACTGTCGATGCCCAGAAGGTTCACACCGCGCAGCAAGAAAGGGATGACCGTCGCGGGCAGACCGGCGCCGCCAGCCAGTCCTACGGCGGACACAGACGCCCCGTATTTCATCTGTCCCAGCACACGCGCCAACATGTCGCCACCGACAGCATCAACGCAACCAGCCCATGTTTCAGCTTCCAGCGGACGTTTGGTCGTCTCGTTCAACTCTTCCCGTGGCACAATGGTGGTCGCGCCCAACGACTTCAGATACGCCGCCTGATCGGGACGGCCTGTGACAGCGGCAACTTCATAGTCAAGGTTGGCAAGGATGGCGGTCGCGACCGAGCCAACGCCACCAGCCGCACCAGTAACAAGCACTGGCCCCTGTCCCGGTTTCAAACCGTGGTCTTCCAGCGCCATGACAGCAAGCATCGCGGTAAAACCTGCCGTTCCAACAGCCATTGCCTGACGTGTTGTCAGACCTTCTGGCAACGGCACCAGCTTGCCAGCATCAATCCGCGCCTTCTGGGCATACCCACCCCAAGACACCTCGCCCACGCGCCAACCCGTCAGCACGACTTTGTCACCGGGCTTGTATCGGTGGTCATCTGACGTCTCGACGGTGCCAGCGTAGTCAATGCCCGGCACATGGGGGTAATTGCGCACAAGCCCGCCGCCTTTGGGGGACATACATAGCCCGTCTTTATAATTCACTGTGGAGTATTCGACGGCGACCATCACATTGCCTTCGGGCAGTTGATCCTTGCTGATCTCTTTGATCACAGCTTGGGCCAGCCCGTCGTCATTTTGCTCCATCACGAGTGCTTTAAACATTCTTATTTCCCTATATCCAAAAGGTTTCATGGACAGTCACTGCGCGCGGCCCGTCAGGTGTAAGCACGTCCAACTCGGTGCCAGCTGCCCAATGGGTCATGCGCACCATACCGATGGCGACACCGGTGTTGAAATCAGGGGAATTGGCGGCCGAGGTCACCTGCCCCACCTGCCACGTCCCATCCATAAGCGGCCAAGCCCGATCACATGACGGCACAGCCCGCCCGTCTGCTGTGTGAATCTCGATCGCGCGAACCTGTTGCACGGGGCCTTCCTTGGCGACACGCAAAAGCGCATCCCGGCCCACACAGCCCAGCGCAGAATGCGTTGCACAGAACCGCCCAAGCCCGGCCTCGTGCGGGGTATTTTCGCGGGTCATGTCATTACCATAGCTTAAAAGCCCGCCCTCGACCCGTTCGATCCCATTGGGGCAGCCGGCATGCACATCCATACTTTTGCCCGCCTCCATCAACGCATTCCACAGCGGCATGGCGATGTCAGCACCTTCGACGTAGATCTCGAACCCGCCCTGCTTCGAATAGCCCGAGCGCGCCACCACAAGGCTGCGCCCCTGAAATTCCAGCCGCTTGTAGCCGAAAAAGCGGATATCGCGCACCGCGTCGCCAAAGACAGCCGCCGCCAGATCGTCGGACTTCGGCCCCTGAATGGCCAAGGGCGAGACGTCGGGTTCGTCCACCAGCACATCCAGCCGAAACCCATAGGCCAGCCCCTTGACCCAATACAGCAGATCACTGTCCGCGATCGAAATCCAGAACCGGTTATCATCCAGCTTCACCGCCACAGGGTCGTTCAGCAAGCCCCCGGTTTCATCCACCATCGGGACATAGAAACACTGCCCGTCCTGCATCTGGCTCAGATCCCGTGGGGTGAGCATCTGGATCAGGCGGGCGGCATCCGGGCCGCGCAGTTCGACCTGCCGTTCGCAGGCCACATCCCAGACCTGCACGGCGTCTTTCAGGTGGCGATAGTCCTCTTCCACCGACCGAAAAACGGTCGGCAGCAGCATGTGATTGTAAACCGTATAGCCTTTCACCCCGGCAGCTTCGACACCGGGGCTGAAGGGCGTGCGCCGCAAACGGCGGGAAGGTGAGATCAGGGCCATGGGTCGCGCTTCCGTGCCAGAACTCCGGCCGCCTTAGCGACCGGGGCCTTTCCAGTCGATCTGGCAAATCTCGGCCGAGCGGCCATCGAAATCCCAAACCCGCCCATGCGCGCGCAGCTTACCTTTGGTGGCTGTGGCGACGGTGATGTCCGGCCCCATCCAGTATTGGGTGTTTCGGATAACAATATCCTCGTCCGGGTCCGCCCCGCCAACCGGATGCACAACGCCGTCGATCTTGCGCCCCACGGTGATGTGGCGGGTCTTGCCCTCGGTCTCATACGTGACCGGCTGGCGTTCTGCGCCAATGAATTCGCCCACCAACATTTGGAACAGCCCCGTCGTGCCTTTGGCAGCACCCGAGAAGATGGTGACCAACGCCTCATAGGCATCGTCACTGGCGCGCTCATCGACGAACAGCGCCACTTTCCAGTTGCCGCGCCCCATGTTGCCAGGAATTTCGATCATCAGGCCAAGGTTCAAGCCCGACAGGTCAATGTCGCCATACTGACCACTGTCGATGCGCACCCCGCCCCATGTCTGGCAATGCCCTTCCGTGGGCGGGTGTTTGCCAAGGCTCACCACGCAGGGGCAAAACACCGTGCAGTTGCAGTTAAGGATCAACTCCCCTTTGATGGTCCATTCGACCTGACCGACTTGTGTTCCGTCCATGTTATCCTCCCTGGACAAGCACCAAGACCCCGCCCGCGATCAGCGCCCAGCCCAAGGGGCGGGTCAGATAGCGGCCAAGATCCGGCAGTTTTTCGAAAATCATGATGAGTGTGGCGAGCCCCATGAAGGCAAGGTTCATCACCCCGCCGACAAAGCCCAAAAGCATCAGCGCCCAGCAGCATCCAAGGCAGATCGCGCCCAGACGCAGGCCCAGCGCGGCGGCGTTCCACCGCGTCGCTCGCCAGTATTGCATGAAGAAACTCATCGGCTGGCGGCATTTCGACAGGCAGGCGTCCTTGAGGGTCGAGAACTGATAGGCCCCTGCCCCGATCAACAGCGCACCCGTGAGCCATGGCGAGATGCTTTGACCCAGCGGCGACAGCAGCCCCGCGCGAAACAGCATCAACTGTCCCGCAGCAGCGATTACGGCAAAGCCAAGCCAAATGACCAGATAGCCCGAGACCAATTCCCCAAACCCGCGCCGTGACCCCGCGCCCGAGGCGATCAAGTCGTCATATGTGGCAAAGGTCGGCAAGGCGGTGGGGGCCATCATCGCCGCCGACATCACCGCCCACATGGCGAAGAGTCCATGGAACCCAGCCTTGTCGGGTTCAACCAGACAAAGCGACCGCCAGAAGTCCGCCCCATAGATGCGCGACAGTTCCAGCGCGTCCGGCGGAAGCGCCATCGCATAAAGCAGCCCCCACCCCACAAGGATCAACCCGAACAGCGCCAGCCAATGCGGCGCGCTCATGGTTCTTATCCTTGACGAAACGGACATGCTTCCCCCATCTTGCGAGTCGGAATGATAATGTCTGACAATTGCCGTCCGAGCAAATGAATTGTCAGACAATTGAGGGGCAACGTAGCGTGAAAACCGATCTGGACGACAATCAGGACCTCTCAAAGCAGATTGCCGAGGCCATTCGCAATGCTATTGTCGAGGGCAGCCTGATCGTGGATCAACGCCTGCCCTCCGAGGCCGAGCTGTGCGAGAAATTTGACGTGGGCCGATCAACCGTGCGCGAGGCGTTAAAGCGTTTGGCGGCACAAAACCTGATCCGCACACAGCGCGGCGCGACGGGTGGGGCCTTCGTAAACCGCATGTCGTTCGAAGACGCCTATGAACAGCAAATCACCACTTCGACCCTGCTTCTGTCCATGAACAGCGTGGACTTTGAGACCGCCTGCGAAGCGCGATACGCGCTGGAACGCTCCTGCGCGCCTCTTTCCACGCAGCGTCGCACGGCGGACCACATGGCCACGATGCGCGCCGAAATCCATCGTCAATCCCAACCCGGCCTGACGGACGAGGCGTTCTGCGCCTCGGACGTGGCCTTTCACAGGGCCTTGGTCGATGGCGCGGGCAACCCGGTGCTGTCCTATCAATTGGCCGGTGCGGTTGAAGCCATGCAGCCCCTGATGAACATGATCACCTATACCCAAAGGGATCGGGAGCGGATCGTAGGTCTGCATACGAGGTTGGCGGATGCGATTGAAGCGCGGGACGGTACGGGTGCAGAGCGGATCTTGACAGAACTCGCAGACTACACCGCCGATTTGGGACGCCGACGCGCAGAAATCACGAACACCAGACCTGCAAAGTAACCTGCGCAACTCTATCTGCAGGTTTCCCCTTTTCAAACGCTCACCCACTGCCTACATATGATCTGTCCCGTCAGGGACTATGGACATAAACGCGCTCGTAATAAGCGGATCGGACCCGGGGGCGGTACCCGGCGTCTCCACCATAACTCTTTCAGGGTATCCTTCATTTGGGGATCACTTTGATATCGGGGGGACGAAATAGGATCGACGGACGTCTAAAGGGGTTTGCTTTGTCTCGGTGAGTTACCACCGTTATCGGTACATTTAAGCTAGTTGCAAATGACAACAAAGCTCCGGCTATGGCTCTGGCTGCGTAAGCAGTTCGAGTTGCCGATTTAAGCCCTTGCGCCTAGCCGCGTAAGGCGGGGTTCGCAGGCACCTGGCAACAGAAGCCTGTACTTCCAAAACAACAGGGCATTCTCCGGTCGGCGGTTACTCATCGTTAAGAATTCTTGCGTAGCCTCGTCATCGTGAGAACCGAAACAAATAGTATTGGAAGGAACGGCGCGTGTCCCATCTGGAGCTTCTGAAACAGTGGTATGATCGCGTCTGGGTCCAACAGGATCTTGATGCGATCGGACTTTTTTTTACCCCGGACGTCGAAGCGCAAGGCGTGATGGATTTCGGTGTCGGCCCCGATGACTTCCGCGTGCTGGCCGAAGCATTGTTGGCGCAGGTCGAAATCAGCGCAATCCGCTTTGATCGCGAAGTCGAATTAGGTGATTGGGTCTGGGCGACGCTCACCGTTCAGGCGGTGACATTGGCGGATCGCAGGCCGGTGCAAACCACGGGTCAGATCATGGTGCGCATCAGCGACGGACAGGTTGTCGAAGCGTATAACCAGATCGACTTCCTGACTTTCTTTGAACAGCTGGGATATTTGCCACCAGACAGCCTGGCACTCTGTCTTTCAGGTGAAGGGATCGCGGCTTAAGCGGCTTTCCCCTTGCCAAGGGTCGCAGATCAAGGCCCTATCCGGACATGACGCCTAGCCTGCCAGACCTGACCAGAATATTCGCGCGCATTGGATGGATGTCTTTTGGCGGACCCGCAGCGCAAATTGCCGTGATGCACAGGGAACTGGTGGAAGACCGCCCGTGGCTTACAGAGCGACAATTCCTGAATGCGTTGTCCTTCTGTATGTTGCTACCCGGTCCCGAAGCCATGCAGCTATGCACCTATGCTGGCTGGCGACTGCGCGGAGTGACCGGCGGCATGATCGCGGGGCTTTTGTTCGTTCTGCCGGGTGCCATGGTCATGCTGTGCCTTGCCTATGCCTATGCCCGATGGGGACAGGTGCCAATGGTCGAGGCGGTGTTTTTAGGCGTGAAGGCCGCTGTCGTCATTGTGGTTCTGCAAGCCCTTCTGAGGCTGGCTAAAAAAACACTGCAACGCAGGGCACATTGGGCCATCGCGCTTACGTCCTTCGTTGCGCTTTACGCGTTCGACGCGCCATTCCCGCTGGTGATTTTAACCGCAGCCTGCGTCGGCATGATCGGGATGACTTCTCACCACTCCGCAGTGTCGCCCACTCCATCTGCAAAGGTTTCACCTTACAGAACGCTGCGACAGGCCGCCATTTGGCTGGTGTTGTGGTTTGCCCCTATCCTCTTGGCCTACAACATGGGGGCGGAAACGCTCACCACGGTTGGTCTGTTTTTCTCGAAACTCGCAGTGGTCAGCTTCGGGGGTGCCTATGCGGTTCTGGCCTATATGGCGCAAGAGGCAGTCACCACCCATGGATGGCTGTCGCCCGCACAGATGATGGACGGGTTGGGGTTGGCTGAAACCACCCCCGGCCCACTCATTCTGGTGACAGAATTCGTGGGCTATATGGCTGGTTTTGGTCTGTTCGGACCGGTTTTAGCCTTGCTCACCGCCGCCATGACCCTTTGGGTCACCTTCGTGCCGTGCTTTTTGTGGATCTTCACCGCAGCTCCTCATGTGGAATGGCTAACCACCCGCCCGCGCCTGACCTCGGCGCTTGATGCAATATCTGCGGCGGTGGTCGGGGTGATCGCAAACTTGTCCCTGTGGTTCGCGCTGCACGTGTTTTTCAATCAGCTCACGCGCGCCGACACTGGTTTTGCCCCAAGCTTACCGGTCATAAGCAGCCTGAACTATCCAGCGGCTTTACTCGCGGCCATCGCTGCTTTGCTCCTTTTCAGGCTGCGTGTCTCTCTGCCTCTGACACTGTTAATCATGGCCGTCATGGGCGCGGGTCTACATCAGCTTGGAATCTGACCATCTTGCGCCTTTTCATCGCCACCGAATCCCGTATTCTGGACACAAGCAGAAGAAAGAATGCTCATGTCCGATGCCATCGACTATGGAAACCTGATGCACGACGCCATGCGGGAACTAATCCGCAAGGTTCTGAGCGACGTATCGGCCTCTGGCCTACCAGGCGAACATCATTTCTTCATCAATTTCGACACCCGCCATGACGGGGTCGAAATTGCAAACTGGATGCAGGATCGGTTTCCGGAAGACATGACCATCGTATTGCAGCACTGGTTCGAAAACCTGGCGGTGAGTGACGATGGATTCTCGGTCACACTAAATTTCGGGGATTCGCCGGAAACCCTGTTTGTTCCCTTCGATGCGATCAACACATTCGTCGATCCGTCTGTCGAATTTGGATTGCGGTTCGAAATGCAGGACGAACACCACCCCGATCTGCATCTGGCCGGTGATGATGACGGCGACCTCGCGGAAGAGGCAGCACCCGTGACCGATCCCGAACGCGATGAACATCCTGAAAAGGACATCACACCAGAAGAAACGCACAAAGAAGCCGAGATCGTCAGACTGGACAGCTTCCGAAAATAGCGTTCACGACCGCCATGCAGTTTTGTTCCGGCGCTACCAGCATTGAATTTGGTGTGCAGTCGTGTACAACACCCTCGGTTTTGCAAATAAAGGCGCTGTGACATGACCCAGACCCGCACCGAATCCGACAGCTTTGGCCCGCTTGAGGTTCCTTCTGACAAATACTGGGGCGCGCAGACGCAGCGCTCGTTGATGAACTTCCCGATTGGTTGGGAAAAGCAGCCCGTCGCCATCGTGCGCGCTTTGGGTGTGATCAAACAAGCCTGTGCCGAGGCAAACAAAGCGTCGGGCGCAATGGACAGAAACATCGCCGATGCCGTTATTCAGGCCGCAAGCGAAGTGGTGGCTGGCAAATTCGATGACAATTTCCCGCTGGTTGTCTGGCAAACAGGGTCCGGCACCCAATCGAACATGAACGCCAACGAGGTCATCGCCAACCGCGCGATTGAAATCATGGGCGGCGTGATTGGTTCAAAAGACCCCGTGCACCCGAATGACCATTGCAACATGGGCCAGTCCTCCAACGACACATTCCCCACCGCGATGCACATCGCCACCGCGATGAGCGTGCGCGACGTGCTGCTGCCCGGTCTGGAAAAACTGCTGGCAGGGCTTGAGGCCAAGCAGGACGAGTTCAAAGACATCATCAAAATCGGCCGCACCCACACGCAGGATGCCACGCCGCTGACATTGGGTCAGGAATTTTCGGGCTATGCCCACATGATCCGTCAGGGCATCGCGCGTGTGAAGCTGGCCCTGCCCGGTATCTATGAGCTCGCGCAGGGCGGCACCGCTGTCGGCACCGGGCTGAACACCAAGAAAGGTTGGGGCGAAGAGGTTGCCGCCAACATGGCACGCATCACCGGCCTGCCTTTTGTCACGGCCCCAAACAAATTCGAAGCGCTGGCCGCCCATGACGCGATGGTCTTCATGTCGGGCGCTTTGGCGACAGTGGCGGGCTCGTGCTACAAGATCGCCAATGACATCCGCTTCCTGGGTTCTGGCCCCCGTTCGGGTCTGGGCGAGTTGATCCTGCCGGAAAACGAACCGGGCAGTTCGATCATGCCAGGCAAGGTGAACCCGACTCAAGCCGAGGCGCTGACTCAGGTGGCCGCCCACGTGATGGGCAATGACGCCGCGATCAAGTTTGCAGGAAGCCAAGGGCATTTCGAACTGAACGTTTATAACCCGATGATGAGCTATAACCTGTTGCAATCCATCCAACTTCTGGGCGACGCGGCGGACAGCTTTACCGAACGGATGCTGAACGGCATTCAGGCCAACGAACCGCGCATTGACAAGCTGATGAAGGAAAGCCTGATGCTGGTTACGGCGCTGGCCCCGACCATCGGATATGACAACGCGACTAAGGTGGCCAAGACCGCGCACAAGAACGGCACGACGCTGAAGGAAGAAGCCATCGCTTTGGGCTTCGTGGACGCAAAAACCTTTGACGAGGTTGTGCGCCCCGAACAGATGATCGGTCCAAAAGACTGATGGGCGGGTCTGGTTCAGGGCCGGTCAACCTGAACCGGTTTCGAAAAGCAAAGGCGCGGGCTGCGACCAAGGCCCGCGCTGACGAAAACGCCATAAAATATGGGCGCACCAAAGCCCAGAAAGCAGCGGAAAGCGCGGATAAAAAGCGCGCCAACCGACTGCTGGACGGTCTCAGGACCGACCCGGAATGACCACACGCCCTGAAAAACACTCCCTGACCCTGCACGGGCACCGCACGTCGGTGTCGCTGGAGCCGGAGTTCTGGCAGGCCTTTCGTGAGATCGCTAAGACGCGTGGTCTGCCCCTGAACGCACTGGCGGCCGAAGTTGATGCAGCACGCGGCGTGGACCGGGGGCTGGCATCGGCCATTCGGGTTTATGTGCTCGATCACTACAGACAACCGTCCGAGGGCTGAGATTCACCCTCGCGGCGTCAGCGACAGCCAGATCCCGTCCCTGCCCCGCACCGTCAGATGGGCCACAGGCTTGGCGGGTTTGTCCGCCACAAGCGCGAAACGATAAGCGCGCACAAGCATGGACAGGATCAACGGCCCCTCGATCATTGCGAACCCGGCGCCGGGGCAGACCCTCTGCCCGCTGGAAAATGGGATATAGGCGTTGCGAAGGCATGACTTCCCGTTCGCGGTCTGAAACCGGGCCGGGTCGAATGCGTCGGGATCGTCCCACAAGCGTTCATGACGGTGCAGATGCCACGGACTTAGAACAATCTGGCTGCCCTTTGGTACGTCACGCCCTCGGAAGTGTTCTGGGCAGTCCGCTGCGCGCACCATCATCGGCACAGGGGGATAGAGGCGCAACGCCTCGCGAAACACGTCGCGTGACAGGCGCAGGCGCGACATGACCGAAAAATAGATTTTGTCGGGGTCAATCTGTGCCTGCGCCTCCTCCGCGACCCGGTCCTGCCAGTCGGGATACAGCGCCAGAAGATACAGCGCCCACGCCAAAGCAGATGCACTGGTTTCGTGCCCGGCAAGGAAAAAGATTGCCACCTGATCGACCATCTCACCGGTGTCGAACCGCTCATCGGTCTGGGGATCAGTTGTCGTCATAATTTTTGTCGCCAGATCGTTGGGGGCCGTGCCCTGTCCGATCGCGGCCATACGGTCGGCGGTTAAACCCGTGATCAGCCCCCTGATCTCACGTGCTGTCTGTTTGGTCCTGCGACTGTGAAACCGCGGCATCCAGTGCGGCAAGGGCAACAGCGCCCCAAGGTTAAGCACGGGTTGGGCGCGTTGATGTTCGCGAAACTTATCGAAAACCTGCCCTGCGACTTCATGTTCGATGGGGATCGAAAAAAGCGTGCGAAAGATCACATCGGCAGCGGCGTGGCTGGTATGGCCTTCCACCTCAACCGGACGCCCATCTGCCAAAGGTTGCAGGCGATCGACAGCGGACACCGCCGCGTCCCACATGGCAGGAAATACTTCGCGCAGCCGCCCGCCTTCAAAAGCCGGGTCGATGATACGGCGTTGGCGTTTCCAAACTTCGCCATTGGTGACAAAGACCGAGTTGCCCAAAAGCGGTGCAAGCCCCTCGCGAATACGGTCAGATTTCGGGAAATCATCCGGACGTTCTTTCAGCACCAGATCAACCAGTGCGGGATCATTGCACATGTAGCTTCGAAAAAACGGCGTGCGAAATTCCGCCATCCATGCGCGATACAGACGTGCAGGCTGGGCGGATAGTATGTCGCGACGAAACAACTTCGCGTAACGCCACAGCGACACCCGTCCTTCTCGGGACGACGGCTTGGGGGGGATGCGGTCAGTCACGGTGCCATGCTCGTGTATTTCGATACCGGCGTTTCAATTCGGCTGGCCGAAGGGCGGCGGTCGCGATACCGGTCGGCCAAGGTCAACGGACCTGCTGTGATCTGGAAATAGTCGTAGTCGCCAGGTCGGTCAAAGGCGCAGAGATATTGAAAATGCAGTCGGAAAAACCGCCAGCGCAGTTCCTTCCAGCGTGCAGGGCTGAGCGTTTTTGAAAACGCCGCTGAAACAACAAGTGGCCAGTTTTTGCTGTTTTCCGGTGCCACACCAGACACTGCGACGGGATCGCATAACGCAAAGGCGCAACCATCACCGGGGGCGGTCACATCGACCCAGGGGATGCAGTTCTGAACGCTCATGTCATGCAGGTCGCGCCGCAACCGATGTGCATCGGGCAGAAAACTGACCATCGGCACCACTTGCCCAAGGCTGAGAAAGGCCAGCGCAGGCCCATCCTTTGGCACACGCCCTGCTCGCAGTAGATCGGCCAGCACAGACACAGCCAGATGCGCGCCAGAGCTGTGACCCACCACCAACACTTCTTCCACGTCCGAGCACAACGCATCGGCGATTTGGTCGGCAAACAGGCCCATGCGCGTCTCAAGTTTGGGCGGATTGGCCCCTTTCGAGCGTGCGGAGTAGGCGTAGTCGTGCATCAGGTAGTATACGTAAAGCCGGTTATCGACCTTGCGAAACCACTGCAACAAGACGGTCACTGTTGTCGCAAATCCAACCCAATAGCCAATCACCATCGCCTCGGACCTAAGAGTCAGATGTCCGGCGAAAAATGCGGCGACATGGCCAAGGATATGACCCAGTAGCAATGCAAGAACCAGTTGCAGGATCAGCATTCCGACGGGATAGAGCGCCGCAATCACCGGCCCCTTGCGCAGCCGCATCAGTCGCCACAGCGCACCAGACGCTATATAGGTCCATGCCGTGTGCGCCATCAAAAGGTATGTCTGTGCGATGTTCAGCTTCATACTGTCGCGCACGATATCGGCCCAGACCAACACGTCGAACTCGGCTTCAGTCTCAGAACCGTCGATCCGGCCCGTCACCTGCCAGCCATAGGTGCCCGGGCCTTGCCGCCCGATCAGATCGATTTGATAGCCTGATATTGTGGCCTGAGCGGCGCCTTCTTTGCGATAAAGCTCGCGATACCTGCGCGGATGAATTGGGTCATAGCCGGGAATGTAGAACACCCTGCGGCGGCGCACATGTGCGGATCTGTCGGGTGAAGGGGCATCGTTCGGTTTCATGGACCCGGCCTGTCTGCTTCGACCTGCAGACTAGACGGAAAAACAGGCGAAATTAAGCCCTTATCTGGCACGCCAGCCGTCAGCCAAGGGCGGCCAAAGCCGGGAACGTTTCAAGCAACCAATATGAAAAGCGAGAAAAACCTCCGGTCAGCATCATCAACCCGATGGTCCACAGAAGCAGGCCCATGATCCGCTCGATCCGCTCCATGTGTCGCTTCATGAAGTTCATGACACCGGTCATGCGGGGGAAGAATGCGGCAACCAGCAGGAAGGGAATACCCAGCCCCGCAGCATATATGGCCAGCAGCGTGGTTCCCCGTGCGACCGATCCTTCAGACGCGGCCAAAGACAGGATCGCACCCAATTGCGGGCCGATACAGGGTGTCCAGCCAAACGCGAAAGCAAGCCCCAGAAGGTAGGCACCAAAGGCGCTGCCCCCCTGATCTCCGGCGTCCAGCCGCGCCTCGCGGTTGAGGAACGGAATGTTGATCACGCCCAGAAAATGCGCTCCGAAGACCATCACAACGATGCCCGCAAAAGTGGCAAAAAGTGTCTGGTTTTGCAGGAAAAACGCGCCAAAGGCGGACGCCGCAAAACCAAGGAACAGAAAGACGGTGGACAGACCCATGACAAAGAACAGCGCGGCCAGCGTAGCTTTACGCGAAGCACTTCGCCCTTCGCTCATCTCGCCCATGCTGACGCCGGACATATAGGCCAGATAGGGCGGAACGATGGGCAGCACGCAAGGGCTGAGAAAGCTCAGAATCCCCGCAACGAAGGCGATGATCAGGGCAGGCAGAAGGCTTGCATCAATGAGTTCAAATCCAAACATACCCCCACATAGCGCGCCAAATCTGCGCCGTCACCTGCCTGTTTGTCACAACTGCGCGACATATTGGTACACCCGACAGACGGAAGGGCCAATGGACAGAACGGTGCCAAACGCCTATGGGAAGATATGGAATTTGACGACGATCTGGACGCATTGGGGCTGTTGTGTCCCCTGCCGGTTCTAAAGGCACGTAAGCGGTTGAAGTCGCTTGCGAAAGGGCAAGTTCTGCGACTACAGGCGACTGATCCGGCTGCGGTGATCGACGTGCCGCATTTCTGTGCCGAACAGGGTCACGAATTTGTGGGATATGAAGAGCGTGGTCCGGCCACGCACTTCTACATCCGCAAAGGCTAGGCCCAAATAAAAAGGCCGGGCGATGCCCGGCCTTTCTTTTTTCTGCGACTTAGCTGCCCAGTGACCACCAGCCCTTGCGTTTGGGCTTGGGCGACTCTTCCGCTTTTACTTCAGGCTCTGGTGCAGTTGTCGATCCAGCGCTTGCCATTGCGGGTTCCGGCGTTTTCTCGGCGGCTGTTGCGTCATCAACCGCCTCGTCGGCCTTTTTCTTACGCGACGTGGCCGCCCGTTTGCGCGGTGCCTTCTTGGGCTTTTCTTCGGCTTCCGGTGCTGCCTCTTCTGCCGATGCTGCCTCTGCAGGAGCATCCTCTTTGGGCTTCTTGGCCCGCGATTTACGTGCAGGTTTCTTCGGAGCCTCTTCCACGTCGACCTCAGCCGTAGCATCGGTCTCCGCTTCTTCCGCCTTCGCCTTTGTAGCCCGTTTGCGCGGTGCACGTTTGGGCTTCGGCTTATCTTCTGCCTCTACCTCAGCAGACACTTGTGTGTCTTCGGCTGGCGCGTCTGCGGAGACGGTTTCTCCGGCGGTCTCGTCTTCGGACTTCTTGGAGCGACGACGCGGCGCACGTTTACGCTTAGGCTTCTCGTCGGTGTCCTCAGAGGGCGCTTCAGCCTCGGCATCTTTGTCGGAGTCGCTCTTGGACTCATCCGCTGAACCGTTGTCATCGGGCGTATCACCGTTCTGGTTGTCCTGACGGGCATCATCCCCATTGGATGACCGACGACGACGACGGCGACGGCGGCGTTTCTTGGGCTTCTGTTCTTCCTCGGCAGTGTCTTCGGTCACCACTTCGGCTTCTTCCACCTCGTCTATATCGTCCATAAGTGACGCATCAACCGACACGACGGGCGCGGTGGCTTCCGGAACAGTGCGGGTGGCTGTCTTGAACTTCTCGATTGAGTAGTCGGGCGAGATCAGGAATGGATCAGCCTCGATGCGAACGGCCATGCCATAGCGCGCTTCGATCTGCGCTATGTGCTCGCGCTTGTTGTTCATCAGGAAGTTCACGATGCCAACAGGCGCTTTTACCAGAACTTCGCGCGACCGGCGGCGCACGCCTTCTTCTTCCAACTGGCGCAAGATGTTCAGCGCAAGGTTGTCGTCGGAACGGATAAGCCCGGTGCCGTGACAGTGGTTGCACGGCTGGGTCGTCGCCTCGATCATGCCGGGGCGCAGACGTTGGCGCGACATTTCCGCCAAACCAAAGCCCGAGATGCGGCCCACCTGAATGCGCGCGCGGTCGGTTTTCAGCTTATCTTTCAGACGCTTTTCAACCGCGTTGTTGTTGCGACGTTCTTCCATGTCGATGAAGTCGATCACGATCAGACCGGCAAGGTCGCGCAAACGCAACTGACGCGCCACTTCTTCGGCGGCTTCAAGGTTGGTCTTTAGCGCCGTTTCCTCGATCGAGCCTTCTTTGGTGGCCCGGCCAGAGTTCACGTCAATGGCCACCAGCGCTTCCGTCACGCCAATGACGATGTAGCCGCCGGATTTCAGCTGCACCGTGGGGCTGAACATCCCCGACAGATAGCTTTCAACCTGATAACGGGCAAAAAGCGGCATCTGATCCTGGTACAGTTTCACATTCTTGGCGTGGGACGGCATGATCATTTTCATGAAGTCCTTTGCGGTGCGATAGCCTGCTTCGCCCTCGACAAACACCTCGTCGATTTCACGCGAATACAGATCACGGATCGAGCGTTTGATCAGGTTGCCTTCTTCATAAATTTTCGCAGGTGCCGAAGATGCAAGTGTCAGTTCGCGGATTTGCTCCCACAACCGTTGCAGATATTCATAGTCACGCTTGATTTCCGATTTGGTGCGCTTGGCCCCCGCCGTGCGCACGATCAAGCCTGCGCCCTTGGGCACGTCAATCTCGGATGCGATTTCCTTCAGCTTCTTGCGGTCGGCGGCGTTGGTGATCTTGCGGCTGATGCCACCCCCACGTGCAGTGTTGGGCATCAAAACGCAGTAACGACCGGCCAGTGACAAGTAAGTGGTCAGCGCCGCGCCCTTGTTGCCGCGTTCTTCCTTAACGACCTGCACCAGAAGGATCTGGCGCACTTTGATCACTTCCTGGATCTTATAGCGTTTCGGACGCGGTTTACGGCGCGGGCGGATGTCTTCGACAGCGTCATCATCGGCGACACTTTCTATCTGGTCGTCCTTTTCCGATGCGTCCAGCGGTTCATCGTCATCATCGTCATCATCACTGTCATCGTCGGAACTGTCCGACTTGTCCGCTGACACCTCATCCGCATCTGCGACATTTTTGCTATCATCGGCGTTCACGTCATCCTCGGGTTCTTCAACCGGAGTTTCTTCGACGCGTTCCATCGGAGACAGACCTTCAAGGTCATCTTCCTCGCCATTGTTCAGATCAATGACGTCCATGCCTGTTCCGGTTGCTTCGACCTCTTTGGTTGCCACCGCATCATCGGACTTAGCCTCTTCCGCCTTAGAGCGGGACCGGCCACGCGACCGGCGACGGCGTGATTTGGGCTTTTCCTCTTCCTCGGCCATTGCTTCGGCATAGGCGCGCTCTTCTTCCAAAAGCGCCTCGCGGTCCGCGACCGGGATCTGATAGTAGTCGGGATGGATCTCTGAGAAAGCCAGAAAGCCGTGGCGATTGCCGCCGTAATCCACAAACGCCGCCTGCAACGAGGGTTCGACCCGCGTCACTTTGGCTAGATAAATGTTGCCGGCTAGTTGGCGTTTGTTTTCCGATTCAAAGTCAAATTCCTCGACCTTGTTTCCGTCCACCACCACAACGCGGGTTTCTTCCGCGTGGGTGGCGTCGATAAGCATCTTCTTGGGCATATGTTCTTTCCGCACCCCAAACGCGTGCCCTTCCAGGCGGAAGCGCACGATTTTCGGGGTGTCTTGTCAGGGCGAAGCGATGCGTGGGATACGGCAACAAGGTCAGGGGCTTGCGCCCCGCCTTCTGTGTTAGCTCGTTCCTCTCGCGCATCATCGCGTTTCTTCTCCGGTCGCGCTTGCGGGTTCTGGAGTGGCCAGAAACCCGTGCACGGCCCATTCTTATGCCCGGTCTGTTGTCAGACTTCGGGCGGATTTTCAGACCCAGAACAAAGACCTTGTGGGCTCTACCGTTCTTGATCGTCAATTTCGCGCTCTGGCAGCCAGCCCATTGTCGGGCGCGTTCCAAAGCATTCTCGGCTTGTTTAGCCCCGGCCTGCGGCATTGGCCATCATTCGGTCAGCAAAACAACGAAACTCTCGTCAGTGGTCGGGCGCGGACGCGCGATCCACCGTAGATGGACCATACGTGGTCCGGGGTTGGAATGACAATGGGCAAAATGCACATCCGAACAGATGAACGGCGTGTGCAAGGTGTCAAACCGCCCGGATACACACCAGACACCCTTGCCGCGCCACCATCAGCACCCTTGCTAGTATAGGCCACCGGAGGACAGCGATCCAAAATCTGCCTTGCCGGGAACAACCACAGTTTTACCCGTCGAGGTCTGAACCTTTGTCGTGCCTTCGTCGGTTTCACCGCGATTGAACATGGGCAAATTGGCCCCCATCGCGAACCCACCGTCGAACATCACGCCAAACAGCGGCTCTTCCCCATCACGGAAATACTCGGCGACGACGTGATCACCCGAGGCGTCTGGCGGCAGGCGTGCGCCGGTGAAGCGGTCGATCTTGATGAAATGCCCACCCGGCGGCACCTTGAATTCACCGCCACCATATTCCTTGATCGCCTCAAGCATAAAACGCTGGAACACCGGACCGCACATCCCGCCACCAGACGTTCCGGGCATGGATCGCGGGCGATCATAGCCAACATAGCATCCGGCCACGATATTCGAGGTAAAGCCAATGAACCAGGCGTCATGCTCATCATTGGTTGTGCCTGTCTTCCCGGCTGTTGGGACGGGCAGGTTGACGACACTGCGGGCAGTGCCGCGTTCAACAACGCCGCGCATCATCGAGGTCAGCTGGTAGGCGGTGATGGCGTTCATCACCCGTTCACGGTCCGATACGATCGCGGGTGCCTGACCAACGGCAAGCGTCGGGTCGTTGCAGTCGGTGCACTGGCGGTCGTCATGACGATAGATGGTCTTGCCCCAGCGGTCCTGCACCCTGTCAACCAGCGTGGGTTCCACCCGCTCGCCGCCATTGGCAAACATCGCGTAAGCCGCGACCATGCGGAAGAGCGTCGTTTCCTCGGCCCCCAGAGAGTTCGCCAGAAACTGGTTCATCCGATCATAGACGCCGAACCGTTCGGCATAGCCCGCCACGGTATCCATGCCGATTTCCTGCGCCAGACGCACGGTCATCAAGTTGCGCGACTGTTCGATCCCGGTGCGCAAAGGCGTTGGCCCGTAGAAGCGGTTGGAATAGTTCTTAGGGCGCCAGATCTTGCCCCCCGCAACCACCTCGATCGGTGCGTCGATGACGATGGTAGCAGGCGAAAAGCCACTATCCAGCGCGGCGGCATAAACGAAAGGTTTGAAGCTTGACCCCGGTTGGCGCGTGGCTTGAGTTGCACGGTTGAACACCGAATGCTGATAGCTGAACCCGCCCTGCATCGCCAAAACACGGCCAGTGTTGACGTCCATTGCCATAAAGCCGCCCTGCACTTCCGGCACCTGACGCAAGGTCCAGCGAATGAAACTACCGTCATTGTCGCTGGTCATCTGGCGCACATGGACGACCTCGCCCACTTTTACCAGATCACCGGCGACTTGCGCCTTCCGCCCCAGGCTGCCGTCTTCCTCGCGTCTGCGCGCCCAAGTCACGTCTTTGGCGGGGATCCAGTGCCCATCTTCATCCTCGTCCACACCTTCGATACCAATTCGTGCATCACTGCTGCCGACTTCCAAAACAACCGCTGGAGACCATCCTTCAATGTCGCGTGGGAACTTTGTTTCGGCCAGTGCGGCACGCCATGCCGCTTCGTCGCCCAACACTTCTTGCGGCAAAGTCACACCGCTGGGCCGCCAAACCCCCCGGCTGCGGTCATAGCCTTCCAGCCCGATGCGCAGGCTTTTGGCCGCCACATCCTGTAAGTCGGGGTCGACAGTCGCGCGCACGGTCATGCCGCCGGTGAAGAACTCTTCTTCTCCAAAGTTACGACTTAACTGGCGACGAATCTCATCCGAGAAGTAATCGCGTGGAGGCAAGGCCTGCCGGAACGCGGGAAAATCGCCGTTCTGGACCGACCGCAAGGGCTTCGCCACCTCGGCGTCATAGGTTGCGCGATCCAGATATCCGTTCTGGAACATCTCGCGCAGAACATAGTTGCGGCGCGCCAGCAACCGATCCTTTGCGCGCACCGGGTGAAAGTTGCTGGGCGCCTGTGGCATCGAGGCCAGTGTTGCGGCTTCGTGCGGCTCAAGCTCGTCCAGCGTCTTGTTGAAATATGTCTGCGCCGCTGCTGTCACACCATAAGAGTTCTGGCCCAGAAAAATTTCGTTCAGATACAGCGCCAGTATCTCATCCTTCGACAGAGTGCTTTCCAGACGCACCGACAGAATCAGTTCCTTGATTTTTCGCTCAGCCGATCGTTCCGAACTGAGCAGGAAGTTTTTCACAACCTGCTGCGGAATGGTGGACGCACCGCGCAGCTTGCCCCCGCGCGCCGCTTCAATGGCGGCCGCTGCAATACCACGAGGGTCGAAACCGGCATGCGTATAGAAATTTTTATCCTCGGCCGAGATGAACGCGTTCTTCACGAGCGCCGGTATCTCGTCCGCCGGGGTGAACAGGCGACGTTCGCGGGCGAACTCGTCCATCAACTGCCCCTCGCCGGAATAGACACGGCTGATGGTGGCGGGCGTATAATTGGCCAGCTGCTCGTGGCTGGGCAAGTCTCTGGAATACATCCAGAAAACACCGCCGATCACCAGCGCCGCCATAAATATGGTCAGCGTAATGCCGGTAAAAACGGCACCAAAAATGCCAAGAATGAATCTGATCACGCGCGCGTCCTTTGAAAACTGCTTCCTTCCTATAAAGGCACCGATGGGCCGGGTCAAAACCCCTTGGCGGGGAAAATCGGCCATTTTGCGCCCTTTAGTACTGCTCGCTGCCTGAGCGACCGGGGCGGATTGCAACTGCCCTGCCTGCACCCTATGTCTTGACCCAAACACAAACCCGGAGGTCCGATGCTTACCACCCTTCCCTTCCCCGTCCGCGATGCCAATGCACAAACCGGTGATATACCACTTGAAGGGCTGCCTGAATGGGATCTGAGCGACCTCTATACCGCCGAAGACGCGCCAGAACTGACGCGCGATATGGACTGGCTAGAAAAAGCTTGTGCCGATTTTGCCGGGACCTATCAGGGTAAACTGTCCGATTTGGACGCCGCTGGGATGCTGGGATGCATAGACGCCTACGAAAAGATTGACCTAATCGCAGGACGCATCATGTCATTTGCCGGTCTGCGGTATTACCAGAAAACCACCGACGCCGACCGCGCTCAGTTCTTGCAGAATTGCCAGGAAAAGATCACCGTGTTCACTGCGCCGTTGGTGTTTTTCTCGCTGGAGGTGAACCGTATCGACGATGCGGTTCTGGAGGGTTGGCTTGCCGATAACGCCGCCCTTGCCCGGTACAAACCAATCTTCGACCGCCTGCGTGCAATGCGTCCCTATCAGCTTTCAGATGAACTGGAACAGTTTCTTCATGACAAATCTTCGGTCGGGGCGTCAGCTTGGAACACCTTGTTCGACGAAACAGTTGCGGGGCTTCTGTTCACTGTGAACGGCGAAGAGCACGGGCTGGAAGCCACTGCCAACCTGCTGACCGACAAGGACCGCGCCACACGGGAAGCGGCCAGCCACGAAATCGCCCGTGTTCTGGGTGAGAATATCAAGTTATTCTCGCGCATTCACAATACCTTGGCGAAAGAGAAAGACATCGAGGATACGTGGCGCAAGATGCCGACACCACAGACCGGGCGTCACCTTGCCAACCACGTCGAACCCGAAGTGGTCGAAGCGTTGCGCAACGCCGTGGTCGCCGCTTATCCGCGCCTGAGCCACCGGTATTACGAACTAAAGCGCAAGTGGTTGGGGCTGGATGTGATGCAGGTTTGGGACCGCAACGCCCCCCTGCCAATGGAAGACGACAAACTTGTTGATTGGCCGAACGCGGAGAAGATCGTCATGGACGCCTATGCCGACTTCGACCCGCGCATGGCCGAAATTGCCAAGCCGTTTTTTTCAGATGGGTGGATCGACGCGGGTGTAAAGCCAGGCAAAGCACCGGGCGCTTTCGCACATCCGACCGTCACGAACGTGCATCCCTACGTGATGCTGAACTACTTGGGAAAACCGCGCGACGTTATGACCCTCGCTCACGAGTTGGGTCACGGTGTCCATCAAGTGTTGGCCGCAGATCAGGGCGAGCTGTTGTCGTCCACACCGCTAACGCTTGCGGAAACCGCATCCGTCTTTGGTGAAATGCTGACCTTCCGCAAACTCTTGAGCGAGGCCAAGAACACCGCCGAAAAGAAGGTGATGCTGGCCGGCAAGGTCGAGGACATGATCAACACGGTCGTCCGTCAGATCGCGTTTTATGACTTCGAATGCAAAATGCACGACGCACGTGCGGATGGCGAGTTGACCCCTGATCAGATCAACGACATCTGGATGAGCGTTCAGGGCGAAAGCCTTGGCCCGGCGTTCGACTTCATGGACGGGTATGAGACATTCTGGGCCTATATCCCGCACTTCGTCCACTCCCCCTTCTACGTCTATGCCTATGCGTTCGGCGATGGCTTGGTGAATGCGCTTTACGCCGTTTACGAAGAAGGCGACGACGACTTTCAAGACAAGTATTTTGACATGCTGAAAGCGGGCGGTTCAAAACATCACAAAGAGCTTCTGGCCCCGTTCGGCCTTGATGCCTCGGACCCAAAATTCTGGGATAAGGGGCTGGCAATGATCGAAAGCTTCATCGATGAACTGGAAGCGATGGAAGACTGAGTTTCCCCCACTGGCACAGCACAGCAAGGCGCGGACTCCTCTGCGCCTTGATTTTTCTATCATCCCGTCTGCACAAGCTCTCGGTTAGGCAGGCTCTGGCTGATACGATAGACGCGCCTTACGACGAAAAGTGCGCAGACCCACAACCGCCAGCAATGCGCTTAACAGCAAGACAAGCCCAGCGGGCAACGGTACCGGGGCCACGGTTATTTCGTAGTAGCCGAACGCAAAAACCGTTCCCAGATCGACCGCGTTAAAAGCCGCATAGGCCGGCGGGATGAGCGGATCGAAGGCCGTTTCGAATTCCAAGACACAGTTACCCACAGGACAACCGGGACCTGCGATTGAGTTGCTGAAATACCCAAACTGACTGCCCGCCGCCGAAATGTCGTTACTGACAGGGTCATAAAGCGGCGGCATCGCCGCATCTGGCGTATCGAATGTGACCCCTGCCAAGGTGATAGAGAAGTCAGACACAGCCCCCCCGCCCATCGGCGCGGTGAACGTGGTGTTTTGCCCTCCCATCGCGATGTTATAAGTGACGGTTGCAGCAGTGGCAGGCGCAGCCAACACCCATATGACAAGTAGTGCGACGAATTTGACCGGAGCAAAATTGAAAATAGATTTAGAAAAAAGGTGTTTCATTGAAGTTTCTCCTTCTGAAAACACCTGTCATCATATCATTGTTTACAAAAATCTCCAAATTGAGCCAGAACGTTGCGTTGTCGCAAAAACGCCGCCAATCATTCACTGATTTCGGGCGTTCCTGTTCGCTTTGGGAAATGCCTTCCCGTTCACTTCAATTGGCTGTCTTTCGACCCTCGCCGATTGAACCCCGGGCGCGATCTAAAAGCTGCATCCCGTTCCTGCATACAGTCGATACACAACTTGACGCCCGGAATGGCCGTTCGCCTTGCCTCGGGGATTTCTTCTTCACATTCGGCGCAATGGGTGCGGCTTTCGCCCACCGGCCCCTTGTTGGCCTGCATCCGCTTCAACTCGTCCTGAATGGACGCATCAATCTGTTCTTGAACCGCGCCATCACGCGCCCAGCCACCAGCCATGTCGCCCTCCGTCAACCTATGCCCACAGCCACATCAAATACGCGATCAATCATCGCCTGAGTGCCACGAGAAAACTCCAGCGGGCACGGGTAATCCACACCGTCGCGCACTGTTCGGCCAAAATTTTCGACCTGTAAGATATAATGGTTAGCGCGAGGCCAGCTTTCAATGGTCCGGGTGCCGTCAGGACGCCGCACCTCAAGCTCGGCCTGCCCAAAAACGCCCGGATTGAATGGCGCGGTCAGCCGGATTTGCCCGTCATCGCCTTGAAAGACAACTTCTTGCCGTGGGCTTAGACGCATGGAGGTGATCGCCGAATAAGTGAACCGCCCCAACCGTCCTTCCATCTGGCCCACCACATGCGCCCAAGTGTCCACACCGTTTTCAGTCCTGATGCGGGCAGATATCTCGGCAGGCTCGGCCCCAGTCACAAACCGCACCGAGGAATATGTGTAGACGCCAATATCGCGGATCCCGCCACCGCCAAGGTTGGGATCGTTGCGCACATTCTGGGTATCTTCCCTGTTGTCATAGCTGAACACCGTGTCGACATGATCAATCTGACCGATGGCACCCGACCGCACCAACTCGCGGGCGCGTATCCATTGGGGATGATGCACGATCATATACGCTTCAGCGATCAGAAGCCCCGTTTCGTCACGCAAAGCGATCAGATCGTCGATTTCATCTGCTTTCATCGCGATTGGTTTTTCAACCAGCACATGCTTACCCGCCCGTGCTGCTTTTTGCGCCCATTCCACATGCAATGTGTTGGGCAGCGGGATATAGATCGCATCTATCTCCGGGTCCGTTAACAGCACGTCATAGCTATTGTGAACTTTAAGTTCAGGATTAAGAAATTTGAATTCTTTAGACTTTTCAACATTTGATGTTGCAAGAGCTGCGAGCCTGGCATTTCCAGCGGAGTGGATCGCCGGTCCCATGTGGTTGCGCGCGAAATTCGACGCACCCATTATGCCCCAGTTCAACACATCACCCATGTCCCATCTCCCAAAAACAATGACCGACCCAGCGTAGCGCGGGTCGGTCATGTCGTAAATCTGATTGATTTGGATCAGACTTGTTCCAGAAGCCCCTTCTCAGACGCCAGTTCCTGCATCCGTTTTTGCAGCTTCTCAAACGCGCGCACTTCGATTTGGCGGATACGTTCACGGCTGACATCGTAAACGCCCGACAAATCCTCCAGCGTCACCGGCTTATCCTGAAGACGTCGCTGCGTCAGGATGTCCTTCTCACGGTCATTCAACACGTCCATGGCTTTCGCTAAAAGCTCGCGGCGCACCTGTAACTCGTCCTGTTCGGCATAGTCACCGGCTTGATCGGCGTCTTCATCTTCCAACCAGTCCTGCCACTGCATCGTCCCCTCGCCATCGGCCGACACGGTCGCGTTCAGCGACGCATCGCCTCCTGACAGTCGACGGTTCATCGAGATCACTTCGTCTTCAGTGACATTCAGGTCATTGGCGATCCGGGCGACATTTTCGGGGCGCAGATCGCCTTCTTCCAACGCGCCGATACGCGCCTTGGCTTTGCGCAAGTTGAAAAACAGCTTCTTCTGCGCCGAGGTCGTGCCCAACTTCACCAAGGACCAGGATCGCAGGATATATTCCTGGATCGATGCGCGGATCCACCACATGGCATAGGTCGCCAAGCGGAACCCTTTTTCCGGGTCAAACCGCTTTACCGCTTGCATCAAGCCTACGTTTGCCTCGGAAATCACTTCGGCTTGCGGCAAACCATAACCGCGATAGCCCATAGCGATCTTGGCGGCCAATCGCAGGTGCGAATTTACCATCTGGTGGGCTGCATCACGGTCCTGATGGTCTACCCACCGCTTGGCCAGCATGTATTCCTGCTCTGGTTCGAGCATCGGAAACTTCCGAATTTCCTGAAGATAGCGGTTCAAGCCACCTTCTGGTGTTGGAGCTGGCAGATTTTTATAGTTGCTCATCGTGGCTACTCTCCCTCACTTCTCTCGCAATGTTGCGAGGCTTAACATCGAGATAAGCTCTCCCGGCGCGAAATCAAGCGAAACGTCAACATATTCTTGATCAAGATATGATCCTCCTCCCGGAAAAAGGAAAGAGGATGACATGAAATCTCACAACCTCGTGCAGTAAGTTGCAGTCGGCCTAAAGCAGTGGGGACAACATACCAATGCTGTTGATCAGAATGCGGCGCGGAACCGACCAGTTCACGACGGTTTCCGGCTGAACTTGCAATGAGACATTTATAAATGCCTCTTGTTTCTCGCAAAGCTCGGAAACGACATCATGATCGACCAGCATCATACTGTTTTCATAGTTTAAATCAAAACTTCGCTGGTCCAGATTTGGGGATCCAACAAGGGCAGCGGTGCCGTCTATGCTCAGAATCTTGGCGTGCAGCAATCCTGGTTGAAACTCGTGAATTTCGACCCCCGCTTTCAGCATTGATCGATAGAAACTGCGCGACGCAAAGGCGACGATCAGGCTGTCATTGGTGGCGGGCACGTTCAGCCTTACCCGCACACCGCGCAGAGCTGCCGCGCAGATCTGTTGATGCAGAGCCTCAGAGGGCACGTAATAGGGCGTCGTGATGATCACATCGTCCTGCGCTGCTGCAAGCAGCATCTGCATCATATCCGGCACAGCCTGAATGCTTTCGGTCGGACCCGTCCCGGCCATAACGGCTGGAAACCCTTCCTTTGGCACATTTGGCACATGGTCCAGACAGTCGGAAATATCATCGCCGCCGTGTACCATCCAATCGGACACAAAAAGCCGCTGCGCCTGCCACGCAACCGGACCGGTCACGCGCAGCATGACATCAACCCATGGCGCATATTTTGCTTTTACCCGAAATGCCGCATCCGCGCAGTTTTGACTGCCCACATAGGTGGTCGCATGGTCAATCACCACGATCTTGCGGTGATTGCGGATATCAAGCCTACGTATAAGCGCCGAAATCAGCGGAAAGCGGAAGGCGAAAGCAACCACGGTTTCCACACCACCCGTCTTCATCTGCCGCCACAACGGATCAGACAACAATCGCCGCGAGCCAAGCCCGTCGACAATCACCCGCACATAGACCCCACGTGATGCTGCACGGATCAGCGCCTCTGCCACTTTGGTACCGTTGATATCCGCCAGCCAGATATAGAACAGGATATGTACGTGGTCGGTTGCCGCATCAATATCCGCCACCAGCCAATCCATGCTTTCGTTGCTATTTGTAGTTACCTTTGCGTTGTTTCCCGATACCGGCTCAAACCCGTTTACCGACGCCGCACGTGCAAAGGCCTGACGATACAAAAGCGGTAGGTCGACTTTCGGCAACGACTCCGCCGGTCGCTTTGGCAGTTCATGCCGTAGATCTTTGAGTTTCTTGTCTGATTTTCGATCCGCGCTGGTGTCTCCCAGAAAAAAATAGGCAATCACTCCGATGGCTGGCAAAGTCATGATTACCACGCTCCACGCCAACCGAGACGCAGGCGACCGATGCTCCCGCGTCACCGCGCGCGCGATGGTCGCAAGGTCCACCACAAACAGCAGGACGGCCCAGATGGCACCCCAGGATGCCCATGAAAGGTTGGTCATGCTCGCCTCTCGCGTCTCATCTGTCAGCGGGCGTGCGCACCCGTCCGCAGCGTTTCGATCAAGGCCACCATATCCTCGGGCATCGGCACGTCAAAGCTCAAGTTTATGCCCGTCACCGGATGCACAAACCCAAGCGTCGCGGCGTGAAGCGCCTGACGCGGGAAGGTGCGCGCCGCATCCACCGCAGCATCGCCAATGACTTTTGCGTTCAGCTTGCGCCGTCCGCCATAGGTGGGATCACCGATCAACCCATGCCCGGCATGTGCCATATGCACGCGAATTTGGTGCGTTCGGCCGGTTTCCAACCAGCATTCGATCAGCGCCGCCTGTGCCGGGTCGCCAAACTCTTCGACCGTGCGCGCGCGCGTCACCGCATGGCGCCCACCAGAGAACAACACCGCCTGTTTCTGTCGATCCGTTTTGTGTCGCGCCAGTTGCGTGGTGATTTTCAGGATGTTGCCGGGCTCGAAACTGGTGCCTTTGATGCCACCCAGTCGCGGATCGGCCTTGTCCGGCGCGCCGTGCGTGACGGCATTGTAACGCCGCTCGACGCTGTGGGCTTCGAATTGCTTTGCCAACCCATGATGGGCCGCGTCCGACTTGGCCACGACCAACAGACCCGACGTATCCTTATCGATCCGATGCACAATGCCGGGCCGCTTTTCCCCGCCCACGCCTGACAAATCGCCGCCAAAATGGTGCAAAAGCGCGTTGACCAAAGTGCCATTTGGCGTGCCCGGTGCCGGATGCACGACCATACCTGCCGGTTTGTTCACGACGATCAAATCCGCATCCTCGAAGACGATATCCAACGGAATATCCTCTGGCCCGATATGGCTTTCCTCGGCCTCGGGCACGCGGATTTTGAAAACTTCGCCCTCAGCCACCTTTGCGCGCGGATCGTTTACAATAGCGCCTGTGCGACTGACAGCCCCGTCCGCAATCAACCGCGCCAGCCGTGACCGCGACAGGTTTGCTTCCTCTGGCACATCACGCGCAATCGCCTTATCAAGACGTTTGGGTGGGTTTTCTGCGATGATCACCTCAACGATACGGTGCGAGGACGACATGAACGACACTCCTGAACAGGATCTGGACGCTGCACTTGAAGCCACGGCAGGCCACGGCACTGTGCGCTATCTGAAACGGTTGGTGACGGCCATGACCCTCACCACGATTGTGGGCCTTGTAGTGCTGGTGGGCGTGGTTGTCATGCGTTTCTCGCAAACCACGCCCGATCACGCAACCGGCCCGGCCCTGCCCGATCAAATTACCTTGCCCGATGGCGTTGTTGCTGATGCTGTTACCTTTGGTGCTGACTGGTATGCCGTGGTGTCGGGCAATGACATACTGGTCTTCGACCAAGACAGTGGCGATCTCATCAAACGCATTCCCGTGCGCTGAACACGGACCGTCATTTTATTGCATTGGAGGATGGTACCGACACCCCGGCTCGAACGGGGGACCTCTTGATCCACAATCAAGCGCTCTAACCTACTGAGCTATGTCGGCACGCAGGACGCATTTACCCGCCACGCGCACGCATTGCAAGAGGTCCCCGCTTGAAAAATGCACGAAACGCCTCTAACCCCAAAGGGATATTTTCAGGAGACCAGTTATGGGCATCAACGACGAAAGCGACATCGACGCCAACCTTCAGATCGGCCCAACATCACTTGGGATGGTGCGGCTTTACGTCGAAGGCGGAGGGGTTGAACTGCCGATGGATTTCGAGCCAGAAGAGGCCGAGGAAATCGCCGAAGAATTGCGCGTCGCAGCCCAGCAGGCCCGTGCCTTGGCCGACAGCAGCAAATCGAAAAAGAAATAGCGTGTTTCTTCTGGCTAGAAATATCCTGGGGTAGCGTGAAATCCCAAAGGGTTTCTCGCGCAGGGGCAACGCCCCTGCCCGGTCAGATATTTACAAGCCCTGCCACACCTGGGTCGCGAAACCCCTGCAACCGACGCGCGGCATGAGTCGCAAACTTTTGCACCATCACTTTGCGCCGCGCTGGTGGCAGCTTGACTTCTGGCCCCATACGGATGATTTCGGCGTCGTAACTGTCAGCGATGATCAACCCGGTCCCCTCGGGTAAGAGCTCGGTTGGGAAATCGGCGTCCACCGCCCAGAAATAACGGTCACACCACTCAAGATAGCCCTGCCATTTCTGGTCCGACATGAAGTCCACGCGCGAGGATTTGCACTCTATCACCCAGATTTCACCTTTCGGACCAAGCGCCATCACATCCACCCGCAGCCCGCGTGTTGGCACCAGTTCTTCGACCGTGACGAACCCATTGCTCAGCATGTGACGACACACGCCGCGCGCGAGCAACTGGCCGGGCATCAAGGTTTGGTTTGGCATCTCCATAGGTCTAGCATGAACAATTCATGAACATTTTGTCAATGGACCGCAATTCAGCCCGATCTCTCCCCTTGTAACACCCTGATGCGCCGCCTATCTAGGACGAGGCGGCTTCTGCCCTTCTCGTCCCACGTGGGTACAATTCCAGTGGCCTTAAGCAATTCCGAGGGAGCTGGCTCTGTCCGGACCCTGGTTCGGTTACCCGGCGCCCACCTGTAAATACAGGTCCTCGGGAATTCAGACCCCGACGGATGCGTGCGGTTCCGCCACCTTTTTCCTTCCCAAACCTAGTAGCTCACGCGGATTTGTTCGCGGCAATCAGGGCGTTGCCCTAGACTGGTCGAAATATCGCAATCATTCTGCCGGAGGCTTTCATGAAAAACCTGTCCTTTGCCGCGATCTTCAGCCTGTCGGCCCTGTTTGGACAGGTGAACGATGCCAGTGCATTCACCGCCAAAGGCTCTGCGGGCAGCACACTGACCGCGACCGTGGTTGCCAGCTTTGACAGTCCTTGGGCGATGAGCTTTATCAGCGACAACCAGCTGCTAGTCACGACCAAACCGGGCGCAATGTGGCTTGTGTCAACAGACGGCAATAAACGCGCCATCAAGGGTGTGCCCCGGCCTGTTGTCGGAGGTCAAGGCGGATTGGGCGACGTCGTACCCCACCCCGAATTCGCTTCTAACAGATTGATTTATATATCCTATGTCGAAAGCCACGATGGCGGCGCGACACGGGGGGCCGTGGTGGTGCGTGGCACGCTTGACCAAGGGGATCAACCTGCGCTGACCAACATCCAACGAGTTTGGAGCCAATATCCCCACCGGTCAGGCTCTGGCCATTTCTCACATAAAATCGCCTTTGGCCCAAAGGGGTCAACGCAGGAAAGCAAGCTGTTCATCACGTCGGGCGATCGGCAAGAGCAATCCCCAGCACAGCGTTGGGACATGGCACTTGGCAAGATCATTCGCCTGAACGATGATGGAACCGTGCCCGCTGACAACCCGTTTCAGGATCAGGGTGAGCTTGCAAAAACCTTCTGGACAACTGGTCACCGCAACCTGCTGGGAATTGACTTCGACGCAGACGGCCAGCTTTGGACCCATGAAATGGGCCCACGTCATGGTGACGAGCTTAATTTGATCAAGCCGGGACAGAATTACGGTTGGCCCGTCGTGTCGATGGGAGACAATTACAGCGGCAAAACCATTCCCGATCACGACACCCGCCCCGAATTCGCCGCCCCTGCGGCCTATTGGGTGCCCAGCATCGCACCTTCGGGTCTGGTGATCTATTCCGGCGACATGTTCCCCAACTGGCAGGGAAACGCCTTTATTGGAGGCCTTGTCAGCCGCGCTCTAATTCGGGTCGAAGTCAATGGCAATCACGCTCGTGAGGCCGAGCGTTTCAGTTGGGACCGTCGACTGCGCGACGTGGAACAAGGACCTCAAGACGCGCTTTGGGTGTTGGAAGACAGGGAGGGTGGACGGCTGCTTCGGCTGACATCGCCATAGGGCGACCGCGTCGCCCGGTCAGCTTTGCATTTCGCAGCTATACGTAACCCGTTCACCACCCTTGGTAAACCACGTGGCGGTGCCAGTGCGTCGGTCAAGTGTGAATTTCCATTCATAGCTCAGATTACTGCCGGTACCTTCGCCATATTGCGCATTAAAACGCACAGCCTTGGGCCCGGCAATCGCGGTCAGTTTTCCCACTTGATGTTCATGTGCTGTTTTCCAATCCATGGTGACAAATACAAGCGCCGGTTCGTCCGCGTTGCTAAGCAGCCCCCACCCACCGTTTGGCGCGCAATAGGTGTCATCAGACAGGCGTTCGGACCTTAGACAGTGCAAAGGTGTTTCGAATTGTGAAGGAGACCAAAGGGCGACTGTGATGGCATCTTCTTCGCCGTAGCAAAGAATAACCTCTTCACGCTTGTCAACGTCTTCAGCCAATACCGGTAAAGGCAAGCTGGCAATCAAGACACCCAAAATCATCTGTTTCATTGGCCATCCTTCAGCAAAGATCAACGCTTCACCCTGAAGTCTACGGCAATACCCAACGCCCCGCCATGAGCCAGATCACGAATCTTACATGATCATGTTCAGGGTCGGGGTCAGCGACCTATCTTTACTTACTTACTTTCGCGATGGCTTCCACCCGCGCCGGGATTGTCGTGGCGATCGGCTGGCGCTTACCACCTTTGGGGCTGTCATCGTGTTCCATCCGCATGATGACGATGGCGAACTGGACACCTGCAAAAACGATACCATTGAATATGAACAGCATCAGAACTGCAATCCAGCCGATATCAGAGGTGGACACAAGGTGCCACAGGTTGCCGACATTGGTGTAAAGTAGCAAGGCGACAAAGGTCGCGGACAAAACAAATCCGATCAGCACCTGCTTGATATAAAGGCGGACGAGTTTTGGCATAGCGATCCCTTTCCTGCTTACCTTTTAATCTAGCGCAATCACACAAGACTTAAAGAGGCAAGCCGTCGCAGGGGGATCGGTCGGCAGGTGGGTGCTCAGACCGCTTCAGATCGACAGTTAAACAGTCGCCGCTGTTTGCCTCAAAACGCCTCGGGCTTTGCCTCGCGGGCCATATGATCCAGCACGGCGTTGGCAAATTTGCCCTCGTCGCTTTCCGGGAAGAAGGCTTTGGCGATGTCCACGAACTCGGTGATCACCACTTTGGGGGGTGCTTCGCCTTGGATTAACTCGGCGCCTGCCGCACGGAACAAGGCGCGCAGGGTCGGGTCGATACGCCCCAGCGGCCATTTCGCCACCAGCGCCCGATCGGTCATCTGATCGATTTTCGCCTGATGGTTCAGCGCATCCTCAACCAGCTTGCGAAACAGGCCGCTGTCGCCTTCGGCCATCGCATAGTCGTCGAATTCCTCGCCGAAGCGGTGGTTTTCGAATTCGACCATCACCCTGTCCGCAGTCTGCCCCGAGGCTTCCATCTGGAACAGCGCCTGCACCGCAAAAAAACGGGCGGCGGATTTCATCTGGCGTTTCTTGTTGCCGGAAAGCGTCATGCGGTTGGGGTATCCTTCGTGTCACCTGCAAGTTTGATCGAGTCCGAGATCGACTTGAACCCAATACCCTTGCTTGCGCCGGCCCATTTGCGCGAAAGCGCGACCAGATGCAAGGCCGCAACCGCAGCCCCACCGCCTTTATTTTGATCTTTGGTATCCGCGCGCACTTCGGCCTGCTTTCGATTTTCCACCGTCAGGATGCCATTGCCGATGCACAGCCCTTGCAGCCCCATCATCTGGATCGCGCGCGAGCTGTCATTGCAGACGGTGTCGTAATGGGTGGTTTCGCCCCGGATCACACAGCCCAGCGCCACGTAGCCATCGAAATTCGACAGACGATCGGCCATCGCTATCGCGGTGGGCACTTCCAGCGCGCCGGGTACCTCGACCAGATCCCATGTACCGCCTGCGGCTTCGATTTCGGCCTTCGCACCGGCGACCAGATTGTCGGCAATGTCTTTGTAGTAAGGCGCCACGACGATCAGAAGTTTCACCGGCTTGTCGAAGCTCGGACGGTCGAGCACGTAATGTTGTTCAGCTTTGGCCATGTCTCAATCCTTCTGAATGGGGCGGGTGCCGGTGATGGTCAGGCCATAGGCATCCAACCCCACATAGCGGGTTCCGGGACTGTCGGTCAAAAGCACCATATCATGCAGGCCCAGCGCCGATAGGATTTGCGAGCCAAGCCCGATCTGGCGCACCGTGCGCGGCCCGTCGTCATCGTCATTGGCATGAAGCGTCTTGCGGGGTTCACGGAACAGGCAGACCACGCCCCTGCCCTCGTCCGCGATGATCTGCATGGCGCGGGGCAACTCATCTGCGGGGCGCGGGCCAAGGCCCAGCACATCCTGCGCTTCTTGCAGCGCATGGGTGCGCACCAGAACCGGGTCCGGCGTGGTGATGTCGCCCTTGATCAGCACCACATGTTCGATGTCGTGGGTCAGGTCAGTGAAAATCCGCATCTCCCAGTCACCACCATATTGCGAGGTGACGTTTTCGCGCGAGGTTTCGCGCACCAGATTGTCGTGACGGCGGCGATAGGCGATCAGGTCCGAAATGGTGCCGATCTTCAAGCCGTGTTTGCGCGCAATCTCGACCAGTTCCGGCAGCCGCGCCATAGTGCCGTCTTCGTTCATGATTTCGCAGATCACGCCCGCAGGGGTGCGCCCGGCCAGGCGCGAGATATCCACCGCGGCCTCGGTATGCCCCGCCCGCACCAAAACGCCGCCATTGCGCGCGCGCAGGGGAAAAACGTGACCGGGGGTCGCGATCTCGGCTGGGCCGTTTTCGGGGTCGATGGCGGTGGCCACAGTCAGCGCGCGGTCAGCGGCGGAGATACCTGTGCTGACGCCCTCGCGCGCCTCGATCGAAGTGGTGAAGGCGGTTTCATGGCGCGAGGAGTTATGCATCGACATCATCGGCAGGCCCAGCGCTTCGATCCGCGCGGCCTCCATCGGCAGGCAGATCAGCCCGCGCCCGTAAGTAGCCATGAAATTGATGGCGTCGGCGGTGCAGGCATCGGCGGGAATGACGAAATCGCCCTCGTTCTCGCGATCTTCGTGATCGACAAGAATATACATCCGACCCGCCCGCGCGTCTTCGATGATCTCTTCTGCGGACGAGATGGCATCCGACAAGCTGGCCTCGACCGGGCCGGGCGTTTCATATGTGCTGCGTTCGGACATGGCGCGTTCCCTTCAAGTTCGCGCCCGTGACTAGCGCAGGCGAGATGCGTTTGCCAGTGTAAAGGCGGCGTCACGCGGTGCTAACGCGCCGTAATACGAGTCTGCTGCGCTTCACCGGTGATCTTGTATCTATCCAAACGGGCTTCGAAATACTTGCGCCAGTTTTTCTCGTCCAGATCAGTTAGCGTAATGCTCAGAGCCGTGCGGATGGTCGGACTAACGCGATTTATTAACAAACCGTCTTCCTGCTTTTTCATCTCCGCAAGAATGCGAGCATCCAGATCTTCGGGGGTCGTATTCAGCATCGTCCAGCTAGAGCACGATTTGCGGTAGTTGGCGGGCGCTTTTGCCTCGCCTATTCCCGACACTGCGTGCCCTCGTTCTCGCAAGAACGTTGCAAGATGCGAAAAATCACCTTCGGAACTGACCAGCGCAAAGGTCTTGATCTTCTGGCCGAAGCTCAACTCAGCCGCATCCAACGCGAGCGCGATATCGGCCGCATTCTTACCAGTGCCTGTATGAACCAGTTTAATGCCGGGCGCTTCGTCCCATCCTTTGATCCGGGCAGCGTTCCCATAAACACGTCTCACAAGCAATTCGCCCAGCTTGCCGGACTCGACAATGATCTTGCCCGCCAAGGCGCTTGAAATATTTTCACCATCAATCAGCAACGCGACCTTTGGCAGGTCGGTTTTCGGCGCTAAACCATTCTCGAACATCAACAACTCTCCACTCAATCAAGGGGAGAGTTATGTGTGACGAGAGAAAAATCAACCCGTCAGGTCAAAACTGCCAAAGTGCCGGCACGAACTGGAACGCCTCGCCGACGCGCCGCACATGGCCCACGCCGGGGAATGGGAAGTGATAACCCAACACCGCGATCCGGTCAGACGCCGCCATGTCGAGGATCTTGCGCCGGCTGGTCACCGTCATATCGCCGTCGTCATCCGTCTCGTTATACCAGTCGGGATGGGCGAAATTGGTATAGGCGTTGGTCAGCGCGTCGCCGGTGGCGATCAATTGCTGCCCGCCGCTGTCGATCATGACCGACAGATGGCCCGGCGTGTGGCCGGGGCTGTCAAGCAGTCGCACACCCGGTACGACCTCGGTCCCGTCGCCTGCCAGCGTCCATTCCACACCTTCCGCGTTGATCGAGTTGACGGCGCCCACCACGAATTGCTGGCGTTCCGCGCTGACCTGATCCACAAGACCGTCTTGCAGCCAATAGGCGCGCTCGGCCTCGCCGATGATGTATTCTGCGTCGGGGATAATTGGTTCGTCGAAATCGTCGCGAATGCCCCAGACATGGTCCGGGTGCGCGTGAGTGATCACCACATGGGTGATCCCCATTGGGTCAATCCCGGCGGTTTCCAAGTTGCCCATCAACCGCCCGGTCGTGTCGAACCAACGGGTGCCAGAGCCGACATCGATCAGCACCCGTGCCTCGCCAGTTTCGATATAAAGGTGGTTGGTGTGGGAATAGCCACGTTCGGGATCAAGGTAATGATCCTTCAGAAACGCAATCTTTTCATCCTCGGGCGCGTTGATCGCAAGCCCGCTGCCGGGCAGCGAGAAATAGCCATCCGACACCACGGTCAGTCGCGCCTCGCCCAGCGTGAAGCTGAAATGCGCCGGGTTGCCAGCGATCGGCGCCCCCAACATGGCGCGCGCAGTGGCGGGCATGGCGAAGGCGGGTGCGATGGCGGCCAAGCGCAGAAGGTCACGGCGGGTCGGGCGGATCAGGGTCATCGATGGCTCCGTCTTGGGTCAGGCGTTCAGCCAATCATATGCCCGCTTCCGAATATGTCAAAGAGAACCGCGTCCGGTTACCCGTAGTCCGCAAGCCGCGCAACGTAGCGCGCCAGCGTGTCGATCTCCAGGTTCACCAAATCACCGACTTTGGCCTGCCCCCAGTTCGTCACCTCTTTTGTGTGTGAAATCAGGTTCACGCCAAACTCGTCACCCTCAACCTCGTTCACGGTCAGCGATGTGCCATTCAGCGCAACCGAGCCCTTCGGCGCAATGAACCGCGCCAGTTCGGACGGCGCGCGGAACCGGACACGCGTACTGTCGCCTTCGTCGGTCATCGCAGTGATCTCGGCTACGCCATCCACATGGCCCGACACGATATGCCCGCCTAACTCGTCGCCCACCTTCAATGCGCGCTCAAGGTTCACCTTATGGCCCACCGTCCACGCGCCAAGATTGGTCTTCGACACAGTTTCTGCTGATATATCAACATCATACCAGTCTTTGCCCAGTGCAACCACGGTCAGACACACCCCGTCCGACGCGATTGACGCGCCGATATCAATGCTTCCGGTTTCATAGCCTGTCTTGATCCGGGCGCGCATATCGCCCGCCTGATCCAGCGCGTCGATGCGGCCAATATCGGTGATGATCCCGGTGAACATGCCGTCTCCCTTCCGTTGATGTGGAGCCTCAGCCCTAGCGCGCGACAAGGGTCTTGCCAAGATGTCACAGCACCCCGCTGCGCGATCCCGTACTGCAACAGGACACAATTTTGCCCCACGGCATGGGTAACAGACGGTAAAGGTTCCCCTTCCCATACTGAACAGATCGGGCCAAAAGGGGTTAAGTTTCGCCGCGTCCCGACGTGACGACAGCAACAGACAGACAGGCAGACGATGATCACCGGCCAAGAACGACATTTCCTTTTCCTGCAAGGCCCACACGGCCCGTTCTTCTGGCAATTGGGGCGAATGCTGAGGGCGGCCGGCGCAAAAGTCTGGCGTGTCGGGTTCAATATGGGCGATCAGGTGTTCTGGCGTGATCGGTCGACTTTTGTTCCTTTTACCAATCCGCAACAGGACTGGCCGGACCGTTTCGCAAACCTGTTGGATGACCACACCATCACCGACATCGTGCTTTATGGTGACACCCGCCCAATCCATGCAACTGCAGTCGAGATTGCAAAAGCGCGTGGATTGCGCGTCCATGTGTTCGAAGAAGGATATCTGCGTCCCTACTGGGTGACATATGAACGCAATGGTTCAAACGGCAATTCACGTCTGATGTACACAAGCGTCGAGCAGATGGGAAAAACGCTTGCCCATGCCGAGCTTGATATCCCCGAGGCACCCGCGCATTGGGGCGATATGCGCCACCATGTTTTCTATGGTGCGCTGTATCATTGGTTCGTGATGTTCACCAATCGCCGCTATCGTCACTTCCAACCGCACCGCGCGCTGAGCGTCGGGCACGAATTGAATCTGTATCTGAAGCGGCTTTTGTTGATGCCTTTTCTGGCCGCCGACCGGATCACTGCGACCCTACGGATCAAGTATGGCGGCTTTCCCTACCATCTGGCACTGCTCCAACTCGAGCATGACTCGAGCTTTCTAAATCACAGTCCTTTCAACACGATGACTGAATTTCTTGATGTGGTGATCAAAGGGTTTTCTGCAGGCGCTGCAGGCCATCATCACCTTGTGTTCAAAGCGCATCCGCTGGAAGATGGACGTGTTCCACAACGCCGCGAAATTCGGCGGCTGGCGCAAATCCATGGCGTATCTGACCGGGTGCACTACGTCCGCGGCGGCAAACTGGCCAAGCTGCTGGACCACGCTCGCTCGGCGGTGACGGTGAATTCAACTGCAGCGCAACAGGTGTTGTGGCGCGGGCTGCCGCTGAAGGTGTTCGGCACAGCCGTTTTTGACAAACCCGAATTCACTTCGGCCCAATCGGTCGAAGATTTCTTTGCCCTGCCGATGCGCCCCGACAGCCGCGCCTATCGCGACTATCGCCACTATTTGCTGGAAACAAGCCAAATCACTGGCGGTTTCTATGCTGCGCGAGGCCGGCGGCAGCTTCTGCGACAAGTGGTCGACATGATGTTGGCTGCCGATGATCCCTATGAGGCACTTGAACATGGGACAGCGGCACCAAGGCAACAGTTGCGCCTTGTAAATTAGCCCGAACAGGTCGAAAGGCTGGATAAATTCAGCGCGTCCGACTAGGTTCACGCAAAAACCATCCCGGCTATACGCCCAGAAGGAGCACGAGCAGTGTCCATCAACGGAAAAAAGTGGGTCCGCGTTGCGGCCGTTTGTGCAGTAGTTCTGTCCGTTGGCGCATGTGGCTTGCCCAGAAGCGGCCCGACCAAATCTGAGCTGCTTGCCGGTTCAGACAGTCCGATAAATGATGCCGTCGTCGTGCTGGTCAACGACCATGTGAACCGTGCCACAGCCGTCACACCATCGCTGGGGTTCAGCAAGGCCTTCTCCAATGCTCCGCTGGTTGGGTCCGACACGATCCAGCCAGGTGATACACTGGGCATTTCGATCTGGGAAAACGTCGACACCGGCATTTTGACCACCGCTGGCGCCCCGGCAGCGCTGGAAGAAGTGCAAGTTGACGGATCCGGGTTCATATTCATTCCCTACGCTGGGCGCATCAAGGCGTCAGGCAATTCACCGGAAGCAATTCGCCGGATAATCACTGGCAAGCTGGCTGAACAGACCCCAGACCCGCAGGTTCTGGTGCGTCGTCTGGCTGGTGATGGGTCCACGGTCACCATCACCGGCGCGGTCGGTGGTCAGGGTGTCTATCCGATTGAACGCCCTACCCGCACGCTGAACGCCATGCTCGCACGTGCAGGCGGCATCGCCATTTCGCCCGAGATTGCCAAGATCAAGGTCAATCGTGGCAACCAGACCGGTGAAGTTTGGTTCCAAGACCTGTTTGACCATCCCGAAACGAATATAGCCTTGCGCGGCGGCGACCGCATTCTGGTCGAAGAGGACAGCCGGTCCTACACCGCCATCGGAGCCACCGGTGGTCAAAGCCGTGTCCGTTTCGAAACACAGAAACTGTCGGCGATGGAAGCATTGGCACAGGTCGGAGGACTGTCAGGGTCTTCGGCCGATCCCAAAGGAATTTTCATTCTGCGTGACGAAACCGCCAGCATTGCCAACACGGTTCTGGGTCGATCTGACCTGCGCGGAACGCAACGCATGGTCTATGTGCTGAACCTGACCGAGCCCAATGGCATGTTCAAAGCCCGCGAGTTCAACATTCGTGATGGCGATACGATCTATGTGACCGAAGCACCTTATGTCCAATGGACCAAGCTTTTGTCGGCCCTGACCGGGTCGCTGGCGACGGCTGGATCAATTTCGTCGCTGAATCAGTCCTTGTCCGGGTCGGGCACTTGATCCAGAGGGCATGATGGCCCCTTCAACTGACACACCCAAAGCCGCCGAGGATCCCCTTCCCCGGCGGCTATATGTTTACAACGGCGGGTTCCTGACCCAGCCGCGCATTCGTCGTATTTTGTCACTGGCCGGGTGGGACGTACGGCTTGGCTTGCCCAAGGATGGCGACAGCGTCGGCACCTGGGGCAGAAGCCCCACCGCCCCGCGAGGTGAAGCCGTTGCGGCCCGTCGCGACGCCCCCGTGATCCGGGTCGAAGATGCCTTCCTGCGGTCGGTCCTGCCCGGACGCTCGGGCGAGCCGCCATTGGGCCTTTTGATCGACGATATGGGCGTGCATTTCGACAGCGCCCAGCCTTCGCGGCTGGAGCATATTCTGGCCACGGACCCACTGGACCACAGCGACACACTGCGCCGAGCGCGCGACGCGATGGACCGGATGCGACACGCCAATCTATCGAAGTATAATGCCTTTGACCCCGCATCACCCGTGCCGGATGCGCCCTATGTTCTGTTGATCGACCAGACGCGCAATGACGCCTCGATCATTCATGCTGGTGCATCGGAAAACACATTTCGTGAAATGCTGGTCGCCGCGCGTCTGAACCACCCCGACGCGCGTATCTTTATCAAAGCCCACCCGGAGACCTCGTTGGGCCACCGCCCCGGCCACTACGGCCCCGAGGATGAGAACGATCAGGTGCGCCTGATCACTGACCCGATCAGCGCCTGGGCGCTGCTGGAAGGTGCGCAGGCGGTCTATACCGTCAGTTCCGGCATGGGGTTCGAAGCGATCCTGGCGGGCCACAAGCCGCATGTGTTTGGCCAACCCTTCTATGCGGGCTGGGGGCTGACGGTGGACGACCGCCCGGTTGACCGGCGGACCCGCACCCTGACACGCACCCAGCTTTTCATGGGGGCGATGATCCTCTATCCCACCTGGTACGACCCCTATCGCGACGAGTTGTGCGAGGTCGAAACCGTGCTGGATACGCTCGAAGCCCGTGCCCACGCGTGGCGCGAGGATCACCGCGGTTATGTCGCCAGCGGAATGCGCCTGTGGAAGCGCCGCCCGCTGGCGCAGTTCTTCGCAGACGGCCCGGCGATGGTCTTCGATGACAATGCCGCCCGTGCTGCCATGGGAGCAACCGACATCAATCGCCCTCTGATGATCTGGGCCGGAAAAGAGCAACCCGGCCACGATGCGCAAACCCCGATTCTGCGAATCGAGGATGGGTTCCTGCGGTCGCGCGGGCTGGGGGCTGAACTCGTACCGCCCTTGTCTTTGGTGCGCGATGATCTGGGCATTTACTACGATCCGACCCGTGAAAGCCGGTTGGAGCGCTGGATCGCGGCATCAACCGCCCTGCCCGATTACGCCCGCGAACGTGCCGAACGGCTGATCGCGCAGATCACGGATACGGGCTTGGGCAAATACAATCTGGGCTACTCGCTTCCCGATGGGCTCGACAAGCTGCCAGACGGGCATCGTATTTTGGTGCCGGGTCAGGTCGAGGATGATGCCTCGATCCGTCTGGGCACCGATACTGTTGCCACCAACCTTGCGCTGCTGGAACGGACTCGTGCTGGAAACCCCGACGCGGTGATCATCTACAAGCCTCACCCGGATGTCGAAGCCGGGCTGCGTGCGGGCGCAATCCCATCCGACCAAGCCCGCGCCCTAGCCGATCTGGTGGCCGACAACGCCGACCCTATCGGCCTGATTGAGGCGGTGGACGAGGTCTGGACCATGACCTCGACCCTCGGGTTCGAGGCATTGTTGCGTGGTCGTAAAGTCACCTGCCTAGGCGCGCCATTTTATGCCGGTTGGGGACTGACAGATGATCTGGGCGACATCCCTGCGCGCCGCACCGCACGGCCCGACCTGATCGCGCTGACCCATGCCGTATTGATCGACTATCCCCGCTACCATGATCCCGTAACTGGCACCGCCTGCCCAGTCGAGGTCGTGGTGGACCGTCTGGCCAGCGGCACGCCGCCCAAGATCACCCCGGCCACGCGCATTTTGTCGAAATTGCAAGGATTGTTCGCCAGCTACGCTTATCTCTGGCGCTGACGCCAGCGGTGCAGGATGTCACCACCCGTGACACGGGTTTCGACCAGATCGAAACGCGGCGCTTCGGCCAAACGCCCCAGCCCCATGGCCGCCAACGACGGCCGACCCTCCTCCCCAATCGCGACCCCGGCGGTGTAGCCCACAAGTTCGTCCACCAGCCCCGCTGACAGAAGTGACGCCGCAAGACTGCCGCCGCCCTCGCAATAGACACGAGTCAAACCCCGTGTGCCAAGGGCTTGCAGCACCGCCGTTGAATCAAGTGCGCCTTGCGCCTCGCCCACTTCGATCATCTCGGCCCCGATGCCCGCCCATGCCGACACAAGTTCGGGCGCGGCGCGGTGGCCGTGGCAAATCCAGACCGGAATATCGCGCGCGGTGCGTGCCAAATGACTGTCCAACGGCAGGTCCAGATGGCGTGACAGCACCACGCGGATGGGTTGGTGTTCGACACCAAGCCCCCGCACGGTCAGCGACGGATCATCCGCCCGCGCCGTGCCCGCTCCGATCATCACCGCATCATGCGTGGCGCGCATCGCGTGAACATGGCGGCGCGCCTCGGCCCCGGTGATCCACTGACTGTCACCCGAGGCCGTGGCGATCCGCCCGTCAAACGAGCTGGCCAGTTTCAACGTCACCATCGGGCGGCCTTGCGTCACACGGGTCAGGAAGCCTGCCTGATCAGCGCAGGCATCATCTGCGCAAAGACCGGTTTCAACCTCGACCCCGGCCTTGCGCAACATGGTTAACCCACCCCCGTCCACACGCGGATCAGGGTCGCCGAGGGCAACCACCACCCGCGCAATCCCCGCGTCAATCAACGAGGCCGCACAGGGCGGCGTCTGTCCGTGATGGGCGCAGGGTTCCAGCGTCACATAGGCGGTTGACCCGCGCGCCGCCGCCCCGGCTTGCGCCAGCGCCACCGTTTCGGCATGGGGCCGTCCGCCGGGTTGCGTCCAGCCACGACCCACGATCCGTGTGCCCTGCACGATCACGCAGCCCACAGCGGGGTTCGGCGCACAACGCCCAAAACCCCGTCGCCCAAGCGACAGGGCCAGACGCATATAGCGCGTGTCAGATTGGGTCACTCGTCTTCCGGTGCGACGTCCGGTCGAAGCTCGCTTACGAACTTGTCGAAGTCATCAGCAGCCTGGAAGTTCTTGTAAACACTGGCAAAACGCACATAGGCCACGGTGTCGATCCGGGCCAGACTTTCCATCACGATCTCTCCGATTGTCTTGGACGGAATATCGGTTTCACCCATGCTTTCAAGCCGACGCACTATGCCCGAGATCATCTGGTCAATACGTTCTGGTTCAACGGGTCGTTTCTGCATCGAAATACGGATCGAACGCTCAAGCTTCTCGCGGTCGAAATCTTCACGCCTTCCATTGGATTTCACCACGACAAGGTCGCGCAACTGCACGCGTTCATAGGTTGTAAAACGCCCGCCACAGGCCGGACAAAACCGCCGCCTGCGAATGGCAACGTGGTCTTCGGCCGGGCGGCTATCTTTCACCTGGGTATCAATATTTCCGCAAAACGGACAGCGCATCGGCCTTCCTCTTCTCTCATCTCACCTCGGTTTTTGGGTCTTTCGCCCAGTTATCCACAGGCACTATAGGGCAGCCTCTAGGTCTTGTGTAGTGGGAAATACGCCCCCCAAGATGCGCGATGCATCACTGTCACGGGGAAAGTTTGCTTTCCCTTCCCCTGCACGATGGGCGTAAACTTGAACACTCTGCCAACCAATCAAACATTAGGGAGTAGACACATGACCATCGCACGCGTGACCGAGCTTTCCGCCACATCACCCAAAAGCTTTGATGATGCCGTTGCTAAAGGGGTTGAACGCGCTTCGAACACTCTGCGCAATGTCGTCAGTGCCTGGGTGAAAGAACAGTCCGTAAAGGTCGAAAATGGCAAGATTGTTCACTATCAGGTCAACCTTATGGTGACATTCGTATTGGACGACTAAGCGCCACGATCCTGACAACAACACAATAGACAAAGCGCCCCATGGATTACCACGGGGCGCTAATATCTTATCCAACTAGTCTTGAATGGTTTGCAAGTAATACACCACGCTCAAGATGCGGCCATGTGCGATTTCTTGTGGACTCAACCCGGGATGCACCGCCCTTGGCATCGCTTCAGCGGTGAAAATCGGACCCCAGATGGGCATATTGCTGTCGCCGTGCCCTTGAATACCACGCTTGCCACTGATCGAGTTGTAAACACGCTCCAACGGAAACACCCCATCATTGTCTTTGGCCAGGGTCGTCAGATTGCGCGGGCGTTGGGCGAACAATTCGCCGACCGGGCCGCCGCCACCGCCCATTTCACCGTGGCAAACGGCGCAACTCGTCAAGAATACCGTCTTGCCGAAATCGGCGTCCTGAGCGAGTGCTTTGTCTCCTCCTGCAAATATGGCCGTTACGACAGTTGCACTGCAAAAAGCGGATCTGATACTATTCCTCATGTTAAGTCCTCCCAACATGTTTCTGTTAGGGGGCAATGGCTTAGGAGGCGTATTGCCCCCGACCAACTCGTCATTGAGTGGCTGAATTCATGATAACCGACTATTCAAGCCGTCGCGTTGAGTTAGATCAATCATGCAGCAGATGCGCTGCCACTTGTCGGGTATGCGGCGCATTTCTGTGTTCAAACAGGTAAATCCCCTGCCACGTTCCCAACACCAACCGTCCTGACTGCACTGGGATTGACAGGCTGACGGGCAGCAACGCGGCCTTGATGTGGGCTGGCATGTCGTCCGGGCCTTCATATGTGTGGGTCAGATAGGACATCGTGGGATCCGTGGTGGGCGGCACCAGTCGATGCAGGAAGTTCTGCAGATCAGTTTGCACTTCTGGGTCAGCGTTTTCCTGTATTAGAAGCGAACAGGAGGTGTGACGCACAAACAGCGTCAACAGGCCGCCGTCCAAGGTCTGCCCCGCCAACCAGCTTACTACATCCTTGGTAAATTCATAAAGGCCGGGGCCTTGCGTCTGTATCTTGAAACCATGTCCCATGGCGGTGATAGAATGTCACCCAAGCGATACGCGCAAGGCCCCTTCGTTCGTTTTTCCGGCACTCGAGGCAATCAAATTCAGGTCAGCAGGGCCGGCACCCTCTCCGCCTTTGTTCGCGTGAGTGGTTTGCCTCAAAGCGCCGGAAAACACAGGGGAACCCTAGAGCGGGATCAGGGCGGGACGTCGTGCAATGTGCCCATCCTGCCGCCGGGTTTCCAACTTCATCAGCGCCCTGAGCCGCCCGGATCTTACATCCGGTCGGTTGTCGCACTGAGCCAATTCTTCTTGAAAATTTGTGATCGGCCCCTTCAGGCCGGTGGCGTATGTCTGCGCGCCCACCATCTTACGCATCATAATCCCCAGTTTTAAAAAGTTTCGTGTCAAACAAAGCGATCGTCTAATGTGTTCACATTATCGCCACATTTCCGCCCCATTTCAAAGAAAACAAATTATTCGCGCCTGAAAAACAGTGAAAACAAACTGTTTCCATGCCTTGGTTCTTTTCAGGGAAGAGTTGCTAATAAGCATTTCGCGATTAGATAGGCATGCTTCACGCCATGTGTCGTAGAAAACTCATTTAACTGACCGAGATTCGTTTAGTTTTCAGAGCAACAGGTTTCATAGTCTAAATAAGGCAGAAATGTGGCGGTCCGATTGGGTGGATGAGTGTCATCAGAAACACCACGCGACTTTAGCGCTTCTGCTGTAAGGTACCCTGCCGATACCTAGATCAGTAAAATGTGATAATATCTGTCGGGTCAGGGGATGATGTAGTCGTGCCGCAAATCGGTTGAAATCGCCAAACTCGTTTCAGTATTTCAGATCAATCCTGTTCACGCCAATTGCCCTGCCCCCCCGGTGCCCTCTGAGTCACTTCGGACAACAATATAGGGATTTAGACATGCCGTTTGATATTAAAATTGCACCAAACAGGAATCCGCTCGACACGATATCGGACTTTCTGAAGCAGTTGAAAGACTTTTTGGGTCGCTTGTTTGAGACCCCGGTGGAGTTCGGTTTGGAGTATAACTATGACATCCAAACCGAGATCATGACCGCCTTTCAAGAAGAAACCGTCCGGTCATTCGAGACAACACAAACGCAACTTCGTGATGCTGACCCCGAAAAACTCTACGAACACGGTCTGACGGGCCATTCTCTGCACGCGAAGATGACGGGCATCAACGTTATCTCCGACGCCGTGAACCGTCATGCTCTGCGCGCGATCAGGTATCTGCTGTCTCTTGTTAACTCGATCCTCGGTTCAATAGCGTCCATCGCAGGCGCTGCGGGCGCGATCAAAGAGATCAAAGACCTGTTTGAGAGCACAACCGATTTTGTGAAAGGAAAATAAAAGGCGCTTAAAAGCGCCTTTTGGGTTTGTTTACATCACTGATCCAGGAACGACCGCAGCTTGCGCGAACGACTGGGGTGTTTCAGCTTTCTAAGCGCCTTGGCCTCGATCTGGCGAATACGTTCGCGCGTCACGCTGAACTGTTGCCCCACCTCTTCCAGCGTGTGGTCGGTGTTCATGCCTATGCCGAACCGCATGCGCAGCACACGCTCTTCGCGCGGGGTCAGCGAGGCCAGCACCCGCGTTGTCGTTTCCTTGAGGTTTTCCTGAATGGCGCTGTCCAATGGCAGCACGGCATTCTTATCCTCGATGAAATCACCAAGCTGGCTGTCTTCCTCATCGCCAATCGGCGTCTCAAGGCTGATCGGTTCCTTGGCGATCTTCATCACCTTGCGCACTTTCTCAAGCGGCATTTGCAGCTTCTCGGCCAGTTCTTCCGGCGTCGGTTCGCGGCCAATTTCATGCAGCATCTGGCGCCCTGTCCGAACCAGCTTGTTGATCGTTTCGATCATGTGGACCGGAATACGGATCGTGCGCGCTTGGTCGGCGATCGAGCGGGTGATCGCCTGACGGATCCACCACGTCGCATAGGTCGAGAACTTATAGCCGCGGCGGTATTCGAACTTGTCGACCGCTTTCATCAGGCCGATATTGCCTTCCTGAATAAGATCAAGGAATTGCAGGCCGCGGTTCGTGTATTTCTTGGCGATCGAAATAACCAGACGAAGGTTGGCTTCGACCATTTCCTTCTTGGCCTGACGCGCTTCTTTCTCGCCCTTTTGAACCTGTTGCACGATACGGCGGAATTCCGGGATGTCGACGCCGACATATTGACCCACCTGTGCCATATCGGCACGCAGCTGTTCCACTTTGTCGGTCGAGCGTTCGATAAAGCCCTGCCAGGCGCGTCCCGATTGGGCTGCCATGTCTTCCAGCCAAGTCGGGTCCAATTCGCGACCACGATAGGCATCAATGAATTCACGACGGTTGATCCGAGCTTGGTCGGCCAATTTCACCATTGCCGAGTCAATCGACATAATGCGGCGGTTGATGCCGTAAAGCTGGTCGACCAGCGCTTCGATCCGGTTGTTGTGCAGGTGCAGTTCGTTCACCAGAAGCACGATTTCCGAACGCAACTTTTGGTATTCAACCTCGGCCTTCTTCGAGAAACTGTCATCTTCGTTCAGGGTCGCGGACATCCGCAAATCCTGCATTTCAGACAGCTTGTTATAGTCGCGCGCAATCAGTTCAAGCGTTTCCAGAACACGCGGCTTCAACGCGGCCTCCATCGCAGCAAGCGACATGTTGGCGGCTTCATCCTCGTCATCGTCGTCATCGTCGTCCGAAGTGATCGGATTGCCATCCGCGTCGAGCTCTGGATCGGTTTTCTTCTTTTCGTCAGACGATGCCGCCCCTTCCACGCCGGGCGTGGCGGCAACGGTTTCGGTGTCGTCGTCCTCCATCGCATTGCCAAAGGTGGCGTCCAGGTCGATGACATCACGCAGAAGAATGTCTTCGCTCAGAAGTTCGTCGCGCCAGATGGTGATGGCCTGAAATGTCAGAGGACTTTCACATAGGCCCGAAATCATTGTGTTGCGGCCTGCTTCGATCCGCTTTGCGATCGCGATCTCACCTTCGCGGCTCAGAAGTTCGACCGATCCCATTTCGCGCAAGTACATCCGGACGGGGTCGTCGGTGCGGTCCAGCTTTTCGGTTTCGGCGGTGGCAACGGTCACCTCGCGGGCACCCGCCTGCGTCACCAACTCGGTCGAACCTTTTTCTTCTTCTTCCGCTTCTTCATCTTCGATGATGTTGATGCCCATCTCGGACAGCATCGACATCACGTCTTCGATTTGTTCGGAACTCACCTGATCGGGCGGCAACACCTGATTAAGCTGATCGTAGGTGATGTAACCTTTTTCCCGCGCCTCGGCGATCATCTTCTTGACCGCTTTTTGGCTGACGTCGCCCATGGGTAAGTCGTCTTGGTCGTCGTCCTTGCGGTCGTTTGCGGTGTCCTTGGCGGCCATGGGCCCTCCTTGCACTTAGCTTGGCGGAAATGGGGCATCGGCGTCTGCCTGAGTGATGTCCCATCACGTCGGTGATTCGGGTTGACCGAATCATCACCTCGAATCAGTGATTCGCCAACCCATGTATCGCGTATTCTTCGCCTGATCATCCTGAAAAGACCAGAGATCACGGCACTGTTGCTATTTCCCCTTCGTCTTCGTGGGAGAGATTTGCGCTAACAGCTTGTCCAGCGCATCGCGTTCGTCGCGGTTCAAAAGCGTTCCGTTATCGGCAATCTCGTATGTGGCTTTGTCTTCGGACTGGCTGCGCTGCGCCTTGTTGCGCGCCTCGGCTGCCTGTCCCAAGCGCCATGTCACGCCTTCGTCCGGCAGCGTGTCCATATCTTCGGCGGCATCCGCAATCTCGCGCCTCAACCCGCGCGACGCCTCAAGTTTCATGATTTCTTCGTTCAGGCTTGCCCCAACGATATCATTGTCGTCCGGGTGCCGCAGGGCGGGGGTGATCCGCACATGGTTGAGCGCATAGAGTTTTTCAAGGGCGGTCGCGCCTAATCGCTCAACTATAGTCTGTTCTAAGACCTCAGCCCCTTCATGGGCATGACGCAACAACACGCGTTGCAATGCACCATGATCGGGGCCGATCATTTCCAACCGCTCCATCCGGCTTTCAACATGTTCCAACATGTCAGGTCTGCGGATTAGGATCGCCAGGATCACTGCTTCGCGCAACACCTCTTGCGCCTGATCATCGGCGGTTGCCAGCAGGGAAGATTTGGTGGAATGCAGGACCGGCGGCACCGGTGCTGCCCAGCCCCGCCCCTTACCCGGCTTCCACAACCCCCGGTTGCCGCCTTGTGCACCCTGCCCCTTGGGCCGTGACCGGAACAGCTCCCACCGTTTGTCTTTGATTGCTTGCCCGTAATGCGACCGGATCGACGGATCCTGAATGCGCGCAATCGCCGCGCGCAGATCCTTGTCCAGCGCCGCTTTGCGCTCCGGGCTGTCAAACACCTTGCCTTCTGTTTCCCGCCGCCACAGCAGGTCCACCATCGGGATCGCCGCATCAACCAGCGCCTGCATGGCTTCAGCCCCGCTTTCCTTCAGCACATCATCAGGATCTTTGCCTTCGGGCATGATCGCAAAGCGCAGGCTTTGTCCGGCTTCCAGAAGTGGCAGTGCGTTGTCGATGACCCGCATCGCCGCCGCCAGCCCTGCCTTGTCGCCGTCCAACGCGATGATCGGCTCGGGCGCGATGCGCCACAGAAGACGCAATTGGTCTTCGGTGATCGCAGTGCCAAGCGGGGCAACGGTCGCGCCAAACCCTGCTTCGGACAAAGCGATCACGTCCATGTAACCTTCGGCCACGATTAAAGTCTGACCCTTGCCAGCGGCTTCCCGTGCCGGGCCGTGGTTATAAAGGCTGCGCCCCTTATCGAACAGCTCGGTTTCTGGCGAGTTCAGGTATTTCGCGCTTTCCTCGGGGTCCATCGCACGACCGCCAAAGGCAATGGTCCGTCCGCGCGCATCACGGATCGGAAAAAGAATGCGGTTTCGGAACGTGTCGTAAGGTTTACCACCCTTCTGGCTGGGTTTGGCCAGCCCCGCGCCAAGGATCAGATCGTCCTCGACCCCCTTGCCTTTCAGATGGTCCCAAAGACCTTGCCAGGCGTCTGGCGCGAAGCCAATTTCCCACCGCTCAAGCGCGGCATCGCTTAACCCTCTGCGGGCCAGATAGTCGCGTGCAGCCGCCCCCGCACCGGTCTTCAGCATCAGCCGGAAATGACCCACGGCCATTTCCATAACCTCGACCAGTTGCGTGCGCCGGTCGGCTTTCTCTTGCGCCTTGGGGTCACGGGCAGGCATCTGCATCCCGGCCTCACCCGCCAGAATCTCTACCGCTTCCATGAAGCCCACATTCTCGGTCTCACGCACGAAGGAAATCGCGTCGCCCTTCTGATGGCAGCCGAAGCAATAGTAATAACCTTTTCGATCATCCACATGAAAAGAAGCGGTTTTTTCCTGATGGAACGGGCATGGCGCCCACATGTCGCCTTTGGCCTGATTGGATTTTCTCTGGTCCCACATAACCTTGCGCCCGACAACCTGTGACAGGCTCAGACGGTTGCGCAATTCATCAAGGAAACCGGGTGGCAGGGACATGTTCTATATATCGGTGCGACGGGCGCGAGAGTCCAGTGGTCACATGCCTGTTCAAGCGCCGACCGCACCACGCGCCATGTCCCAGTAAATATCCGCTACCGCCTCGCGCGACAGCCGCCCGCCTTCGCGATACCACGTGTTGACCCCGGTCAGCATGGCAATCAGGGCCATCGTGGTCAGACGCACATCCGGGGCCGTGATCACGCCCTCGGCGTGGCCTGCCCGCAGGATCGCCTCAAGCTCGCTTTCATACTTACGTCGCAGGGCTTCGATATCTGCGAAATTCTCATCTGTCAGATTGCGCAGCTCCATGTAGGCAATAAACACGGCATCGGGACGTTCAAGGTGAAACCGAATGTGAAAGCGCGCGAAAGCCTCAAGGCGAGAGAGCGCTCCATCGCCCTTCGGCTCATCACGCCACGCTGCCAGAAGCTCGTCCATATGGGCCTGCATCAGATCATAGAGCAGGCTTTGTTTGTCCTTGGTGTAAAGATACAACGCACCCGCCTGCACGCCGACCTCGGCCGCAATCTGGCGCATCGAGACGGCGGCAAACCCGTGCTGCGCGAACAACGACAGTGCTGCCTCGCGTACCTTCGGGCCGGTGATTTCGCTGTGTGATCCGGTTTTTCTAGCCATGGCTCCTTGATAACTGAACGCTCGTTCAAATCAAACCCCATCCATCCCACGCCGTCTTGCGACGCCCGAGCCACACAGATAAGGTCACGCAAGCCCTCGCGGCACGTTACAGGAGACCCAGATGCCCATGCGCCCGCTTGTCCTTGCAGCACTCCTGCCCTTTTCCGTTGCCGCCTGTGCCAGTGCCCCGGACTTTCCGGCAGGTGACGCCGCCAACGCACCTTTTCCACAAATCGTACCTGTCAGTGAAATACAGGCGCAAGTAGCGACGATGCCGGGTGAGGATGGGATTGACGCCTTAGCTGCCCGTGCCGCCGACCTGCGCGCACGCGCAGACAAGTTACGCGGCACTCCGGTGGTCGATGACGAGACAGAAGGTCAGATGCAGGATGCGCTGACCTCGTCGTAAGCCGACCCAACCGTCACAGAAATTTCCCGGAACCGCGCGCCGGTGGATTGCACCATGCGCGGCCATTGGCTACACGTCGCTGAACAAATTTACAGCCGACGGAGAGCGACATGAGTGACAACAGCCCCCTGCGCACCCCCCTACGCCTTGGGATTGCAGGTCTTGGCACAGTCGGCATGGGCGTGATCAAGATCATTCGGCGCCAAGCTGCCCTGCTGGAAGATCGAGCCGGTCGCCCGGTCACGATCACGGCTGTCTCGGCACGGTCGCGCGACAAGGATCGCGGCGTCGACCTGTCAGACTACGCGTGGGAAGACGACCCCGTCGCACTGGCAAAACGCGATGATGTCGACGTGTTCGTCGAATTGATGGGCGGCCACGAAGGCCCCGCCAAAGACGCTTGTGAAGCGGCGATTGCGGCAGGCAAAGACATCGTCACCGCCAACAAGGCGCTTCTTGCCCATCACGGGCAGGAACTGGCGTTGGCTGCCGAGGCTGCGGGCGTCCGCCTGCGGTACGAGGCCGCCGTCGCGGGTGGTATCCCGATCATCAAAGCTCTGACCGAAGGGTTGGCAGGCAATGAAATCACCCGCGTCATGGGCGTCATGAACGGCACCTGCAACTATATCCTGACCCAGATGCAGGCCACCGGACGCGGTTATAACGCCTTGTTCGAAGAATGTGCCGAGCTGGGCTATCTTGAGGCTGATCCCAACCTTGACGTGGGCGGCATCGACGCGGGCCACAAGCTGGCCATCCTGTCCTCCATCGCCTTTGGCACGCAGGTCAATTTCGACGCGGTCGAGCTTGAAGGCATTCAGCGTATCCAGTTGGAAGACATCGAACACGCCGCCGAAATGGGCTATCGCATCAAACTTTTGGGTGTGGCGCAGATGACGGGTCGCGGGCTGGAACAACGCATGACCCCCTGCCTTGTGCCTGACAGCTCTCCTTTGGGACAGCTTGAAGGCGGCACCAACATGGTCGTGGTCGAGGGCGACGCGATTGAACAAGTTGTGCTACGTGGCCCCGGTGCCGGCGAAGGCCCGACGGCCAGCGCGGTGATGGGCGATGTGATGGACATTGCGCGCGGCTTCAAGCTGGCGACATTTGGGCAACCGGCAACCACGTTGCGTCCGGTGACGGGTGTGAAGGCGATGAAGCCCGCACCGTTCTATCTGCGGATGGTGCTGCTGGACAAACCCGGCGCGTTGGCAAAGGTGACGGCGGTATTGGGCGACGCAGGCATCTCGATTGACCGGATGCGTCAGATCAGCCACGACCAAAAACTGGCCCCCGTGCTGATCGTGACCCACAAATGCACCCGCGACGCGCTGGATACCGCATTGGTCGGGTTGGCCAAGACGAACGTCGTCGAAGGCGAACCGGTCGCCATTCGCATCGAAAAGGTCTAGGCGCACCGATGGATTGGTTCGCCACCATCGACATCTACTGCGAACGCACCGGGCCTGAATTCTGGGCGGAACCGCTGAACGCCCTGTCCAATCTATCGTTCATCTTCGCGGCCATCTGGGGCTGGGTTGAAGCCCAGAAGCGCGGTCGCACAGATGTTGTGACTGTGATCCTGATTGCGTTGGCCACCCTGATCGGCGTGGGCAGCTTTCTGTTTCATACCTTTGCCAATGCTTGGTCCAGTCTGGCCGATGTGATCCCGATCTGGACCTTTGTGGCCCTGTTTGTTCTGGTCGCCATTCACCGGATCGGCGGCATTCGTTCTGGTCGTATTGGGATTGGGCTGGCCATCATGGTCGGGATTGTAGCGATCTTGTTTGCCTTCGGCGGTGATGGCGGTGGAAGCCAGACCAGTGATGCAGCCACCGTATCTCTGGACACACTTGACCAAGAAGCGTCTGCAAATTCTCTCCTGAATGGGTCCGAGCAATATCTGCCTGCTGTTCTGGCGCTGTTGGCCTTTGCGGCACTCAGCCGCCGCAAAGGCCATCCGATTGCGCCTTGGATCGCCGCCGCCACCGGCATCTTCATGGTGTCGTTGACACTGCGCACGCTTGACCTGCATCTGTGCGAGATCTGGCCCCTTGGCACTCATTTTATCTGGCACATCCTGAACGGCGTGATGATCGCGCTTCTGTTCCAGGGACTTATTCGCAGTCCGGTTGCAAAGCCCGGATAAGCATCAAAACCGCACGCAAGTCTCTTGCCCCTGCCCCGCACGGGCACTAAACCCGTGGTCAAACATAGAAAGTAAGGATTGCCCTCATGGCCGATAAAGTCGTTTTCCTGGACCGTATGCTCTCGCTCGGTCTGGCTCGTGTATCTGAAGCCGCCGCCATGGCCAGCGCAAACCTTGTTGGGCGCGGCGATGAAAAAGCTGCCGATCAGGCTGCCGTGAACGCAATGCGCGATCAGCTGAACCTGCTGGACATCCATGGCACCGTGGTGATCGGCGAAGGCGAACGGGACGAAGCCCCGATGCTCTATATCGGGGAAGAGGTCGGAACTGGTGACGGCCCCGCAGTGGACATCGCGCTGGACCCGCTGGAAGGCACGACTTTGACCGCCAAGGACATGCCCAACGCGCTGACCGTCATAGCCATGGCCCCGCGCGGCACGCTGTTGCACGCCCCGGACGTCTATATGGAAAAGCTTGCCATCGGACCGGGCTATCCGAAAGACGTTGTCAGCCTTGATATGTCCCCTGCAGACCGGGTTAAAGCGCTGGCCAAGGCGCGCGGATGCGACATGTCGGACATCACCGTTTGTGTGCTTGAACGCCCACGTCATGAAGAAATGATCGAAGGCATCCGGTCAACCGGCGCGGCGATCCGCCTAATCACCGATGGTGACGTGGCTGGCGTCATCCACTGTGCCGAAGCCGACATAACCGGCATCGACATGTATATGGGCAGCGGCGGTGCACCCGAAGGCGTTCTGGCGGCCTCGGCCCTAAAATGCATGGGCGGGCAGATGTGGGGTCAGTTGACCTTCCGCAACGACGACGAACGCGGACGTGCGGCCAAGGCCGGCATCACCGATCTGGACCGCATCTATACCCGCGATGAAATGGTCACGGCGGATGTGATCTTTGCCGCAACGGGAGTCACCGACGGCTCGATCGTATCGGGGATCAAACGCGAACCGGGCTTTCTGACCACAGAAACCATCCTGATGCGGTCAAAAACAGGTTCGGTGCGCCGGATGATCTATCGCAACCCGGTCGCTGCGAATTGATATGACTTCTGCGCTCATCCTGATCGACATTCAGGAAGGGTTCGATGACCCGTTCTGGGGTGCGCGCAACAACCCGAAGGCCGAAGAAAATGCGGCACGGCTGCTTGACCATTGGCGGGTGCTTTCTGCGCCCGTCTTTCACATTCAACACGTGTCCACGATGCCCGGCAGCCCGCTGAACCCTGACGGCGGACAGTCTGCAATCAAATCCATTGTCGCACCTTGCAGAGATGAGCCGGTGCTGACAAAATCCGTCAATTCGGCCTTTATCGGCACTGATCTTGAAACCCGTTTGCACTCATGCGGTCTGCGTGCTGTGACCATCTGTGGCTTAACCACCCCGCATTGCGTGTCCACCACAACGCGAATGGCCGCCAATCTGGGGTTTGACGTTACGTTGATCCATGACGCCTGTGCAGCCTTTACCACAAACGCCGATACAAGCTGGCGCGCGGGGACAGCGCCCACCGCCGAAGACATTCACCGCGCGGCGCTTGATCAGTTGAGTGGAGAGTTTGCGCGCGTGATCGCCACAAATGAGGCTGTGACGTGAGCGCGTTTCTAGGAGTTGAAGTGTCTGCGACAGGCCGTCGTTGGGTAGGCCCTTCGACCGAAATGACCCGTCAAGCCGAGGCACTGGAGCAACAATCCGGCCTGCCCGGCCCCTTGTGCACTGTGCTGGCGCGGCGCGGAATAGCACCCGAGGAAACAGCCGGTTTTCTGGACCCGACCCTGCGAGATCTGCTGCCGGACCCGCGCAAGCTGAAAGACATGGAAACCGCCGCAACGCGTGTGTTACGTGCACTGGATCAGCATGAGCGGGTTGCGATTTTCGCCGATTACGATGTGGATGGCGCAACCTCGGCCACATTGCTGATCGACTGGTTTCGTTTTTTTGAACGCCATGTCACGCTCTATATTCCCGATCGGATTGATGAAGGTTACGGCCCCAACGTGCCCGCGATGCAGGAACTTGCCCGCGATCATTCGCTGATCATCTGCGTCGATTGCGGCACGTTGAGCTTTGAACCGATCAGCGCTGCCCGCAGCGCGGGTGCCGATGTTGTGGTTCTGGACCACCACCTTGGCGGCGAAACCCTGCCTGACGCCACCGCCTTGGTGAACCCAAACCGACAGGACGAGGCGGATGCGCCCGGATACCTCTGTGCCGCGGGTGTCGTGTTCTTGCTGCTGGTCGAACTGGGTCGCCGTTTGCGGGAAGCCGGTCGTGGCGGGCCTGATCTGATCTCCATGCTGGACCTGGTGGCGCTGGGAACGGTTGCTGATGTGGCACCCCTGACCCAAGCCAACCGCGCCTTCGTACGACAAGGGCTGAAGATCATGGCCCGACGGGCGCGGCCCGGCATGGTAGCGTTGGCCGATGTGGCGGGTCTGAATGAAGCGCCACGCGCCTACCATCTGGGTTATCTGATGGGGCCGCGAGTGAACGCTGGTGGGCGCATCGGAAAGGCTGATCTTGGCGCGCGGCTACTGTCCACCACGGACATAAACGAAGCCCGATCCATCGCGGATAAACTGAATGAACTCAACGCTGAACGACGCGATATTGAAGCGCGCGTTCAAGATGCCGCTATGACCCAAGCGGAAGAACGCGGGTTGGATGCCCCACTGGTCTGGGCTGCGGCCGATGGCTGGCATCCCGGCGTGGTCGGCATCGTCGCCAGTCGTCTGAAAGAAGTCACCAATCGCCCTGCTGTTGTGATTGGTTTTGACGGGAATGACGGCAAAGGATCCGGTCGCTCAGTCACCGGCATTGATCTTGGCGCTGCCATACAACGATTGGCCGCTGATGGATTGATCACCAAAGGGGGTGGGCATACGATGGCCGCCGGTCTTAGCTTGACGCGCGATCAGTTGCACCCTGCGATGGAGCGCCTGTCAGCCCTGCTTGGAAAGCAGGGGGCGGGCGACCTTGGGGTGGCTGATCTGAAAATCGACGGACTTTTGATGCCGTCCGGCGCAACCGTCGACCTGATCGAAAAGCTTGAAGAAGCCGGACCGTTCGGCGCATCAGCCCCCGCCCCCCGCTTCGCATTTCCCGATGTTCAGATCCTGTTTGCCAAACGGGTCGGCCAGAACCACCTGAAAGTCAGCTTTGGCGATGGGATGGGAACCCGTCTTGACGCCATCGCTTTCGGCGCGTTTGACGGCCCACTTGGTTCGATGCTGGAACAACATGCCGGTCAGCGATTTCATCTTGCAGGTCGCATCGAAATCAACCAATGGCAAGGTCGCTCCAGTCCTCAATTGCGGCTGGAAGATGCCGCAAAAGCCTGATTTTCATGGGTCTTCCAGTTTTTTCAAAAAAGCTGAAAAACCCTCTTGCACGGCCCCAACCTTTCTCTTAGAACCCCCTCACCGACAGAGTGGCCCGTTCGTCTATCGGTTAGGACGCCAGGTTTTCAACCTGGAAAGAGGGGTTCGATTCCCCTACGGGCTGCCACTTTTCAATAACTTGTTTTATTCTATCGTTTCTGATGGTTGAACTAATCCGTTCGCCTCGGAAACCGAAGTTCACTACCTTTTGGGTCGGTCGTTCTTACCACTAAGTGATGCCGAAACTGTTCGACACAAAGTCAGGCACAACGACATCCACCCATCCCTCATATCGACACTCAGGCCGGGAAGCCTTCATTATCTGACCCACATTGGTCAACTATATGATCGTCCAAACCGACGGTTGGCTACCCCAGCAAGCTGTCGCGCTGATCCGCCAGACGATCACTCAACTGCCCTGCAACCTCGCGCATAGGCGCAGTCTGGACCGTATCAACATGGTGTGCGACCCATAGCGGTGATCGCAGATGAGGCGCCTTTGTCGACAAGCGGACAAGGTCGCGGTGCAAATCACCAACAAAGCAAGGCAATATTGCCGCTCCTGCCCCCTGTGCGGCCAGCGCTGCCAACGTTAGAAAGCTGTCTGATGCCGTCGTCATCTGGTCGGGGCTGATATTTTCGGCCATCCATGTGCCTGCCACCGATCGGGTTAACGGTCCTGACAATCCAAGCCATTGATCATGAAACGTTTCGGTCGCATAAGCTGCAAAACCGATTTCACAGGCCGCAACCCCGACCAGATCGTCCGCAATCTTCAGTGACGGTCGCACGATGATATGTGCCTGTTCCCGGATCAGATCGAGATGAGTGTTGCTGCTAAGAAGCGTCATGTTCAGGTCTTGGCTGTCCGCTTTGATCGCGCGGGTGATGCGCGGCAAGACCAATGCACATAGCGTGTCGGTCGAGGTAATACGGACCGTTCCTTTCATCGTTCCGCGTTCCCCGCCCCCGGCAAGTCGTGCTACTTCTTGGATCGCAGAAGCGGCGTTCTGGGCTGCGCGAATGATATGCTCTCGATCCGCAAGCACACGATAACCATTCGGCGTCCGCTCAAAGACCGGCAACCCATGCCGGTTTTCAAACGCCGCCAAATGCCGCAGCACGGTCGCATGATTGACACCCAAACGTTTCGCCGCCTGCAACACCGATCCGGTTTCGGCAACCGCGAGGACATAGCGCAGATCGTCCCAATTTTCGTTGTGCATATTTTAACACCCTGCAGCGCAAAAATTCTAACTGTTGCCATATTTTCGAACAGCTATCCTCTCTGCAAGTCTATTCGCAAATTTACAGATAAGGAGCCCAGACATGCGGAAATCATTGATTGCAGGCCTCGCGATTGCCGGTGTGGCCGTCGGTGCCATTGCCTATGCAGATAATCACATCAGTGACGCACAGAAAGAAGCAGCGGTCAAAGCACGTAAAGCCCATATGACGCTTTATGCGTTCAATCTGGGCACTCTGGGCGCAATGGCGAAAGAGGAAATGCCCTATGATGCAGCAGCAGCTACGGCAGCGGCTGACACTATCGCCACGCTGGCCCAACTTCCCCAATCAGGCTATTGGCTACCCGGCACGGACAATCAAAGCATGGAAAAAACCCGTGCTCTGCCGGCGATTTGGGCGGACGGAAGTGACGTCGGCACCAAAGCTGGAGACCTGGTGACAGCAGCGACCGCAATGCAATCAGCGGCTGCTATGGATCTCGATTCATTGAAGGCGGCCATGGGCCCTCTGGGGGCGTCTTGTGGTGGGTGCCACAAAAACTTCCGTCAACCCGACGAATAAAAGCGCGGATCCTTTGATCGCTACATGAAACGTATCGTCTTGATATTATTCATTGTCGGATGCGTGGTCGCCGCCATCGGGTTGGTAATCACGCGTCCGCAACGCTTGCCTGCAGACGCGTTGGCCGGTTTTACACCGGACGCGGACCACGGCAAATTGGTCTATGCAGCGATGGGCTGCGCCAGTTGCCATATGGCACCAGAGTCAGACGACCAGACTCGCCTTCCGGGTGGCAAAGCATTCCTGACCGATTTCGGCACTTTTTTTGCACCCAACATCTCCTCAGATCCTGAGCATGGCATCGGGGATTGGACCGACGAGCAGATCGCCACAGCGATACTCAGGGGCACCTCACCCGACAATCAGCACTATTTTCCGGTCTTTCCATATGGGTCGTATATGCGCGCCGACCCATCTGATGTGGCGGATTTGATCGCACATTTGCGGACCCTTGAGCCGGACCAGACACCCAGCCGCACGCATGATGTCGGTTTTCCCTTCAATATCCGTGCCAGCCTCGGAGGATGGAAACTGCTGTTCACCGACCCCGAATGGGTCATCGCCCAAGACTTGACCGAACAGGAAGAGCGTGGCCGATTGCTTGTCGAGGCAATGGGGCATTGCGGCGAATGTCATACCCCAAGAAACATTTTTGGTGGCATGAAAACCGATGAATGGCTGGCTGGCGCGGCGATCCCTGGCAAAAAGGGCCGCACGCCCGATTTACGTGCGCCATCCCTTGGGTGGAGCGAGGCTGACATCGTGGCCTACCTGAAAACAGGTCTGACCCCGGAATACGATTCTGCTGGGGGCGAGATGGTAGACGTAATCGCGAATACCAGCCAATTGCCGGACAGTGATCTTTCAGCCATCGCGGCGTACCTGCTTCTCATCGATGCCAGTTAGGGGCTCTTGCGCTTTGCTCCTGCGTCAATAACTCATCCTTGATCTCGACCTGCCACCAAACTGACGAAGAGGTGGACTTTGATCAGGCGCCTTTTGCAAATCCATATGCGCTCCACACCACGAGCGACAAGGCAATTAATGGCATGGCGCGCGGGGCAGCGGAGCGGTGTTGGGCACAACGACAAGGAACTTGGCTTTCAGAGCGACATTGGAAAACCCGGTCGCCAGACACTATGCCTGCTGCCGGGTTTGTCTAAATTCGGGACGAAAGATCGTCTGGCAGGCGCGGCCTTTGTCCTTAGACATGTAAAGCGCAAGATCGGCATCAGACACCATCTGTTCGCCCGTGACACAGTCATAATCGGTGCTGCGGGCAATTCCGATGCTGGCCGAAATCTTGCAAGTCTTGCCATCGAATGGAATGGGACGTTCAAGCCGAGAGATGATGCGCCGAGCGATGTTTTCCAACATGTCGGCCTCGGCCAAACGACCAAACAGTATGACAAATTCATCTCCCCCGACCCGTGCAACCATGTCCGAATCCCGCGTCTCATCCCGCAGCACGCTGGCCACTTCGCGCAAGACCGCGTCACCTGCCGCGTGACCTTGGGTGTCATTGACCGCTTTGAAAAAATCGAGATCAATATGCATCAACGAAAACACCCCGCCACGGGCGATCTGTCGATCCAGGTTGATATCAAACGCTCGGCGGTTTTGTAGACCGGTCAATCCGTCGGTCATCGCCTCAACCTGCGCTTCGGCCTTTTCGTCGTGCAAACGATGGGCAAGCTGGGTTGTGGCTTCCATCGCAGCGGTTTTTGCTTCCATCAGGTAGAGCATTTCGACGGTCAGATCAGTTGGCGCAAAGTCGGAACCGGCAAGTTTATAACGCGCGACGGCATCGACCACTGAATATCCGAAGGAAAGATTCATGAGCACCTGATGGCCGCCCGGCAGGACCGAAACTGCGCCAACCATTGTAGTTCCCGACCCATCCTTAAGTCTTAAATAGACTTTTGCATCTCCCATCGCGCGCACATCGTCCATCGACCGCACGACGCGGGGGCGTCGAAGTTCGAACAGGGAAAACGCACTGCGCCCGACAAGCGGCGTGCCAAACACTTTTTCAATTGTAGGCCCCGCATGACTGATCCGGGCTGCACCATCTAAAACCAAATGCATCGGCATCATCTGATCCAGTGTGTGTGGTCCGATGGGGATGGTAACAGCCAGCGTCATGGCACGCCTCCGGCCGCAAGGTGAAATGCGCGTCCGGTGCCGTGGCGCATTTCCAGCAACCGAACCGATATGGTCTCGTCCTGCCCCTTGCGCCCCAGATGTTCCAGATAGGCCAGCGCGCCATAGTCGTCTGCCAGAGCCCGCAGAACTCCCAAAAGTATAAAACCAACGCCTTGCGAGACACCGCGACAGGTGATCAGAAACTCGTCAGCCGTGATCGCATCCAGTTCAATCGCCGGCAAGTCCAGATCCGGGACAGCAAGTTGAGCACGGCCACTCAGGTCTTCAAGGGAATGAAGGAAGTCGGTGTAGTCCACGCCTCCAAAACGCAACAGCCGCCGGACCCGCTCGACCCGTTGATCGGTAACGAGGAAAGTTCCGAAATCTTCCAGCAAAGTGTCGGGTGGTTTGTCCAACTGTCGGGCGGCTTCTGTGACTAAACGGTTCGCCAGATCGATGTCATAACGAAACAGCGGCTCGAAACTGTCATAACCAAGTTCAAGATTGCCAATGATGGAGCGCCATCGACTGGCCCCATAGGTAAAGATAAGGAACCCTTCAAAACACCAGAATATCAAACCATGAATCGTCATATCACACTCGTTTCTGAACTGACTTTAGCAGCCGAGTGTAAACAAAATTGAAACAGCCGATGAGGTAGAAAAATCAGCCTGTAGACCTGTCCAGCCATGCCGGGATGTGCCCGATATCCTCCAGCACGACATCCGCAAACGGGGCAAGCTCGTCTGCGCGTGCCAATCCGGTTAATACAGCGATTGTTTTCATTCCTGCCGCACGTCCTGCATGCAGATCATGCAGGCTGTCCCCCACCATGGCCACACGGTCAGGGGCAACCCCTGTCGCCATTGCAAAAGCCAGGCACGGCCCCGGCGCAGGCTTCACTCCATGGCCGCTGTCATAGCCTGAGATGAAATCGAACTTACCGGTCACCCCAGCGGCGTCCAGATGCGCCCTTGCAGGGCGTTCGGCGTCATTGGTCGCCACACCAATTTTCAGCCCGCGTTGGCGCAGACCGTCAAGATACGGTGCCAGAGCAACCGCCTCGATCTGGGGTGCGACAGCAGCCTCTTCATTAAGAAGTGTTTCCAGTGCTTCCGCCGAATAGGCAACATGTCGCCCAAGGTGCTCGACGATCTGCGAGGGCGTTCCTGCGATCACAACGCTTGTGGGCTGGAAAACCTTCCGGTCCACATCATACCCAATGTCTTTGCCAATAAAACGGGCTTTGCTCAGATCGCCATCCGTGAGGCGCATCAGAACCGCATGTGCCCAGCTTTCCCATGTCGCCTCGAACAGAAACAATGTGCCATCCTTATCGAACAGCAATGCGTCAACGGTCATGTTTGCTCTTTCCGGGAAATCCCCAATATATTGAAGAATATAGATTTTCCGTCATGTCCAATGGATTTGCGCTCCACCGGGAAGTACCTGCCGGGCTATCGCCAAATGTTCATAGGGCAGGCTTAACGCATCGCAAGCCCGGATCACCCAAGCATCATCCATAAGCAGAAAATCCAGCACCGATCCCAGAAAGGCCGCATCCCCTGCGCTTTCTCGCAAAGCATCCTGATCGACCCCGCTCGCGCCCATGAAGACCGGCAACAGCTCTTCGTCTGCGACCAGCCATCCCAAAGCTTTCAGCGCCGTGGTTTCGGCTTTTTCAGGCGTCATTCTTACACTCCTTAACGATTGGAAAGGTTTTCTTAACCAATCTGGCAGCAATATGAACAGACCTTAAACCTAAGCACAATGACAAGGGCGAGTTGACGATATGAGTGAGAGAATCCTAATCGCGGATGACCTTGCGACCAATCGCATCGTTTTGAAGGTCAAGCTGACCGTCGCCTGTTACGAGGTGATTCAGACGGATCGCTGTGACGAGGTCGTAGCACTGGCCAGTGGCACGCAACCGGACCTTATCATTCTTGGTCGTGGGCGCACTGAATGCAGTCTGTCCACCTGTCGTGCGCTCAAGGCTGATCCTGTGCTTGGCTCAATCCCGATCATCATGGTCTCGGATCAAGATGACCAACGCGCCCGGCTAGAAGCGATCATGGCGGGCGCGGATGATGTCTTTTCTAAACCCCTGAATGAAGCCACTTTGATGGCCATGGTGCGTAACCTGATCCGCGCGCGAGGGGCGGATGACGAAGTGATGCGCCGACGCGAGTTGTCGCGTGATTTCGGATGCGCAGAAGCGCCCGCGTTGTTCGCGCGTCATGCGCGGGTTGCCTTGATCGCACCAGATGCAGAAACAGGCATATTCTGGCGGATGCACCTTGCCACCGAGATCCGGCACCGCATTGATATCATGACACAATCTCAGGCACTTGAGGATGTCAGTGCAATGGGAACAGTTCCCGACGCTTTTGTCATCGCCTCGACTCTCAGCAAGACATCTGACGGATTGCGATTGGTTAGCGAACTCAGATCACGCCAAACAACGCGCAATTCGGTTATCGTCGTACAGGATTGCGGCGAAACCCCGTCACCCAGCTCGATGGCGCTTGACCTGGGAGCAAATGCTGTGCTTCGGCCCGGATTTGATGCGCGGGAGTTGGCTTTGCGTCTGACGCGATTGCTGGCGCGGAAGTTCGAAGGCGACGATCTGCGCAAGAGCTTTGATACCAATCTGGCGCTGGCGTTGCGCGATCCGCTGACCGGCTTGCACAACCGTCGTTTTGCCCAAAGCTATCTGGATAGGCTGGAGCGGGAGGCACAGGTGAAAGACCAACCCTATGCCATCATGGTACTGGACCTTGACCGCTTCAAAGCCATCAATGACAAGTTCGGACACCAAGTCGGAGACGAGGTGTTGGTCGAGGTCTCAAAGCGGCTTAAAGCCAATCTGCGCGACATGGATCTGCTGGCACGCTATGGCGGAGAAGAGTTTCTGATCGCCCTGCCCGGCGTCAGCCGCAGGCAAGCCCAAGCGATGGCCGAACGGCTGCGATGTGCGGTCGGCGACCTTCCGATTGTCGCGGACAGATTGCGGGACGGCATCAATGTGACATTGTCGATTGGTGTCGCGGTTTCAAGCGACGCGCCCCGATGCGCGAGTTCGGCCCATGAGTTGCTGGAATTTGCCGATCAGGCGCTATATCGCGCCAAATCAGACGGCCGCAATCAGGTAACGTTCGTGTCGGACGCGGCCTGAGTGTTGTTCAGGCGCGTTGCCGATCATGGCGCACGCTTGCGTATGGATCGTTCGATCCGGTCCGCAAATTCACGGCGTTCCGACATACTCATCTGCGCGATCCGCTCCACGAGGACAGAGCGCGCAAGCTCGCCACGTTGGCGCATCCGTTCGGACTGCTGGGTCATCGTTAACAATAGCGCCTCTGGATCGAATGGATCCGCACGCAGGGTTGACAACATATCCTGGAATTCGGCTTCCAATTTCTTGCGGTTCTCGGCAAACGACCCGCTGCGATCCCGTAGGATTTTACCGATCTCGCGGCGATCCGATCGCTCCAGCGCGCCTGCCACAGGCGCAAAACCCAGATCGCGGATCGCACCACGATTGGGCCCGCGGGGGTCAAACCCTTGATCACGATGGCCGCCCAGTTTGGCTCCAATCACCAGCCCAAGAACCAGCAGGTTAAGTGTCAGCGACACCACCAGCAAAACTCGCGTCCATTTTTGGCGACCGACGCCAGATTGGTCGGCAGATGGCAAAGTGGGGGTGCTCATCCCTCATCCTCCATAAAAACGTCGGTTCCCAGATAGCTTGGGGTCAGATCCTCAAGCACATAGGATTGTTCGGTCGCGGAATAATTGCCACTTAGAACCAGACCGCCCGACATCGCTTCAAGCTGCGTCGGAGAAGAAAACCCGATCCAGACCCCAGCAACTGTCGCTGTCGCCATGCCCGCCAAGGCAGGCCATCCGCCCATGCTGGCTCTCAGATCGGCCCAAAACCCGCGCGCACGGCGTCGGCCATGTATCTGCTCAAGCGGGATGTTCGTCGAAGTATGTTGCGAGCCGTCCCGCCCGACCTGTTCGGCGGCGGCATCGTCAAGTATGGCAGCCATCAACCTGTCAGACGGCGAAGCTGAATCAAACCGGGCGGCGTCAAACAACGCCTCCAACTCGCGATCATCCAGCATGTTTTTGTCAGTCTTTGCCATATCCCAACTCCTCTCGCTGGCCCGCCAGGGCTTGTGCCAACGCTCTCTTGCCTCGGGCGGTCAAGCTTTCAACCGCCTCGACGCTGATATCCATGATCTGCGCAATATCGGGGTTGGTCTCCCCTTCGATATGACGCAGCGTCACCGCGATCCGTTGCCGATCAGGCAAGCTGTTCAGCGCGGCTTGCAAAGCAGCAACCCGATCCGCCTGTATCATTCGATCAACGGCGGCGGGTGTACTGTCTTCGGGTTCCTCAATCGCGTCGATGTCGACAGTACGCCGCCTTCGCAGCCGGTCCGTGCACAAGTTAGACACCACCCGGAACAGCCATGTCGATACTTTCGCCTCTCCGGTGCGCCAGTCTGGCGCGATCTTCCACAAACGCAACATTGCCTCTTGCGTCACATCTTCGGCCTCGGCCCGATCACCGCCCAGCAGTCGCGCCGCAAACCCCAGAATTCGTGGTGCAAGACGACGGGTCAGAAGCTCTGCCGCCATGGGATCACCATTCCCGTACAAGACGAGAAGCGCGTCATCCGATGCATCAGCATACGCGTCCAAAGCCATTTCCATCCGTCCTGCCTAGCCTCAATGCCCGCAAGTGGCAACGGGTTGGTCCGCCCCAAAATTGCGTGGGGCGGACCTGTGTTTTAGCCGCCGTTACGCTTGCCTTTGCCACCCTTGCCATGTCCACGCATGAAGGCTTCCTTTTGTGCCTCATCGAACTCGGCTTGCGAAATCGCATTGTCATCATCGGTGTCGAAACGGTCAATCATACGATCCAGCCGCGCCTGTTCCGGGGTCATTTCATCTAGGCTCAACGTGCCGTTGCCATTGCTGTCGCGCTTGGCAATCATCTTTTCGATCATCCAGCCCATCTGTTTTTCAGACATTGGCCCCGGGCGCTTCTGCTGATCACCCGCAGCCGCCTGACGTTCGGCCATATTCGCGCTGCGCTGCGCTAGCAGTTCTTCGACCGTCAACTCCCCGTTGCCATCAGCATCCGCTGTCGAAAACCGAGCCTGTGCGTTGGCCTGCAAATCTTCGACAGTGATTTGCCCGTTTGCGTCACTGTCCAGATCAGTGAATTCCATTTGCATGAACCCACCCCGCGGGCCATCCATTCCGCGCCCGTCTTTTCCCCCGAAAGCCATGGCACTGGTCGAGCCCAGCGTAACAGCCGCCCCCAAAACCAAAGCAATTGCGGTTGCAGCGTGTTTTTTCGTCAAATTCATGGTGTATTCCTTTTTGCTTGCCTGTTCGCGCCGGGCCTGTTTCTGTCCGGCGTCATATCCCTTGAACGCTGCAGGGGTGTGTTTCCGTCGCAGTCTGACAAAAAAAATCGCGACATCCCGCCGCAAGACCGATTTCACGGCATGATTTTCCGCGCGTCATTCTCTAGTATGGCTCGGTGCGCGACAGAGGACGATTAAATGACCGAAGTGATGACGATGACACCCGGCCCCGTGACCCACGATGACGGGCAGGAACGCGAGCTGAAGCCCGCGATCAAGAAAGGATGGCGAAAACGTTGCCCAAACTGTGGCACAGGCAAAATGTTTCAGGGCTATCTGAAGGTCCATGACAGCTGTACGGTATGCGGGGAAGAGCTGTACCACCACCGTGCAGATGACGGCCCTGCCTATTTGACCATTCTTGTGGTTGGGCACCTGATGGCGCCGCTTTTGCACATCACCTATGTGAATTTCGTGCAGGAACCGATGGTGCTGGCCTCAATCTTCACCGTGGGTACGGTTGCGGCGTCGTTATACTTACTACCCCGGTTCAAGGGATTCATGGTCGGGTTTCAGTGGGCCAAGCGGATGCATGGGTTCGCGATAAAAGCCGGGACAGACAAATAAGAGGGTGGACAGAGCAATGGGCGAGGCATTGAACGAAGCGATAGACAAGTCGAAGATCATTCGGGACGCAGCAACTGTCATCCTGATCCGCGACAAAGCCGACCGTCCGCACGTCCTGATGGGGCAGCGTGGGGCCAAGGCGGCCTTCATGCCTAACAAGTTTGTCTTTCCCGGCGGGGCCGTTGACCCCAGCGACAGCCATGTGCCGCTGGCCGAGGGCGGGGCAGAACCTTGCCGCACTCGGTTGGGCGAACAGGCAGACCCGGCCTTGTCATCGGCGCTTCTGGTGGCTGCTATCCGCGAGTTGTGGGAGGAAACTGGCCAGATGCTGGCCGCACCCGGCAACTGGAACAGCACTATCCCCTCGGGATGGGAAGCCTTCGCGAACGAGGGGTTGATCCCCTCAGCCCGTGGCATGGCGTTCGTCTTTCGTGCAATCACCCCAAAAGGACGCCCGCGTCGGTTCGACGCGCGTTTCTTTGCGGTGGATGCCGACGAGTTGCTCACCGACATCGACGATTTCTCGCGTGCTTCGGACGAGTTGAGTCACCTGCAATGGATCCCGCTGGACGATGTGCGTCGCTTCGACCTGCCCTTCATCACCGAAGTTGTGCTGGCTGAAATTGTTGGCAACCTGCCTGATTTGGGCGCGCCCGCACAGGTGCCTTTTTTCAACAATTCGGACGAAGAAAGCCTGTTTGAACGGCTGGGTGGCGTTGGGCCTTTGACCGCAGCCAGTTAAGGGCTATTTCAGGAAAAGCACCAAAACCAGCACCGAAATCAGGATCAGCGCGGTCCCGGCATATTCGCGCCCGGTGACCTTTTCACGAAAGACAAACAGCGTGGCTGCGTAGGAAAACAGAAGCTCGACCTGCCCCAGCGCTTTGACCAGCGCCGCGTTTTGCAATGCGAAGGCAGTGAACCAGCAAAAGCTGCCTATCATTGAACACAGTCCCACCAACGCCCCCACCCGCCATGCGGCAAACACGCGGGCGATTTCGCCCTTTTCGCGTAGGGACATCCAGATGATCATGACCAAGGACTGAAACGCAGTGACGACCGCAAGGGTGAAGCCTGCCCTTGCCACCACGTCCTGTGCGGGCAAAGACAAAGCCGCCCCGCGATAGCCGATGGCCGACACCGAAAACAGAAACCCCGCGCCAAGCCCCAACGCTGCGGCCCGATTGAAGAAACGTTTCCAGCCGGTCTTGCCCCCTTCGGGCGGGTCGGACAGCAGGATTAGTCCCAGGAACCCGACGGCAATTGCCATACCCCCGGCCAATCCGACGCCTTCGCCCAGCACCGCCAAACCGACCAGCGCGGTCAGCACGACCTCGGTCTTCTTGAACGTGATACCGACAGCAAAATTTCGTTCGGCAAACAGGGCGACAACGCAGATTGTGGCAAGGATCTGGGCGATTCCACCAGTGAACGCAAACAAAAAGAAACGCCCCCCGGGGACCGGTGCTGCCTGATCGGTAGTCGACAGATAGATCACAAGGATCAATGCCACCAAGGGTGCAGAATAGACAAACCGAGCGAGCGTTGCCCCGGTCGAGGATAGTCGCGTATCCTTCAGTCGCTTTTGCAGCATGAACCGCAGGTTCTGCGAAAATGCGGCGGCAATAGTGATCGGGATCCAGGCTTGCATGATGTCCCTTTGGCACAGGGACGAACGAAACGCCAGATGGGTTAGCGTGTTTGCAGTCGCGACAGGTTGTAACCGTTGAAACCCAGCACATCGCGCGCCGCCTTGATCCGATCCTCGCCTCCCGATCGCGACCGGTCGATGATCCAGCCAAAACTGCCCGAAGGCGTGCCAATGGCGGCGGTGCGGTAATCAGCGTCCACCCAGAGCACCCAGTATTGAGTGTCAAAGGGCGGCGTACCGACGGTGATCCGCCCAGGCGCGGGTTGCTTGGTTGGATACCGCTCAAGCAGCCCCGACGGGCCATAGACATCCATCGCCGTGATTTTGCCATTGCTATGTGTCAGGTTCACCGCCCCGAAAGACGGCTTCTCACCGGGATAGACAAACTCTCCGCGAATTTCCCAACGCCCCGCGAAGCGCGCAGCGTCAAACCGCGTGGTCGAGCTGAGTTGTCGCGTCTTACTGCGATGAAACTCGACACCTGACCCGCCGCCGACGCAGGCGGCCAGACTGGCGGCCATGGCCGCCGCGCCGGTCATAGTCATCATTTGACGTCGTTTCATGGCACTTATCCTTCATATATTGCAGGCGCTTGGCACTCGACCTTTAGAATGGCATCGGTTGGGCACGATGGGTCAGATCAATGTCCTTCAATACTTCGTCTGACAGGATCAAATCCTTGCCATCCAGAATGCGCGTCAACTGCTCCATCGACGATGCGCCAAAGATGGTCGACCCCATGAAGGGGCGCGACACTGAAAAAGCCAACGCCATGTGAACCGGGTCCAAACCGTGTTTTTTTGCCAAGGCAAGATAGGCTTCCACCGCCTCGAAGGCCCGTGGTGTAGCCCGCCCGCCCAGCCCTGGCGACAGGTCCATCCGCGATCCCTTGGGCACCGCGTTGTTCTGATACTTGCCCGTCAGAAGCCCCGTGGCCAGCGGTGAATAGGCCAGCACGCGCACGCCTTCGTTCATACACAGTTCGGCCAGATCCGTATCGGCCAGCCGGAACATCAGGCTATATTCATTCTGGATCGAGATCACTTCAGGCGCACCCATTTCGCGCGCGATGCGCAGCCATTCAGCAGTGCCCCATGCGCTTTCGTTGGACAGTGCAAAATGGCGCACCTTGCCGGCGGCCACGACTTCTGCCATCGCCTTGAGCACGTCACGCATATGGGCTTCGACCTCGTCCTTGTTCTGGCCAGATGGGTCAAAGGTCCAGTTTTGGCGAAACGCATAGCTGCCGCGAATGGGCCAGTGGGTCTGATAGATGTCGATATAGTCGGTGTTCAGGTTGGTCAGGCTTGCGTCCACCGCCTCGTGAATGATCGCACCATTGTAGCCTTTTCCACCACGCTTCCAGCCCGGATTGTCGCCCGACACTTTCGTGGCGATAACCACATCGTCCCGCCGCCCGGTTTTAGCGACCCAACTTCCGACTATCTGCTCAGAGCGACCACATCTTTCCGCCTTGATCGGGTTGACCGGATACATCTCGGCGCTGTCGATGAAGTTGATACCGTGATCCAGCGACATGTCGATCTGGGTGTGGCCCTCGGCCTCGGTATTGGTGGACCCCCAAAGCATAGAGCCAAGACACAATGCGCTGACCTCAAGCTCTCCGCCTGCCAGTTTGTTCATTCGCATTTTGCTTTTCCCTTTCACCCTGTTTGCCGCGGCAAGGTTGCCCATCGCCTTCGCAAGAACAACCCCAAAACGCGCGGGCCATGCACCGTCAGAACGTCGTATTCACCGCACCGCCATCCAGCAGGATATTCTGCCCCACCATGTAGCCTGCATGTTGCGAACACATGAAAGCACAAGTGGCGCCGAACTCGTCAATCGTGCCGTATCGCCCTGCGGGAATGGTCGCCTGACGGGCGGCGCGAGCCTCGTCCATGGTGATGCCCTGTGCCTCGACCACGCCCTTGTCCAGCGCGGTGGCGCGGTCGGTATCGTGGATGCCCGGCAGCAGGTTGTTGATGATGACACCCTGCCCCGCCACCTGCCGCGCGGTGCCCGCGACGAAACCGGTCAGCCCGGTGCGCGCGGTGTTGGACAAGCCCAGAACCGCAATCGGAGATTTCACCGACTGGCTGGTGATGTTCACCACCCGCCCCCAACCGCGGTCAGCCATACCGGGCACAAGCGCCTGCATCAGGGCAATCGGTGCCAGCATGTTGGCATCAAGTGCGGCGATGAAGTCGTCGCGATCCCAATCCGACCACATGCCGGGCGGTGGACCGCCAGCATTGGTCACAAGGATGTCGACATCACCTGCCGCCGCAAGCAAGGCCGCGCGTCCGTCCTCCGTCGTCACGTCAGCGGCGACCGCCACCACGTCAACGCCGGTTTCGGCACGGATCGCATCGGCGGCGGCCAAAAGCGGCCCCTCGGTCCGGGCGTTCATCACCAACGACACGCCTGCGTGCGCCAAAGCCCGCGCACAACCCAACCCCAACCCTTTCGAGGACGCACATACCAGCGCCCGCTTGCCTGAAATACCAAGATCCATTGGAACCTCCCATCTGTTCGCGCCGCTTGGCGCCAAGTCCTGCCCAGACCTAGCAGGGCCGCCGGGGCGAGTGAAGCGCATCCTTGTTGCGCGCGCCCGTCCCCGTCGCTATATGCCATCCCATGTTGGACACCGCATCAAACCGCCCCGAATTGCCGCCCGAGATTGCGCGCCGTCGCACCTTTGCGATCATCAGCCACCCGGACGCCGGCAAGACGACCCTGACCGAGAAATTCCTTCTATATGGTGGCGCCATTCAGATGGCCGGACAGGTGCGCGCCAAGGGCGAAGCGCGGCGCACGCGGTCAGACTTCATGAAGATGGAGCAGGATCGAGGCATCTCGGTCTCTGCGTCGGCCATGTCGTTCGATTTCGGCAAATACCGTTTCAATCTGGTCGACACGCCCGGCCACTCGGATTTTTCCGAGGACACGTATCGCACGCTGACCGCCGTGGACGCCGCCGTGATGGTAATCGACGGGGCGAAAGGCGTGGAAAGTCAGACGCAGAAACTGTTCGAGGTCTGCCGCCTGCGCGATCTGCCGATCCTCACCTTCTGTAACAAAATGGACCGCGAAAGCCGGGACACCTTCGATATTATTGATGAAATTCAGGAAAACCTTGCGATTGACGTAACGCCCGCCAGCTGGCCCATAGGTATGGGCCGCGACTTCCTTGGTTGCTACGATCTTCTGAACGACCGTCTGGAGCTTATGGATCGCGCCGACCGCAACGTGGTGGCCGAAACGGTCGAGATCAACGGATTGGACGACCCAAAACTTGCCGAACACGTGCCAGCGCACATGCTGGAAAGGTTTCTAGAAGAGGTCGAAATGGCGCGCGAATTGCTGCCCTCGCTCGACCCGCAATCGGTGCTGGAAGGGCATATGACACCGATCTGGTTCGGCTCAGCCATCAATTCATTCGGCGTGCAAGAACTGATGCAGGGCATTGCAGATTACGGCCCCGAACCACAGCCCCAGCAAGCCAGCCCCCGCGCCATCGCGCCCGAGGAAACCAAGGTCGCGGGTTTCGTCTTCAAGGTACAGGCCAACATGGATCCGAAACACCGCGACCGCGTGGCGTTCATGCGGTTGGCTTCGGGCCATTTCAAGCGTGGCATGAAACTGACCCATGTGCGCACGAAAAAACCGATGGCTGTGTCGAACCCGGTCTTGTTCCTAGCCTCGGACCGCGAACTAGCCGAGGAGGCTTGGGCAGGCGACATCATCGGCATCCCCAACCACGGGCAACTGCGCATTGGCGACACCCTTACCGAAGGCGAAATGATCCGCGCCACTGGCATCCCCTCGTTCGCGCCAGAGCTTCTGCAGGGCGTGCGGGCGGGCGACCCGATGAAGGCCAAGCATCTTGAAAAAGCGTTGATGCAGTTTGCCGAAGAAGGTGCAGCCAAGGTGTTTAAACCCAACATCGGATCGGGTTTCATCGTCGGCGTCGTCGGCGCGCTGCAGTTCGAAGTGCTCGCCAGTCGGATTGAACAGGAATATGGGTTGCCCGTGCGCTTTGAAGCCTCGCAATTCACCTCAGCCCGCTGGATCATCGGCGAGAAAGACGAGGTTGAAAAACTGGTCGAGACCAACAAGCAGCACATCGCGTATGATAATGACGGCGATCCGGTATTTTTGACGCGTCTTCAATGGGATATTGATCGTGTTGAACGCGACTATCCGGCATTGAAACTCTCGGCGACGAAGGAAATGATGGTCTGAACAATGCCCCCACCGCGCCCCTCACCGTTACAAAACCGCGTTTTGCCGACGGGAGAGATCGTAGCAAATCACGCACGGGGCATTTTTACTGGAAATCGGGGAATTCTGCCCTTTCGTGACGGACGGCTTGGCGTTTCTCGCTGGAAGCACCAACACTGGATCATCTGCGACCTGACCCATCCCAAAGGTCGATATCACGGCCCCATGCCCGCTCGCGCGTGGACACCCCTGTTTTTTCTGGACGAAGCCGTTGGGCTGGCCGCCGGTCATCGCCCATGTGCCTATTGCCGACCAGATGCCTATCGCGCGTTCAAAATGGCTTGGCAAACTTCTGGGGCAAATTCCGACGGGCACAAAGAAATTGATAAATCTCTGCACCACAGCCGGGTCAATCGCAAACGGTCACAGATCCGCCACACCGCGGACGGGATATCGTTGCCAGATGGCTGCTTCATCCTCCACGAAGGTGCCCCGCATCTGGTTTGGCGCAATCACGTTCTGCCTTGCTTGACTGATGGTTACGGTCCCAAGACCGATAAACCAAACGGCCCGCAGATCGTGTTGACCCCTGCCCCTATCATTGGCGTCCTGCGCGAAGGTTACACTCCTATCCTGCATCACAGCGCCGCGACTGTGGCAACAATCGCAACGCATTGCCCGGATTGACCACAAACCAACCCATGTCATTGACCATGCCCCGGTTTTTCTTTACCCACAGGGCATATTGAAGGGGCGCAAATATTGCGAGCCGGCCATCCGGGCCTTCCCTTCCCATCCGCACGGGCCAGTGTTGTCCGTGAAACAGGACATACATGACCAAATTTTCTGACTTGAAACTCAGCCCTAAGGTGCTGAAAGCAATCGACGAAGCGGGCTACGAGACCCCGACCCCCATTCAAGAAGGCGCCATCCCGCATGCTCTCGAAGGGCGCGATGTGCTGGGCATCGCCCAGACCGGCACAGGCAAGACCGCCAGTTTTACCCTGCCGATGATCACAGCCCTTGCCCGTGGTCGTGCCCGCGCACGGATGCCGCGCTCGCTTGTGCTGTGCCCCACGCGTGAACTGGCCGCCCAGGTGGCGGAGAACTTCGACACCTACGCAAAGCATGTGAAACTGACCAAAGCTCTTTTGATCGGTGGAGTCAGCTTCAAAGAACAGGATCAGGCGATTGACCGCGGAGTTGATGTGCTGATCGCGACGCCCGGCCGCCTGCTGGACCATTTCGAACGCGGCAAGCTTTTGCTGACTGGCGTGCAGATCATGGTGGTCGACGAGGCTGACCGGATGCTCGATATGGGCTTTATCCCTGACATCGAAAAGATTTTCTCGCTCACCCCATTCACCCGCCAGACGCTCTTCTTTTCGGCAACAATGGCCCCCGAAATCGAGCGGATCACCAACACCTTCCTGTCAAACCCTGCCCGGATCGAGGTGGCACGCCAAGCCACAGCGTCCGAGACGATCAGCCAGGAACTGTGCATGTTCAGAGCCTCGCGCCGCGATCGTGCCGCCAGTGAAAAACGCAAGCTTCTGCGTGCACTGATCGACCGCGAAGGTGATGCCTGCACAAACGCGATCATCTTCTGCAACCGTAAGACAGATGTAGATATCACCGCAAAAAGCCTGAAGAAATACGGCTATGACGCGGCGCCCATTCACGGCGATCTGGAACAGTCCAAGCGGATGGAGGTGCTGGACGGGTTCCGCGCGGGCACGCTCAAGTTCCTGTGCGCCTCGGACGTGGCGGCTCGTGGGCTGGACATTCCAAACGTCAGCCACGTGTTCAACTATGATGTGCCCGGACACGCAGAAGATTACGTGCACCGTATCGGACGCACCGGACGTGCCGGGCGTGATGGCAAGGCAATCATGATTTGCGAGCCGCGTGACGAAAAGAACCTTGATGCTGTCGAACGGCTGATTGAAAGCAAGATCCCCCGCGTCGATAACCCCTTTGGCGACAAGCCTGCTCCTGCCCGCAGCAAAGACGCCGACGCGCAAGACAGCACGCCTGCCAAACGTCCCCGTAGCAGCAAAAGTGACGCCAAGCCCAAGGACGTCGCCCCGGCCCAACCAGCAGCGCAGCCAGTCAAAGAAAAGAAAAAAACGCGTGCGCGCGCGGATCGTCGTGACCAAAAGCACGACAGCAAATCAATCGGAATGGGTGATCATCTGCCCGATTTCATCGCTAAGAGCTTCGACGAACGCCGCACCGGCTAATTTGCACGCACATAAACAAAAAAGACCCGCACCTGATCTTGCGGGTCTCTTTCTTTGGGTCCGTGTTTTCTTCTGGCAAGAAATATCCCCGCCATAGGACGCCGCGCATCGCGCGGCAAATCCTGTCACTCCAAACGACTAACAACAACGGTCACTTCGGGTTTGCGCCCGATCTCGTCATTGGTGGACTTGCGGGCAAGACGCTTCAACTCTTCCCCTAGCTTGTCGTCATCGCGCAAAGTCTTGCGCCCGGCGCGCATTAGGAACTGGCCCAGATCTTCTTCCAGCACGTCTACCAATGGCGCTTTCGACTTGCCGGTCTCTGGCAATCCCATCAGTTCGACCCACGGATCTCCCAACGGATCGTCCCCTTCGACGATCACGTTCACGATGACATGGCCGTTCAGCGCCATACGGATGCGATCTCGCACCACCCCATCCAACGACCCTATCAGGATATCGCCATCCAGATAGATCCGATCCGTGTCCACATGCTCGACAATATGTGGTGTGTCGCCTGTCAGGTTGCACACCGCACCATTCACGACGACCAGCGCGTTGCGGCCGCCCTCTTCCACCAGCTTGGCATGTTCGCGCAAGTGGCGGTGTTCCCCATGCATCGGGATCACCATCTGGGGATTGATGATGTCGTGAACCCGCTGCAGATCAGGTCGGTTTGCGTGACCCGAAACGTGATAGCGATCGCTTTCCGCGACCATATCCACACCCATCTCGGAAAACGCGTTCATGATACGGATCACACCGCGTTCATTGCCCGGAATGGTCTTGGAGGAAAACAGAAACATGTCCCCTTCTGCCATGGACAGCCCCATATATTTTCCACGCGCCAGTTGAGCCGACGCCGCGCGCCGCTCGCCCTGACTACCGGTGACGATCAGCATCAAGCTTTCGCGCGGAATATCACGCGCATCTTCAACCGAGACTGTTGTGGGAAAATCCCCTAAAATGCCAGTTTCGACACCGGCCTGGATCATACGCCGCATCGCACGGCCCAGAAGACAGACAGATCGCCCCGCAGCCTTGCCCGCTTCGGCGAGTTGCTTCACCCGCGCCACGTTCGAGGCGAATGTCGTCGCGACCACCATATGCGGTGCTTCACTGATCAGTTTGACCAGTTCCGGGCCGACCTCAGCCTCAGAGCGGCCGGGATGGGTCGAAAACACATTGGTGGAATCGCAGACCAGCGCCTTCACTCCCGGTTTGGCAATCTCGCGCCACAGCGTCTCGTCAAACGGGTCGCCCAGAACGGGTGTTTCGTCCAGTTTGAAATCGCCCGTATGCACGATGCGCCCCGCGGGCGTGTCAATCACCAACCCCGCACTTTCTGGGATAGAGTGACTGAGCGGCAGGAAACTGACCTTGAACGGACCGGCTTCGATCACTTGCGGATAGCTGTCTGCGGCAATGACCACTTCGGGCACCTGCCCGGCCTCCTCCATCTTGCGCTGTGCGTGATAGCGGGTGAATGGGCGCGCGTGGATCGGTGCTTTTAGTCGGGGATAAAGCCGCCCCACCGCGCCCACGTGATCCTCATGCGCGTGAGTGATAAAAATCGCTTCCAACCGGTCGGCATTGTCAGCAAGCCAGGTGATATCTGGCATGATCAGGTTAACACCCGGTGTGGTGTCCATATCCGGGAAAGTCACGCCCAGGTCGACAAGGATCAGGCGCTCTTTTCCGGGTTTGCCATAGCCATAGACATAGGCATTCATGCCGATCTCGCCGGCGCCCCCCAACGGGAGGTAAATCAGACGGTCAGCGGTCATATGTTGCCCTGTTCCTTGTTATATTTGTATATGCTGACCAGCCCATGCATGGTCAGGTCGTGGTCGATCTCGTCATAGAGATGCGCGCCCTGCTCGAAAAGCGGCGCAAGACCACCAGTGCCAATGACTTTCATCGGCAAACCGTATTCATCTTTCACTTTTTGCACCAGCCCTTGCACAAGACCAACATAGCCCCAGAAAATACCGGATTGAATGCACCCCACCGTATTGGAGCCAATCACCTTGTCTGGTTGAGTCACATCCACATGGGGCAGTGCGGCAGCCCCTTGGTGCAAAGCCTCAAGTGACAGGTTTACGCCGGGTGCAATCACCCCCCCGATATAGGCGCCGTCATGGGCCACAACGTCAATATTCGTGGCCGTGCCAAAATCAACCACCATGCAATCGCCACCATAGCGTTCAAAGGCAGCCACCGCATTGGCCAGACGGTCGGGCCCGGGGGTCGCCCCTTGGTCAACACGGGGTGGCACCGGCAAAAGGCAATCAGGTTTTCCCACAACCAGCGGGCGGCAGCCAAAAAACCGATCTGCGAACACGCGCAGGTTCCAAACCACACGCGGCACGGTCGAGCTGACCACCACGTCGTCGATATCCGGCTTGATCCCATAGTGATTGATCAGAGTCGAAAACCACGTGAAATACGCATCCGCTGTGCGCGAATGGTGGGTTGATGTGCGCATTGTGCACAGAAATTTGTCGCCATCCCAGATCGAGAATGCTGTGTTTGTGTTGCCGCAGTCGATCGCCAAAAGCATGCGTTGCCCCTTAGAAGAAAATCTCGGCCGCGGGGATCACCACGCGGGATGTGGTCGTTGATAAGACAAGGTTGCCCTCTTCGTCCACCGTGTCGAACCGTCCGGTATATTCGGCGTGCGTGGTGCGCGCGGTGATGACCTCGCCCAGACGGGCGGCGCGGGCCAGCCACGCCTCACGAATGGGCGCAAAACCGTAGGTGGTGAACGTCGCTTCGTGCTTTGCATAGGCGGGGGCCAGCAGGTCAAGAAACGCCTCTGGTGTCAGGCTGACCCCAGTTTCCCCGGCCAGACTGACAGGCGCAACGGCGCGTCCTTCGATGGCCGCTCCTTCGGGCGCGTCGATCAGATTGACACCAATCCCAATCGCAAAATGCCCGATCTGCGTGCCCATCCCAGCACTTTCCAACAGAATGCCAGCCACTTTGCCATCATTCAGAAGCACATCGTTGGGCCATTTTAGGGAAAATGCATCCGTAAGTCTTGTGGCCATGACAAGGGCATCAAACAGGGCAAGCGACGCAACAAAGCTTCTAAGCGCGACTTGCGCTGGCGGTTCGGTCGGGCGCATGACCAATGTGGCCGAGAAATGCCCGACGGGATCTGCCCACGCCCGGCCACGACGCCCACGACCTGCGGTCTGGCGATGCGCCAGGATCCATGTTGGACCCAAAAGACCCGGCGCGATGCGCCGGGCCTCTTCATTCGTGCTGTCGACCTGATCCAGAACACGTTTTCCAACGCCCTCTGGCCACGCCGTGCGGCTATTATTTGACAAGGGCTTCGGCGGCTGCGGCGGCGGCCGTTTCGATGCCAAAGAAGTTCACAACACCCAAAATGACAATCGCTGCCGATCCGACCAGCGCCAACCAGGCTGCGGGCGACATCTTGAGCTCAAGCCCTTCGCCTTCCTCCCCGAAATACATGAAGTAGACGATGCGCAGGTAATAGAACGCCCCGATGACCGACGCAACGACACCTGCCACAGCAAGCCATGTCAGCCCTGCCTGAACAGCGGCAATCAGCACACCGTATTTGGCAAAGAAGCCCAGCATAGGCGGCACACCGGCCAGCGAGAACAGCAAGACCAGCATCGCCAATCCCCTGAGTTTATCCTTCAGTGCAAACTGATTCAGGGCCGAGATATCAGCAATCGGGCGACCGTCACGCTCCATCGAGATAATAAAAGCAAAGGTGCCGATGTTCATGGTCAGGTAAACAGCCATATAGAGAAGCATGGCTTGGACACCATATTCAGTACCCGCTGCAAGCCCCATCAAGGCAAAGCCCATATGCGCAATCGACGAATAAGCCATCAGACGTTTGAAGTTGGTCTGCCCAATGGCGGCAATCGCACCAAGGAACATCGACAATACTGCCAGAAGGGCGATGATCTGTTGCCAGTCTCCGATGGCCCCACCGAACGCATCGAACAGAACGCGACCGAAAAGGCCCATTGCAGCCAGCTTTGGTGCGGTCGCGAAGAAAGCCGTGACGGGTGTCGGCGCGCCTTCATAAACATCCGGCGTCCACATGTGGAATGGCACGGCGGAGACCTTGAAGGCCAGGCCCGCCGAAACAAACACCAAACCGATCAACAGACCAAGGCCCACATGTCCGTCATTGGCGGCTTGAATGATGCCCGTGAACAACGTTGTGCCGGCGTAGCCGTAGGTCAGCGAGGCCCCGTAAAGCAGCAGCCCCGACGACAGAGCGCCCAGCACGAAGTATTTCAGACCGGCTTCGGTCGACTTTACGCTGTCGCGGTTTAACGACGCGACCACATAAAGCGACAACGATTGCAGCTCCAGCCCCATATAAAGCGCCATCAGGTCGCCTGCCGACACCATCATCATCATACCGACGGTGCCTAGGGCTACGAGGATCGGGTATTCGAACCGCAGAAGCCCGCGGCGCGACATTGTTGCCTCACCCATCACCAGAACGGCAGCAGCGGCCAGCAGGATTGCGACCTTGGCAAACCGCGCATACGCATCGTCAAGGAACATGCCCCCGAACGCGGCAGTCGTTCCGTCCATCCCAGCCACCATCAATGCGATGACGATCATCACCGCACCGGTGATCCAGGTGATCGGCTTGGCCAGCGCATCCTTGCCGGTATAGACCGCAGCCAGCAGGGCTACCATCGCATAGACGGCCAGAACGAGTTCAGGCAGAACCGTTTGAATATCAACAGAGTTCATCTGCGCTCTCCCTTAATGCGATGCAGTCTGGGCCATCTCTGCGACGTCAGCAGGAATGGCGGCGTGGAAGTTGGTAAGAAGCGCCTCGACCGATGGGCCGATCAGGTCGGTCACCAAGCTGGGATAGACGCCCAATAGCAGGGTCATGAACACCAGCGGGGCGAAGATCATCTTCTCGCGTGCGTCCATGTCGGTGATCGACTTCAGACTTTCCTTGATCAGGTCGCCAAAAACGACGCGGCGATAAAGGTAAAGCGCATAGGCCGCCGACAAGATCACGCCCGAGGTGGCAACCAGTGCGACCCAAGTGTTGGCCTGGAAAATACCCACCAGCGTCAGAAACTCTCCGACGAAGCCCGACGTGCCCGGAAGGCCAACATTGGCCATGGTGAAGAACATGAAGATCAGCGCATAGGCCGGCATGCGGTTCACGAGGCCGCCATAAGCGTCGATGTCGCGGGTGTGCATCCGGTCATAAATAACGCCCACACACAAGAAGAGCGCGCCCGAGATGAAGCCGTGGCTGAGCATCTGGAAGATGGCGCCATCCACACCTTGTTGATTGAACGAGAAGATACCGGCGGTCACATAGCCCATATGTGCCACAGATGAATAGGCAATCAGCTTCTTCATATCTTCCTGCACCAGCGCCACCAGCGAGGTGTAAACAATCGCGATCGCCGACAGCCACAGCACGAAACAGGCCATGACGTCAGCACCGACAGGGAACATCGGCAGGCTGAACCGCAGGAAACCGTAGCCACCCATTTTCAAAAGGATCGCAGCCAGAACGACCGAACCAGCTGTAGGTGCCTGAACGTGTGCGTCCGGCAACCAGGTGTGCACCGGCCACATCGGCATTTTCACAGCGAATGAAGCGAAGAATGCCAAGAACAAAAGCGTCTGCGCCCCGCCCACGATCTGAATACCCAACAGGCTAAAGCTGTCAGACCCGAATTTGTGGCTCATCAAGGTCGGGATGTCCGTCGATCCGGCGTCTACATACATGTAGACCATCGCAACCAGCATCAGGACCGAGCCAAGGAAGGTATAAAGAAAGAACTTAAAGGCCGCGTAGATCCGTTCTTTCCCACCCCAGATGCCGATGATCAAGAACATGGGGATTAGGCCTGCCTCGAAGAACAGGTAGAACAGTACCAGGTCCAGCGCCATGAAGACGCCCAGCATGAGCGTTTCAAGCAACAGGAATGCGATCATGTATTCCTTCACGCGGGACTTGACGCCCCAGCTGGCCCAGATGGTCAGCGGCATCATGAAGGTGGTGAGCATGACAAACAGAACCGAAATACCGTCTACGCCCATTTTGTATTTCAGGCCCATGATCCAGCTGCCCTCTTCTACGAACTGAAAGCCCGTGTCAGCCGAGTCAAAGCCGGTCAGCAGTAGGAGGGAGAACAAGAAGGTCGCCACGGTTGCCGCAAGCGCAAGCCACTTGGCATTGCGCGCTGCCGCTTCGTCATCCCCGCGCAAAAACAGCGCAAGGATCACAGCCGCGACCAGCGGCAGGAACGTGATGATGGAAAGCAGGTTGTTCATTAGTGCGCTCCACCGCTGAAGAGGATCATGATTGTCACCAGAGCGACGATGCCAAGCACCATCGCGAAGGCGTAAGAGAAGACGTAACCGTTTTGTGCCCGACCAGCCTGTTTGGTGAACCAAGGCACTACGCCCATGGCGACACCGTTCAGGAAGCCATCAATGACGTTGCCGTCACCGCGCTTCCATAGGAACCGACCGATGACAGAAGCAGGCTTCACTAAAATCACGTCATAGATCTCGTCGAAATACCATTTGTTCAGAAGGAACTGATAGACATGCGGGAATGTGTCGGCCAACCGCTTGGGCAGGCTGGTGTTCACGATGTAGAACCAGAAGGCCACGACAAACCCGATCAGCATCGCGATGAAGGGCGACACCTTGACCCATGCAGGCGCATGGTGGGCATCGTCAATCACGTGGTTATCGGGGGCCATAAAGATCGCGCCTTTCGGGGCTTCTCTGTGATGGACGGCGGCAACCGGGGCGTGGGCCGGATCAGCCATTGTTTCGGCATGTGCTTCGTCCGTGGCATGGTCTGCATCTGCAGGCGCGGTTTCGGCAGTTGCTTCAGCTGCTTCAGCCTCGTCGCCATGGTCGTCCGTTGCCTCACCGTGATCACCAGCCTCTGCATGAGCTTCGATGCCGAAGAACGCGTTGACCTTGTGGTGGTCACCAAAGAAAGATCCATACCAGATCATGCCTGCGAAGATTGACCCGAGCGCAAGAACACCCAGCGGCACCAACATGACCATCGGGCTTTCATGCGCGTGTTCATGCGTGTGCTTGTCGCCGCGCGCTTTGCCATAGAAGGTCATGAACATCAGGCGCCAGCTATAGAAGCTGGTAAACAGGGCTGCGATGACCAGCATCCAGAAGGCATAGCCCCCGTTGGTACCGGCATAGGCGCTTTCGATGATTGCGTCTTTCGACAGGAAGCCAGCAAAGCCAATGGTGGTCAGCGGAATACCAACCCCGGTGATGGCAAGCGTTCCGATCATCATCGCCCAGAACGTGACGGGAAGCTTCTTGCGCAGATCACCATAGTTCCGCATGTCCTGTTCATGGTGCATCCCGTGGATCACGGAACCCGCCCCAAGAAACAGCATCGCTTTAAAGAAGGCGTGGGTCAGCAGGTGGAACATTGCGACCGAGTAAACACCAACGCCAGCCGCAACGAACATATACCCCAACTGCGAACAGGTCGAATAAGCGATCACCCTTTTGATATCGTTTTGCACAAGTCCCACCGTGGCCGCGAAGAACGCGGTGGTTGCCCCAAGAAATACGATGAATCCTGTCGCTTCGGGAGCGTATTCCATCAAAGGCGACATGCGGCAAACGAGGAAGACACCGGCGGTCACCATGGTGGCCGCGTGGATCAGAGCCGACACCGGGGTCGGGCCTTCCATCGCATCCGGCAACCAGGTGTGCAGGAACAATTGCGCCGATTTACCCATGGCGCCAACAAACAGCAGGAAGGCCAACAAGTTGGCAGCGTTCCAGTCGCGCCACAGGAAATGAAGCTCGGTCTCGGCCAGCGCGGGGGCGGCGGCAAAGATGTCGTCCAACATCAGAGAGTCGGTCAGATAATACAACCCGAACAGCCCCAGCAAGAAGCCGAAATCACCGACACGGTTGACCACGAAGGCTTTGATCGCCGCCGCGTTGGCCGACGGTTTCTTATAGTAAAAGCCAATCAGCAGATAAGACGCGACGCCTACGCCTTCCCAACCAAAGAACATCTGCAGCAGGTTATCGGCGGTGACCAGCATCAGCATCGTAAAGGTAAAGAAGCTGAGATAGGCGAAGAAGCGGGGACGATAGCTTTCGCCCTCGAACTGTGGATCGTGAGCCATGTAGCCCATCGAATAGAGGTGTACCAGCGACGACACGGTGGTGACGACGATCAACATGATCGCGGTCAAGCGGTCCAGACGGATCGACCAGTCAACGGTCAGCGTGCCGGACTGCACCCAGTTCATCAGGTGAATGTGCTGCGTTTCCGATCCAAGGCTCAGGAACACAGCCCAGGACAAAAGCGCGGACAAGAACAACAGCGCGGTGGTTAAAACCTGTGCGCCCTTGTCACCTATGATCCGATGGCCGAAGCCCGCAATCAGCGCACCGATAAGCGGGGCAAAGAGGATGATCTGTACCATTTGCCGTTAGCCTTTCATCACGTTGACGTCTTCGACATCAATTGTGCCACGGTTGCGGAAGAAGCTGACCAGGATCGCCAGGCCAATGGCGGCCTCGGCGGCGGCCACGGTCAATACAAAGAGCGTGAAAACCTGCCCGGCCAGATCGCCAAGATAGCTCGAGAACGCCACGAGGTTGATGTTCACCGCCAGCAGCATCAGCTCAATCGACATCAGCAAAATGATGATGTTCTTGCGGTTCAAGAACAGCCCGAAAATGCCGATGACGAACAGGGCCGCCCCGACCGCGAGATAATGTTCAAGTCCAACCATGTGCTTGCGTCCCTTCGTTCCGGGCTTGGCTACCGGTGCAGCGCGCCCAAGTCTTGTTATTCGTTTTCATCTCGGATCCACTCACAGCCCCTGCCCCGGTTTCACGTCGATGATTTCCATCGCTTTGGCCGGGTCGCGGTGCATCTGGGCAATCACATTCTGACGCTTCACATTGGTGCGGTGACGCAAGGTCAGAACGATGGCGCCGATCATGGCGACCAGCAGGATCAGACCCGCCAGCTGGAACAGCAGGATGTAGTCGGTATAGAGGATTTGACCCAGTGCCTGCGTGTTATGTGCCACGTCCAGAGCCGGCGTTACTGCGGCACGCGCCGCTTCGGCCCCGTCTGAGAACTGCCAGACCCCGAAGATCGTACCCAGTTCCATCAGAAGGATGACACCGATCAACAGAGCCAAGGGCAGCGACTTGGACATCTCGGCTTTCAACGCCGCAAAGTCCACATCCAGCATCATTACAACGAACAGGAACAGAACCGCGACTGCACCCACATAGACGATCATCAAAAGCATTGCCACAAACTCAGCCCCCAGCAGAACGAACAGCCCTGTGGCACCAACGAAAGCGGTGATCAGCCACAGCACCGAATGCACTGGGTTTCTTGCCATCACGGTAAAGAACCCGCCCACCACGGTGGTCAGGGCAAAGAGGTAAAATGCGAAATCGGCAACGCTCATGCGTCCCCCTCCTCGTTGTCGTCAAACACGGCTTGCGCCAGTTCCAATGCACGGGTCATGGCCGGAAGACCACCGAGCATCGACATTTGATAGATCACCTCGGCGATCTCTTTTTCTGTCGCGCCCGCTTCCAAAGCGTGGCGCACGGTCAGCTTGATCTGCGCGTCAGCCTGCGCGCCCAACACGGTCAAACCTGCCAGCGTGATCAACATCCGCGTCTTGGCGTCCAGACCATCCTTGTTGAAGGCGTTGCCAAACATCATATCCATCATGTCTTTCGGCATGGTCGGCATGAGCTTGTCAAAACCCTGCGGTTTGAACGTCTCCAGCGCAGGGTTGAAGTTGCGGAGCATTTCCTGCCCCTGCTCCATCATCTGTGCATACATTTTGGAGAAATCGTTCATGGCTTTTCCTTCGGGATTACTTAGCGATACGGCGCATCAAGTTCGATATTGCGGGCAATCTCGGCTTCCCAGCGTTCGCCGTTCTCAAGCAGTTTGGCCTTGTCGTAAAACAGTTCCTCACGCGTTTCGGTCGCGAACTCGAAATTCGGGCCTTCGACGATCGCATCCACCGGGCAGGCTTCCTGGCAGAAGCCGCAATAGATGCATTTGGTCATGTCGATGTCATAGCGCGTGGTGCGGCGCGAGCCGTCTTCGCGGGGTTCCGCGTCAATTGTGATCGCCTGCGCGGGGCATATCGCCTCGCACAGTTTACAGGCAATGCAACGCTCTTCCCCGTTGGGATAACGGCGCAGCGCGTGCTCACCCCGAAAACGAGGGGACAACGGCCCTTTTTCATGCGGGTAGTTCAGCGTCGCCTTGGGCGCGAAGAAGTATTTCAGCCCCAGCCCGAACCCTTTGATGAAGTCCGTCAGCAGAAAGTATTTCGTTGCGCGTGCGTAATCAAAAGCCATTGATCAGCCCCCCACTGTCCAGCGGGCGTAAGTGCCCCAGAATGCCCCGTATTGGGCGAAGAATGCCACCAGAACAACCCATGCCAGCGACAAGGGCAGGAAGACTTTCCAACCAATGCGCATCAACTGGTCATAGCGATAGCGCGGCGTGATCGCCTTGATCATCGAGAAGACAAAGAAGAAGAAGAAGATCTTGGCAAACAGCCACAGGATACCATCCGGCAGCGCCTCGACCGGCGACAGCCAGCCGCCGAAGAACAGGATCGAAATCAGCGTACACATCAGAACGATGGCCACGTATTCACCGATCATGAAAAGCAAGAACGGGGTCGACGAGTATTCCACCTGATAGCCTGCGACCAGTTCCGATTCAGCCTCTGGAAGATCAAAAGGCGGGCGGTTGGTTTCGGCCAGCGCCGAGATCAGGAACAGGAAAACCATCGGGAAGTGCGGCAGCCAATACCAGCTCAAGAGCCCCTTGCCGTCCTGCGCCATCACGATATCACCGAAGTTCATCGAGCCGGTCGTCAGGATCACACCAATGATGATCAGGCCGATCGAGACCTCGTAAGAAATCATCTGTGCGGCTGACCTAAGCGAGCCGAGGAACGGGTATTTCGAGTTCGACGCCCAGCCGCCCATGATCACACCGTAAACCTCAAGCGAGGACACGGCGAAAACGAACAGGATCGCAACGTTGATATCGGCCAGAACCCAGCCGTCATTGAACGGGATAACCGCCCAGGCGACCATCGCCAGAACGAAACTCATCATCGGGGCCAGGAAGAACACGAAGCGGTCCGCGCCTGCGGGCACAATGATTTCCTTCAGCACATATTTGATGAAATCTGCAAATGATTGCAGAACGCCGAATGCGCCCACCACGTTGGGGCCCTTGCGCATTTGCACCGCTGCCCAGACCTTGCGGTCGAAATAGAGCAGGAAGGCCAGCGCCACCAGAAGCGGCACCACGATCAGCAGACATTGTCCGATAATCAGAAGGGCGATGCCCAGATTTGTTGTCGTGAAGAATTCAACCATGTCGCGTCATGCCCTCAGACCGTCGGTATTCGTTTTTCGTTGCAGAACCATAGGGGTGTGCAAATACGCCGGATGACTCTGTAGGCAGACCCTTCTTTGCGCTTTTGCCGTATGCTTGATCAAACATGTCCCCGGTCCTGCCTCTGTTCTTATTCCGCCGCCAGTTTCGACGACGCACGTGCGCGCGCCTGTGCTGACAGTTCGGCCATCACTTCCGACGCCCGTGCAATCGGGTTGGTCAGATAGAAATCACCAATCGTGTAACGGAAGCTGGCCGCCCCCATCTTTTCAACAGGCAGTGGCTGCCAGTCATTTGCGGCCACCTGATCGACGCCAGCCAGAACCGGTGTAGCCTCGACCATTGCGCGGCGCAGGCCGGCCAGGCTGTCCCACGGCAAAGTCGCGCCCAGTTCAGCAGACAGAGCGCGCAGTATGGCCCAGTTTTCCTTGGCTTCGCCCGGTGCGAAGTTGGCGCGCAGCGCCAGTTGCGGGCGGCCTTCGGTGTTGACGAACAGCCCACCCTCCTCGGTATAAGCCGCGCCCGGCAGGATCACGTCGGCGCGCATCGCACCCCGATCACCATGGCTGCCCTGATAGATCACGAAGGGGCCAGCATCGATGTCAATCTCGTCCGCGCCCATGTTGTAGATCACGTCTGCGCCCATCGTGGCGGCATCCATGCCACCTTCGGTCACGGCACCGACATCCATCGCGCCAACTCGGCCTGCGGCGGTGTGCAAAATCATCAGCTTTGATCCGGTGTCCTCGGCCAGCTTCATCGCGTTGGACAGAACCGCCAGACCATCGGCTTCGCGCACAGCGCCCATGCCCACGATCACCACTGACGGTGCGTCTTTTACCGCGCCGTAGTCTTTGCCCACGATGCTTACCAGCGCCGCTCGGTCATTGCCGACATGCGCATAATCATAAGTCAGATCAACGGCTTCGCCGACCAGACCGACCTGAGCGCCCTTGAGCCACGCCTTGCGAATGCGCGCATTCAGAACCGGCGATTCAACGCGCGGGTTGGTGCCGATCAACTGGATGAACTTGGCATTGTCGATATCTTCAATCGACGCGGTACCGACATAGCCCGAGCGGTTGCCAATCGGCAGGCGCGCATTGTCGGTGCGGCATTCGACATTGCCGCCAAGTCCTTCGATCAAAGTTTTCAGGCTGAACGCCGCCTCGGTCGAGGCCAGATCGCCGACCAGACCGACGACCTTCTTTGCGCCCTTCATGGCCTCGGCGGCCTTGGCCAGTGCCTCGCCCCATGTGGCTTTGCGCAATTTGCCATTCTCGCGCACATAGGGCACGTCCAGGCGCTGGCGGCGCAGACCGTCCCAGATAAAGCGCGTCTTGTCGGAAATCCATTCCTCGTTCACGCCATCATGGTTGCGCGGCAGGATCCGCATCACTTCACGGCCCTTCGTGTCCACGCGGATGTTCGACCCCAGCGCATCCATCACGTCGATGGTTTCGGTCTTGGTCAACTCCCAGGGACGGGCGGTAAAGGCATAGGGTTTCGAGGTCAGCGCGCCGACCGGGCACAGATCAATGATGTTGCCCTGAAGGTTGCTGTCCAGTGTCTGGTTCAGATAGCTGACGATCTCGGCATCTTCACCGCGACCCGTTTGACCCATCTGGGCGATACCGGCAATCTCGGTCGTAAAGCGCACGCAACGGGTGCAGCTAATGCAACGGGTCATGGCCGTGCCGACCAACGGACCCAGATCAATATCGTCCACGGCACGTTTCTGTTCCTTGAACCGCGAGCCGGACATACCGTAGGCCATCGCCTGATCCTGCAAATCACATTCGCCGCCCTGGTCGCAGATCGGGCAATCCAGCGGGTGGTTGATCAGCATAAACTCCATCACGCCTTCGCGGGCCTTCTTGACCATGGGCGAGTTGGTTTTCACCACGGGGGGTTGCCCTTCGGGTCCGGGGCGCAAATCGCGCACCTGCATGGCGCAGGATGCAGCGGGCTTGGGCGGACCACCCACAACTTCGACCAAACACATGCGGCAGTTGCCTGCAATCGAAAGGCGTTCGTGATAGCAGAAACGCGGCACCTCAATCCCGGCCACTTCACAGGCCTGAATCAGCGTCATCGCGCCATCAACTTCAACTTCCATGTCGTCAATGACGATCTTTTTCAAGTCGCTCATCACGGTCCCTTTTTCGTTCCGCAGGCCGGGGTTATTCCCCGTGCCCGCACATGTCTGCCCCTAGCTTTCGTAAAGTAACGATCCAGCAAAGGAGCCCTGTTTGATCTCTGCCCGTCCAACCGTGCAGTAGCTTTCATCATCGCCCGCCTTCACCCCGCGCTTGGCCAAGATCGGTTCTGCGATCGCGCGAAAACGGTTTTGTTCGGTCTTGCTTTCCACATAAGCCATCACTTCTTTCGAAGAATAGCCAAGCGTCATCGCATGTTTGCGCAACGAAAACGCTTTATTCAGAAGACGAAATTTCCGCAACTTCAATGTCGGGCAGTTTTCGTCAATCAGATAGGCAATCGACGCGCCCAACAATTCATTATGCATCCGGCTGTCTTCGCGCAGCATTGAATAATCTACCGAAGCGGCCGTGGCTGTTGTTGCGGCAGCAACCAATGCAGTTGTGCACGCGAAAGTCCGAAGTTTCATCATCACAGATCTCCTTTTGTTAAGAAGGAGGTGGGGATGCAAGGTGCTGTCATGCAATAACAACACGCAAAAACGGACGGGAAATCGCCGGTTTTCAGTATGTTGCGTTGCATATTCATCATCATGTCTTTCTTTTGTCCTGTCGCCGGATCATTCCGCCGCGATGCTGGCCTTGCCTTGTTTGTTCACTTGAATGCGGTCTTCGATTTCGTCGCGGAAGTTGCGGATCAGGCCCTGAATGGGCCATGCCGCCGCGTCACCCAAGGCACAGATCGTATGGCCTTCCACCTGCTTGGTCACGTCCCAAAGCATGTCGATTTCCTCGACCTCAGCCTCGCCGCGCATCAGACGTTCCATCACGCGCATCATCCAGCCGGTGCCTTCGCGACAAGGCGTGCACTGGCCGCAGCTTTCGTGTTTGTAGAACTTCGCCAGACGCCAGATCGCTTTGATAATGTCGGTCTGCTTATCCATTACGATCACCGCCGCGGTGCCAAGGCCCGAGCCGAGCTCTCCGCGCAGGTAGTCGAAATCCATGATCGCATCGCGCATGTTTTCACCGCGCACGCATGGCACGGACGAGCCACCGGGGATCACGGCTTTCAAATTGTCCCAACCACCGCGAATGCCGCCGCAATGCTTGTCGATCAGTTCTTCGAACGAGATCGACATCGCCTCTTCGACGACGCAGGGGTTGTTCACATGGCCCGAGATACCAAACAGCTTGGTGCCGGAGTTGTTAGGGCGACCAAAGCCCGCGAACCATTCCGGCCCGCGGCGTAAAATGGTCGGCACAACGGCAATGGATTCCACGTTGTTCACTGTGGTCGGGCAGCCATACAGACCCGCGCCAGCCGGAAACGGCGGCTTCATGCGCGGCATGCCTTTCTTGCCCTCAAGACTTTCCAGAAGCGCGGTTTCTTCGCCGCAGATATAAGCCCCGGCCCCGTGATGCAGGAACAGGTCGAAATCCCAACCCGATTTCGCGGCATTCTTGCCGAGAAGGCCTGCATCATAGCATTCGTCGATCGCGGCCTGAAGCGCTTCACGCTCGCGGATATATTCGCCACGCAGATAGATGTAGCAAGTGTTCGCATTCATCGCGAACGACGCGATCAACGCCCCTTCGATCAGCGTGTGCGGATCGTGGCGCATAATCTCGCGGTCTTTGCAGGTGCCGGGCTCGGATTCGTCCGCATTGATCACCAGATAAGCCGGACGGCCGTCGCTTTCCTTCGGCATGAAGGACCATTTCAGACCGGTTGGGAAACCCGCCCCACCACGACCACGCAGGCCCGAGGCTTTCATCTGCTCGATGATCCAGTCGCGGCCTTTCTTGATGATCCCGGCGGTGCCATCCCAATGGCCGCGCGTTTTTGCGCCCGCAAGTGTGCGGTCGTGCATGCCGTAAAGGTTGGTAAAGATCCGGTCTTTATCCTGCAGCATTCGTTCTTATCCTTCATCCGCCCGGCGCTTGCGCCAGATCCGATACGTTACCACCAGGCCAAACAAGAACCCGGCAAGGGCCAGAAGATCCACCAACGCCATGGTCCGATTGGACCAGTCGAGGCTTTTCCCAACCCATGTGCCACCGACCCACAACGCACCGGTGAAGGCGATGACAAGACCTGCCAGGCGCCCTTCCCGCTGTACGCTGTTTTTTGGATCGGAGTGCATGATATTTGTCATCTTTCGTTAATAAACATCGCCTTTTTTGACTTTTTTCGAGAACGCGGTTTCCCCGCCCTCGGCCAAGGTCTTGGCTTGCTCCACCCAGCCGTCACGTTCAATCCGGCCCTTGAAGCTTAAATTGTCGTCAACCCACGTAATCTCGTCCGGACCCCATTTGGCGATCTGATCGAAATGCCAGAAGCCAAGAGTGTTCAAGGTCTGCTCCAGTTTCGGTCCAACACCCTTGAGTTGTTTGAGGTCATCCGCTCCAGATTTGCGCGGTGCTTTCATGGTGCGCGGTTTTTTGGGCTTGCCAGTCGGCTCGGACGCCGTCGCGGCGGCGGGTTTGGCCGGTGCCGCCTTAGTTGCCGCCTTGGCAGAGGTTTTCTTCGCCTCTGGCTTCTTCGCAACCGTTTTCTTCGCAACCGTTTTCTTCGCTTTCGGCTTCTCTGCAGGCGTTTCTTTGGCGGTTGGCTTTTCGGCGGTCACGGGCGCGGGCGGAGCGGTCGCAGCTTCGACCGGCACGGGTGCGCCATCCATTGCAGCTGCAGGAATGCTTGCCGCAGACGCCGCCACTTCGTCGGTCGTCTCTGCCTCTGCCGAGGCACGGGCGGTGTTTCCGCTCAGGCTTGCCGCGGTCATGGCCCCCTTGGCGGGACGTGTATCAACCACTTCGCCACAAAGGAATTTTTGCAGCAAGATCGCCGCAGCAATCGCCACGATGATACCGACAATCAAGCCGATAAAGCCAGAAATCATAAGGAAAACTGCAAACCCCAGCAAAGCGCCGATGATCCAGCAAATGTTCTTGCAGGTGAAAAACCCGGTATCTTTAGTCATTGTCCCTATCCCTGTTGTTGATGGTGGACACACAATCAGGTCGCACAGATGCGTTGGCATTTTTCTGCCTTGATACACGCTTATGTTCCATTCGACCTTTCAACATACCCGGTTCCAGTCAGACCTAGCCCTTCTTGTTCTTGCGCGAAAACTCGGTTTCGCCGCCGTCTGCAAGGATTTTGGCTTGCTCTACCCAGCCGTCGCGCTCAATCCGACCCTTAAAGGACAGTTGATCGTCGACCCAGGCAATCTCTTCCGCGCCCCAATTGGCAACCTGATCAAAATGCCAAAAGCCAAGGCCATTCAGGACACCTTCCAGCTTGGGGCCGACGCCCTTCAGCAGTTTCAGGTCATCCGCACCCGACTTGCGGGGGGCCTTCATGACGCGGGGTTTCTTAGTTTCTGTTCCCGCAACCGGCGCGGCGGCAGGCTTCACCGGAGGTTTGGCAATTTTCTTGCTGTCGTCCTCGGGCACTTTGCGCACTGGTTTTTGCTTGTTTGCAGGCTTCGCGCTAGCCGCCGGTTTCGGTGGCTGTGTCTTGCCGCTGGTCGCGTTCTTGCCAAGCCACGGCGTCAACAAAGGCACTTCGGTGCCATCAATTCGCTTGACCGTGTCGCCAAGATCGGTGGCCAGTTGCGCGCTGGCGTTATACTGCGTCTTGCCGCTGTCATATTCTTTCAGGCTGGTCAGCCCCGCCAGCGGTTCAGACGCATAGCGCCCGTTCTGAGGACCCGGCACCGGCACTTTGCCAGCGGCCAGATCATCCAGCAGTTTGCCAAGGCTTTCTGCGGTCAGATCTTCGTAATAATCTTTGCCGATCTGGGCCATCGGCGCGTTGGTGCAGGCCCCAAGACACTCAACCTCTTCCCAGCTGAACTTACCATCTGCGGACACGACGTGCGGCTTGTCGGCAATCTTTTCACGGCACACCGCAATCAGGTCTTCCGCGCCGCAGATCATGCAGGACGTGGTGCCGCAAATCTGAATATGCGCAACAGTTCCAACAGGTTGCAGTTGAAACATGAAGTAGAACGAGGCGACTTCGAGCACGCGAATATCGGCCATGCCCAGCATATCTGCCACATGCTCAATCGCGGGTTTGGTCAGCCAGCCTTCCTGTTCCTGCGCTCGCCATAACAGCGGGATCACAGCCGAGGCCTGACGCCCTTCGGGATATTTCGTGATCTGTGCTTCGGCCCAAGCCTGATTGGCGGGGGTAAAAGCGAAACTTTCGGGTTGTTCGTGATACAGACGGCGAAGCATTAGCGGTCGATCTCCCCAAACACGACGTCCATGGTGCCGATGATGGCGGCAACGTCGGCCAGTTGGTGGCCACCGGCCACGTGGTCCATAGCTTGCAGGTGCAGATACCCCGGCGCGCGGATCTTGGCGCGATAGGGTCGGTTGGTCCCGTCCGCCACCAGATAGACGCCGAACTCGCCCTTGGGCGCTTCCACGGCGGCATAGACCTCGCCTGCGGGCACCTTGAAGCCTTCGGTGTAGAGTTTGAAGTGGTGGATCAGCGCTTCCATCGAGCGCTTCATCTCACTCCGTGGTGGCGGCGACAGCTTGCCACGCGCCATAACTTCGCCCTGCCCGTCCGGTGCACGCAGTTTCGCGATGGCCTGATGCATGATCTTCAGCGACTGACGCATTTCTTCCATGCGGACAAGGTAGCGATCATAGCAGTCGCCATTCTTGCCAACAGGAATCTGGAACTCGAACTCGTCATAGCATTCATAGGGTTGCGCGCGGCGCAGGTCCCACGCAAAGCCCGACCCGCGCACCATCACGCCCGAGAAGCTCCAGTTCAGGATGTCTTCTTCGGTGACGATGCCGATATCAACGTTGCGTTGCTTGAACACCCGGTTTTCGGTCAGCAACACGTCGATATCGTCGATTTTCGAGGGGAAGGTGTGCGCCCAAGCCTCGATATCGTCGATCAACTCAGGCGGTAGATCCTGATGGACGCCACCGGGGCGGAAATAGTTTGCGTGCAGACGAGCCCCACAAGCGCGCTCGTAGAAGATCATCAGCTTTTCGCGTTCTTCAAAGCCCCACAGCGGCGGGGTCAGCGCGCCCACGTCCATCGCTTGCGTGGTGATGTTCAGAAGGTGGTTCAGGATACGGCCGATTTCCGAGAACAGCACGCGGATGAGCGAACCACGACGCGGTACTTCGACGCCACATAGCTTTTCAATCGCCAAACACCAGGCATGCTCCTGGTTCATCGGCGCCACGTAATCAAGACGGTCAAAATATGGCAGGTTTTGCAGATAGGTGCGGCTTTCCATCAGCTTTTCGGTGCCACGATGCAAAAGACCGATATGCGGGTCAGCACGTTCGACAATTTCGCCGTCAAGCTCAAGCACCATGCGCAGCACGCCGTGGGCGGCCGGGTGTTGTGGGCCAAAGTTGATGTTGAAATTGCGGATCTTCTGTTCACCGGTCAGGGTGTCGTTGAAGTCCTTGGATCCGTCCATCATGCGCTCACCATCTTCTGGGTCCATTCCGACGGAAGCTCACCCATGAACTTCTCGACGAAATTGTATTGCGGTTTCAATGCTGCCTGAAGCTGAGCGCGCTGGCCCATCGGCAGGTCGGCTTTCATGCTTTGATGCACCACACGGTCGAACGATGCGGGCTGGGGTGTGATCCCCAGAAAAGCGCAAAAACGTTCGATGGCGTCGGGCGTGAACAGCCGTTCGTAAAATTCGATATGCAGCGCCTCGCGCGGGATCGCACGGGTAAGTCGATTCAACGTGCGACGGTAGTTCGAACGGTCGAGGATATTGTCCGCCGTGCCGTTCAGTACGCCGTCCACCTTCGAATTCAGCGCGGCACTTTCACCACCAGCCATCATGCGGATGTTCGACCAAATACGATCCACCGGATCGCGCATCAGATAGACAAACCGCACCTTGTCAGTCAGCGCCGCCATGGTTTTCAGCGATTTTTCTTTCAACAAGCCATAGGCCGGGGTGAAATCGCCAATCACGCGCGCCTTGGTGCCGCCATCCTGCACATATCGCAGATAGGCCGCGTCATCACGGGTCGCGCCGTCAAACATCGACAGCCAGCGCTCCAAATCCGCGACAAGCCGTTTCTGCCACGCGGTCGGCTTGTCTTTGCGGGCAGCGTCAAGACGGGCCAGCGCCTGCTCGCGATAGAAATCGCCCGTGCCATGCTCCAACGCGTCGAAATAGTGCAATTCCTTCATCGCCGGAAGGTGACACTCCCGGTGGCCCGACAGATAGTCGAACAGCCAGCTTGTGCCGGCCTTCGTTGCCCCAAGGCAGAATATGAAGGTTTGCCCGCTCATCTGGTTCAGCCCTTGGCCTCGTCAGATTTCTCGTCGCCCGGCAGAATGTAATTGGCCCCTTCCCACGGCGACATGAAGTCGAACTGGCGGTATTCCTGGGTCAGGGACACGGGTTCATAAACCACGCGCTTTTCGACCTCGTCATATCGCACTTCAGTATAGCCGGTGGTCGGGAAATCCTTGCGCAGCGGATGACCACGGAACCCGTAGTCGGTCAGGATGCGGCGCAGGTCCGGGTGACCCGAGAACAGGATGCCGAACATGTCAAAGACTTCGCGTTCGAACCAACCGGCCGAAGGGTGAACCTCGGTGATCGACGGCACCATGTCGTCTTCGCGCACAGCGACTTTAACGCGGATACGCTGGTTCGTGTACATCGACAGGAAATGATAGACGACATCAAAGCGTTCTTCACGCGACGGGTAATCCACGGCCGTAATGTCCACGAGTGACGAGAACATGCAAGCCTTGTCGGTCTTCAGAAAGTCGATGAAAGACGGGATGGCGGACAACGGCACATTGACCGTCAGTTCGCCGAAAGCGATGTCCCAACTCAGAACGCAATCAGGGCGTTTGATTTCCAGAAGGGCACCAAGTTCGTTCAGGGCGTCACTCATCGCTTACCTCACAATCGTGCCGGTGCGGCGGATTTTGCGTTGCAGTTGCAGAATGCCATACACAAGCGCCTCGGCGGTCGGGGGGCAACCAGGGACATAGATGTCCACGGGCACGATCCTGTCACAGCCGCGCACCACCGAATAGGAATAGTGGTAATAGCCGCCACCATTGGCACATGACCCCATCGAGATCACATAGCGCGGATCGGGCATCTGGTCATACACCTTGCGCAGCGCTGGAGCCATCTTGTTGGTCAGCGTGCCGGCGACAATCATTACGTCCGATTGGCGTGGGGAAGCGCGCGGCGCAACGCCGTAACGCTCAAGGTCATAGCGCGGCATGGACGCATGCATCATCTCAACCGCACAGCAGGCCAGACCAAAGGTCATCCAGTGCAGCGAACCGGTGCGCGCCCAGTTGATGATGTCATCTGTGGTGGTCAGCAAAAAGCCTTTATCGGCCAGTTGATCGTTCAAAAGGCGCGTACCATGCTCGCGGTCGCCTTGTGCCGTGTTGGCTCCAGTCATCACTCCCATTCGAGCGCCCCTTTTTTCCACTCATATGCAAAGCCGATCGTCAGAACGGCCAAGAATACCATCATCGACCAGAACCCGACCATGCCGACATCCTTGAAGGCCACTGCCCATGGGAACAGGAAGGCAATCTCTAGATCGAAGATAATGAACAGGATCGACACCAGATAGAACCGAACATCGAACTTCATCCGCGCATCATCAAAAGCGTTGAACCCGCATTCGTAAGCGCTGAGTTTTTCGGGGTCGGGATTGCGCACTGCCAACACAACGGCTGCAAGGATCAGAACAAGTCCGATAACAATGGCTAATCCAAGGAAAATGATAATGGGGAGATATTCTCTGAGAAGGTCTTCCACGTGTGGCTCCTTTGAACGGTTTACCCGCCTGTCGCTAGCTATCAGCGGTTTACCTTTGCGGGTTCGCAGGGTCAACCGAGTGCATATCGCATTCGAGTTTGTGAATGCGAGCGCAAAATCAAGGGCTGACCTCTCAGTATACCGTTGTTTGCAAGGGTTTTAGCCACAGGTTAAACATTTTGCGTATGCAGAAATTCGTCACCTGTTAACCAAAAAACCATCATGTTTTGCCGTCGCGCAGCAAATGGCCGGCAAAACCGGCTTGGGAAAAGAGACTCACCTGCTTGAAATCCCGCAGGGCTAACCCCAGGCAAGTCGCAGCCCGCACAGGACCAGAAGAACGGTCACCGGCCCCCAGATCCGCCGCTCGGGTCGCGACGGGGTGGCAAGGTTTGCGACACCTGTCATGACAGTCACCCCCAGCGCCGCCCAGAAGGTCCAAACAGGAAGTGTGCCGACAATTCCTGCGCGTGCTGCCATCGCCCAGCCCATCAAGCCAAGTATTGCTCCCTGCCCCACCGCCGCGAACCGCATCGGCACTGGCAACTGTCCCGGCCATCTGCCACCATTCGCCAGATGTCCCCATGGTGCGCCTGCCGCCATGCAGGCCTGAAACAGCATGAGGATGCCGATTAGTGTCACATAGATATACCCGGCCCAGATCAATCGTTCCTCGTCAGGTTAAGGATCATGCCCAGCTTGGTTTGCGCTTGTCAAAGAATGCGGCAATACCTTCCTGTGCTTCGGGGCTTTCCCATCGCGCGACCAGCCCGGCGATGGTTTCGTCGACGATCGCCTCGGTGATTGGCGGACCAAGACGGCGGGCCAGCCCTTTGGCCTCGGCCACAGCACCGGGAGCGACCGAAAGGTAGGGTTTCACCTCGGCCTCAACCGCCGCATCCAGATCCTCGGGCGCGACGGCTTTCGCCAAAAGGCCCAGCGTGACCGCTTCCTCGGCATTAAAAATACGCGCCGACATGAACACGCGGCGCGCCATCGCCTCGCCCAGACGGGCCAGTACATAGGGGCCGATGGTGGCGGGGATCAGGCCCAAGCGGGTCTCGGTCAGGCCAAACTTGGCCCCCGTGACGCCGATGGACACATCGGACACCGACGCCATCCCGACCCCACCGCCGAAGGCTTGCCCTTGCACCTTGGCGATCAGAGGTTTCGGCATTTCATTGAGCGCATTCAGCATCATAGCAAGCTTCTTGGCCTCGATCCCGCGCGTCACCGGATCCGCCGCCATCTGGTCCTGCATCCAGCGCAGATCGCCCCCCGCGCAGAAGCTTTTGCCCGCGCCGGTCAGGACCACCACACGCACCGCTTCATCTGCGCCCAGCGCGTGGGCGGCGTCGGTCAGTTCCTCAATCATCTGCGCTGACATGGCGTTATGTTTGTCCGCACGATCCAGAAGCAGCGTCGCGACGCCGCGATCGTCGGTCGAAATCGAGATTGTCTCATAGGTCATGGTTCATTCCCCTGCCCGCATTTTTCGCGCCATCTGCGCGGCCTTGTCCAGAATGTCCCGGTCCAACCCGGTCGAATAGCCCAGCGTCGTCACGCGGTCATGCACGGCCTCAGTCGCCACATTGCCTTGCGCGCCGGGCGCATAGGGGCAACCGCCCAGACCACCCACGGCGGCGTCAAACACGCGCAGCCCCTTTTTCAACGATGCCTCGATATTGTCGCACGCCCGGCCAGCCGTGTCATGGTAATGGCCCGCGAACATGTCTGGCCCAGCGACGCCCAGCACCGCATCCAGCATCGCGTCGATTGTCTCGGGTGTGGCCTGTCCAATCGTGTCGCCCAAGGATATTTCATAGCACCCCATCGCGATCAGCTGCTCGGCCACCCAAGCGACCTTGTCTGGCGGTGTCGGCCCATCGAACGGGCAATCCGTCACGCAAGAGATATAGCCGCGCATCATGATCCCTGCCTCAGCCGCCGCATCCGCCACGGGCTGAAAGCGTTCAAGGCTTTCGGCGATGGTGCAGTTGATGTTGGCCTTGGAAAACCCCTCGGATGCCGAGCCGAATATCGCGATCTCGTCCGCCTTGGCCGCCAGCGCGCCTTCGAACCCGCGCAGGTTCGGCGTCAGCGCCGCGTATGATACGTTCTTCGCCCGCGTGATCCCTGCCAGCACATCCGCTGAATCCGCCATCTGCGGCACCCATTTGGGGCTGACGAAGCTCGCCACCTCGATCCGTTTGAACCCGGCGGTGGACAGAAGATCAACCAGCGCGATCTTGTCCTCGGTCGGGATCTGGCGTTTTTCGTTCTGCAACCCATCACGCGGGCCGACCTCGAATATCTCGACATAATCCATCGGGGTTACTCCTCTGGAACCGGATAGAAATCCTGGTGATAGAACCGCTGCTCGCCTTCGCGCTCGATCACCCGCTGATAGGACGGCATCGCCTCGACCCGCGCCTTGTAGGCCAGAATGTTCGGGAACTCGTCCAGTTTCACGTAGTAAGGCACGGCGAACAGGTTGAAGGCCAACATGATGTCAGCGCCCGAGAACCCCTTGTCCAGCAGCCAGTCGCGCCCCTCCAACCGCGCCTCAAGCCCCACGAGTGTATGGCGCAACCGCGCCACGTTCAGCTTGATCACGATGGGGCTGGGTTTGGCAGGCGGGCGCAGGAATACCATTTGCAGGTTCAACTGCTCGACAAGGCTGGCCATGGTTTCCGAGTAGTGAATCCATTGCAGGTAATCCGTCCGTTCTGCCCCGCCGGGATCGACACCCAGTTCAGGGGCAAACTCCTCGATCAAATACTGAACGATGGCGCCGCTTTCGCTGATCCGCTTGTTGCCGATCTCCAGGGCTGGCACCCGCGACGCGGTCGAGACTTTGGGCAATTCGCCCTCATACATCTGTTTCGAACCGATCTGATACTCCACCACCTCAAGCGTGCGGCCCAGCTTATCCTCCAGCCCGATTTCTTCGATCAGCCACAGCACCCGGATCGAGCGGGCATATTGGACGTGATGCAGACGGAAGGTCATCAGCTTTCCTCTTCTTCCTCAAGTCGCACAAGGGGCGCGCCCGCTTCGACCTGATCGCCATCGGCGCACAGAACCTCGGCCACCACACCATCACGGGCGGCGGTCAGGCTATGTTCCATTTTCATGGCCTCCAACACGGCCAACCGGTCGCCTTGCTTCACCGTCTGCCCTGCCGTTGCAAACACAGCCTTCACAAGACCCGGCATCGGGGCTTCGACCACACCTGCCCCCGCCCCTGCACCTGCGTCCTGATCCAGCGGATCAACGACATGGAATTCCAGCCCGGATTGCGCAAAGACCGTCACGACGTTGCCCGCCTTGGCCACGCGCGGCCCACGGTCGCCGCCCATCTTCCATTGCCCGTTCAGGCAGGTGGCCTCGATGCTGTCATCGCCAACAGTGATGACATGACGATCTGCCCCGTAGGAGGTCACCACCACGTCATAGACATCATCGCCATGCGTCAGCGTCACAAAGTGGTTGAGCCCACCCCAGAGCGTAAAGCCCGAGCCTTCGCGTTTCAAAAGCCCCAGCGCGCATAGGGCGGCGGCGCCCACATCTGCCATGCTGGGACCGGGATCCGCGGTCAGGGCCTCAAGATCACGTTCGATCAGGCCGGTGTCCACATCGCCCGCTGCGAACCCTTCGTGACGGGTCAGCGCGCCCAAGAAGGCGAGGTTCGTCACCGATCCCGCGACTTCAGTATGGGTCAGCGCCGAGGACAGCTGGCGCAGCGCGGCGGCACGCGAGCCTGCGTGCACGGTGATCTTGGCGATCATCGGGTCATAGAACGGGCTGATCGTGTCGCCTGCCCGCACGCCAGTATCCGCCCGCGCGCCTTCGGGGAACTTCAGATGGGTCAGCGTGCCGGTGGCGGGCAGGAAGCCCTTCGGCACGTCTTCGGCATAGAGCCGCGCTTCAAAGGAATGGCCGTTGATGGACAGTTCGTCCTGCTGCTTGGGCAGCCCCTCGCCCGAGGCGACACGCAATTGCCATTCGACCAGATCAACGCCGGTGATGGCTTCCGTCACGGGATGTTCCACTTGCAGGCGTGTGTTCATTTCCATGAACCAGAACCCATCGGTGCGCAGGCCGTTTGCGCCATCCACGATAAACTCGACCGTGCCTGCGCCCTTATAGCCGATGGCCTCAGCCGCGCGCACGCCCGCCTGCCCCATCGCCTCGCGGACCTCTTCGGTCATGCCCGGCGCTGGCGCTTCTTCGATCACCTTCTGGTGGCGACGTTGCAGCGAGCAGTCGCGTTCGAACAGGTGCACCGCTTGGGTGCCGTCGCCAAACACCTGAACCTCGATATGGCGCGGGGAGAGAATATATTTCTCGACCAACACATCCGCGTTGCCAAAGGCGGTCTTCGCCTCGCCCTGCGCGCTGGCCAAAGCATCCGCAAAGTCCTTGGGATCATCAACCCGGCGCATCCCCTTGCCACCACCGCCTGCCACGGCCTTGATCAACACGGGATAGCCCATCTTGTCAGCCTCTGACGCCAGCAGCGCTGGGTCTTGGTCTGCGCCGTGATAGCCGGGCACGACGGGCACACCAGCCTCGACCATCAGCTTCTTGGCGGCATCCTTCAATCCCATCTTGCGGATCGCATCCGAGGACGGACCAATAAAGACCAACCCGGCCTTTTCAACCGCATCCACGAAATCGGGGTTTTCCGACAGGAACCCATAACCCGGATGGATCGCCTGCGCGCCGGTATCAAGTGCTGCCTGAATGATGACATCACCCTTCAGATAGGACTGCGCAGGTTGCGACGGGCCGATATGCACGGCTTCGTCCGCCATTTTCACATGGCGCGCGGCGGCGTCGGCGTCGGAATAGACAGCCACCGTGGCCACACCCAGCTTGCGGGCGGTGTCGATCACGCGGCAGGCAATTTCGCCCCGGTTGGCAATCAGGATTTTCGTGAACATCAAGGTTCCTCCTTCGGGTGGGGTCGCAATGCACCCCGGAATTTCAACTCGCCCCGCGATCCGAGGCGTCAAAAAAAGTCAGCCGCCCAAGCGGTCACACCAATTGATCCGCGCGCCGGCAGTATAGGCAACTGCCAATCCTTCGCGGATCAGCGTCTTTCCAACGTCCTGCCCGTCCGCTGACAACCTCACCAACTCGCGCCCATATTTGTCGTGGCCTTCGTGGCGCAGCGTAAGGTCTGCACTTTCAACAATCGCACGCAAACGGCGCGTGGCCTTGTCGCCCAGTGCCTTCTCAGCAGCGCATCCGGCGTCCTTTGTCTCGGGCGTGTCAAACCCCACCAGCCGAGCAGTGCGCGTGCGGTCGGGGCATTTCAGCTCGACCGTATCCCCGTCATAGACAAAGCCGACCACACAGCCCGCAATCCCACTTTTGCGCGGCACGGGCGCAATCTGCTCGGCCAGCGAATAAAGGATCAACAGCGTCAGCCCGCAATATATGACGAGGTTCGTGTCCACCGTTTACATCCGGAACACGCCGAATTTCGTCGGCTCGATCGGGGCATTCAGCGCCGCCAACAGCGACAGATACAGCACCTCGCGCGATTTGCGCGGGTCGATCACACCATCATCCCACATCCGCGCCGAAGCATAGAGGGGATGGGACTGCTCCTCGAACATATCAATGGTGGGTTGCTTGAATGCTGCTTCTTCTTCCGCCGACCATTCGCCGCCCTGACGTTCAATCGCGTCGCGCTTCACCGTAGCCAACACGCCCGCCGCCTGTTCGCCCCCCATCACGGAAATCCGCGAATTGGGCCAGGACCACATGAAACGCGGCTGGTATGCGCGCCCGGCCATGCCGTAGTTGCCAGCCCCGTAAGAGCCGCCCACAACCATGGTCACCTTCGGCACGTTCGTCGTTGCCACAGCCGTCACCATCTTGGCACCGTGGCGCGCGATACCTTCATTCTCATACTTACGGCCCACCATGAAGCCCGTGATGTTTTGCAGGAAAACCAAGGGGATATTGCGCTGACTGCACAGTTCGACAAAATGCGCACCCTTCTGGGCGGCTTCCGAGAAGATCACACCATTGTTGGCGATGATCCCGATGGGGCAGCCCTTCAGATGTGCAAACCCTGTGACCAGAGTGTCGCCAAAGCGCGGTTTGAATTCATCGAAGCGCGAGCCATCGACGATGCGGATGATCACTTCGCGAATGTCGTAAGGCGTCTTGAGGTCGGCAGGCACAACGCCCAGCAACTCCTCCGGATCATAGGCCGGTTCTTCCGGCTCCTGCCATTTCACCGTCATTGGTTTCTGGCGGTTCAGGCTTTCCACCGCGCGCCGCGCCAAGGCCAGCGCATGGGCGTCATCCTCGGCCAGATAATCGGCGACACCAGACAAGCGGGTATGAACATCGCCGCCGCCCAGATCTTCGGCTGTGACGACCTCACCCGTTGCGGCCTTCACCAAAGGGGGCCCAGCAAGGAAGATTGTCCCCTGCTCTTTCACGATGATCGTCACGTCCGACATGGCAGGCACATAAGCACCCCCGGCGGTGCACGACCCCATCACCACAGCGATTTGCGGGATGCCCTTGGAGGACATCCGCGCTTGGTTGTAGAAAATCCGGCCAAAGTGATCGCGGTCGGGGAACACCTCGTCCTGATTGGGCAGGTTCGCACCGCCACTATCGACAAGATAGATGCACGGCAGATTGCATTCCTCGGCAATCTCTTGCGCGCGCAGGTGCTTCTTCACGGTCATCGGATAATAGGTACCGCCTTTGACGGTGGCGTCGTTGCAGACCACCATCACCTCTTGCCCGTGCACCTGACCAATGCCCGCGATGACACCGGCACAGGGCGCAGCCCCGTCATACATGCCATGCGCCGCCGTCGCCCCGACCTCCAGGAACGGCGATCCGGGATCGAGCAGGTTCGACACCCGGTCGCGCGGCAGCATCTTGCCGCGGCTCAGGTGCCGTTCGCGCGATTTCTGCCCGCCACCCATCACGGCGGCCTCGGCAGCGTCAGCCACAACTTGCAGCGCCTCAAGATGGCCCTCGCGGTTGGCTTTATACGCCTCAGAACCGGGCGTGGCTTGGGAATTCAGTTTCATCTCAGCATCCTTCGTGGTTGCAGATTGTATCGCCGTAGCCGTTCAAATCGGCCTCCAGCGCAAGCGACTGGCGGGCGGTCTGATGCAGCATGCAGGCGACAGACGCAGGGCCTCCGCCTGTGCCACCACCCCATTTCGACCGTTCATAGTCGCACGACGCATCGCGGAAGGTGATCCACGCGCGTTGCATGTCCAGAAGCGCGGGGGCTTGTTTGGGGGCCGCTGACCCAAGCGTTGCCATTTCTTCATCTTCGGCCTTCAGCCGGGTCATCAAAAGCCCATAGGCGCGGTTCAGGCGGCGATCCCAGTCCTCGTATTCCAGCCCAAGACAGGACGACATGCCAACCGTGCTTGACCCGCCTTCGGTTGCTTCCATGCAATAATTGGCCGCCGATCCAACGCAGCGCATCGGGTCGCCATCGTCCCCCATGGCGGACAGGCAGTCCGTTGTGGGGTGGAAGCTATAGGTCATGTCCTGGGCTGTGGCCGGAGAGGCCAAAGCCATAAGCGAAGCAACGATAAACCCCCGGATGCTCATCACATCTTTCCCATCAGTTCGCGCCCGATCAGCATCCGGCGGATTTCCGAGGTACCGGCGCCGATCTCCATCAACTTGGCGTCGCGGAACATGCGGCTGACGGGGGTTTCGTTCATATAGCCCGAGCCACCCATCGCCTGCACCGCTTGGTGGGCCTGCTTCATCGCCTCCTCGGACGCATAAAGCACACATGCGGCGGCGTCCTGACGGGTCACCTCGCCCCGGTCGCACGCCTTCGCGACCTCATACACATAAGCGCGGGCCGAGTTCATCGCGGTGTACATATCCGCGATCTTGGCCTGCATAAGTTGGAAGTCCCCGATGGGACGGCCAAACTGTTTGCGCTCTTTCATGTAAGGCATGATTTCATCCATGCAGGCGGCCATGATGCCGGTGCCGATGCCGGACAGAACAACGCGCTCATAGTCGAGCCCCGACATCAGCACGTTCACGCCCTTGCCTTCCTCGCCCAGCACGTTTTCAAACGGCACTTCGACATCTTCAAAGATCAATTCGGCAGTGTTCGATCCGCGCATCCCCAGCTTGTCGAAATGCGGGCTTGTGCTGAAACCCTTCATATTCTTTTCGACAATGAAAGTGGTGATGCCCTTGGGGCCAGCGTCCGGGTCAGTCTTGGCATAGACGACCAGCGTATCAGCGTCCGGGCCATTGGTGATCCAGAACTTGGTGCCGTTCAGCACGTAATAGCCATTGCGCTTCTCGGCGCGCAGTTTCATCGACACGACGTCCGACCCCGCACCCGCCTCGGACATGGCCAAGGCGCCCACGTGCTCGCCCGAAATCAGCCTGGGCAGGTATTTCTGTTTCTGTTCTTCGGTCGCATTGCGGCGGATCTGGTTCACACACAAGTTCGAATGCGCCCCGTAGGACAGCGAGACCGAGGCTGAGGCCCGCGCGATCTCTTCCACGATTACCACATGCGCAAGGTAAGACATGCCAGCCCCGCCATATTCCTCGGGCGTCGTGACACCCAGCAGGCCAAGTTCGCCAAACTCACGCCACAACTCGTTGGGAAACTCGTTCTTCTGGTCCACTTCGGCAGCGATCGGCTTGATGCGGTCCTGCGAAAACCGATGCACCATCTCGCGAAGGGCGTTGACGTCCTCGCCAAGGTCAAAATTCATGCTGTGGTTGAACATCCGGTGATCCTCCGTTTGGCCGGCCCAACCGCCCGCCGTTATTGAACACTTGTTCAGTTAATCGCGCAATGCTCGATTCGCGTCAACACGCCTGCAAACTCACGCAGCGTCACAAACCTGTCCGCCCGTTTCTTCTGGCCCCAAAATATCCTGGGGTGAATGCGCGCAGCGCAGAGGGGCAAAGCCCCTACGCCGCCCGCTGATACACCCGCAAAACCACATCACGAATGATCCGCGCAATCTGCGCGCAATCCTCCCGACTGAAGGTCAGCGGCAGGCGCAGGTCCAGAATACCACGCAAGACCCGATCCGTCTTTGGCATCCTTGGCGCATCGGCATAACGCCAACTGTCATAGCGGCTGGTGAACCCCGCAGGCTCGGCCCCGCCGAACCACTTCAACTCTACCCCGCGCTCCGCACAGAAGCGCACCACATCCTGTACATCGCCCTCGGCCCAATCCAGCAACAGAAACTGGAACGACGACATGACGTATCCTTCTTTCGCGGGCCGTTCGATCACGGTCAGACCGGGCGTGTCGCGCAGCCCGTCTTCGACCACACGATAGCGGGCGTTCCACGCGGCACACCGCTCCACCAACCCCGGAAGCTGTGGCCGCAAGATCGCCGCGCGCAAATTGTCCATCCGGCCCGAAATATTGGGGGTCACATACTTCACCCGCTCGAATGCTTCCGGCGGCGGCCCTGCCAAATGCCGCTCATATAGCATATAGCTGCCTGACAGCACGATCGCCCGCGCCATCAGGTCGGGATCGTCCGAGATCAGAAGCCCGCCTTCGCCCGAGTTCGCGTGTTTATAGGTCTGGGTTGAATACGCCGCCATCGCACCGTGACGCCCAGACAGCACCCCATTCCACGTTGCGCCCATCGTATGCGCGCAATCCTCGATTACCGTCACGCCCGCCGCGTCCGTGATCTCCATCAGTCGGTCCATGTCGCAGATATGGCCACGCATATGGCTGAGCAGCAGGACCATTGGCGCGTCCGGTTTCGCGACCTTGGCCGCCAGATCGTCCAGATCAATGGTCAGCGCCTCGGTCACCTCGACAAAGACGGGCACGCCGCCGACGGAGGCAATGGCACCGGGCACAGGGGCCAGCGTGAAGGCGTTGGTCAGAACGCGGTCGCCCGGCCCAACACCAACGGCGCGCAACGCGGTCGCAATGGCATAACCGCCCGACGCCACCGCCAGCGCGTATTTTGACCCCATGAGGGCGGCGAATTCCTGCTCCAACATGGCTGTGTGGGACGTCTCGCCCTCGGCCACGTTATAGCGGTGCAAACGCCCGTGGCGCAGCACCTCCATTGCTGCGGCGATCCCTTCGTCCGGGATCGGCTCTTGTTGAGTAAAATTACCGGTGAATCGCTCTGTCATGTTCCGAGCCTGCGCAGGATCAGGCACCGCGTCAATGGATCAGCCGATCAGGTCTGCGACCACGCGATCCAAATCATCGAAGTGATCCAGCATCGCCTCGGGTGCCAACCGCGCAACCCCCGGCCCCTCGGGACCGAAACCGACAAGGATGCAGGGCACGCCCGCGGCCTGCGCGGTCTTGCGGTCGGTTTCGGTATCCCCGACCAAAAGTGCCCGCGTCGGATCGCCGCCTGCCCCGTGGGCTGCGGCGACGAATGGGGCTGGGTCGGGCTTGCGGGTCGGTAATGTGTCCGCGCCGATCAAAGACGTGAAGTGGTTCAAAATCCCCAAACGAGTCAGCAACAGCCGCGCCAGCCCCTCGGGCTTGTTGGTGCAAATCCCCACCGCATAATCGCCCGCGTGCAGTCGCGCGACCGCGTCCATCGCACCCGGATACAGACGTGTGTGGCGGTCGATGTCATCTTCATAGGCGATCAACAGATTGGGAAACTCGCGCTCGATAACAGCGTCATCCACCACCCCGCCATTCACCCGCGAAAAGCCAAGCCGCAGCATTGCGCGGCCACCGTGAAAAGCGGTCAGCTGGTCGGCGCTTGGATCCAGGACTTCACCATGTCCCAGCGCCGAGAAGCAGGCATTTGCCGCCGCGATCAGGTCGCCTGACGTATCCGCCAATGTACCATCCAGATCAAAAATCACTGTACGCCGTCCCGGCGTCGCGTTGTTCGTCATTTTGCCTTCAGCCTTTGGATTTTCCACGCAAAGCCTGTAACCTCGCGTAAGGTTAATTGAACAGCTTTCGCTTGCGAGCCGCGCCCCAAGGGGTAAAACGGGCGAAAAGAAATTGAAAGAGCAGATAGATATGGCGACCGCCCTGATTGTCCTTGCCGCTGGCATGGGAACACGGATGAATTCAGACCTGCCGAAAGTCATGCATGAAATTGCAGGTGTACCACTGTTTGCCCATGCGCTGGCATCCGGGGCTGCTTTGTCGCCGGACCGCGCGGTGCTGGTAGTGGGTCACGGCGCCGAGATGGTCGAGGCTGCGGCTAAAGACATCGACCCCGAGATTTCCATCGCCGTGCAGGAAGAACAGTTGGGCACCGGTCACGCGGTTCAACAGGCACGGGCCGCGTTGGACGGGTTCGACGGCGATGCCATCGTGCTTTACGGCGACACGCCCTTCATCCGAACTGAGACGCTTGAAGCGATGGCAGCGGCGCGAGCAAGAGGCGCAGACGTGGTTGTGCTGGGCTTTGAGACCGCAGACCCTGGCCGTTATGGGCGCTTGATCGTCAAGGATGGCGCGTTGGATCGCATCGTAGAATTCAAGGATGCATCGGATGAAGAACGCGCGGTAACACTTTGTAACAGCGGCGTTGTTGCCGCAGACGCTAAGCTTCTGTTCGACCTGTTGGATGGGGTTGGAAACGACAATGCAGCAGGCGAATACTACCTGCCGGACATCGTGTCTGTCGCCCGTGCGCGCGGTCTGACCGCCTCGGTGGTGACCTGCGACGAAGCAGAAACCCTCGGCATCAATTCCCGCGCCGAACTGGCCGCTGCCGAAGACGTTTTCCAGACCCGCGCCCGCGACGCCGCGCTCGAAATTGGCGTGACCCTGATCGCCCGCGACACCGTCTATTTCGCCCATGACACCGTCATCGGGCGCGACACTGTCATCGAACCAAACGTGGTCTTTGGCCCCGGCGTCACCGTGGAAAGCGGTGCGTTGATCCGGGCATTTTCACATCTGGAAGGCTGCCACGTCTCACGCGGCGCGGTGGTCGGCCCCTATGCCCGCCTGCGCCCCGGTGCCGAACTGGCCAATGACGCCAAGGTGGGCAATTTCGTCGAAATCAAAAACGCCCAGATTGAAGAAGGTGCGAAGGTCAACCACCTGTCCTATGTGGGCGACGCGCGCGTCGGCGAGCACGCCAATATCGGCGCAGGCACCATCACCTGCAACTATGACGGTGTCTCCAAACACCACACGGACATCGGCGCGCGGACGTTCATCGGGTCAAACACCTGCCTTGTGGCCCCCGTTTCGGTCGGCGATGAAGCCATGACGGCGACCGGCACTGTGGTGACGAAAAATGTGCCAGCCGGTGCGATGGCCGTGGGGCGCGCGAAGATGGAGGTCAAACCGGGCCTTGCCATCAAATTATTTGAAAAACTGAAGGCCGCAAAAGCCCGACGTCAGAAAGGTTCCTGATTATGTGTGGTATTGTAGGAGTTCTGGGCAATCACGAAGCCGCACCCATCTTGGTTGAGGCGCTGAAGCGGCTTGAATATCGCGGCTATGACAGTTCCGGGATTGCAACCATCAACGAGGCTGGCGAACTGAACCGTCGTCGTGCTGTGGGCAAACTGGTGAATTTGTCGGATATGCTTGTCCATGACCCGTTGGCCGGAAAATCAGGCATCGGACACACACGCTGGGCCACCCATGGTGCGCCCACCACAGACAACGCACACCCGCACAAGGCGGGACCGGTTGCGGTGGTGCATAACGGCATCATCGAAAACTTCCGCGAGCTGCGCGAAAAGCTCGCCGCCGAAGGTTTGACCTTTTCGACCGAGACCGACACGGAAACCGTTGCCCTGCTGGCGCAAAGCCACATCGCGCGCGGCAAATCCCCGCAAGAGGCGGTCGCTGCCACGCTGGCCGAACTGGAAGGCGCTTTCGCCCTGTGTTTTCTGTTTGACGGCGAACACGACCTGATGATCGCCGCACGTAAGGGCAGCCCCTTGGCCATCGGTCACGGCGAAGGCGAGATGTTCGTTGGCTCTGACGCTATCGCGCTGGCCCCGATGACCGACCGCATCACCTATCTGGAAGAAGGCGATTGGGCGGTCATCACCCGCAACGGGGCAGAGATTTATGACGACAAGGATCGCCTTGTGAACCGCCCCGTGAAACAAGTGCGCCTTGATGCCGCCCGGATCGAAAAAGGTGGCTACAAACACTTTATGGCAAAAGAGATCGCCCAGCAGCCCACGGTGGTGGGTGAAGTTCTGAACGCCTATGTGAAGGGTGACCGGATCGCTATGGACCTTGGCGGTATTAACTTCGCCGATATTGATCGCCTGTCCATCGTCGCCTGCGGCACCGCCTATTACGCCGGGCTGGTCGCGAAATACTGGTTCGAGCATTACGCCCGTCTGCCCGTCGATATCGACGTGGCAAGTGAATTTCGCTATCGCGAAGCCCCGTTTGCGCCTAAGACGCTGGGCGTCTTTGTCAGTCAATCTGGCGAAACGGCCGATACGCTGGCGGCCCTTAGATATTCGGCGGGCAAGGTCGACAAGATCGTCAGCCTGATCAACGTCCCCGAAAGCTCCATCGCGCGCGAAAGCGATGTGGCGGTGGAAATTCATGCGGGGCCAGAAGTGTCCGTGGCCTCCACCAAGGCGTTCACCTGCCAGTTGACCTGCTTTGCCATCATGGCATTGAAAGCGGCCCATGATCGGGGGCATCTGGACGATGCAGGCCTTACAGCACATTTGGCCGATCTGCGCCAATTGCCGGGCCTGATGAGCCACGCGTTGACCATCGACACCGCCACGAAAGAGATCGCCGTGAAGCTGGCCGAAGCGCGGGACGTCTTGTTCCTTGGCCGAGGGCAGATGTTCCCTCTGGCGCTGGAAGGCGCGCTGAAACTGAAAGAAATCAGCTATATACACGCCGAAGGTTATGCGTCAGGAGAGCTGAAACACGGCCCAATCGCGTTGGTCGATAAAGCCACGCCAACGGTGGTGATGGCCCCCCATGACGGACTGTTCGACAAGACCGTGTCCAACATGCAGGAAGTCATGGCGCGTGGTGGGCGCGTCTTGTTGGTGTCGGATGCGCGTGCCGCCAAAGAAGCCGGCGACGGCGTGTGGCAATCCCTTGCTCTGCCTGAAGCGCCTGAACTGATTCAGCCGATCCTTTACGCGATTCCCGCGCAGTTGCTTGCCTATCACACCGCGATTGCCAAAGGCACCGACGTGGACCAGCCACGTAATCTGGCCAAATCGGTTACGGTCGAATGACGCTGGACGAGGCGCTGACCGCCCTGCGCGCCCAAATTGAAGAAGGTCGTGCCGAAGGCATGGCCGCCTACCACAAGCAAACGCGCAAAGTATTGGGCATCCCAAACCCCGCGCTGAATGACCTGACGAAAAGCTGGCGGCAGTCCTTGTCGGTTGATGACCGCGTGACGCTGGCCGATAATCTGTGGCAAACCGACATCTTTGAAGCCCGCATAGCAGCGGCAAAACTGCTGACCCAAGCTCGGCTGCGCCCGGACGAGTCTGCATGGACGCTGATCCAAAGCTGGGTGGCCGATTTCGACAGTTGGGCGATTGCTGACCACGCCTGCATGGCTGGGCAGAAACGGTTGGTGGCCGATACGTCACGCATCAACACGGTCGAAGGCTGGACCAAGTCCGACCACATGTGGACCCGGCGCGCGGCACTGGTCATCACCCTACCCTGGACAAAGCAGAACAACCCCAAGCCAGAGGATTTGGCAATCCGCGACCGTGTGCTTGGCTGGGCATCGACCTATGTCGATGACCCAGAGTGGTTCATCCAGAAGGCCATCGCATGGTGGCTGCGTGATCTCTCAAAACATGACCCAGACCGAACTCGCGACTTTCTGGAGGCACAGGGCGGCAGGATGAAAGCCTTTGCGCGGAAGGAGGCCGGGAAGTATCTAGCCTAACGGTTCGACCTCACCACGAGGGACAACAGAAGGCAAACCCCGCCAACCACGCCCAGAAAAACCGAAAGCGGTAGGTTCATACTTTCTTGCAACACACCGTTTTCATCCAGCCCTCCGTAAAATATGCGCTCGGCGAGCCATGATGTGGCGGCAAACACAAGCGACACCAGACCAAGCGTGCGCAAAAGCTTCTTCATGTTAGATTCCTATTGCGAGAGGTCATTCCTGCGTTAGGGCGCATCTGGTTCTCGCAATTCTCTGCGCATGATCTTGCCCGTGGCAGTCATTGGCAGCTTATCGACGAACTCGACCAATCGCGGGGCAACATGTGGGCTGATCCGGTCGCGGACGAGTTGAATCAGTCGGTCAGCCATCCCCGCTTCGCGCACACCCTCGCGCAAAACGACGAAGGCTTTGACAGCCTCGGTCCGAAGGGCGTCAGGGACGCCCACCACTGCAGCCATTGCGACATCAGGGTGGGTTTGCAAGCAGTTCTCAATCTCGGACGGACCGATGCGATAGCCTGCCGATGTGATGACGTCATCGTCGCGGCTGGCAAAGGTGAAATACCCATCCGCATCCTGGACGGCCAAGTCGCCCGTGCGCATCCAGTCGCCATCAAACTTCGCCGCTGTCTTTTCTGGCAGGTTCCAGTAACGCAGAAACATCACCGGATCGCCTGCACGCACCGCGATTTCACCCATTTCGCCGGGCGGACACGGTTTCCCCCGTGCGTCGATCACCGCAACAGCATGACCGGGTATCGGCTGCCCCATACTGCCCGGTTTGACCTGCATCGCTCCGGCCACAGAAGATAAAACCAAATTACATTCGGTCTGGCCGTAAAATTCGTTCACATTGACGCCCAATGTCTCTTGTGCCCAGCCTAGCAATCCCGACCCAAGGCTTTCTCCGCCTGACCCAATCGACCGGATATGGACACCATCCGGCGGCGCATCAGACTGCCGCAACAGCTTCAGGGCGGTCGGAGGCATGAACAGATTGCGAATGTTCTGATCTGCTATCAGGGCGTAGGCTGCTTCGGCCTCGAACTTCCGCATCCGGTGACTGACAATCGGCACGCCAAAATAAAGAAACGGCAGGGCCAGATCCATCAATCCGCCGATCCAAGCCCAATCCGCAGGTGTCCAACCTTTGTCGCCAGCTTGCGGGAAATCCTCGTTATAGGTTTCCACGCATGGCAAATGACCCAGAAGGAATCGGTGCGCGTGCAGCACCCCCTTGGGTGGTCCGGTTGTGCCCGAGGTATAGATCATCACCGCCGGATCTTCGGCATGAGTAACCACGGCAGTGGTCAGGGGTGGCGCCGCATTGAGCTCGGCCCAAAAATCCAATGTGCTCAAGGTTGAGGTGACCGATAACACCTCGGTCAATTCCGGCAGGTCTGCACGAATTTCGTCAATTTTTGCAAGGCCTTGTGCGTCCGTCACCACGATCCGCGCGCCGCTGTCAGACAGGCGGTAGGCCAGCGCATCGGCACCAAACAATGTAAACAAAGGCAAAATCACAGCGCCCAGTTTATAAGCGGCAAAGTGGGTGATCAGCACCTCCGGCCCCTGCCCCAGCAACACCGCTATCCGGTCACCTTTACCCAGCCCTCGCCTGCGTAAGACCGTGGCTAACCGATCAGATGCGGCCTTCAACGCGCCAAAGGTCCAGTCTGTGGCGTCACCGTCCTGAGCGATATGGGTCAGCGCCACGCGCCCTGCATCACGTGCTGCCCAGCTGTCACAACACCGTTCGGCGATGTTGAAATGTTCGGGAACGTTCCACGCGAAAGCATCGCGCATCACCTGCCACTGATCCCAACGCGCTATAAGCTTGCGCGCTCGGCCATCGGCCAGCCAATCCGCGTCAGACAGACGCGAGGTCACGATCCAAAGACAACCAGCTCATGCAACCCCGAGATGTCGAGGTCCAGCAACTGAAGCGTCGATAGCGACACGCGGCTTCCTCCACCCGATGCGGGGCGCAGGGTAACTTTCACGGTGCGTCCGGTCGTTTTGGACTGCACGCGGCCCTGCGTTTCGGAGGACACAAGCGAGGTTTCGACCCAGAAACCGGGCGCAGTGGGGTCGCCAAGGCTGGCCACTGTCACGCCCAACGACCCGGCCGCCACGTTGGGTGCGGTCGTGGCCGCGGCCATCCGATCTTCTTCCGTGGCGGTATCCAACTCATCCACCGTGATCGCATCTTCGGGCGGCGCGGGCGGAAGGTCATTGTTATAGGTCGGCTGGTTTTGCAAATGCGGCGGGCGGGGCATGAGATTGTTCATATCCAGACCGGAACACCCGGCCAAGGTCAGACAAATCGCAGGTATAAGAATGACATGTTTCATATTCGTAGCGTGGCGCAATTCGTCGCCTGTTTCAACGGCAGAATTCACCGATCGTTGACTTGCGCGCCTGACCGCCCGTGCTTAGGTTCAGGCCATGAATACACCTCGGCTTGTCGATCCGTTTATGAGAACGGTCACCTATCTGCGCCTGTCCGTCACGGACCGGTGCGATTTCCGTTGCACATATTGCATGTCCGAGAACATGACCTTTCTACCCAAGAAAGACTTGTTGACGCTTGAGGAGTTGGATCGCATCTGCTCTGCCTTCATCGGTCTTGGTGTGCGCAAGCTGCGCATTACCGGTGGCGAGCCGCTGGTGCGCAAGGGTATCATCGGCTTTTTCGAAGGCATGGGCCGCCATTTGGAAAGCGGCGCTTTGGACGAGTTGACGTTGACCTCCAACGGCTCGCAACTGCATCGCTTTGCCAAGGATCTCTATGCCGCGGGGGTGCGGCGGGTGAACATCTCGCTTGATACGCTGGACGAGGATAAGTTTGCCCGGATTACCCGCTGGGGTCGTCTGCCACAGGTTATGCGCGGCATTGACGCGGCGTTGGATGCCGGTCTGAAGGTCAAGATCAACGCGGTTGCGCTGAAAGGCTTCAACGACACCGAGCTGTTTGAACTTGTTGATTGGTGTGCCGAAAAAAGTCTGGACCTGACCTTTATCGAAGTCATGCCGATGGGCGATATGGGGGAAGAAGATCGACTGGATCAATATTGGCCCCTATCGGACCTGCGCGCGCAACTGGCCGAACGCCTGACACTTACCGATCTGGACATGTCCACTGGTGGCCCGGCCCGATACATGCGGGTCGAAGAAACCGGACAAAAGATCGGCCTGATTACACCCTTGACCCATAATTTTTGCGAAAGCTGCAATAGGGTGCGGATGAGCTGCACCGGCCAGCTTTATACCTGTCTGGGTCATGACGGCATGTCAGACCTGCGTGCGCCCTTGCGTGCGTCGGAAAGCGATGCGGTGCTGATCGACGCGATTCACGCAGCCATCGGACGCAAACCGAAAGGGCACGATTTTGACTATTCCCGGCAAATCGTGCAAGGCCAGACGATCCGCCATATGAACCATACGGGCGGCTAAGAAGATCGTTTCCGTTTAAGATGCAGGCATCCGTTGCTCGACGACCTCGACCCACCAGGAACAGCCCTGCGGGATAATCTCGTCGTTGAAATTGTATTCGGGGTGGTGGACCATCGCGGTGTCACCGTTGCCCACAAGAATATAGGCGCCGGGACGTTCTTCCAGCATATAGGCGAAATCCTCGCCCCCCATGATCAAAGGGGCTTCCTTACACGTCCCCGCCACCTCCTGTGCGGCCCGTGCGGCAAACCCGGTTTCGTCCGCGTGGTTGACCATGACTGGATAATTTCGGTCATAGCGCACCGTGACTGACCCACCAAAGGCGGCGGCAATCCCATTGCAGATCGCATGCACCCGTTCTTCGGCCAAATCCCGAACGTCGTTTGAAAGCGTTCGCACTGTGCCCAGCAGATGAACACCTTGCGGTATCACGTTGAAAGTATTCGAGCTTGTCTCAAATGACGTGATCGACACAACCACTTGCTCGGTCGGATCGGCGTTGCGCGACGCGATGGTCTGCAAGGCCTGCACCGCTTGCGAGGCCATCACCACCGGATCGATCGTGTCATGCGGCTTGGCAGCATGCCCGCCGCGCCCTTCAAAACGGATATCCAACAGATCAGTGGCCGCAAAGAACGGGCCAGGACGGATCGCAAATGTCCCCTGATCATGGCCCGGCCAGTTGTGCATACCGTACACTTCCTGAATACCAAACCGCTCCATCAACCCGTCTTCGCACATGACGCGCGCCCCGCCGCCACCTTCTTCGGCGGGTTGGAAAATCACGACGCAAGTGCCGTCGAAATTCCGGGTTTCAGCCAGATACTGCGCCGCACCAAGAAGCATCGCGGTGTGCCCATCATGGCCGCAAGCGTGCATCTTGCCCGGCTGCGTCGAGGCATAATCCAGCCCTGTCGCCTCTTCGATCGGTAGCGCGTCCATATCGGCGCGTAATCCGACAACCCGACCTGCCATATCAGACCGCCCCTTGATGACGCCAACAACGCCGGTGCGCCCAATACCCTCCACAACCTCATCACAACCAAAGCCGCGCAACTTCTCGGCCACAATGCCAGCAGTGCGATGGGTGTCGAACATCAGCTCTGGATGGGCATGAAAATCACGCCGCCAAGCAGTGATGTCGTCTTTCAACTCATGAAATCTGTTCCTGATCGGCACGTCCTGACCTTTCCGCTCATGATGCTGCGAGGACAACGGCAAACCCACAAAGAATCCTGCCGCGAGTGTGACAATGCGCGGGTTGGCGGTCTGGTTCAACTGTTGTGCGGATGCGTCGGACAAATTTGGCGCGATTCCGACCTCAATGGCGTGACTTTGGCAAACAGCGACGCTAAGCCTTGAGTGTGCCGATGTCTGGCACCCGCGTCATGAGTTGATGGTTTGAAGAATATTGGGGCCACACCGACCATGAAGGGGATGCATGAATGATGGGCAAAAAAAAGTCCGGCTGGGGTTTGGCGACAGGGATTGTCTTGTCCATGTTACCCACCACAACCCTTGCCGAACGCGGAGCATCTGGGCACCTGAACATCCTTTATTGGCAGGCCCCAACGATCCTGAACCCCTATCTTTCCAGCGGTCCGAAAGATATCGAACCTGCGTCGTTGGTGCTGGAACCGTTGGCCCGTTATGACGAAACCGGTAGCATGGTTCCATGGTTGGCTACGGATATACCGACCTTGGCCAATGGCGGCGTTTCGGACGATCTGACCACGATCACATGGACTTTGCGCCCTGACGTGACATGGTCAGACGGCACCAATGTCACTGCACATGACGTTGTTTTTACAGCGAATTACTGCATGACTCCGGAAGGTGGCTGTCAGCAGGCGGGAAAATTCTCTGATGTCACTGAAATCAAAGTTCTGGATGAGCTGACCGTTCGCCTGACATTTGCCGCCCCCAAACCCTTTCCCTATGGACCGCTGGTCGGGGTCGAGACACCGATCCTACAAAAAGCCCAATTTTCCGATTGCATTGGAGCTGGCGCACAAAGTTGCACCACCAATAACACCGCCCCTATCGGCACCGGCCCTTTTCGGGTCGCAGAGTTTCGTGCCGGCGATGTGGTCACCTTCGAAGCAAACCCCTATTATCGCGACCCGAACAAACCGGGGTTTGCTACAGTGACCATCAAGGGTGGCGGGGATGCGATCAGCGCAGCCCGCGCCGTGCTGGACACAGGGGAAATGGACTATGCGTGGAACCTTCAAGTGGATCCCGACATTTTGAACGCGATGACGGAAGGGGGCAAAGGACAGATCATCCGCTCCTTTGGCACACCGGTTGAACGGTTAATGATCAACCGCACGGACCCGTCTCCAACGCTGGGCAAGTTGCGATCAACCCGCGCAGGCGGCGCGCACCCGTTCCTGACCGATCTCGCTGTTCTGAACGCGCTGTCCATGGCCATTGACCGCAAAATTGTTTCCGAATTGGGCTATGGCGCGGCGGGCAAGCCGACCTGCGATATACTACCTGCCCCTGCGATCTATGCTTCGTCTGCCAACGACGCCTGCCTTACGCAAGATATAGAGAGTGCGCGTCAACTGCTGAACGACGCGGGATGGGTGGACAGTGATGGTGACGGGGTGCGCGAGAAAGACGGCATTCGTTTGTCGGTGTTGTTTCAGACCTCGACCAACCCGGTGCGGCAGGACACGCAGGCGCTCTTGAAATCTTGGTGGGCTGAAATCGGAATCGAAACCGAGCTGCGCCAGATTGACCCTTCAGTCTTTTTTGGCGGCGACCCGGCCAGCCCGGACACGTTCCAAAAATTCTATGCCGACATTCAGATGTTCACCAATTTCTTTCCCGGCACAGACCCCGAGGCTTATCTGAACAACTGGGCCTGCAAAAACATCCCCGACCCCGCCAACAATTGGCTGGGTTTCAATATCCCGCGCTACTGCGACGCGGAGTATGACGCACTGGCGGCAAAGCTGGCGCGAACCCCGGCACTTGAAGATCGGGCTGTGATCGCGCGGCGCATGAATGACATGCTGATGCAGGCAGGAGCCCTGATCCCGCTGGTTCATCGAGGTGATGTCTCGGCGATCTCCAACACGCTCATGGGTGTCCGGATGAACTCATGGGACAGTGAGCTTTGGAACATCGCGGACTGGACCCGCGCCGAGTAAGTTCGCTAGATTAAACCCAATGCCCACCAAAGCCGTGGGCCGTCACAAGGACCCCAAGTCGCCCATGTTTACCTATACGCTGCGGCGGCTTGCCTTTTCCATTCCCGTCCTGTTGGCAATCAGCCTTGTGATCTTCCTGCTTATCGACCTCGCCCCGAACGATCCGACGGCCAACCTGCCCCTAACCATCCCTCCTGAGATACGCGAGCAGCTTCGCACCGGCCTGGGCTTGGATGCGCCGATCCATGTCCGATATCTTTTGTGGTGCAAGCAGTTCTTCATCCACGAGCCGCTGAACTTTTTGGATTGGATGACGGGCAATGAAGGCGACCGTTTGCGGTTGCAAAGCTGGTCGACTCATACGCCCGTCGTGGACCTGATTGCCGATCGTTTACCACAGACACTTTGGGTCGTTGGCCTTTCGCTGGTGATCGGCATCGTAATCGCCCTGCCTTTGGGCATCCTGTCAGCTCGCAATCAATATCGTTGGGTGGATCAACTTGGAACCTTCGTTGCAATGCTCGGCTTTTCGGTGCCGTCTTTCTTTCTGGGCGTCCTGATGATCATCGTCTTCTCGGTCAAGCTGGGTTGGTTCCCGTCGATCTATGATACCACCCATCGTGTTACGGATTGGCACAGTTTTGGTAGTCAACTTCGCCAGATGGTCATGCCGGTGACGGTGCTTGCCCTGTTCAATGCAGCCCAGTTCAGTCGCTATCTTCGTGCCTCGATGCTTGAGGCATTGCATCAGGACTTCATCCGCACCGCCCGCGCCAAGGGCATGACCGAAGCGCGTGTTTTGCTTGGCCACGCGCTGCGCAATGCGATAGGGCCGGTTGTGACGATTATCTCACTTGTCATTCCTCAGGTCTTTGCGGGCGCCATCGTCACCGAACAAGTGTTCCGCGTGAACGGGCTTGGGCATCTTCTGATCTCGGGCATACAAAACGGCGATGTGCCATTGGTGCAGACGCTGACCTTTCTCTTTGCGGTCCTGATCGTCGTGTTCAACCTGCTGGCCGACATTGCCTATGGGGTTCTTGATCCCCGGATCCGCTATGACTGATCGCATTGCATCATATTCTCTTATGCCGCGCCGAGCGACATTCTGGCACCGCTTTCGAACCCATCGAGGTGCAGTGGTTGGGATGGTCGTGTTCGGGTGTATCGCAGCAACAGTGCTCCTTGGACCTTGGGTTTGGTTTGTGGACCCGGCACAAATTGACATTGCCGCAAAAAACCAATCGCCCAACCTTGACCATCCCCTTGGCACCGATCAGTTGGGGCGCGACCTACTGGCAGGTTTGCTGGCAGGTGGTCGTGTATCGCTGCTGGTCGGGTTGGTGGCGATGGGGCTGGCTGTGGGGCTGGGCACATTGGTTGGTGTCTTGGCTGGTTTGTTGCGCCGTTGGGACGCGCCCTTGATGCGTCTGACGGACCTGTTCCTGTCCTTGCCGCTCTTGCCGCTACTTCTGGTGGCGATCATGTTGTGGCGCGACAGCCTGCGCACGCAGTTCGGCCCCGAGACCGGGATCTTTCTTTTGATTGTTTGCGCCATCGGGCTGACCAGTTGGATGCAGACCGCCCGGATTGTTCGGGGCGAAGTTTTGGTGCTGCGCGAACGAGAGTTTATCATTGCGGCCACCGCCCTTGGCACGCGCCCGCTTGCCATGATCCGCCGCCACATACTGCCCAACATTCTTGGCCCTATCCTTGTGTCAGCGACGTTGGGAGTGGGCCATGCGATCTTGACTGAAAGCGCACTCAGCTTTCTGGGGTTGGGGTTTCCGTCCGATGTGCCAAGTTGGGGGCGGATGTTGTTTGACGGCACCAATTACATGAGCCTAACACCCGCGCGGGTGATTTGGCCGGGGCTGGCAATCACGCTGACCGTGCTCAGCGTCAACTATCTGGGTGACGGGTTGCGCGACGTGCTGGACCCGCGTCGGGGGCGCGGGGCTATGCTTTGAAAAAGAACGCCGCATGGTGATTGTTAACCCCTGAAGCAACGTCGGTTCGGTTGACGGGCCGTGCCCCCACATGGTTTTCGCAATCTGCGCATAGAATTGGAACACTGTTCCTGTCAAAGCCTTATTCTGCGACCCTAACACCCTTGCCAGAGCCACAATCACTTGCCAGATGGAAAATATTCCCAAATGCGGAGACGCGAAGATGTTTGAGACCCTTGGCTTTGAGACCCTGACCCCACGCACTGCCTCGATCCTGTTCGGATTGGGACTGGGCGCGGCCTTTGGTGTGCTGGCGGAAATCACGCGTTTCTGCCTCCGGCGCGGCCTGGATGGGGGCGGTCAAGACAACCAGTCGGCCCTCGCGATTTGGGTGACGGCTTTGGCGGTCGCCGTGCTGGGCACCCAAGCGGTGGTCCAGACAGGATGGATTGAGTTCTCGGCCCATCGCTTCCATGCCGCTGACCTTCCTTATCTATCAATCATCGTCGGCGGTCTGCTTTTTGGTGCCGGCATGGTCATGACGCGCGGCTGCCTGTCACGACTGGCGGTTTTGGGCGCGTCGGGCAATCTGCGCGCTTTGGTCGTGCTGTTCGTGGCCGCCCTGGCTGCCTTGGCGACGCTGAAAGGCCTGCTGGCCCCGGCACGCGTTGCACTTGAAGCCGTCGTGATCCCGGCCCCGACCTTGCCGCTTTGGACTGCAATCCTGCCGGTGGCACTGGCCGCCTTCCTGATCATCCGGTCACGTCCAAGCACGATCGCGCTGGTTCTCGCCGCCCTGCTCGGTGCGCTGATCCCCTTGGGTTGGGTGGGCACCGGTCTGGTGCTGCAAGACGAATTTGACCCTATCACCTTCGAAAGCTTGTCCTTCACCGCACCGCTGGCGGATACGCTGTTTTGGACCGGCGCCTCTTCGGCTATTGGGGCCAATTTCGGCACCGGGTTGATTGGCGGCGTGGTGCTGGGTGCGCTGGCATCAGCCCTGTTCGCCGGCCGCTTTCAGTGGCAAGGCTTTGAAGGGCCGGGCCAGATGGGCCGCTATATGACTGGTGGCGCTTTGATGGGTTTCGGCGGCGTTCTGGCCGGGGGCTGCACCGTGGGCGCAGGCATCTCGGGCGTGGCGACGCTGTCGGTGGCTGCTGCTTTGGCACTGGCAACGATTGCGGCAGGGGCGTGGATCGCAGGGCGCGTGGATGCGCGCCTTACTTCCCGATCGAATGCCGGATCCGCCGCACAGCCAGCCACACAAGCCCAACCACAGGCAGCGTAAGCGCAGAGGTCAACATCCCTTTCGAGATGCCCAGCATCTCGGTCAGCGGATAGGCCAGATAGCCCGCCAGCGACACGGCGTAATAGCTGATTGCCACAACCGACAGCCCTTCAACCGTTTCCTGCAGGCGAAGCTGCAAATCGGCGCGTCGGTCCATACTCGCCAGCAGCGCCTGATTCTGCTCGGACCGCTGCACATCAACGCGGGTTCGCAGCAAATCACCTGCCCGCATCGCGCGCTCGGCCATGGACCCCAACTGCCGTTCAGCACTTTTGATCGTGCGCATGGCTGGATCATAGCGGCGCATCATGAACTCGCTCATTGTCTGCCGCCCCATGAACCGTTCTTCACGCAGCGCCTGAATGCGTTGGTTCACCAGCGCTTCATAGGCCTTAGTCGCACTTAACCGGAACGAGGTCGCGGCGGTCAGATCCTCAAGCTCGGACGAGATTTGCAGCAACTCGTCCAGCGTTGCCTCAGCCGCTTCGTCATCGCGCGACATGGCACCGACCAGCTTGGTCAATTCCCCGTCCAGATGTCCCAGCTTGGCCTGCAAGTGACGCGCCTGCGGCAAACCCAGCATGGACATGGATTTGTAGGTCTCGATCTCGCACAACCGCTGCACGATCCGCCCAATGCGCCGGGGCCCCGCATCTTTGCCTATGAAAGCAGCAAAGCGCATATGTCCCGCCGGATCGATGCGAAAATCCCCGGCCACGACAGCGTCACGGTCCAGCACCCAGGTTGCAGCCAGACTTTCAGCGACAAACCAATTGTTGATCGCCTCGTTCATCTCGGCCTCGGTTTCGGGCATAGTATCGATCCGGATATGAGCCGAAGTCAGACGCTTGCCCGGAGCGTTTTGCAGCCAGTCTTCGGGGAACACATCAAAAGCCGCCGGATCAAAGGCACGCGATCCGACCCCATCAGCGAAAACCGTATAGGTCACGACTTCCGTGTGCTGTTCCCATTTCAACTGATAACGCCCGATGGTACCAAAATAATGGTTCGCATCCGGGCTGGGATGAGGGGCGCCGAAGCGATCCAGAAGATCAATCAAATGCGCCCGGTCCGCATCACGATCGCGCCCGGAAGCATTCTTGATTGGTTTCACCGCCAGAAACGCCGCCGTGGCCGGAGCGTTTAATGCAGGTGACGGGCGCGCATGAAGCTCGTTTGCCAGTTCGTACCGCTGCGGGTAATCGTCCAATGAAAACATGTCGGCTTGCTCCTCTTGGCTCACAGGTAGCAGAGCGATGACGCCTTGCAAACCCTTTGAAACATGAGGTTTTCAAAGATGTTCGTATGCTGCGGAATACCGACTTGCCTAATCGCCGGACAGCAGGCTTTCCACCTGATGCGTGAAATCTTCACCGCGTTTCTCGAAATCCGGATATTGGTCAAAACTGGCGGCCGCCGGGGCAAGAAGCACGGTATCACCTGACTGAGCATCGGCGGCGGCCTGCGCAACAGCCCGCGCCATGGTCTCGCAAATCTCGTGCGGGACATCGCCAAGCTGAAGCGCAAAGTCCCGCGCGGAATGGCCGATCAAGTAAGCCTTGGTGACGCCCGACAGATCATCCGCGGACAGGCTTTCGATGCCGCCATCCTTACCCAGACCACCGGCAATCCAGCGGATGTTTTTGAACGCTGACAGCGCAGCGCGGGCGCTGTCGACATTCGTGGCCTTGCTGTCATTCACGAAGGCCACGCCGTCCCGTTCGCCCACCAATTGCGAGCGATGCGGCAAGCCCTTGAAGGCATGAAACGCAGCCTCGATCTGTTTGGGAGCCAACCCTAGCGTGCGACATACCGCATAAGCCGCGCAGGCGTTCTGGTGGTTATGGGTGCCGGGCAAACCCTTGATCTTGCGCAGATCAATCGCGCCGACCTGCCGCCCCTTGCGATATTCCGACAAGAACCCCTTGCGCGCAAACACCTGCCAGCCCGGCCCGGCCAATTTGCGATCGACCGAGATGCGGATGACGCGATCATCCGACGGCCCTTCAGACAATTGCCCCGCCAGAAAGACGCCTTCCGGTTCGTCCACGCCGATCACGGCGCGATCCGGGCCACCTTCAGCGAACAGCCGGCGTTTGGCCGCAAAATAACCGCCCATGCCGCCGTGGCGGTCCAGATGGTCGGGCGACAGGTTGGTGAACACGGCCACATCCGGGGTCAGAGCGCGTGCAAGGTCAGTCTGATAGCTCGACAGTTCCAACACCACGACCTCGCCGTCATGGGCGGGGTCAATGTCCAGCACACCGCGCCCGATATTGCCCGCCAACTGCGTGGGGCGTCCTGCCTCTTGCAAGATGTGATGGACCAGCGCGGATGTGGTGGACTTTCCGTTCGACCCGGTGATCGCAACCACCTTGGGCATGATGTCGAAACTGTCCCAATCGTGATCGGCGAAGCTGCGAAAGAACAGGCCGATGTCATTGTCGACCGGCACGCCCGCCTCCATCGCGGCAGCGATGATCTTGTTGGGTTCGGGGTATAGATGAGGAATGCCGGGGCTGACGATCAGGGCGGCAACGTTTCGCCAGACATCTGTGCGGGTCAGGTCGTGCAGGATCAAAGCCTGCCCTTCAGCGCAATCGCGGGCCTCAAGGCTGTCATCCCAACAAAGCGCCTCGGCCCCGCCCTCTTCCAAAGCATGAGCCGTGGCAAGTCCGGACCGCCCCAGCCCAAGAACCGCAACCTTCTGCCCTTCGTAACCTTTGACCGGGATCATCCACGCCTCCTGCCTTCGTTGCCCCATCGCTACCGGAGTTGATCAAAAAACAAAAGCCCCACCGAATGGCAGGGCTTTGGTCATGATGTTGGCACCGGCTTATCGGACTTTCAGCGTCGCCAGCCCGATCAGTGCAAGGATCAGCGAGATGATCCAGAAGCGGATGACGATCTGCGGCTCTTGCCATCCCTTGTGTTCGAAATGGTGATGGATCGGGGCCATCAGGAACACGCGACGCCCTGTGCGTTTATAGTAAAGTACCTGAATGATGACCGACAGCGCCTCGACCACGAAAAGACCGCCGACGATGGCCAGCACGATCTCGTGCTTGGTGGCGACGGCAATGGCGCCAAGCGCGCCACCCAGCGCCAGTGACCCTGTGTCACCCATGAAGACCGCTGCGGGTGGGGCGTTGTACCACAGAAAACCCAAGCCCCCACCGATAAGGGCCGAGGTAAAGATGAACAGCTCGCCCGTGCCGGGCACATAATGCACATCCAGGTATTCGGTGAAGTCGACGCGGCCAACTGCATAGGCGATCACGCCCAATGTGCCCGCTGCGATCATCACCGGCATGATCGCCAACCCGTCCAGACCATCGGTCAGGTTCACCGCATTGGCGGCCCCGACGATGACAATCATCACAAACGGGATGAAGAAAATCCCCATGTTCAACAGCGTATCCTTGAAGAACGGAAGCGCCAGTTGGAACTGCAGCCCTTCAGGGTGACAGATCGACGCCAGATACCCCGCGATTGCTGCGATCAACAGCCCCAGCGCCATTCGAACTTTGCCCGATACCCCGTCTGTCGTCGCTTTGGAAACTTTGGCGTAATCATCAGCAAATCCAATCAAACCAAAGCCATAGGTGACGAAAAGGGTGATCCATATATAAGGGTTATCCAGCCGCGCCCATAACAAGGTCGAGACCAAGAGCGCCGACAGGATAAGCAAACCACCCATCGTGGGTGTTCCCTGCTTTTCCTTGTGGCTTTCCGGACCATCATCGCGGATCGGTTGCCCTTTGCCCTGCCTGCGACGCAAGATATTGATCAGCGGCTGACCAAATATGAACCCGAAAACAAGGGCGGTGAAAAAAGCCCCGCCCGATCGGAAGGTGATATAGCGAAACAGATTGAATACATCGCCACCGTCCGAAAACTCGGTCAACCAATACAACATATAAAGGGCCCTTTTCTGGAATTAACGAAGCGATTGACCCATTTTGCGGATCGCGTCAACTGTTTGAGACACCAAAGAGCCTTTCGAGCCCTTCACCAGCACCACATCGCCCGCATCAATGATCTTGTGCACTTGCGCTGTCATGTCGGCGGCGGTGTCGACCCACAATCCTTGCTGATCCCCGTCCAGCCTTTCCCAGAGCGCCTGCATCCGAGGCCCCACACAATGCACCTGATCAATGGCCCGAATAAATGGCAGATCGGCAAGGTCGGCGTGCAAGGCGGCCTCGTCCGGGCCAAGCTCCAGCATGTCGCCCAGAATCGCGATGCGGCGGCCCTTCTGAATGCGTCCGACGCCGTCCACAGGCTGCATCGCGCCGAGCACCTCCAATGCCGCCGCCATTGAGGTCGGATTGGCGTTGAAAGCATCGTCAATTAACGTCACCGTCAACCCCTCAGGGGCATCCAGCGTAATCTCTTCTCGGGTGCCGCGTCCTGTAGGGGGCTGCCACTGGACCATCGCCCGCGCCGCCAGCGTTGTGTCCGCGCCCAATGCGCGGGCCGCCACGAGCGCACCCAGTGCATTCATCGCAAAATGCCGTCCGGGCGAAGCGATTTTGAACACCTGTTCCTCGCCCGCGATCATCGCCTTGCAGATTGTGGCATCTGGGGTCAGTGTGACATAGGCCAAGCGGTGGTCATTCGCAGCCCCCTCACCGAAACATTGCAGATCAAAACCTTCTGCAGCCAATGCCAGCACGGGCGAGGTGTCCAGATCGCCATTGATCACAGCGATCCCATCCGGCTCAAACCCTTCGAAAATTGCGGCTTTTTCGCGGGCGATCCCGGCTAGGTCGTCAAAGGCCTCTAGGTGCGCGGCGGCAACGGTCGTGATCATGGCCACGTGAGGCCGCGCCATGTGCGCCAAGGGTCCGATTTCCCCGGGATGGTTCATCCCGATCTCGATCACCGCAAAATCCGTGTCCTCGGGCAGTCGCGCCAAGGTCAGCGGCACCCCCCAATGGTTGTTATAGCTGGCCTCGGCCGCATGGGTGCGACCTTGTGCCGACAGAACCGTGCGCAACATCTCTTTTGTCGAAGTCTTGCCGACCGACCCTGTCACGGCAACAACGCGCGCGTGCGAACGAGCGCGACCGGCGCGCCCAAGTGCCTCCAACGCGGCCAACACGTCATCAACAATTAACAGCGGAGCATCGGGGGCAATGCCGTTGGGAATGCGGCTGACCATGGCCGCTCCGGCGCCCTTTTCCAAGGCCTGCGCAACAAAGTCATGCCCATCGCGCACATCTTTCAGGGCAACAAACAGATCACCGGGCTGAATGGTGCGTGTGTCAATCGACACACCATCGACCGACCAGTTTCCCTGCACCTGACCACCTGTGGCGGTCGCGGCGTCCTGCGCGCTCCAGAGCGTCATGCCAGCCGTCCTTCAAGCGCCGCCACCGCGACCGAGGCTTGTTCGGCATCATCAAAGGGCAGCACATCATCTCCAACAGTCTGCCCGGTTTCGTGCCCTTTGCCTGCGATCAACAACGCGTCACCAGGACCAAGCGCATCGACGCCACGCAAGATCGCCTCGGCCCGGTCACCGACATTCATCGCCTCGGGGCAGCCTGCCATCACCATGGCGCGGATCGCAGCGGGGTCTTCCGAACGCGGGTTGTCATCGGTCACGAACACCACATCAGCGTTTTCCGCCGCCGCCTGCCCCATCAGTAAGCGTTTCGACGTGTCACGGTCACCGCCTGCCCCGAACACCACCACGAGCCGTCCCAACACATGTGGGCGCATGGCGCGTAGCGCGGTTTTCAAGGCATCAGGCGTGTGGGCATAGTCAACAAACACCGCCGCGCCGTTTTCGCGGGTGGCTGCCAGTTGCATCCGCCCGCGCACGGTTACAAGGTCCTTGAACGTGTCGAACACATGGGCGGGTTCTGCCCCACAACCGATGGCCAAACCTGCCGCCGCCAGCACGTTTTCTGCTTGAAAACCGCCGATCAGCTCCAACCGCGCTGTGTGCGCCACGCCGTTCCATGTGAACATCAACTCTTGCCCCGTGGCGTCGAAACGGCGCGCTTTCAGGCGAAACTCGCAATCGTCGTGTTGCCCAACGCGGATCAAGTTTTGGCCGCGCGCCTCTACAATAGTGGCAATCTCGGCCCCTTTGGGATCGTCCATGTTGACCACGGCAGTGCCATCTTCGGGCAGGACGCGGGCAAACAGCCCTGCCTTGGCCGCGAAATACTCGTCAAAACTCGCGTGGTAATCCAGATGATCCTGCGTGAAGTTGGTGAACGCCGCTGCAGAAAGGCGCACTCCGTCCAGACGACGTTGCGCCAGCCCGTGGCTTGATGCCTCCATCGCCGCATGGGTCACACCGGCGCCCGCCATCTCGGCAAGAAGCTTGTGCAGGGTGATCGGCTCGGGCGTGGTATGGGCCAGCGGTGCCGTGAATGCCCCTTCGACGCCCGTGGTTCCCAGATTGGAAGCCTTGATTCCCAGCAGGGTCCAGATCTGGCGGGTGAAATGGGCAACCGATGTCTTCCCGTTGGTGCCGGTGACGGCAACCATGTGTTCGGGTTGTGCGCCAAACCACAGGGCGGCGGCATAAGCCAATGCCATGCGGGGATCTTCTGTGACGACCAGAACGGCGTCCGAGGCGTCAAGCTCGGCCTTAGCGATCGTCGCTCCTTCCGGGTCGGTCAGGATTGCCCCTGCCCTCATGCGCAAAGCATATTGAATGAACTCACCGCCATGAACCTTTGTTCCCGGCAGGGCTGCGAACAGATGTCCGGGCTTCACATTGCGGCTGTCCACAGACAGGCCTGTGATCTCGGCCTCTTTGCCACCTCGGGCGCTTAGCCCCAACTCAGCCAGGGATTTTGTGGTCGTCTCAGCGCCCATATGTGTTCTGCCCATCCAGATCAGTTCGAGGTGAGTGTTACCCCAGTTGCGGCAAGGGATTCAACGATGGGTTCCGGCTCGGGTTTCAAACCCAGAAGCGGGGCGACGCGGCGCACGATCTCGGACGCCACCGGAACGGCGGTCCAACCCGCGGTGCGACGCGGTTTCGGACCCGAGGTCTCAACCGGTTCATCCAGCGTCACCACCAGAACATATTTCGGTTTGTCCGCCGGAAACATGCTGGCAAACGTGTTGATCACCTTGTCATCGTAATAGCCACCTTGCGGGCGCGGCTTGTCGGCAGTGCCGGTCTTGCCTGCCACCTTGTAACCCTTCACCTCGCCGAACGAGGCGGTGCCTTCGGTCACAACCTTGCGCAACATCTCACGTGCCGATGCAGCGGACGCTGCCGACATCACACGCGGCCCGCGCGCGATGCGATCTTGCTTCAGCACGGTCGGCTTCACGGCAAATCCACCATTGGCAATCGCCGCATAGCCAGACGCCAGATGCATCGGCGTTGACGATAGCCCATGCCCGTAAGAGATCGTCACCGAGCTGAGCTTACCCCAATTCTTGGGTAGAAGCGGCTGTGATCCGCGCGCCTCGACAATCTCGAACGGAGTGCGGTCAAACATGCCAAGCGCGCGCAGGAAAGTCTGCTGACGCTCTGATCCGATCTCAAGCGCCATTCGTCCGGTGCCCCGGTTAGATGATTTGACGATAATGTCAGACACGCTCAGCTTGCCATAGTTCTTATTCTTGAACTCGCCAATCCGGTAGCCTGCGATCTTCATCGGAATGCCGGTGTCGATGATCGTGTTGGCATTCACCAAGCCCAGATCCATCGCCTGAATCGCCGTGAAAATCTTGAAAGTCGACCCAAGCTCATAGACGCCTTGCACCGCGCGGTTGAACAAAGGGCTGTCAGACTGGTCGCCCTTGGTCAGAACGCGCGGTCGCTTGTTCGGATCGAAATCGGGCAATGAGACGACAGACACCACCTCGCCGGTATGCACATCCATCAATATCGCGGCAGCGCCTTTGGCGTTCATCAGCTTCATGCCGCCATAGAGCACGCGCTCCACCGCACTTTGAACGGTCAGGTCGATCGAAAGCGCGAGCGGCTTGTCGCCATTGGTGGGGTCACGCAGATAGTCGTCAAACTGTTTTTCGACACCAGCAACGCCGATCACCTCAGCGGCACTGACGCCTTCGCGCCCGAAACTTGCCCCGCCCAGTACATGAGCTGCCAGCTTGCCATTTGGATAAAGGCGCATTTCACGCGGGCCGAACAACAGACCCGGTTCGCCGATATCGAACACGGCTTGCTTCTGCTCTGGGCTAAGTTTCTTCTTGATCCACAAGAACTTACGCGCACCGGTGAAATCCTTGATCAACCGCTCGCGCTTGAGGTCGGGAAAGATCTTCACCAACTCGTCCGCCGCGCGCAGCGGATCCACCATCAGGGGCGGCTGGGCGTATAGCGCATGAGTGACAAGGTTGGTCGCCAGTATGCGCCCCTGCCGGTCAACTATGTCCGCCCGCGCAGTGGCAATCGCAGACCCAGGCGCTTGCGCACGCGGCTCTTGCGGTTCGGTCGAGGACAGCATCGCCATCCGACCGCCAACCACCAGAAAAGCACACAGGAATAGCCCCGCCATCACCAAAAGGCGACCTTCCGAACGCAAACGCGACCGGTCGCGTATGTCTTCATGCCGGTGACGCAGGTTTTCGCGTTCAATTGCATCCGGATTTTCACCTTTGGCGCGGGCGTCAAGAATGCGCGCCAGCGGGCGGAGCGGGACACGGGTCATTGGTCAATCTCCCCAAAAACATCAAAGGTTTCGGTGATTTCCGGCAAATCTTCGTCTGGAAAGACCACCTGGTCGACCCGCCCAAACTGCTCGGGTGCCAAAGGTAACAGGCCCAAACGGTCATAATTCAACTCGGCCAGATCGCGCAGCCGGTCGGGGCGATTAAGATAGGCCCATTCCGCACGCAGCACTGCCAGCTGTTCCTGCATCTGCCCGATATCGCGCTGCAACTCTTCCACGCGATCAAGCGAGGCTTGTGTCTTGTAGTTTTCCGAGTAGGCCCAATAGGCCAGTGCCATGACGACCAAAGCGGATGTGATGTAGAGCAAGCTGCGCATTATGATTTATCCTTGAAAACAAGGGGTGGAAGGCCAAGTTTGCGCCGGTCGGATGGCCCGGCAGGTGCATCTGTTCGGGTGGCCACGCGCAGGCGGGATGACCGCGAGCGGGGGTTTGCGGCAAGCTCATCTGCATCCGGCGCGATGGCTTTGCGCGGGGTCAGCTTAAAGCGCGGCGTTTCTGCGGCCTCTTGCGGTGCATAACGTGATCCGCCGCCCCCTTCGGACGCACGGGCTTGGAAGAACCGTTTCACCACGCGATCCTCCATCGAATGGAATGTCACGACGGCCAGCTTGCCACCGGGTTTCAGGGCGCGCTCGGCGGCCTCCAGCCCGTCGATCAGCTGGCCGAATTCGTCGTTCACCGCGATGCGGATCGCCTGAAACGACCGTGTGGCCGGGTGGCTCTGACCGGGTTTTGAGCGGGGCAGGCATTTTTCCACGACGCTGGCCAATTGCAGCGTCGTTTCAAACGGCGCCTCGGCACGCGCCCTGACAATGGCCCGCGCAATCCGGCGCGAGGCGCGTTCTTCGCCATAGTGATACAGAATATCGGCCAGTGTTTCCTCGTCGGCATGATTGACGATGTGGGCCGCGGTCGGGCCGGACTGGCTCATTCGCATGTCCAGCGGCCCGTCGCGCATGAAGGAAAAGCCGCGATCCGCCAGATCCAGCTGCATCGAGCTGACGCCAAGGTCCAACACCACACCATCTAACGGGCGACCAGCCAACTCGTCCAAGTCCGAGAATGTGCCTTCACGCAAGGCCAGCCGGTCGCCATACTCGGCGACCCAGTCGGCGGCCATGTCGAACACCATCGGATCACGGTCGATACCGCAGACCCAGTCTGCCCCGGCTTCCAACAATCCACGCGTATAACCCCCCGCCCCGAACGTGCCATCCGCCCAGTCGCCAGAAACAGGCGCGACCGCTTCTAAAAGCGGCCGTAGCAATACTGGAATGTGGGGACGTTTATCGGTGGCAGCCGGGTTGGTCATATCATCCATCCCTGCCAGACGCGGACCCGCCGCCCAGCAAGGTAAGCGGGTCGAAATCCTCGGGCTGGCTGTCCAGCCACGCCTCGGCCTTGGCCATTTCTACGTTTTCATATGTCTCGGGCTTCCAGATCTGGAACGTGTCGCCAGTGGCAATAAAGAACGCTTCGTTCTCAAGCCCGATCTTCGCGCGCAGTTTTGCGGGCAACACCAGACGCCCTGTCTCATCAACCGTTGTCGGCAGGGATTGACCGTTAAACATACGCTCAAGTGCGCGACGCTCGACCGAGCCGCGTGGCAAATCGGCGATCTGCTGATCAACATCATCAATCGCTTCGATCGTATAGCATTCAAGGTAGTTGCGGCGCTTGTCGCCATAGACAATGACAAGATTGGGGTTCAAACCTTCAGTCCAGTCAGGGTCGCCAGCTTCCAGAACACGGCGAAACAGGGCTGGGATCGAAACCCTGCCCTTTGCGTCCACCTTGTGGTGGCTTTCACCTCTGAACCTGCGTGCCACTTTCGCGGCTCCTTCACTGTCCCACTTCACTGCCATGCCCCAAATTCAAGGGGCTGGAATAGAAACGGCGGATTGAGCTGCTGCCACTGCCCAATCCGCCGCCTGTCCCGTTTCCGGGTGTCCAGCTGCGCGCGCCACCTGGGGGGATGTCTGCTCGCGTTCGCGCCGGATCTCTTTCTTAGGATGAAGCGGGTGCCTGTATGAAACCTGACTTGGGAGTGTCTCGAGGTCTTGTTGCCTCTTATGTCCCGTCCTCATCTTGCATTAAGGGATAGCTTGGGAATTCATGGGACGCAACAGGTTTTTACGGGAAAGTTGGACCAGATGTTGTTTTTTAGCCCCATCAAAAACAACATATAGTGTACTTCTGGGACAGATTGACGCGAAACCTAGTGATATATATTGCCTCTACACACTAAATATAGTGCTGCACCTGCAGCACAAAATTATCCCACAATTTCCCGAAAAATAGTCATCAAGGGCGCTATTCGCGGCAAATCCATCGCAGCAGACCAGTGTTTATACGGAGAATCCGTTGTTAAATCACATTGATTCGGTGGCTATTAGCCGCCCGCCCACGGTTTCCCATACGCCAATCTAGCTGCCAGATTCAAAACGACCCATGGTTTCCCACAGGCCGTTCAGATAATGTCAGTTCGCTTAGGCGATGCCGCGCGCCACCAGATCACGAGCCAGCGTAGCATAGGCATCAGCCACCGGCCCGGACCCAGCGGCGATAGGCGTGCCGTGATCACCTGCAAGGCGCACGTCCAGCGACAGTGGGATTTCGCCAAGGAAGGGTGTCCCCAGTTCGGCGGCTTCGTCGCGCACGCCGCCATGTCCGAACAGGTGCGCCTCGTGCCCACAATTTGGACAGACATAGGTCGACATGTTTTCGACCAGCCCAAGGATCGGAACCTTTACCTTGTCAAACATGTCGATCGCCTTGCGTGCATCCAAAAGCGCCACATCCTGCGGGGTCGATACGATAATCGCGCCGGTGATCTGCGATTTTTGCGCCAAGGTCAGCTGCACATCGCCCGTGCCCGGCGGCAGGTCAATGATCAGCACGTCCAGCGGCGCCCAATCAACCTGAAACATCAATTGCTGCAGCGCGCCCATCAGCATGGGACCACGCCAGACCACGGCCTCGCGATCAGATTTCAGCATCAGACCAATAGACATCATTTTGACGCCATGCACCTCGACCGGGATCAGTTGCTCTCCATCAGGCGAGGATGGACGCTGGCTTGTTCCCATCATGCGCGGTTGGGACGGCCCCAGAATATCCGCGTCCAGCAACCCAACCTTGCGCCCTTGGCGCGCCAACGCCACGGCGAGGTTGGAGCTGAGTGTGGATTTCCCCACCCCACCCTTGCCGGACGCAATGGCGATCACGTTTGCCACACCTGGCACAGGCAATGGCCCAGCTTGTGGCTTGGGATGCCCGCCGATCTTCAGATTGGGTGGCTGCGGCGCAGTTTTTGCTGGGCCATGCGCCGTCAGGATTACCGAGACACGCTCGACCCCGTCCAAAGCAGCAACGGCGGCTTCAGCTGCACGTCGTTGAGCCTCCATTCCTGCTGCCTGCTCAGGCGTCGGCGCTTCGATAACGAAACTGACGGCCCCGCCATCAACGTTCAATGCACGCACCATATCGCGCGACGCAAGATCCCCACCATCCGGAAGGGCAACGGTGGATAAGGTGCCCATGATCTTTTCGCGCATATCCGACATCTATGTCTCCTTCTGTGTCGCCCATTACTTGGCAGCTTTGTCGGCAGGTGCAAGGGGATAGGAACCAAAAAGCCGGCGGTCAAACAGCCGCAAACCTGCGGTGAGTCGCTCCATATCGCACCCCTGTCCTAAATCCTTCTTCAGGTCTGGCCCGCGGATCGCGCCTCAGATCTGAACACATCGGGCAAAAATCAAGCACCACGAGAATTGACCTAAAGTTAACGCCAACACCACACCTTCTGCAATGCAGCAATTTACCTAACGTCAGCGCAGAATATGTCAGCAACTGATTAATATTGTGTCATTTTTAAGTATGCACTCGCCGCATATCGGGTTTGCGAATGCAGGGTATTGTGCATCTGCAGCATTATGCCCATCTTGGGGTCAAGGCGACAAATTGAGCGCCAACAGAGTTAACAAAAGCGGCCCCGCCGCCCCGCCCCGCAGGGTTCTGCGGATGAGATGTAAGTGAGTAAAGATATGACATACGCAACAGAAATTCTTTCGGCCCCCGTCAGCATTGCAGACCGCATGGCCGCCCGTATCGCCGTTTGGAAAGAGCAGATGGAGCAGCGCGCCCAGTACCGCGCAACCGTGCGCGAACTGAACGATCTGAGCGATCGTGAACTGAACGATCTTGGGCTTGGCCGCTCGTCGATCCGGTTCGTCGCTCGTATGGCTGTTTACGGCAACTAAGTTTCCTTGCCAGCACCTACCTCCTCCCGGGTGTTGGCTTTGATTGGCGGCGGGACCGACCTCCTCCCCGGTTCCGTCGCACAATCAACAAGTTTCGAACCTTCGTCCTCCTCCCTGAAGGTTCGTGGGTCGCGGCGGCACCTACCTCCTCCCGGGTGTCGCCGCACCCCCAAAGATACGGTTCTTCTCCACCTCCTCCCGGGGCAGAACCGATACGGTGACGGGTCTATCTCCTCCCAGACCCTGAACCACATGACGTCGGGTCTCTACCTCCTCCCAGAGCCCCGCCTCACATAGAAACGGTGACGCCCACCTCCTCCCGGGCGTCACCGTTTTTTTCGCCACACCGCACTTCGCACGATCCGCAGACGTCTGCCCGGCATATCAGGCGTGCAATTTTGTCGATTGATTTTTAGACGCAAGACGGCATAGCTCGCTTCATGAAACCCAAAATCCTAACGACGCTGCGCGACTATGATCGCGAGCAATTCGCAAGCGACCTGATCGCAGGTGTTACCGTTGCCATGGTTGCCCTGCCGTTAAGCCTTGCCATTGCGATCGCTTCGGGCGCAGGACCGGAGAAAGGGCTTGTCACCGCAATTGTTGCGGGGTTTCTGATTTCACTTCTTGGGGGTAGTCGGGTTCAGATTGGTGGCCCAACCGGTGCGTTCATCGTCGTTGTCTATAGCATCATCGCCGATCACGGATATGACGGGCTGGTTCTGGCGACATTGATGGCCGGAGCCATCATGATAGCCGCAGGCTATTTGCGAGCGGGCAATCTGGCGGCCTATGTGCCCGGACCCGTCATCAACGGCTTCACGATTGGCATCGGTATCATCATCGCCACCAGTCAAATCAAGGACCTGTTCGGCCTGTCTATCGCCGAAGTGCCAGCTGAGTTCATTGCGAAGATGAGCACACTTTGGGCCGCACGCGACACCATAGGCCTCCAAACACTCACGATCGGACTGGTAACGATGGCATTGATCGTCTTTCTGCGGCGATTGGCCCCCAGATTTCCGGGTCTGATAGTTGCGGTGGGATTAACATCGGCCGCGGTGGCAATTGCCGCGTTGCCTGTCGAGACGATTTATTCGCGGTTTGGCCCATTGCCAAGCACATTACCACACCCATCCCTGCCCCAAATCAGCCTTGCGCGGATCACTGAGCTGCTGCCTTCGGCTATCGTCATCGCCTTTTTGGCAAGCATTGAATCGCTTCTGTCGGCAATGGTAGCGGATCGCATGATCGGCGGAAAACATCGCGCCAACGCTGAAATCCTGGCACAAGGCTTTGCGAATATTGGATCTGCCCTATTTGTCGGCCTACCCGCCACCGGGGCAATTGCGCGCACAGCAACCAATGTGCGCGCGGGCGGCAAGACACCAGTTGCGGGAATCATACACGCACTGACCATCCTGCTGGTCATGCTGCTGGCCGCCCCGCTGGCCGGGTATCTTGCAATGCCTGCTCTGGCGGGGCTGTTGATCCTGACCGCGTGGAACATGAGCGAGCCGCAGAAATGGCGCGGCTATATGCAGGGGCGCATGTCGGACCGTGTGTTGCTGTTGCTGACGCTGGTGTTGACGGTGTTTGCGGGCTTGACCATTGCAATCGGCGTCGGTGTCTCGGTCGGGTTGGCGCTGCGCCTGCGCCGCCAAGGCGCCGAGCCCGAGAAGGACTGGACCCCACCGGACCGTTGATGCGCCGCCTTAGAACGGCACGTCGCCCGCCTGCGCGGCTGGCACTATGAACTTGGAAACGACTTTCTTCGCACCCGCCTTGTCGAATTCGATATCCAGCTTGTCGCCTTCGATGCCCATCACGGTGCCATAGCCGAACTTGGTGTGAAACACCCGATCGCCTTGGGTGAAGGACGACACGGCGGTCGCATCAATCACCAGCCCGCGCGCTTCGTTCGGGCTGGGCTTGGTGCGCAGGTTGCCCTGCGCCTGCATCCGCCTCCATCCCGGCGAGTTATAGGCATCGGCCCGGCTGGCCTTGTCGTCAAGTGGCGAGGCGCCGAAATCGCCTGCTGTACCGCCATAGCCGCCGCCGTAAAGGCCAGGCGCGGTCAGCACTTCGACGTGATCTGTGGGCAACTCGTCGACAAAGCGCGATGGCAACTGGCTTTGCCATTGCCCATAAACGCGCCGGTTGGCGGCGAATGAGATCGTGCAAACCTCTTCCGCCCGGGTGATGCCGACATAGGCCAGGCGGCGTTCTTCCTCTAGCCCTTTCAGCCCGCTTTCATCCATCGAGCGTTGCGAGGGGAACAGACCATCCTCCCACCCCGGCAGGAACACGGCGGGGTATTCCAACCCCTTGGCCGCGTGCAGGGTCATGATGGTGACTTTTTCCTCGGCGTCGTCCGTGTCATTGTCCATGATCAGGCTGATATGCTCCAAAAACCCTTGCAGGTTTTCGAAACTTTCCAAAGCCTTGACCAGTTCCTTGAGGTTTTCCAGCCGCCCCGGAGCTTCGGGCGTTTTGTCGTTCAGCCACATCTCAGTGTAGCCGGATTCCTCCAAGATCACCTCGGCCATTTCGACATGGGTGTCTTCCTCCGCACGCAATTGGTTGAACCAGCGGTCAAGGCCCGCGACCAGTTCGGCCAAACCCTTGCCGCCCTTGCCCTTGATCGCACCGCTTTCGACCGCAATCCGCGCGCCTTCAACCAGCGACACGCCGTTTTGGCGCGCAAGCCCCTGAATGGTCTGCACCGCTTTATCCCCCAGCCCCCGGCGTGGCGTGTTGACGATGCGTTCAAACGCCAGGTCGTCGTCTTGGCTCACTGCCAGCCGGAAATAGGCCATCGCATCGCGGATTTCCAAACGCTCGTAAAAACGTGGACCGCCGATCACGCGATAGGGCAGACCGATGGTCAGGAAACGATCCTCAAACGCGCGCATCTGGTGGGAGGCGCGCACGAGGATAGCCATATCGTCCAAAGACATCGGCGCGCGGCCACGGGTGCCCGATTGCATCGCCTCGATCTCTTCCCCGACCCAGCGGGCTTCTTCGTCACCATCCCAATGGCCGATCAGGCGGACCTTCTCGCCGCCCTCGGCATCCGTCCACAACTCTTTGCCCAGCCGGTCTTCGTTGCCCGCGATCACGCCGGACGCCGCGGCCAGAATATGCGCGGTCGAGCGATAGTTTTGTTCCAGCCGCACCACCTTCGCGCCGGGAAAATCCTTTTCAAACCGCAAGATATTGCCGACTTCGGCCCCGCGCCAGCCATAGATCGACTGGTCGTCATCGCCCACACAGCAGATATTCTTGTGACCCGCCGCCAGCAGGCGCAGCCACAGGTATTGGGCCACGTTGGTATCTTGGTATTCGTCGACGAGGATGTAGCGAAACCAGCCTTGGTATTGCTTCAGGATGTCGTCGTGTTTCTGAAAAATTGTGACCATATGCAGAAGCAGGTCGCCGAAGTCGCAGGCGTTTAGGGTCTGTAACCGCGCCTGATACTGCGCATACAGTTCCGGGCCGCGTCCATTGAACGCGTTGGCCTCACTCGCAGGCAACACTTCGGGCGTCCAAGCGCGGTTCTTCCAGTTGTCGATCACCCCCGCCAACAACCGCGCGGGCCAGCGCTTTTCGTCGATATTGTTGGCGCCAATCAGCTGCTTCATCAGCCTGATCTGGTCGTCCGTGTCCAGAATGGTGAAGTTTGTTTTCAGCCCCACAAGCTCGGCATGACGGCGCAGAAGCTTCACGCAGATCGAGTGGAACGTGCCCATCCAGGGCATGCCCTCAACCGTTTGCCCCAGCAGGCCTGCGACACGTTCCTTCATCTCGCGCGCGGCCTTGTTGGTGAAGGTTACGGCAAGGATCTCGTTCGTCCGCGCCTGCCCGGTGTTCAAAAGATGCGCAATCCGCGTCGTCAGAGCCTTGGTCTTACCGGTGCCCGCGCCCGCCAGCATCAGGACGGGGCCATCCAGTGCCTCGACCGCCTCGCGTTGGGCGGGGTTCAGCCCTTCCAAATACGGCATCGGGCGCGCGGCCATTGCCTGTTGTGACAGGCTGGGGAGCGCAGCGGCCTCAAAAGCGTCGTCTTCGTTGAAATCACTCATATGCGCTCTTTATCAACGGGGAAGCAGGGTGGGAAGAGTGTTCCACGAATGTTCCACATGCGCAAACCGATTGTCGGCCTCACCCTGCATTTTCCCGCCCCCTAAAGGGGGCGCGGCGAAAGGACCGCCTATATATAAAGCCTGCCCATTGACAAGCTGCCCCTTCGCAACACATCTAACGCCTCCAGTAAGACCGCCATTTTTTCATGGTCGCCTGAGTCGAGAGGAAGTTCATGCCAGTTGTCGTCGTTGAAAGCCCGGCCAAAGCCAAGACCATCAACAAGTATCTTGGGTCGGACTATACGGTTCTTGCCTCTTACGGCCACGTGCGCGACTTGCCACCCAAGGACGGGTCCGTCGATACGGACGCCGATTTCGCTATGAAATGGGAGGTTGGACGCGACAGCGCCAAGCATGTGCGCGCCATTGCGGACGCATTGAAAGACGACAACAACCTGATCCTCGCAACCGACCCCGATCGCGAAGGGGAAGCGATTTCGTGGCACCTTGAGGAAGCCCTGCGCAAACGGCGGGCGATCAAGAAGGACACGCCGGTCAGCCGTGTGGTGTTCAACGCGATCACAAAATCCGCAGTGACCGAGGCGATGCAACAGCCCCGCGACGTCGACACCGATCTGGTCGAGGCCTATCTGGCCCGTCGCGCGCTGGATTATCTGGTGGGCTTCAACCTGTCACCCGTTCTGTGGCGCAAACTGCCCGGCGCGCGCTCTGCGGGTCGTGTGCAGTCGGTCTGCCTGCGCCTGATCGTTGAGCGTGAGGAAGAGATCGAGGCGTTCAAGGCCCGTGAATACTGGTCGGTGAAAGCGCTGCTCTCCACCCCACGCGGGCAGGAATTCGAGGCACGTCTGACAGTTCTGGGCGGCCAAAAGCTGGACCGCTATGACCTTGAGAACGAGACCGCTGCCGAAATGGCCGTGCAGGCGATTTCCTCGCGCGATCTGACCGTTCAGTCGGTCGAAGCAAAACCCGCGACCCGCAACCCCTCGCCGCCCTTCATGACGTCGACCCTGCAACAGGACGCGAGCCGCAAGTTCGGCTTTGGCGCGCGTCAGACCATGTCGACAGCCCAGCGCCTCTATGAAGCGGGCTATATCACCTATATGCGGACCGACGGGATCGACATGGCGCCGGAAGCCGTGGCCGCCGCGCGTGATGCGATTTCGGATCGTTATGGTAAGGAGTTCATCCCGGCCAAGCCCCGGATTTACAAGAACAAGGCCAAGAACGCGCAAGAAGCGCACGAATGTATCCGCCCGACGGATATGACCGTATCCGCGAGTGATCTGGCGCGGTTGGAACCCGATCAGCGCAAGCTTTACGACCTGATCTGGAAACGCACGCTGGCCAGCCAGATGGAAAGCGCGAAGTTTGAACGCACGACGGTTGATGTCGGCTCATCCGACGGTCAGGTCGTGCTGCGCGCCACCGGACAGGTTGTCGTGTTCGAAGGCTTTCTGAAGGTCTATGAAGAAGGTCGCGACGATCAGGTGGTGGATGATGACGACAAGCGCCTACCCCAGATCATGGAAGGCGAAAAGGCCGAGAAAAAAGGCGTCACGCCCGAACAGCATTTCACCCAACCCCCGCCCCGTTACACCGAGGCCACGCTGGTCAAGCGCATGGAAGAACTGGGCATCGGTCGCCCCTCGACCTATGCGTCGGTGATCACGACCATTCAGGACCGCGAGTATGTCCGCAAAGACAAGAACCGTCTGTTTCCCGAGGACAAGGGGCGGATCGTCACCATCTTCCTGATGAATTTCTTCCGTAAATATGTGGGATACGAATTTACCGCACATTTGGAAGAAGAGCTGGACGAAATCTCGGCTGGCGACATGGATTATAAAGAGGTGCTCGCGCGCTTCTGGCGCGATTTCTCGGCGGCAATTGCCGAGACGTCCGAGTTGCGCATCTCGGAAGTGCTCGACAAGTTGGACGCCGCCCTTGCGCCGCAACTGTATCCGCCGCGCGAAGATGGATCAGACCCGCGCATCTGCCCGAAATGCGGCAAAGGTCAGCTGCACCTGAAAACCTCGCGCACTGGTGGGTTTGTCGGTTGTGGCAACTATCCCGAATGCACCTATACGCGCCCCATCGCAGGCGAAGGCGCTGAGGGTGACGAGCGGATGTTGGGCGAAGATGCCGGCGACGAAATCTGGCTGAAATCCGGGCGCTTCGGGCCTTACGTGCAGCGCGGCGAACCCACACCGGAAAACAAGAAGCCGCCGCGCGCGTCCCTGCCCAAAGGCTGGGACAAGGACGAGATGGATCTGGAACAGGCACTGGTGCTGCTGTCCTTGCCCCGCGAAATTGGCGAACATCCCGAAGGTGGCATGATCAGCGCGAATTTCGGGCGCTTTGGCCCTTATGTCATGCACAAACTGCCCGACGACGCCAAACCGACCTATGCCAATCTGAAAGACCCCAACGATGTCTTTGAGATCGGCATGAACCGCGCGGTCGAGATGCTGGCAGAAAAACGCGCCAACCCCGGTGGGCGCGGGCGGGCAGCAGCCAAGCCGTTGAAAGAACTGGGCGAACATCCTGAGGACGGCGGCCCCGTGAATGTTATGGACGGGCGTTATGGGCCCTATGTGAAATGGGAAAAGGTCAACGCGACCATTCCCAAAGACGTCGAGGCAACTGACGTGACCATGGAAATGGCCGTCGAGTGGATCGCGGAAAAAGCGGCCAAGAAAAAGCCTGCGAAAAAGAAAGCCGCACCGAAAAAGAAACCTGCGGCGAAGAAAAAGCAGGCCGCCAAGAAAAAACCAACAGCCAGCAAAGGCTGACTGTGTCATTGGGACTGGGGTGCCACGCCATTCATTGCGTGCGGCACCCCGATCCGGGCCAAAATGCGACACTGTCCAGATTACATTCCAACTCTCGAATTCGTGATTTGAAACCCACCTTTAGACCGGCTTCAGTGCGGCCAAACGCAATCGAAAAGTGAGCCTCACCATGTCACGTATTCTTTCGCGCCGCGCGGTCATCGCAGGCGCGGCAGCATCCCTTTCGCTGCCTAGCACTGGCCTTGCCACTCCCATCATCGAAACTGCCAAGCGCAATGCATCAAGCTTTGCCAACCAAGACTGGCGCGACCATTTCGACAAGCTGGACCGGGTGACCATCGTCTGTGACACCATTTCGCGCGCCTTGCATTATTGGAGCGCCGATGGCAGCGATTATCGCATCTATCCCTCCTCGGTTCCGATGACGGATGAGCTAACCAAAACCGGATACACGAAGATCGTTCGCAAACGCGAGGCCCCTGACTGGACCCCGACTCCAAGCATGCTGGAACGCAATCCCGAGCTGAAATACACGCCGCCCGGCCCTGACAATCCGCTGGGCACCCATGCGATGTATCTGGATTGGCCAGCCTATCTGATCCATGGCACCCATGACACGCGCAAGATCGGACGACGCAGCTCGGACGGGTGCATCGGTCTTTACAACAGTGCCATCGCCGAGCTGTTCGCCATCACGCCGATCGGTGCGCAAGTGCGCGTGATCTAGAAGGCACTAAGACCGGCATTCTACTTACGCCGCATTGCCCTTTTGTTGATCGTCGGGCCCTTCTAGCAACTCCTCAACCACCGCGCCCACCAACTGGGTGCGGTTCTTTACCCCAGCCTTGCGGTAAATCGCGTTGTTTTGCGATTTAACCGTACCTGGGCTGGTGTTGCGGGCCTCGGCGATCTCGGCGACGGTCAAGCCCTTGACGGTCAACAGCGCGATGTCTTCTTCGGCCTCGGTGAGCGACCAGTGCGCAAACAGGGCGTGTAGCATTGCTGTAAACTCGCCCTGTGCAGCATGCAGAAGTCTTTCGACCTCGGCGTTTCTGGCATGAAGAACGCGGTGACTATACCACAACAACAGACCGCCGATGACAAAGCCGCCAAGCGTAATGAGCTCGACGATTTCGTGCACGATCCAACCGTAGTTGAGCAAATAGAAGCCAGTGATTTCACCCACCAGCTCCTCGGTAAAGGCCAAGGCCGACAGCACGTAAATCGCAACGCCAAGTCTGGTAATCGTGATTGGTTTCATGTCGGCCTCTGGCTGTTTGTCAGATCAAGTTTGATCAGTCGTCGTCGTCTCGGTCATCATCCCGATCATTGTCACGGTCATCATCGCGATCATCATCGCGATCATCATCCCGATCGTCATCGCGGTCATCGTCATCACGATCATCATCGTCATCATCGTCATCGTCGTCATAGTCGTCATAGTCGTCATAGTCGTCATCGTCGTCATCGTCGTCATCGTCGCGGCTATCCCGATCGTCGTCGCGATCATCCTCGGGCTCGAACTTATCGCGCAGAATCTCGCCGTTCTTTCCCAATACAATTTCACGCTCGCCCTTCGGGCCTTCGCCTTCAATTCTCAGGTTGCCGAACAGGCTGCGCTTGATCTTGATCTCGGTGTAGCCCTCGGCGGTCAACATTTCGATCACGTCGTCCCGTGTGGTCTGGGCGCTGGCCGGAGCGGCAAGCATCGCCAGAACTACTGCGGTGACAAAGGCGTTTGACGTTTTCATCTGGGTCATGGTGGTCTCCGTATCTAGTCAGTCGATGTCCCGATCTATCGTCACGTCCTGTTGCCGCGATACTGCACTTTGGATGATCCGCCCGACAACCAACCAAAGTTATAGACGCCCAAGCAGGTAGAAATACGCAGACCGCCCTTCCGCGCGTGCGTTTCGTTGACTTTGCACCGTCCTCACGCCAGAACAGGTGCGAAACTGACGAGAGGTAACTTTCATGAAAAAGGTATATGGCAGCGCCGGCGAGGCTCTTGATGGGCTGCTCAGCGACGGCATGCTGATTGCCGCTGGGGGCTTTGGCCTGTGTGGCATTCCAGAATTGCTGATCGACGCGCTTGTGGAAAGCGGCGTCAAAGACACCACCATCGCATCGAACAACTGCGGCGTTGACGGCTTCGGGCTTGGCAAATTGCTGGACACGAAACAGATCAAGAAGATGATGTCGTCTTATGTCGGCGAAAACGCCGAATTCATGCGCCAATACCTGTCGGGCGAGTTGGAACTGGAATTCAACCCCCAAGGCACGCTGGCCGAACGCATGCGTGCTGCCGGTCACGGCATCCCCGGTTTTTATACCAAAACCGGCGTAGGCACCGTGATCGCGGAAGGCAAAGAAGTGAAGGTCTTCAATGGCGAGGAATATATCCTTGAAGAAGGCATCTTTGCTGACCTTTCGATCGTGAAAGCGTGGAAAGCGGATGAAACCGGCAACCTGATTTTCCGCAAGACTGCCCGCAACTTCAACCCGCCCGCCGCCATGTGTGGCAAGGTGTGCGTGGCCGAAGTCGAAGAGATCGTGCCGACCGGGTCGCTTGACCCCGATGCGATCCATCTGCCGGGCATCTATGTGCATCGCATCATCCAAGGCGAGCACGAAAAGCGTATCGAACAACGCACCATTCGGGAGGGCTAAGATCATGGCATGGGACCGCAATCAAATGGCCGCCCGCGCGGCACAGGAACTGCAAGACGGCTGGTATGTGAACCTTGGCATCGGCATCCCGACGCTGGTGTCCAACTTCATCCCTGATGGGGTCGAGGTCACACTGCAATCGGAAAACGGCATGCTGGGCATGGGCCCCTTCCCGACCGAGGCCGAGATCGACGCCGACCTGATCAATGCTGGTAAGCAGACCATCACCGAACTGCCCCAGACCTCGTATTTCGACAGCTCGATGAGCTTTGGGATGATCCGGGGCGGCAAGATCGCCATGGCGATCCTTGGCGCGATGGAAGTGGCCGAAAACGGCGATTTGGCCAACTGGATGATTCCCGGCAAGCTGGTCAAAGGTATGGGCGGCGCGATGGACCTTGTGGCCGGTGTTGGCCGCGTGGTGGTCGTGATGGACCACACCAACAAGCACGGCGACAGCAAAGTGCTGAAGGAATGCAGCCTGCCGCTGACCGGCAAGGCCGTGGTCGACCGTATCATCACCAACCTTGGGGTTCTGGATGTGGTCGAAGGTGGCTTGAAAATCGTCGAGACCGCCGATGGCGTGACCGAAGACGAGTTGCGCGCCGCGACCGAGGCAAAGATCGTCAACTAAGCCAAAGTGACGAAACACAACAAAGGCTCCGTTCGCGGAGCCTTTTTCGTTTCTGGTTGTATTCAGATATGCAGTTTTGAAGGCCGGAACATCGTGTTCATCGCATCGCTTTCGACGTCCAGAACACGTGGTTTACGGATCGCAGGCAGAATACAAAGATCATAGATTTCGGATGCGACGCCATCCAGCACGATTTGATGTTCAATGTCACCTGTGTCCAGATTGATCACCGAGATCGAACATTCCGGATCGACCCCCATATCTTGAAGTCTCTGATTAAGAGGCGTGCCGTCGTTGCCCTCAAACACGCCGCTCTGCCTAGGTCGAGATGCCCCAACCAATGCGTAATTTTTCCAGAATGCAACGCCACGGGTGAACCCCGGAATGAAACAAATAGGCTTGTACTCGCCCGTTGACCGGTCAACTTCACCAAACTCACCCTGTCCGCTATTGGCGACGTACAGCCGCCCGTTATGAAGCTGCGGAGAATGTGGCATGTGTAGACTGTCACACAGAATGTTGTTGGTCTTAACATCCACCACAAGCCCGGCGCTTTGATCTTTCGGTAGTGCGCGCCACCCCTCGGGAACATCGGTTTCGGCGAAACACGTGACGTATTTGGGCACACCTTCTTCCAAGGCAAGACAATTCAGATGGCACCGATCCCCATAAGCAAACTCGCTGATGAACGGCGGCTTCCAAATCGGCTCAAAACTCCACTTTTCATGCAGCCGCCCGATACAGTTGAACTGACAGGCGACGAAATACACGCCATGATCACTAACACGCAGGTCATGCAGGTTGATATAGCCCGTCGTGGTCGCGCCAATTGGTGCAAAAACCGCATCGTTTCCCTGCGACATCTGGCCTTTATCCAGAAAATTCTCGAAACGCCAGATTTGCTTTTGGCTGGCCATCCACAACGTGCCCTTATGAAGGCTCAACCCCATGGAACGGGGAAAGTTGGCATCCGACAGCACGAACTGTCCGGCCTCGTTCACGCCAATCATGAACAGCTTACCAATGTGATAGGTGTTGAACGCCAGAGAAATCTTGTTTTTGGTCAGCCAGCCGCGAAACCCGTTGCTGGGTTGTAGGCGTACTCGACCCGTTGTCAGCGCAGGCGGTTTTGGAAATTCCAAATCTACTTTGGTATTGTCATCTTCGGCGGGGTCCGTCACTTGTTGCTCCACTTTCCGGTTGGCAGCCCAATACTGTTATCCGAAAAAGGTGCCGTCGAGGGGAAAATAGAGTTAAGGTTCAGGTCTTAGGTATGGGCATAACAGAAAACAAAGACACTGGCGGACTGATCGAAGTGTCGCCCCTCTATCCCAACGAAGATGTTCTGCGGGTGTTTGGTGAATTGGCATTCCTGGCGTTCTATTCCAACGTCTATGGTGATTGGTCGGCCCGCGCGATTGCGAAGGCGTTTGAGCCTCCGATATATCTCAAACAGTTCAATATTTACCAGGCACGCGATGTCCCACGCGGCCTTGTGACCTGGGCCAAGTTGGATGCCGCCGCCGAGAAAAAGCATCTGTCTGGCAACGGATTGGATGAATTTGATGAATGGCGGTCGGGCGAACAGCTTTGGATCATGGACATCATGGCACCGTGGGGACATGGCGCTGAGATCATTGAGAATATCAAGGCAACTGTTCAAGAAGACAGCGTGAAGACCTTACGAATCCACGAAGGTCAGAAAAAAGTGCTTGAATGGCATCGCAGCCCCGGCAGTTCGAAATGGAAGATCCGCTCGACCATGGTCGCATAGCGTGTCGCAAGCTGACGCAAAATACCCTTTTCTGCTTCAACAAATTGCCAGAATGCTCCGATTAACGTAGTTATGAAATCAAGGGTGCTGTAAAAATAGGTCGCTTGGGAAATGGAACCGTAGATGCCCCCATTTATTTTGTGCCGAGTGAAGGAGACCCAAACATGGTGAGTCTATCAGGACCGACCACTGCCTCGATCACCGAAGGCTTGCCCGGAACGGGTAATGTCAGTGCCAGCGGCACCGTGGTGAACACCGAGCCTGGCACCTACAGTTGGCTTGCTGGCGGATACGATATCCTGTCCGCCCCCTCGTTCGGGACGCTGACTATCACCCAGAACACCGCAAATGGCGAAGGTGGCTATACTTGGTCTTTCGTTGTGGACAGCGACGATCCTGCTTTAGATGGGTTGGACGCAGGTCAAAGTCTGGATGTTACCTTCAATATCCGAGTTACGGACACTTCTTTCGATGGCACCAATTCAACCGTCAACGGCACGGCGGTCGTTGACACCCATCAAGTGACGATAACTATCTTTGGCGAGACCGAGGTGTGCTTTGCTCGCGGAACAGAAATCCTTACTAATCTCGGCCCACGCCGGATCGAGACATTGCGCGTTGGTGATCTGGTCATGACCCGCGACAGTGGTCTGCAACCCCTGCGCTGGATATCTGCGTCAAAGGTCAACCGGGATCGTCGGCGTGGCAATTCACAGCTGGATCCAGTGGCAATTGCACCAGACACATTCGCGCCTGGCGTGCCAAACAAGACTCTACGCGTTTCGCCGCAGCACCGATTGCTTATGGAAGGTCCGCACTTGGATCTGTTGTTGGCACAGGATGCAGCCCTTGTCAGTGCAAAAAGCCTTGTGAATGGCGACAGCATCTTTGAATGCGGTGCCGAGGTCGATGATCTGGAATACTGGCATATCGTCCTTGAAAAACACGAGATTGTTTTTGCAGATGGTTGTCCTGCCGAGACGCTTCATCTTGGTGATGTGACCCTGTCCACGCTGACTGAAGCGCAGATCGAAGAGCTTCACGCGATCTTCCCGGGGCTGACTGAACAACAAGGCGAGCTCGCTCATGTCGAACTGCGTGGGTTTGAAGGGCAAGTCCTGTCACGCGCCTTGAGCCCGGCTCTGATGACGCCCAAAGATCACGCGCTCTAAACAAGGCCTTCCATCACCACAGCTCTTTCAGGCGTCGGAGCGCGAACGGGAGCGGTCGGTGCAGCCGTACCAGATGAGCGTCGCGTGCGTTATTGCCTCTCGCTTTTGCACGTATGCTTTCATATTCTCGCCGCAATCCCCCGCCATAAGCCGGGCAATGACAATGAGCAGCGTAAACCCCATATCTTCCACATCAGGGAAACAATCTACCCCTGATGCCAGCCCCAACCGGCGGTTGCGTGATACGCTTGTGCTTCTGGGATTGTTTGGTTTGGTGCTGGTTGGATTGATCGGGATTGCGGCCGCTACAGGGTGGGAAGAAACCCGCGCACAACTGGCCAAACTGACAGCCGCGCAATTCTCCGTGCTACTCGCGTTGAGCCTTGTAAACTATGTCTTTCGCGGTCTGCGCTGGCATATCTTTGCGCGCAAACTGGGATTGCCCACAGGTCTTGGCCAAGACCTGCGCCACTTCCTTGGCGGTTTTGCCATGTCGGTCACACCGGGCCGCGTGGGCGAACTGGTGCGAATGCGCTGGCTGAAACGCGAAACGGGGTGGGCGTTCGAACGCACAGCGCCACTTGTGTTGGTCGATCGCGCATCTGACCTGTCCGCCATGGCCCTGATCCTTGGGCTGGCGCTGGCCTTTTCGGCCACCGGGATTGCGGGCGGTCTGCCCGTCACCATCCTTGCCTTGATCGCCGCCTTCGCCGCGACCCGACCGCGCCTGCTGGGCTGGTTCGCCACGATGGGGCACAGGATCACCGGGCGGTTTGCGCGGCTTTGGGCCAAGATCCGCCGCGCCTCCCTCTCGCTGTCGGCGTTTACATCGCCCACTTTGATGGCGCTTGCCGCTCTGATCGGGGTTATTGGCTGGATTGCCGAAGGCTATGCCTTTCACCTTCTATTGATGTGGATGGGGGCCGATATCGGCTTTGCCAAGGCAGTCGCGATCTTCGTCTTCTCAACCCTCGCCGGTGGACTGACCGGTGCACCCGGCGGAGTTGGCGGGGCCGAAGCCGCCATGATTGCCCTGCTCGCGATGGAGGGCGTGCCGCTTGAGGTCAGCGTGCCTGCCACCGCCATCATCCGCGTTACAACCCTTTGGTTCGCCATCGGGATCGGCCTTCTGGTCTTTCCCGTCGCCGAACGCAATTCATTGAGACATACACATGGTTTGGAAAAAGAATGAGTATTCCGGCTGGGGCCGGGTTCAGCGTGCAAGTGCCGAACTGGCGCGACCAGAACGCGCCCGCAGCCTGAAGGCGGTTGTGGAAGCCCACCCCTGCCCAGCCATAGGCAATTGCCGCTCTTATGGCGATGCGGCGCTGAACGACGGCGGTCGCGCCATCGACATGACGCGGATGAACCGCATCATCGACTTTAACGCGGACACTGGCGTTGTTACGGTCGAGGCTGGCATCACCATCGGTGATCTGGCCCACGTCTTCGCCCCGCGTGGATGGCTACCCGCCGTCATGCCAGGCACCGGCTTTGCCACCGTTGGCGGCTGCATCGCGCAGGACGTGCATGGCAAGAACCACCATAACGAGGGCAGCTTCGGCCAGCATGTTCTGTCCGTCACGTTACTGAATGGCGACAAGCGCACCGTCGCCACCCCCACCCGCAACGCAGGCTTGTTCCGCGCCACCATGGGCGGCATCGGCCAGACCGGCGTGATTGCTGAGGCGAAGCTGCAACTCAAACCCTGCCCCGGCGATGTGATGATGGTCACCGAACGCAGGGCCGAAGATTGGGACGACCACCTTGCCCTGCTGGATGGCAGTCAGGCAACCTATTGTGTGGGCTGGCTCGACACGACAGCCAAGGGCGACAGTCTTGGGCGCGGTGTCATAGAAGAAGCTGAACTGGCTGCGGGGCTTCTGCCCAAGGCGAAACCTTCTAAGAAAATCCCGTTGGATGCGCCGAATTTCGCGCTGGCGGGCCCGGTCGTGCGAGCCTTTAACAACGCTTATTATCGACGGGTGCCTAGCTCGGGGCGCTCGTCCGTCAAACGCATCGACGACTTCTTCTTCCCGCTGGACAAGATCCACGACTGGAACCGCCTTTACGGCAAACGCGGTTTTTACCAGTTCCAGAACGTCGTGCCGCTGGATCAGGCAGATGCGCTGAAAGAGATGCTGGAGCTGATCGCGGGCGCGGGCCTGTCCTCGCCCCTCGCTGTGCTCAAACGCATGGGGCCGGGTCGCGCGGGTCATATGAGCTTTCCGATGGAAGGCTACACTCTCGCCGTCGATTTCCCCGCCCGTGATGCGGCTGTGGACCTGATCGCGATGCTTGAGGATATGACCATGGACGCAGGCGGGCGACTTTATCTTGCCAAGGACGCGTTGGCCACTGGCCCGGCGATCAAGGCGATGTATCCCGAACATGGCGACTGGGTGAAACAGGTCAACAAGGCCGACCCGGATCACGCGCTGGAAACCGACATGGTGCGCCGTCTGAACCTGCGCGAGGCGGAGTAAGAACATGACAAAGACCAAACAGAACCAGTGTTGGATTATCCTTGGCGCAACTTCGTCCATGGCGCGCGCCTTTGCGCAGGCCGTGGCTGACCAGGGCGCCAGCGTCCTTCTGGCAGGACGCGATATGGAAGATCTGAAGCGATCCGCTACAGACCTGTCTGCACGCGGTGTGACCGCTGAGGCGGTGAATTTCGACGCCCGCGATATCTCGACATTTCAGCCCATCATTGATCGTGCCGCAGCCGAAGATGGCGTAATCAACGCCGCGGTGTTCGTGGGTTCAATGCCCGCACAAGAAGATATCGATGCAGACCCTGCCCTCATCGAAGGCGTTGTGAAAGATAGCCATACTGGCCCGGCGGCATTCCTGACCATGCTGGCGCCAATCATCGAAGATCGAGGCGCGGGCACAGTAGTCGGCGTCTGTTCGGTTGCAGGCGATCGGGGACGGATTGGCAACTATGTCTATGGCTCGGCCAAGGCAGGTTTTGCGACCTATCTGTCGGGCTTGCGCAACCGCCTGACCCGTGCAGGTGGCCATGTGGTGACCGTGAAGCCCGGTTTCGTGGACACCGCGATGACCTGGGGGATCGAGGGGATGTTTCTTGTCGCCTCCCCCCAGAAGGTCGCCGCCGATATCCTGAAGGCGATCGAAAAGCAGCGCAACGTGATCTACACGCCATTCTTCTGGCGCTATATCATGCTGATTATCCGCAGCATTCCTGAATTCATTTTCAAGAAGATGTCGATCTGACGAACTGCGTCATCCGACGCCAAACCATTCCTGCCATAGTCCGGCGGCATAGAACATAATCGAGATGGTCATCAGCATCAGCCCGATGCCCCGTTTGTCTTTCATTGCGAATACGATGGGGTCGTAATCCTGCTTGCCATACCAGCCCAGCCGCACCATGCGGATCATCCACCATGCCAGCGGCAAACCTGCCACCCACATTAGCCACTGCGTTTTGTAAAGCGACAGGGCTTGTTCGGTGAAGGAATAGAGGAAGAACGCGACCAAGGACGCAACCACGCCTAGTGACGCGACATTCAAAAGGTCGGGCCGGTCCGGGCGACCATAGCCGCGCCCCGGCAACCGCTCGTCCGATGTTGCAAGGGTCAGCTCGGTCAGCCGCTTCACACAGCCAAGGGCCAGGAAGACCGGGAAGATGAACACCAGAAGGTATCCTGACACATGGATGTCGGTCGCCGCAGCGCCCGCCACAACCCGAAGTGTATAGAGCGACGCCAACACCGCGATATCCACCCAGCGCATCCGCTTCAGCTTCAGCGAATAGGCCAGCGAAAGCCCCATATACAGGCTGACCACACCAAAAAAGGCCAAGCCCAGATATGCCGCGACGCCCAGCGCGATGGCGGCCAGCACGAAGAAACACGTCATCCCCACTTGTATCGGCACCGCGCCCGAGGCAAAGGGACGGGCACATTTTTTCACGTGGAGCCGGTCAGCCTCAAGATCCAGAAGATCATTCACCAGATAGATCGAGGACGCCGCCGCCGAAAAGCTGATCACCCCGAGGATCGCCAGAAGAAGCGTGTTCAGGTCAAACGCATGGCCCGCAATCATCGGCACGAACAGCAGCACGTTCTTGACCCATTGATGGGGGCGGAAGCTTTTCAGCACATCTTTCATGCGCCAGCCACCTTCGATCTGGGTGACGGGCTTGCCCTGCGCCTCCAACGCCTTGGCGGAACGAGGATCGCCCACGACAAGGGCGGCATCGGCATGATCCCACACCGCGCGGTCCACCGGGGCGTTGCCCGCATAGTGGAACCCACCTTCGCCATACGCTGCCACCAACGCCTCGGCTTTGCATGCGCCTTTCAGATTGGTTTGCCCATCCGAAGCAAAGATTTGGTCTGACAGGCCATGGTCCGCCGCCAGTTGCGCCACCACGCTGTAATCCGAGGCCGAGGCCAGCACGACTTCGCGCCCTTCTGCCTGCGCGGCGCGGGCAACCTCAAGCACATCAGGTTCAACTGGCAGCAAATCGGTGCGCAGCTCAGCAATTCGGGCCAGTTCTGCTTTCAGGCGTGCGGGATCACGAAAATGGGCCAAGCTGGTTTTCAACGTGTGAATCGGATCACGGCCAAGACCTGCCCAGAAACATTCGAACAGTAAATCCGTACGCAGAAACGTTCCGTCCACGTCCAACACGAACGGTTTCTTGATCAACTCTTCAGCCATCACATCACAATCCATTCACTGCAAATACACATCCGTCAGACAACAGTTCGGGCGGGGTCAGGCACAGCCCCCGCGCCACTTTCCATGCAGCCAGAACTTTAGGCACATAAGCGCGGGTTTCAGCATAGGGGGGCACGCCCCCATTGTCCTTCACCGCATTCTCGCCCGCGTTGTAACCGGCCAGGGCCAATATTGGATCGCCATGGAAATGGTTGATCAACCAATTCAGGTAGGCGACGCCACCCTTGATGTTTTGAGAGGGGTTGTTGCTGTCCTCAACTCCAAACCGGGCGGCAGTATCCGGGATCAATTGCATCAGACCCTGCGCGCCTGCGTGGCTTTCTACATCCACGCGCCCGCCGCTTTCCACAGATATCAGGGCCAGAACAAGCGCAGGAGACACTGGGGTGCCAATCGTTGCCTTCAGGATGTCAGCACCGTGTGCCTTTGCAATGGATTGCAAATGTTGCAGACGCGGTTGCGTCATCCCCTCTTGCGTTTCAAGCAGATCAAGGGCTGTGCGCACATTCGCAGGCCCCGCCTTGTCCAACCGTGGCGACACGGTCGTCCAGAACCAATCCCATTCGGTCGGCTGGGGCGTCGGAACAGCGGCCGCGACCTCCTCGACCACATCAGGGGCCGGAGTCTTGGGCGCAAGCGCCGCGGCTTGGGCGGCAGGATCAATCTGGATGGTGATGCGTTTGACTCCGGCTTGAGGGACCGAAACACGCTTGAAGGTAAAGTCTGGAAAGGGCGCTGGCGTGGTGTCCGCCTGCGCCTGAACCCCCATCGCAAGGGTCAGGACTATGCTTATGTTCACGAAGCGCCGCATTTGCGGTTCACTGCTCTGCCTCGAATTGTTTTATTGTTTGTTGCAGATTTCACCTGTCAGGGCCAGATTTACCTGATATTGTCCACGAGTTTTGCGGGCATCCGCGCAGAATTATCACAGAGACAAGATTTTTATTCATTTTTAAACTGATTATTTTCAACAACTTAACTTCGCAAACCATTAAAAAATCGTTAAGCCAGAAAAGGTACGAAACCTGCCCAACTCTCGCCCCAATCAAAGGGCTAATTAGGTTTCATGCCAAGCAGCGCTGCGGACGGCAAAAAGTTCAGGCGCCAAGGTGAACGAAACGAAACAACACCTTTCGGAGTGAAACAAATGAAACTGTATAACCTGATCAAGACTTTCCAAGCCGACGAAGACGGCGCTGTAACTGTAGACTGGGTCGTCCTGACCGCAGCCATCGTTGGCCTCGGCATCGCGGTTCTGACCTCGGTATCTGGCGGCACCACGTCGCTGGCAGACAAGATCTCGTCCTCGCTGGACGCCATGTCGATCATGAGCCACTAATTTAACCAAGTAACTGGAGTAATGAATATGAAACTGTATAACCTGATCAAGACTTTCCAAGCCGACGAAGACGGCGCTGTAACCGTAGACTGGGTCGTTCTGACCGCAGCTATCGTTGGCCTCGGCATCGCAGTTCTGACCTCGGTATCGGGCGGCACCACGTCGCTGGCAGACAAGATTTCGTCCTCGCTGGATGCCATGTCGATCATGAGCTACTAAGCAATCGTCAGATTGTCCGACTGTTAGCAAAACCGCGCCATCACGGCGCGGTTTTTTCTCGCGCATCCTGCGCAAATTTAAATAGTTTATGAATGTTACTGGAAATTGTTTACGTTTCCTGTGAAGTTCACCCAAAATTCACGCTTTATACTTCAAATTGCCTCAATTCGTGTTGACATGTAGATGAGGGAGTTGGTGTGTGATGCCTCTGGCGTCTTGTAGTGGGAAAGGAACTTAAATGCGTTTGCTCTTCGGACTGGTTCTGATCATAGGCGTCGGCCTGGCAGGGTTCGCTGTTTATATGGCCAAGGACTATATCGGCGGATACCAAGCCCAGCTTGATGCGGAACGTGCGGCGCGCGCTGCGATCGTTCCGACAGTTGATGTGTTCGTCGTAAACCGCCCATTGCGCTATGGCGAACAAATGACAACTGAAGACATCCGGGCCGTCAAATGGCCTGAGAACGCGATTCCCGAAGGCACATTTGGAAAGATCGAAGATATTTTCCCAGACGGCGAAAAGAAATTCCGCACCGTCCTGCGTGCTATGGAAAAAGACGAAGCCCTGCTTCAGGTGAAGGTAACAAAGCCCGGCGCAGATGCCGGTGTGTCCTCGCGTCTGGCGACAGGGATGCGTGCCTTTGCCATCAACGTTGATGTCAGTTCAGGCGTTTCCGGCTTTCTGCGGCCTGAAGACCGGATTGACATTTACTGGACGGGGCGTGGTGTGGATGAACTGGGCGAAGGCCAAGCCGTTACCAAACTGATCCTTGCCAATGTTCACATTATCGCCGTCGACCAGATCGCTGATACCGATCGCACCGGTCCGACGATCGCCCGTACCGTCACGGTTGAAGTGACCCCGCGGCAGGTCGCGGCCCTTGCGCAAGCACAGTCCAGCGGGCGCTTGTCGCTTGCACTTGTGGGGACCCAGGACCAAACCGTTACCTCATCGGTAGAAGTCGGACAGAGCGAAATCAGGGGCGATATCGTTGGTGTGCAAGAAGAGATCTGCACCGTTCGCACCCGTCGCGGCGGCGAGATCATCGAGACCCAAATCGCCTGTCCTGAGTGACATCGCGGTCCGATATGACATGTCGCGACAGTTGAACTGTTGCGACATGTCCACATGAAGCCGACCCAGCAAGGTATTGATTCTTGCATTATTTCGATTTCTGACGCAGTCTGCCACGCAATCGGGTGAAAAACCCATTAAATCGGGCGCAAGACCCGGAGCAGTCAAGTGGGTAATCCCCACGCTATCCACACGTGGTCAGAGAGGCAGGATCACATGAAAGTTGATCGATTTATTAAGGCAGCCCTATTGGGTCTGACGCTGGGGGTCGGCGTACCAGTGGCATCTTCCGCTGAAACGCTGCGCGTCATGAGCGGCGCACCATCCGGCGCGTTGAAAGTTCCCATGAACCGGGCCGTGGTCGTCGAAAGCGACGTCCCCTTCGCCGAGTTGTCCATCGCCAACCCCGGCATCGCGGACATCTCGACCCTGTCGGACCGCACGATTTATGTGCTGGGCAAGACACCAGGGCGCACGACGCTGACCCTGCTTGGGGCCGATGGCAAACTTATCACCAATGTTGACGTTCATGTCGCGCCGGATATCGCAGAGTTCAAGGAACGTCTGCGCCAGATCCTGCCCGGCGAACAAATCGAAGTACGCACCGCAAATGACGGCATCGTGCTGTCAGGCATGGTCAGCTCGATCCAGCGACTGGATCGCGCGCTTGATCTGGCTCAGCGTTACGCACCCGAGCGGGTATCGAATCTAATGACCGTCGGCGGCACTCAGCAAGTCATGTTGAAAGTGCGCTTTGCCGAGATGGGCCGCTCGGTTCGAAAATCCTTGTCCAGCTCGCTTGCCCTATCGGGCGGGCTTAACCCTGACAGCTTCCAAGCTGCGACAGCGCGTGGCATCGGCCAAGGCGCATCCCTTCTTGACACAACCCAGACCACAACGGTTGAGGGCGCTAATGGTGCGATGAAATTCGGCGTCGGAGTCGGTGGTTTGCAGGTGGGCATCCTTCTGGAAGCTCTTGAAACAAAAGGCGTTGTCCGCACTTTGGCCGAGCCGAACCTGACTGCCCTCTCGGGTCAGGAAGCCTCATTCCTGGCGGGCGGCGAATACCCCCTGCCCGTCTCAAACGGCGACAACGAGATCGCCGTGACCTACAAGCCCTTCGGTGTCGAGCTGACCTTCACGCCCACGGTGCTGGCGGATGATGTAATCAATCTGCAACTGAATGCGGCTGTATCGGGACTGGATGAATCTGTCAGCTATAACAATGGCGGCTTCAGCATCAACGCTTTCCGCCGCCGCGAAACCTCAACCACGGTCGAGATGCGGGACGGAGAGAGCTTTGCCATCGCTGGTCTGATCGAGGATGATTTCCAGGACAATATCGGTTCGGTCCCGTGGCTGGGTGACATCCCGGTTCTGGGCGCACTCTTCCGGTCAACCGAATACCAACGGTCGCAATCAGAGCTGGTTATCATCGTCACCGCGCATCTTGTCACCCCGACACGCGGAGAGGCGCTGGCCGTTCCGACCGACCGGATCCGCCCACCGTCCGAGCAGGAACTGTTCCTGTTCGGCAATACTACCGCCAAGAACCGACCCAAATCCGGGGCGGCAGGTGAAGTGGCGCAACAGGACTTCTCCGGGTCCTATGGCTATGTGATGGAGGACTGAGATGTCGATTGAACGTATCAAACCAGTGCTCGCAGCCACCTCGGCTATTGCCATTCTGACGGCATGTTCGGGGGCGGATGTAGCGTCGAAATCCTGGTTCGTGGAAGCAGGTGCCCAACTGGATGAAGGCGGGTTGGGTCAACCGACCGCATATAACACAGGCGTCCAAAACGGCGAGATTAACCCTGCCGTAGCACTGGCCAACCGATTCAACAAGGAATCGCAGGACACCGTCAATTTTGCCTTCAACAGCGCCACGCTGGACAACACAGCGCGCGCCATCCTTAGCCAGCAGGCCCATTGGATCGCCCAGTTCCCCGAACTGCGCTTCCGCGTCTATGGTCACACCGATCTGGTTGGCTCGAACGCATACAACCAACGACTTGGCCTGCGCCGCGCCCATGCTGTGGTTAATTATCTTGTTGCCAGCGGGATCAGCCGCTCGCGGCTTGAGGCTGTTGTCAGCTACGGCGAAACCCGCCCGCTGGTCGTGACGCGCGCGCCTGAAATGCGCAACCGCCGTACGGTGACGGAAGTCACGGGCTTTGTGGGTGGTCGCAAGCCCACGGTTCTGGACGGCAAATACGCGCATGTCGTTTATCGCGAATATGTCGGCAGCGCCGTGCCCCTGCCCATCATCTCGGCCGGGACCGCCGGATCAATCGGCGAAGGCGGTTAATCTAAACATTCAGAGAAGGCGCGACAAGCTCGCGCCTTTTTTATGCGATCCTGCGCGACTTGCCACATTTTTGCCGCATTCCAGGCAGAGAAACTCAAATACCACAGGCAAGCTCTCGCTGTGAACACACTCATTTCATGAAGTTTCTTTGCGGGATAGGGACGTGATATCCCGTTAAAGGCGAAACATTCTGCCGTTCCTCTCTGGGAAACAGATACGCCGTTTCGCCCGTGATCGTCCCAAATGAACGAATAATTTGGCGGTTTAAGCCGCAATGTTGCCCAGATTGACTGTCACTTCTTTGAGCTATTGGGAGCAGTCCGCGTGCAAATTCCGACTCGCGCACGCCTTGGTGGGCAATGGACCGATGGCAGAATGCCTGGGAGCGGGCTCTAACTGGAGGGATTTTACGATGAGTAGCAGTGTTGCGCTACAAGCTGACCCCGAACCGATCGTAGCTTGCACGATCGCACGGGACGTGCAGAACTTTGATCTTCTGATCGAAGACATGGAAGCCGAACTTGGCGAGGCGTGGGGCGACCTGTCGCTTGAAGACGCGCTTGCATTTTTTGCTCAACCAGACGCCGACGCATTGGAGTTTGTCGCGATTGCGATGGACGACCAGGACGAAGCCGATCTGTCTAAGGTGGCAGGTGTTATTCGTGCCGCCGGTGAAAAAGGCATCAAGGTCATTGTGATCGCAGAAGAGGTCAGCCCGATTGCGCTGCACCAGCTTTTGAAAATGGGTGCCGAAGAGTTTGTCCCCTACCCGCTGCCCGAAGGTGCTCTTCACGACGCGATCGAACGTCTGCGCGCACCCGAACCAGAAGCCCCTGCCCTTGTTGACCCTGCCACCCAACCGACACAACTAAAAGGTGGAGAAGATCGCGAAGCGGTGATTCTTGCTGTGCAACCTATGGCCGGCGGCACTGGGGCGACGACCTTGGCTGTCAACCTGGCTTGGGAACTTAGCCAAATGGACCGCAGTAAGAAGGACAAAAAGGCCGGGAAAAACCCGCCGCGCGTTTGCCTTTTGGATCTTGGGCTGCAATTTGGATCGGTGGCAACCTATCTGGATTTGCCGCGCCGCGATGCGGTTTATGAGCTTCTGTCAGATACAGAGGTCATGGATCATGAGATCTTTTCGCAAGCCCTTGTCGCCTTTGATGAAGATCTCCACGTTCTGACAGCGCCACCAGACATGCTGCCGCTGGACATCGTGACCGCAGAAGACATTGATCGCATTATCGAAATGGCTCGACGTAATTTCGACTATGTCGTGATTGATATGCCAAACACTGTAGCTCAGTGGACCGAAACCGTTCTGCATGCAGCACATGTCTATTTTACGACACTGGAGCTTGACCTGCGGTCGGCACAGAACGCGCTTCGAATGATCAAGGCCCTGAAATCCGAGGAACTGCCGGTTGAAAAACTGCGCTATGTCTTGAACCGGGCACCGAAATTCACCGATATGTCGGGCAAGTCGCGTGCCAAGCGTCTGGCGGAAAGTCTTGATATCTCGATCGAGCTGCACCTGCCTGATGGCGGCAAGCCTGTCACGCAGGCCTGCGATCACGGGATCCCCCTGTCGTCCGCCGCAACCAAGAACCCGCTTCGTAGAGAAATCCAGAAATTGGCGCAGTCGGTTCACGATCTGAACCAGGCCGAAGCCACAGCCAACTGATCCCGGAGGCGCTATGTTTTCCCGCTATAAAAAGCCCACGAAACCAGCCGCAGCCGGTACGCCTGAACTGAAAGCCGTTGACGGCGGACGGGCGCAAGCCCCTGCCCCAAGTAAAAAAGCGCCCGACATCACCGCAGCGCCGCGCCCACCCGTTTCGCGTCGCCAAGCCCCTGTGCAGGAAGCCCGCGCCCCACAAGCGGACAAAGAACGCAAGCGTAAGGAGCGGCTGTCCGAGATCAAGACCGAGCTTCACAAGGAATTGCTGGATAACCTGAACCTTGGCGCATTGGAAAGCGCGGCGGAAAAGGACCTGCGTTCGGAAATTACGGACATCACGTCAGAGTTTCTAAACACGCGCGATGTCGTTCTGACCCGCGATGAACGGCTTTTGCTCAATCAGGAACTGTATGACGAAGTGAAGGGCCTCGGCCCGCTGGAGCCGCTTCTGCAGGATGACACCGTCAACGATATTCTGGTGAATGGACCACAACAGGTCTTTGTCGAACGCGCGGGCAAGCTGCAGCTGACCGATGTGACCTTCAAGGATGAACGCCATCTTTTGCGGATCATCGACAAGATCGTGTCCGCCGTGGGACGCCGGGTCGATGAATCGAACCCACATGTTGACGCCCGTCTGGCAGATGGTTCGCGTTTCAACGCGATGGTTCCCCCGATTGCAGTCGATGGCTCGCTGGTTTCGATCCGTAAGTTCAAAAAAGATAAACTGGGCATTGATGAACTTGTCGGTTTCGGTGCGTTTTCGGAAGAAATGGCCGTATATCTTCAGGCCGCTGTTGCCTGTCGTCTGAACGTGATTGTGTCGGGCGGGACGGGTTCTGGTAAGACGACCACGCTGAACGCGCTATCGTCGTTCATCGACAACTCGGAACGCATCCTGACGATCGAGGATACGGCGGAACTTCAGCTGCAACAAACTCATGTTGGCCGGATGGAAAGCCGCCCTGCCAACGTCGAGGGGAAAGGCGCGGTCAGTCAGCGTGACTGTCTGAAGAACGCCCTTCGAATGCGGCCCGATCGTATCATCGTGGGTGAGACCCGCGGCGAAGAAGTTATCGACATGTTGCAAGCCATGAACACCGGCCACGATGGATCGATGACGACGATCCACGCAAACTCCGCCCGCGATGCGGTATCGCGTTTGGAAAACATGATTGCAATGGCCGGGATCGAGATGCCGCTGAAAGCGGTACGCAGCCAAATTGCATCTGCTGTGAACCTGATTGTGCAAGCCAGCCGCTTGCAAGACGGCTCGCGCCGGATGGTATCGATCACAGAAATCACCGGCATGGAAGGTGAAGTGATCTCGATGCAAGAAGTGTTCCGATATGAACGTCTTGGATTGACGCCGGATGGCAAGATCATAGGTCGTTTCAACGCCACCGGCGTGCGGTCACACTATTCCGATCGCTTCCGCCAGTGGGGCTATGACCTGCCTGCATCCATTTATGAACCCTGGAGCGACTGAGAATGTCCATTTCCATCGAACCAATCCTCTATGGTCTGATTTTTCTGGCCGTTCTTTTGCTGGTCGAAGGCATCTACCTGACGGTTTTCGGCAAGTCGATCAGCCTGAACAACCGCATTAATCGCCGGCTGGATATGCTGGAAAAAGGTGCGGCCCGCGAAGAGGTTCTGGAAAAGCTCCGCAAGGAGATGAGCCAACACGTCAAGGCGCAGGGCATCCCCTTCTATTCGCTGCTGGCAACCAAAGCTCAAAAGGCAGCGATTGCATTCACTCCGGCCCAGCTTGTGTTGATGATGGTGCTTTTGTCGATGTTTGCCTTTGTCGGGCTAGGCGTTGCCACAGCGGCATCACTACCAATCCGAGCAGGCATCGCGGTCGTCATGGGGGTGGGCGGCGTCTACATCTGGGTAAACAACAAAGCCAAGAAACGCACCTCGATGATTGAAGAACAACTGCCCGATGCGGTTGAGTTGATGGTACGAAGCCTGCGAGTGGGCCACCCGTTTTCTTCGGCTGTACAGATCGTCGCCAAGGAAGTGCCCGATCCGTTGGGCACTGAAATGGGTTTGATCGCTGACGAAAGCGCCTATGGTCGCGACGTTGGCGAGGCATTGGCCAACATGGCAGAGCGGCTGGACAATCAGGACATGCGCTTTTTGGCCGTCGCGGTGATCATTCAGCAAACTTCAGGCGGTAATCTGGCCGAGATCCTCGACGGTCTCGCCAAGGTGATCCGGTCGCGCTTCAAGCTGTTTCGCCGAGTGCGCGCCATCACGGCCGAGGCGAAGTGGTCCGGCAATTTCCTGTCTGGGTTTCCGGTTGTGGCACTGGTCATGATCAACCTGATCCAGCCCAACTACTATGACAAGGTGCGTGACACGCCCTATTTCATCCCCGCTTGCCTGATCGTGGCTGGTTTTCTTGTGGCGAACGTCTTCGTCATGCGGATGCTGGTAAACATCAAGGTTTGACAGAGGTTTATGAGATGGAACAGATCAACACAATTCTGACTGACATTCTCGGTCCCGCAGGCCCGCTTTTGGCGGTGGGTGCTCTGGGGATCGTGCTGATCGTCGTCACCGTTCCGTTCCTGCTTCGCAAGACCGAGGATCCAATCGAAAAACTACGAAAGGCGCGTGAAAGTGGAAGCAAAGGCGGACAGAAGGTCGATCTGCGGGTCGCCTCTGGTTCGAATAAACTTGAGAAATACTCCGCCTTTCTTGAACCGCAGGACGCAGACGAATACTCGGCCATACAACTGAAACTGTTGCAAGCAGGCTATCCAGGCAAGAATGCCGTGCGGACCTTTCACTTTGCACAATTTGCGCTTGGCATTGGCCTTCTGGTTTTCGGGGTCTTCCTGACCATCTTGAAAACTGCAAATGGGCAAGAGCTGACCACAACCGGTCGCATGCTGTGGATCCTGATCCCCGGCGTCGCCGGATACATGCTGCCGAAATACTGGGTTACACGCCGTGTCGAAACCCGCAAGGAAGAAATCACCAACGGTTTCCCTGACGCGCTCGACATGATGCTGACTTGCGTCGAAGCGGGGCAGTCGCTGGACCAGTCCATCTTGAGGGTGTCCAAGGAGATCCGTGCCTCCTATCCTGCTTTGGCCGATGAGTTTTCGATCGTATCGAACGAGATGAAAGCAGGTAAGGACCGGGTACAAGTGCTGCGCGATCTGTCTGAGCGCGCAGGCGTGCCGGACGTGGCCAGTTTCGTTACCGTGATGATCCAGTCTGCTTCCTTCGGCACCTCGATCGCTGACGCGCTTCGGGTTTATGCTGGCGAGATGCGCGATAAACGCGTCATGCGCGCTGAGGAAAAGGCAAACACCTTGCCCACCAAGATGACACTTGCCACTATGATGCTGACCGTTCCGCCGCTATTGATCATTTTGATCGGTCCATCGGTCTATGACATCTATCTGACCCTTAAATCGGTCCGCTTCTGACGCAACTGAACGGGCCGCGCGAAGGAGCCACTATTGACGACGCGCCGCCCGCCCCGCTTTTTCCCGCAACCATTTGACTGCAAACGCCGCACGCACCTTGTTGCGGTGGGCGCGATTGCCTGTATCGCCTTGACGGCCTGCGCCTCGGGCTCTGGGCCCTTTGCCAAACACTCAAGCCCATATGCGCCAACCGCCTTGAAGCGTGGCGAAGAAGCTGTGGATGGCCTGACCGTTGGTCACCGATTGACCGCTGCGGGCGAACACGAACTGGCTTTGAAGGCCTATCTGCGTGCGGCCAGCGAACAGGGGATCACTGTCGATGTCCTGTCCGCCATCGGGTCGACCAACCTGCAACTTGGCCGTTTGGGTCAAGCCGAACGCATCCTCAGGAAGGCCACGGAAATGGACGGAAGTTTCGTTCCGGCATGGAACAATCTGGGTGTCGTGCTGATGGAAACCGGCCAAATCGCCGAAGCGGCCCGTGTCTTTCAGATCGCATTTGGACTGGATCGTGGCCAATCTGCCCAAATTCGCGACAATTTGCGCTTGGCGCTCGCAAAAACGGAAAATCCGGATTATGATCAGACGCATAATGATGCATTCGCGCTGGTTCGGCGGGGGACGGGGGACTACCTGCTTCTGTCGCAAATCTAAGCGAAGACACGAGCAGTAAAAGGACGCAAAAATGCGCCACTCAATCTTTCTAACGCTCTGCCTTGGCAGCGCGATCGCCCTGTCAGCTTGCAACAAGCCGAAATCGGGCGGTGAAGAGGTCGAACGTGCCATCGCAGATGTGAACGTCATCGACGAAAGCAATCTTAACGACATCATGCTGACAGTGGGTGATCCGGACGAGGCGGTCGCCTATTTCAAACGCACGGCGGAAAGCCAGCCCAATCGCATCGACCTGAAACGCGGATTGGCGCAATCGCTGATCCGCGCCAAGCGTCCCGTCGAAGCCGTCCCGGTCTGGAAAGCCATCGTGGCCAGTTCCGAAGGCACCTCGGTCGATCGCGTCAGCCTTGCCGACGCATTGATCCGTGCCGGGGACTGGAAAGAGGCCGAAGCCGTTCTGGACAAGGTACCCCCCACCCACGAAACCTATCGTCGCTATCGGCTTGAAGCGATGATTGCGGACAGTAACAAAGAATGGAAAAAGGCCGACAGCTTTTATGAAACAGCGGTCGGACTGACAACCAATCCCGGCTCAGTTCTGAACAACTGGGGTTACTCCAAATTGACCCGCGCTGATTTCCAAGGCGCCGAGAAACTGTTCTCGCAAGCCTTGAGCTATGACAGCAAGATGTTCACAGCGAAGAACAACCTTGTGCTCGCCCGTGGCGCTCAGCGAAAATACGACCTTCCCGTGATCCCGATGACCCAGATTGAACGCGCCCAACTTTTGCATACTTTGGCCTTGTCGGCGATCAAGCAGGGCGATGTGACAACCGGCAAAGGCCTGTTGCAAGAAGCCATCGACACCCACCCGCAGCATTTCGAGGCCGCGACCCGCGCGCTGGAAGCGCTGGAAAACAACGTCTCAAACGGGTGATCGGGGTATGAGCACGGCCATGACAAGCTGGGCAGCGATGCTGTTTCTGCCCTTCGTGGTGCCGATTGCCTTGTGGGCAATCTGGTCAGACTTGTCCCGGATGAAAATCCCCAACAAGGCCGTTATGGCGCTGACCATCGTGTTTGCAGTGGTCGGCCTCTTTGCCTTTGAACTGGACGAATACTTGTGGCGCTGGGTTCATCTGGCCGTCGTGTTGGTGATTGGTTTCATAATGAACCTTGGTCGGATGTTAGGTGCGGGCGACGCCAAGTTCGCCGCCGCCATGGCGCCTCTGGTCGCGTTGCCGGATGCGTTTTTGTTTCTGACACTGCTTGCGGTGATGACTGTGGCCGGGTTCATCCTGCACCGGGTGGCGCGCAGCATTGATTCTGTTCGCGCGGCCACGCCCAATTGGGAAAGCTGGCAGCGGCGCGATTACCCCATGGGCCTAAGTCTTGGGACCACGCTGATCACTTATATCGTGCTGGCCGCGCTATCTGGCGGCTGAGGCATCCACCCTGTTCCAAAATAGAACCGTGACAAGTTATTCTGCGCCCGCGTCTGTTTGGTCGCGAGGCTTGACATGTTGAGGTTTCTTTCCCGGCAAACTGTAGAGCGTGTAGTAGGGCGTTCGCCGCACCTCTTCAACCTCGTCAATCCAGCTTTGCCCCGACACTTCATCAAGGATCTTCTTGCGCGTATCGGCAGAAAGCGGGCAGATCGGCACCAGTAGGTAATCGGCATTCTCAATCCCACTAAGGTCACCATAATACCAGGGTGCACCGCCTTTCAGCGGCGCAAGTTCGGCATACAACCAATAGCTGGACAGAAGGTCTGCGGAAAACAGCGAGACATCGCCCCCGGACCAGTCTGCAATATCCTGCGACACTGCCCGAAACCAAACGACCATGCCCAGTTCAAGCGAACAATAGTCCAGGTCATGCCCCTTGAAGGTGACTTTGGTGTCTTCACGTGCCTCGTCATCATACATCCCGGCAAACAATGTCTCTGGCCCGTCCAAGGCACGACGCACATCCACGCGAGACGCGCGGGGTGCATAGGTCTGCAGATCCTCGTTCACGCCACTGCCAGGCATCAGGGGGGCGTATTTTTCAACATCAGTTGCAAAGTGGCGAAACGGGCTGGCCGTAAGGTTCATGAAACTGGGTGTGGCGAACGCGAATGCTGCCACAGCGGTATAGGTGATCGCCTTTTGCAAGTCCCAGCCGAAACCGTTGAACACTGGCCCGGCAGGGCGAAGGGCAATCAAAAGTAGCCCCAGAAGCCACAGCCATTGCGGGTCATTCCCAAAATTCTGGAACGTCACATAGAAAAAGCCGGGCAACAGTAATAGGAGCACCAGCCCTTCGGTCATCCTTCCGGCTTGGCGTAGAAAAATCACCGCCATAAGCGCGATCAGCGATCCTCCGAGATACGCAGGCGCGCTGACCACATAGCTGAAGGATTGCCCCGGCTGCGGTCGCACGTCCGACGCCGCAACATTCAGAAGATCGCGCAAATAAGCCAGCCAAATGACAGGCGTGCCGACCCAGAGAGTGACAAGAGCCGCTGTCAAAAGGCCCGTCAGTAATGCCCAGACCACTGTGCGCCCTGCCCCGCGTGCAAACAGACCCACAAGAACCGGGATGAAAAAGGCAACGAAGTAGGTGATCTTGATCATCGCCATGGCCGCAACCGCCAGCCCAATCACAGCCCCGTCCATGCGTTGCGAAGGGGGCTCGTGCCCCGGCAGGATCGCCGTGGTGATCGCCAAAAACGCCAATGCCCAAGCCCAGCGATTGTAGTGCATCGAAATCGAGACGCTGTCATTCGCCTCTCCGTACACCAGAGCGGTGGCGAAAATCAGGATGGTCGCGGCGAAAAGATACGCCCAGCCGCCGTCAAACCGCGACCGTGCCACCCACCATGTAGGCAGAAAAAGCACTGCAGCCACAAGCAGTTGCCCAGCGTGTATCGCCTGCCCTACGCCCATCCCGGCCTCAAGAAACGCCGCGATGGGTGCGAAGGCCAGCACACCGATTGGGGTGACGAAATCCAAATGTGGCCAGTCCCCCTGCCCCATGCGCAGAAGCATTTGCAGAAGATGCAGCGTGTCGCCTTCGTGCTTCGAAATGAACAAACCGCCCTTGGACAGCAAAACAAAGGCATACAGCCCCATAAGGCCCGCCATGAAGGCTGCCAAAAACTTGCCTTTATTTGTGCTCATACCTGCCCTCATTCTTTTGTAGCTAAAATAGCGTCAATAGTGCGTATCGCAAAGCTTTGTAATTGTTTGGCCAATTTATTGACTTGTAAGATGAAACCGCAACATAAGATCGGGCATGACGATGAATGTACATAGCACGGACATGATGGCGCCACCGGTGGCGATGACCCTGTCCGAAACAGGGCTGTCCTTGGTGATGATGCGGGATATCCTGCTGAAAACCATGTTTCGCACCAATCTGGAACTGATCTCGGATCTTGAGCGGGCATTGTGCCTGCCAGCCCGCGTGGTTCAGGAACTGGTGGACATGTGCCGTGACGGCGGATTGGTCGAGGCGATGGGCACACTTCACGCCGGCTCCAAGTCTTCCGAGATGGGATTTCGTCTGTCCGATACCGGCAAGGCGCGCGCGCTGGATGCGCTGTCGCAGTCGGAGTATTTCGGCGCCATGCCAGTGCCGATGTCGGTCTATGCCAAGCAGGTAAAACGCCAGTCGATCCGCAACATCCACATGTCGCGCGAGCAGTTAACCGGCGCGATGGGGCATCTGATCCTGCCGCCTGACCTGCTGGACCAATTGGGGCCAGCGGTCGGCTCGGGCCGGTCGATCCTGATGTATGGCCCTCCGGGCAACGGGAAATCCTCGATCTCAAACGGGATTCGCGATGCATTGGGTGACAAGATTTTCGTCCCGCGCGCAATCGAATACTCGGGGCAGGTGATCACTGTCTATGACCCGATCGTCCACACGCTGGCCGAGGATGAGGAAGGTGACCCCAACGCGCTGCGCCGGGTGTCCAAGAAATACGACCGCCGCTATGTGCTGTGCGAACGGCCCACAGTGATTACGGGTGGTGAACTGACGCTCGACATGCTGGATCTGGTCTATAACCCTACCGCGCGGACCTATACCGCGTCGCTGCAGTTGAAATCCACCGGCGGCGTGTTCATCGTCGACGACCTTGGCCGTCAGGCCGATCCGCCCCAGGCGCTGATCAACCGTTGGATCGTGCCACTGGAAGAAAGCAAGGATATTTTGGCACTGCAATCGGGCGAAAAGTTCGAAGTGCCGTTTGACACGTTGGTCATCTTCTCGACCAACTTCCACCCGAACAAGATCTTCGATAAGGCAGCCCTGCGCCGGATTTTCTATAAGATCAAGATTGACGGGCCGGATCAGGAAGGGTTCCTGAAAATCTTTGCCATGGTCGCGAAGAAAAAGGGCATGCCGCTGTCGCAGGACGCGTTGGTGCATTTGCTGAAAACCAAATACCCGACCATCGACAATATCTATGCGAACTATCAACCGGTGTTCCTGATCGACCAAATGCTGTCGATCTGTGATTTCGAGGGGATCCCCCCTCAAATGACACCGGAACTGATCGACCGGGCATGGGAAAACATGTTCGTGAAAGAAGAGGAGATCGTGCACTAACGCGATCAAGAAGAGCAGCAAAGGGCGATCCGACGTGCACCTCGGGCCGCCCTTTTTTATGCTCAACGCATTTGCGGCATGTTCACGGCGCGACGGTTTGCCTATCTTGCCCGTATGATCACCCTGCCCCCACATTTCGAAGACTGGTTTCACAAACGTGGCTGGTCGCCGCATCCGCATCAGCTCGGGATGCTGGAACATGCCGACGACCCGGCCTTGATGCTGATCGCGCCTACCGGAGGCGGCAAAACACTCGCTGGGTTTCTGCCGACGCTGGTCGATCTGGGGGCCATGCCGCCGCCGGGTCTGCACACGCTCTATATCTCGCCCCTGAAGGCACTAGCCGCCGACATGCGGCGCAACCTGACTGCGCCTATTGACGAGATGGGGCTGGCAATCCGGGTCGAAGACCGGTCCGGCGACACCACCCAGACCCGCAAGAAGGCCCAACGCGCCGACCCGCCGCATATCCTCTTGACCACGCCGGAAAGCCTTGCGCTGTTGCTCAGCTATCCGGATGCGGCGCGGATGTTTGCGGGCCTGCAGCGCGTCGTCGTGGATGAATTACATGCGCTGGCCGAAAGCAAGCGCGGCGATCAATTGATGCTGTGCCTGTCGCGGTTGCAAGCGCTCTGCCCTGCCCTCAAGCGCGTCGGGCTGTCGGCCACGGTCGAAGACCCGCCCGTGCTGGCCCGGTTCCTGGCCCCGCACCCGACCCCCTGCGACATCATCGAAGCCGACCCCGGTCCCGATCCCGACATCGCCATGCTGACAACCGACACCCCACCGCCATGGTCAGGTGGCGGAGGGCGCTATGCCATTCGCGCGGTGCTGGACGAAGTGGCAAAACACAAGACCACGCTGATCTTCCACAACACGCGCGCGCAGGCAGAAATCTTCTTTCACGAGTTATGGATGGCCAATGACGCCGCCTTGCCCATCGGCATCCATCACGGCTCGCTAGCACTGGAGCAACGCAAGAAGGTCGAGGCGGCGATGGTTGCGGGCCAATTGCGCGCCGTGGTCTGCACCGGGTCGCTGGACCTTGGGCTTGACTGGGGCGATGTCGATCTGGTCATTCAGGTCGGCGCGCCAAAGAACGTCAAACGGCTGGTCCAGCGGATCGGGCGGGCCAATCACCGCTATAATGCGCCGTCAAAAGCGCTGATCCTGCCCGCAAACCGATGGGAGGTCATCGAATGTCACGCCGCGATCGAGGCCGTTTTGGCACATGACCTTGACGGCGACCCGCGTGGCCCCGGTCCGCGTGACGTGTTGTGCCAGCACATCCTGATCACCGCATGTTCGGCCCCTTTTGATGCAGCGGCCCTGTTTGCCGAAGTGACAACCGCAGGCCCCTATGCTGTCCTGACCCGCGCCGATTTCGACGCCTGCCTCGATTTCGTGGCGACCGGAGGCTATGCCCTGCGCGCCTATGACCGCTGGCAGCGGTTGATGCAGCGCCCCGACGGGTTGTGGCAATTGCGCGATCCGCGTCTGGCCCAACAAGTGCGGATGAATGTTGGCACGATCATCGACACCGACACGCTGAAAGTGCGGATGAAGGGGCGGTCGCGTGTGTCGGTCGGCAAGCCCCTAGGCGAAGTCGAAGAAAGTTTCGCCGCCTCGCTTGTGCCCGGCGACACGTTCCTGATGGGGGGCAAGATCGTGCGGTTTGAAACCCTGCGCGAGATGGAGGTGCAGGTCAGCCACGACCGGGGCCGTAAGCCGAAGCTCGCGGTCTTTTCCGGCACCAAGTTCTCCACCTCGACGCAACTGTCCACCCGCATCCTTGATCTGCTTCACCGCACGCCCCTGCCCGACTTGCCACGCCACACGCTCGACTGGATCGAGCTGCAGCGCGAGGTCAGCCAACTGCCCCGCGTCGGTCGCATCCTTGTCGAAAGCTTCGATCACGAGGATCGGCCGCACACCTGCATCTATGGCTTTGCCGGCAAGAACGCACAGCAAACGCTGGGCCTGATGGTCACTCGCCGGATGGAGGATATGGGGCTTGGCCCGCTAGGCTTCGTCGCCACAGATTACGCCACGCTGATCTGGTCGGTTGCTCATCTGGACAATCCGGCTCAGGCTCTGGATGCCCATGGGCTGCGCGATGGGCTGGACGGATGGCTGGCGGAAAACGCCCTGATGAAACGCAGTTTCAAGGGGGCGGCCACCATCGCTGGGCTGATCACCCGAAACTTGCCGGGCAAGCGATCTTCGGGGCGGCAGGCAACGTTTTCGGCGGACATCCTCTATGACACGCTGCGCAAATACGACCCTGACCACCTGCTTCTGTCGATCACCCGCATTGAGGCGATGCGCGGGCTGATCGGCTTTGGTCGGATTGACGAGATGTTGGCGCGCACCGGCGGGCTGATCGACCACGTCCATCCGGGCCGTGTGACGCCCTTCGCCGCCCCCCTGTTCCTTGAGGTCGGCAAGGTGCCGGTCGAGGGCGCGGGACAAGAGGCGTTGATGCGCGCCGAGGCAGATCGCCTTATGATAGAGGCCGGGCTTGTCTAGCCATGAAATCGCAGTAAAACCTTGCAATAGCGCCGAAAATCGACTTGGAAGAATGTATGAAGGGGTACGAGTTTATTTTCACGGGGGTGAAGCTGACCTTGCTGTCGTCCGGCGCGTTGTGGTGGTCGGACCAGAAATTATTGTGCGTCTCTGACTTGCATCTTGGCAAGTCTGAACGCATGGCCCGCGAGGGCGGCGCGATCCTACCTCCCTATGAAACGCGTGACACCCTGCACAAGCTGGAACGCGATATCGAGACAACAGGCGCACGCACCATTGTCTGTCTCGGCGACAGTTTCGATGATCTTGAAGCCTCTGGAAACCTGCCGGAGGACGAAGCTCTGTGGCTGACCCGTCTAATGGCAGGTCGCCGTTGGGTCTGGATCGAAGGCAACCACGATCCCGGCCCAATTGAATTCGCCGGCACCCATCTGGCCGAGCTTCTGCAACCGCCGATCCACTTCCGCCACATCGCGCGCGTGGGCGCGTCGGGCGAGATCACCGGACATTTCCACCCCAAAGCTCAGCTGCATTTCAAAGGCCGCTCGGTCAGTCGGCGCTGCCTGTTGTTCGATGGGGATCGGGTGATCATGCCGTCCTATGGCACCTATACCGGCGGGCTGCGTTCGGATCATTCCGTTCTGACCCGATTGATGCGTCCCGAGGCAATTGCTGTTCTGCTAAGCGATCCACCACAGCCAATCCCGATGCCGCGCTGACCCCATTGTGACGTGGCGTTTTCGTTGCGTGTCCAGCCAGTATGCTACCCTTTCACAACGAAAGGGCGCCACATGACCGAACTCTCCCCCACCACCATCGCCAAAGTCCGGCAAAGCTTTGCCGCTCAGAACCTGATGACAATGATCGGGGCCGAGATGACAGATCTGGCGCATGGGACTTGCCAGATCACCGCGCCGATCCCGGACAATATGCGTCAGCAACACGGGTTCGGCCACGCCGCGCTGACCTTCGGGTTGGGTGATACCGCTGCGGGTTATGCCGCGCTTTCGGTCATGCCAGTGGGTCACGAAGTCCTGACCTCCGAGATCAAGATCAACCTGCTGGCCCCCGCCTCGGGCGACCGGTTGGTGGCCGAAGGGCGCGTGTTGCGCATTGGCCGCCGTCTGATCCCGGTTGAAGCAGATGTCTGGGCCGAACAAGACGGCGAACGGACCCTGATCGCCAAGCTGTTGGGCACCATGGTCCCGGTTCCGATCCGACCTGCCGCAACGTGACGGTTGGCCTTCGCGACGCAACCCCGCACACTCGCCCAACCCATTGAAGGAGAGCCCTATGTCAGACCGCGTTCGCATCACCGAAGACAATCAGGTCGCCACCGTCACGTTGACCCGCGCGGACAAGCGCAATGCGCTGGATCTTGAAATGATCCGCGCAATCGTGGGCGCAGGCGAAGCACTGGCCGTGCGCAAGGATATCCGTGCCGTGGTATTGGCGGGAGACGGGCCTGCCTTCTCGGCCGGGCTTGATCTGGCCGCGATGCCCGAGATCGCACAGTTCGCCATGCAAGGCGGTGTTTTTCTTGAGCGCACACACGGCAATTCGAACCTATTTCAGGCCGCCGCGATGGTTTGGGCCGAGATGCCACAGCCGGTCATCGCCGCCGTGCATGGCTATGCTTTTGGTGGCGCGTTCCAGATCATGTTGGGAGCGGATATGCGCGTCACCGCGCCAGACACCCGCTTTTCGATCATGGAGGGCCGGTGGGGTATAATCCCCGACATGGGCGGTATGGTCCTGATGCGGCGGCTGGCGCGGGGGGATGTGATCCGCAAACTGACTTACTCCGCCGAGCAATTCGAGGCACAACAGGCGCTGGACTGGGGGTTCGTCACCGAACTGTCAGACACGCCACTGGATCGTGCGCAGGCACTTGCTACCGAGATCGCGCAGAAATCCCCCGACGCCATCCGTGCGGCCAAGGCCTTGATCCGCGACACGGAACTGATGGGGGTGAAAGACACGTTGATCGCCGAAAGTCGTGTACAAGAGACGCTGATGGGTAAACCCAATCAGATGGAAGCCGTGGTGGCCGGGATGCAAAAACGTGCGCCCAAATTCACCGATTAATGCAGATCACTTGCCACCGGGCATTTATTGCACCGCGAGAAGCGGCTTTTGATTGCTGACATGACGGCGCACCAGCGTTTTCATGTGTTTGCCCTTGGGCGGACAGAACCGCGCCATCCGTGGCACGTAATCAGCCGCTGCAAGTTCGGGAAACAGGGTCATGATCTCGTCATAGGCCGCATCACCCACGCTTTTCAAAGCTTCTTTGCCAGTAAACAAGCTTTCGGTGGGTGCCCCTTCTGACAACACGATCTCGTGGCTATCAAACAGCATGTGAAAATAGGTCACGGGCGCATCCACCGTATCGACAAATATGCCGGGGATCTCGATCAACTTGTGGGCCGGGATCAATGCCTCTTCGCCACCAAACATCCGTTTCGCAATGGGTGAGCGCACCAGCACGCGATGTTGCGGCGACACGCACAGATCGCGCAGGGGCAGGTTTGCCCCCAATGAGCCTGCGGTGATACGGATCGGCGTCAGTTTGGGTTTCTTCAATAGCTCACGCAGGCTTAATTCTCGCTTGCCGATCCAACGGATTTTCTGTGCGCCATTGTCCAGCGTCGAAACCAGATCGCCGACGCTAAGTGTTTCAATCTTACGCGGACCTTTTGGCGTATCGATCAACGTACCTATGCCAAAGCAAGGAACCACGGTGCTAACAGGAATTGATGGGCCATTATCCGTGACAGCAACAACCGTGAGTCTGGTGTTGAGCGGTGGGATGTCACCATTCAGAAAAGCGATGAAATATCCTTGTTCAGCGCCTGGCCACTGCATCGAGCCATTGCCGTTCGCATCCCAATCCATAACGCCGACTTCATAGACGTTTGACCCGTCCGTCACCTGAATGGTGTAGTCCCAGAAGAAGACCTCGCCATTGTATGTCTGGCTTGAATCGTTAGGAGATTCATTGGTGACATTATCGCCCGCAATGATTGTGCCATCAGCACCATCAGAAATGGAGATTTTGCTATAGGAACTGATACGGAACCGCGACCCAATCGTGGCATAGGTCGCCGTATTGTTCGACATCGTCGTATCGGAGCGAAAGGCCCCGTATATTGAAATAGACATGCTCTACCTGCGGCGTTCTAATGACGCCCTATTCTCGTGATGCGTTGACCACGATTGACTGCTCAATTGCTCGCGACTTTTGGCGTCGCGTTAACGCTGAAAAGGTTAACAGAATATTAACGAGCGAGAATCAGAAATTATTTGTCCTCAATAGCTGATTGCAGTTCTGCAACAGTCCTGTTCACGAATGAAAAAAGGGCGTGTAAAGCCCCGCCCTTTCAGTGTCCTGGAGTTCGCTTATTCTAGGCGGTCAGGCCTTCCGGCTCGACCAACCCGTTGGCGCGGCAACAAGCCGTCAGCGTGTTAGCCAACAGGCAGGCAATCGTCATCGGGCCAACACCACCGGGCACCGGTGTGATGGCGCCTGCGACTTTGGCTGCGCTTTCAAAGTGAACGTCACCGACAAGACGCGTTTTGCCTTCCCCCTTCTCGGGCGCGTCAATGCGGTTGATGCCCACGTCAATCACGGTCGCGCCCTGTTTGATCCAGTCACCCGGCACCATTTCAGCACGTCCAACCGCGGCCACCACGATATCGGCGCGGCGCACGACGTCGGGCAAGTCTTTTGTGCGGCTGTGCGCTATGGTCACCGTGCAGCTGTCGCCCAGCAAAAGCTGCGCCATCGGCTTGCCCACGATGTTCGAGCGTCCGATCACCACGGCGTCCAACCCGGACAGCGACCCGTGATGGTCGCGCAACATCATCAGACACCCCAGCGGCGTGCAAGGCACCATAGATTTCTGCCCTGTCCCCAACAAACCGACATTCGAGATATGAAACCCGTCAACGTCCTTCGCAGGGTCAATCGAGTTGATCACAAGGTCTTCATTCAGATGACCGGGCAAAGGCAGTTGCACAAGGATTCCATGCACTTGCGGATCGTTGTTCAGCTTGTTGATCAAAACCAGCAAGTCCTTTTCCGACGTGTCGGCGTTCAACTTGTGCTCATAGCTGTTCATGCCGACTTCGACGGTTTGCTTGCCTTTTGAGCGAACATAAACCTGACTGGCGGGGTCTTCACCCACCAGAACAACGGCCAGACCGGGGGTGATCCCGTTTTCGTCTTTGATACGCGCCACATGGGCAGCGACCTTCTCGCGCACGGTTGCGGCAAATGCCTTGCCGTCAATGATCTGAGCTGTCATCGCCCTCTCCTTCTTATGGTGTAAGTGGCATTGAGCCGAGCGGTATCAGAACAGGTTGGGGCGCGGCAACACAGAAGCCTTGTGCCGCGCCGCAATCCTGATCAGAACAGACCTTCAATCTCGCCATCGGCGTTCAAGCCGATGGTCAAAGCGGCGGGCTGTCGTGGCAGGCCCGGCATGGTCATGATCTCGCCGCATACGACGACGACAAAGCCCGCACCTGCAGACAGTCGTACCTCGCGAACGGGCACCGAATGGCCTGTAGGCGCACCACGCAGGTTTGGATCGGTCGAAAAGCTGTATTGCGTTTTCGCCATACAGACCGGCAAGTTGCCATACCCGGCGTCTTCCCAGTCGCGCAACTGCTGGCGGATTTTCTTGTCGGCCAGCACCTCATCCGCGCGATATATCCGCTTGGCGATGGTTTCGATCTTTTCGAACAGGGGCATCTCGTCGGGATAGATTGGCGCAAAGCTGGCGACATCGGCATCCGCCACTTCGGCCACGCGGCGGGCCAGTTCTTCAGACCCTTCCGAGCCAAGCTCCCAATGGCGCGACACGATGGCTTCTGAACCGTGTTCGCCGACATAATCCTTGACCGCCTGCACCTCTGCATCCGTGTCTGTGACAAAGTGGTTGATCGCGACAACAACCGGCACGCCGAAAGATTTTAGGTTCTCGATGTGACGGCCAAGGTTCGGGCACCCGGCTGCAACCGCCGAGACATTCTCTTCACCCAGATCAGCCTTGGCGACCCCGCCGTTCATCTTCATTGCCCGCACTGTCGCCACCAGCACCACCACGCTGGGCGCAATCCCTGCCTTGCGGCACTTGATGTTCATGAATTTCTCGGCGCCCAGATCAGCCCCAAAGCCAGCCTCGGTCACTACATAATCCGTCAGTTTCATGGCGGTTTTTGTCGCAATGACCGAGTTGCAACCATGCGCGATATTGGCAAATGGGCCGCCATGAACAAAAGCCGGGTTGTTTTCCAACGTCTGCACAAGATTTGGCTGCATCGCGTCTTTGAGCAACACGGTCATCGCGCCGTCGGCACCAATGTCACGGCAGTAGATCGGCGTGCGCTCGCGGGTATAGGCCACGATAATATCGCCCAGACGTTTTTGAAGATCTTGCAGATTGTTAGACAGGCACAGGATCGCCATAACTTCCGAAGCAACCGTGATGTCATACCCGGTCTGACGCGGGAAGCCGTTCGAGACACCGCCCAAAGAACAGACGATGTCGCGCAATGCGCGGTCGTTCATATCAACCACACGGCGCCAGGCTACACGACGCTCGTCAATTGCCAATTCGTTGCCCCAATAGATATGGTTGTCGATCATCGCTGACAGAAGCGAGTGCGCCGAGGTGATGGCGTGAAAATCACCAGTGAAGTGAAGGTTCATCTCTTCCATCGGCACGACCTGAGCGTATCCACCACCCGCAGCCCCACCCTTCATCCCGAAGTTTGGCCCAAGCGAGGCTTCGCGAATACAGACCATCGCATTTTTGCCAATCCGGTTCAGGCCATCGCCCAGACCAACGGTGGTGGTTGTCTTGCCTTCACCGGCGGGCGTCGGGTTGATCGCTGTCACAAGGATCAGCTTGCCATCATCGTTGGACTGAACCGAGTTGATGAACTCTTGACTGATCTTTGCCTTGTCGTGGCCGAAGGGCAGAAGGTGCTCGGTCGGAATTCCCAGTTTATCACCGATTTCCTGAATCGGACGTTTTTTGGCTTCGCGGGCAATTTCGATGTCGGATTTATAGCTCATGGCAGATCCTTCAGATTCGTGCGCTTTTTTTCAGGTCAGATCGCAGCCCTGTTGACGCTGCGTCGCTTTTCTTCCCGATACTTATCTGTCCTGACACCACTTGATAGGGTGGAATCCGACATGTTTGCCGTGGAATTCGTCGAAATCCCGTTCGCCGATTTCTATCCGGAAGGCTGACGAGCCAAGAGAACCTTTCTCTGGTCAGTGGTTAGCTGTCAGGTTGCCACGCACGTTGGAACGGGATGTGAAGACGCAATGTGTCACCAATGCGCAAATCGCCCTCACGCTCGACCCAAGCTGTGACGCCACGGCGATCGGCGGCCGCAGCTTTAAACGCCCGCCCCTTTCCCGGCAAATGACGCTCGATCTCCTGCCCTGGAAAATTGCAGGGTCGGTTTTCCATGTCTATCGTTAACGAAGTGCCGTTTGCCGCAATCAGACGCGACGACGGTGGGATATGGGTGAAGTCCGGCAAGCCTGACAAAATAATGGACGCGCCCAACCATTCGGGATTCAAATCATCCAAATCCATATCCTGCGCGATCAACGCGACCTCTTCTGCGGAAAGGATCGACAATTGGCGGACGTTCCGAATGTCCGAACCGACCGGATACTGCTCTCGCATTCGGGCGCAAGAATTGCGAGTCAAACCTGATCGCGCCTCGCCCGTCACACCGGCATAGGTTAGTTGGACCATATCACAGGCAACCGATGCCAACGTCGCATCACGGTCGGCAGTCTTCCCCAGCCACGTGATCTGACCGTGATAATCGCTTGGGACAAGTGCAGGCATGAAGACCTCCTGTTATTTACGGCAATGTGGCTTAGAGTTGCGGCAAGCTCAAGGTGCCATGTTTAAGAACATGCGTTAGCCCACTCTGACCAGCGATCCAAACCTGTGTTGCCCGGACACGCCCAAAAGCCGGTTGACGAAAAAAGAAGTGCACAGTCATTTTTAGTCTTGCATCGAATCTTTTTTCGGGACATTTGCGCGACATAGACGCCAACGCACGCGCCTCTGGCCGGAAGCATCTACGCCCACGTGTTTACGTAGCGACGGTAACGTCTCCCTTGGAACTGAGCGGTCTTCGACGATTTTTTTCGTAATGGCCGGGTCTTATGGAGATGACCATGATGCATTTCGTTGGCGCAGGTGCGCCTTCCCCTATTGCTGTCCCTACTCGTCTTGACGCTTTCGTCGCCAGCCAGCAATTTGATAGACCCACATTGGTCATGGATCTTAACCGGGTTGACCAACAGTTCAACGCGCTGCAATCCGGTCTGGGTCACGCCCGGATTCACTATGCGGTGAAAGCAAACCCGGCACGCCCGATCATTGCCCGCCTGGCCCGGCTAGGCAGCCATTTCGACGCCGCCTCGAAGGGTGAAATCTCGCTGTGCCTTGAAGAAGGCGCGCGCCCTCAGGATATCTCGTATGGGAACACGATCAAACGGGCGTCGGACATCGCATGGGCGCATCAACAAGGGATCACCTTGTTCGCAGCGGACGCGGAAGAAGAGCTGGAAAAGATCGCCGAGAATGCGCCAGGCGCATCAGTTTACATCCGTTTGATCGTCGAAGCCTCGCAAGCCGACTGGCCGCTGACGCGCAAGTTTGGTTGCGATCGCAACATGGCCATCGCACTATTGGGGCGCGCGAAAGAGCTGGGGCTGACTCCGGTCGGTTTCTCGTTCCATGTCGGTTCACAAACCCGCCAGGCAAAAATGTGGGCGCCTACGCTGAACGTGATGGCCGAGATCTGGCGCTCGGCCAAGGCGGCCGGCCACGACCTGTCTGTGCTGAACATCGGCGGTGGGTTCCCAGCTTTTTATGGCGAAGCTATTGACGCGCCCGAGATCTATGCCCGTCAAGTGATGGACCTTGTGACCGAACGCTTCGGCGACAAGGTGCAAGTGATGGCCGAGCCGGGTCGCGGCATGGTGGCCGAAGCCGGTGTCATCGTGGCCGAGGTCATGCTGGTCAGCCGCAAATCTGACCGTGACATGCACCGCTGGGTGTATCTGGACATTGGGCGCTTTTCGGGCCTAGCCGAAACCGAGGGCGAGGCGATCCGCTATCAGTTCGAAACCCCACGCGACGGCGACCCGATGGGACCGTGCGTCATGGCCGGGCCAAGCTGCGATAGCGCCGATGTGCTTTATGAAAAGCGCCCCGTTCACTTGCCGATGACCCTGAAGGCAGGCGACCGCGTGTTGATCCGCAACACCGGGGCCTATACTTCGACTTATTCCAGCGTGTGTTTCAACGGATTCCCGCCGCTGGATGTCGTGGTGATCTGAACCGCAGATCGCCAGTGAATAGGTGAGGAAAGTCTAGAACACGCTTCCGCCCCGATCTCCAAGTCGGGGCGGCAATTGCTAGTTAGCTGCGCCGCCAGCAACAAACAGCCAAACCGCAACGAGACCCAGCATCGTGGCGAATGCCCCGTTCAGATGGCGCGCATGATCGCGGTGTCTAAAGCGGGCCAATAGACCATCACCGACGACCGTCCAGAACAGGAACGCCACAAAGTTGTTCAGCGTGAAAATGGTCGTGATCCACAGTACGGCGGCTAGGTGGGGGATTGGAAACGCAGTCAGGAACTGGCTGAACATCAAGGCGATGATTACATAGGCTTTCGGGTTTAGAACCAACAGCAAGACACCATCCAGAACACCGATGACCCCCTTGTCTCGATCCGCCCCCGACAATCCGGCGCGAAGGAACGTCCACGCCAGCCACGCCACATAGACAGCCCCTGCCCACCGCAACACCTCAAACAAGGTTGGTGCCTTGGCGATCAACGCCGAGAACCCTAGCCCAAGGCCAAAAGTCACAAGCCACGTCGCGACGTGATAGCCGAAATTCGCAGGCAATGTGGTACGCAGACCAAACCGCGCACCCATTGTAGCAAAAACCATATTGCCCGGTCCCGGGCTGTAGGCCAGCGGTGCCAGAAACAAAATCAAAGCCAGTGTTGTCGAAAACATGATTGCGCCCTCCTATCCAGAAGGTGCGCATTTGCCGTGATCATATCGACCCGTTTCCTGCGCAAACCGTTAGCCACGAAAAAGCCCCCGAAGGCGTAATCCGTTCGGGGGCTTGGTCTGGGGTGAATTACGATCAGGCAGTGGGTTCTGGTTCCAGATCACCTTCGCCCGCAGGTTTGGCCCGAGGTTTGGTTTTCGGGATCGCCGTAACGGACGGCGCGTTGCCTTCGTCAGGCGTATCATCATCCTCGCTTTTCGTGGGCGGCTCGCCACGCATGACGCGCTGGATTTCCTCGCCGGTCAGAGTCTCGTATTCCAAAAGACCCTGGGCCAGATTTTCCCATTCATCTTTCTTTTCGGTCAGGATTTTGTACGCGGTTTCATAACCTTGCTGGATGAACCGTTTCACCTCTTCCTCGATCAACTCCTTGGTATGCGCTGAAACCGAGAAGCCCGCCGTATTGCCGGAGTAACCTTCTGCAGCTTCCGCATAGTCGATATTGCCGACCTTGTCCGACATGCCCCAGCGCATCACCATGGCGCGCGCCAATCCCGATGCCTGCTGGATGTCACCCGCCGGCCCGTTCGAGACATTCTCTTCGCCATATTTGATGATCTCGGCTGCCTTGCCTGCCATGGTCATGGCCAGCTTTTCTTCGCATTCCGACTTGTGCCAGTTCAACCGGTCAATCTCGGGCAGGGATACCACCATGCCCAGCGCACCACCGCGCGGAATGATCGTGGCCTTATAGACCGGGTCACACTGCGGCAGTGACATGCCAACCACTGCGTGACCGGCCTCGTGATAGGCGGTCTTTTCCTTTTGGTCGTCAGTCAGAACCATCGATCGACGTTCCGCCCCCATCATCACCTTGTCTTTCGCATTCTCGAAATCTTCCATGGTGACAAAACGGCGGCCCACACGTGCGGCCATCAATGCGGCTTCATTCACAAGGTTCGCCAGATCAGCACCCGAGAAACCCGGCGTGCCGCGCGCGATGATGCGCATATCGGCGTCAGGTCCCAGAGGCACTTTGCGTGCGTGAACACCCAGAATTTTCTCGCGGCCTTTGATGTCGGGATTCGGGACAGTCACCTGACGGTCAAACCGGCCCGGACGCAGAAGTGCCGGGTCAAGAACGTCACGACGGTTGGTGGCAGCAAGGATGATCACACCCTCGTTTGCTTCGAACCCGTCCATTTCGACCAATAACTGGTTCAATGTCTGTTCACGTTCGTCGTTGCCGCCGCCATAGCCTGCGCCACGCGACCGGCCCACAGCGTCAATCTCGTCAATAAAGACGATACAGGGCGCGTTTTTCTTAGCCTGCTCGAACATATCGCGCACACGGCTTGCACCGACGCCCACGAACATCTCGACGAAATCTGAACCGGAGATAGTGAAGAACGGCACACCAGCCTCGCCAGCAATGGCGCGCGCCAGCAAGGTCTTACCGGTGCCCGGAGGACCAACCAGCAATGCGCCTTTGGGGATCTGTCCACCCAAGCGGCTGAATTTCTGCGGGTTTCGCAGGAACTCGACAATCTCTTCCAGCTCTTCCTTGGCTTCGTCAATGCCCGCTACGTCGTCGAAGGTCACACGACCTTCACGCTCGGTCAGCATCTTGGCCTTGGACTTGCCAAAACCCATGGCACCGCCGCCCCCGCGACCTTGCATCCGGTTCATCATGAAGAACCAGAAGCCGATCAACAGGATCACAGGCAGAAGCAACGTCATAAGGCTCATGAAGCCAGATTGCTGTTGCGGTTCGGCCTTCAGTTCGACCCCCTTGTTCAACAGCATGTTCGACACTTCGGCGTCGCGCGGCACGATGGTCTGATACATCTTTCCATCGGCGGCTTGATAGATAACTTTTTCACCGTCGATGGTCGCGGTCTTGACCCCGTCCCCTTCGACAGAGGTCACAAATTCCGAATAGCTGACCTGCGATGCTGCCAGCCCTGCCTGCCCGTTCGAAAACAGGTTGAACAAGGCCAGGATCAACAGGAACAGAACGATCCAGAAGGCGAAATTTCTCGCGTTGCCCAAGGGTATCTCCTTTGAATGCCATGGCGACAGGGCGCAGGACCATCGGTCCGCACGCTGCCACTCTAAAATAGGGATGAATGCAGTATGTTCAATGCGATAAAATGGTTGATCGGAATTCTTCCGCGTCAGGGACGCGGATTAACAGAGAAATATCGCCGAAACCGGCCAATGGGGCGGCAACAAGCGTCTCGCCCGCCCATAGTGACGGCGTTGTCATAAGCGTCGAGCGTGATAGCCCCGTCGCCCGCCACGTTTTACAGAGCTGAATGCCATCGCCCAATGCCCTGACATGAAGCTTCGATCCAACAGATAGCTGGGGTGCATCCATGATCCACCGCTGGTCCCACGGTGCGCCGGGTGGGCATGAGAGCGTCTTGACCGCCCGCAATTCGCGCCCGATCACCAGCCGATCTGCCGTGAGTGAGACCAGACAGCCTTGCAAGGTGCGGGTCTGACCAGCCGTCACCTCGTCTTCCAATGCGCGCAATGCATTATAACGAGGGCGGTAAGCGGTAGAGGAAACATAGTTGATCGCATGGGCCAGCAAACGGTGGCGGGTTTCATCCGGCAAGCCTGTGAACTCAGGCATGGCAAACTGCACATCCCCGCCCTTCACATCAGCCAGCCGGCGGGCAGCATCATGGGCTAGCCATGCCAAAGCATCGCGGGCTTGCGACATGCGATGGGCAGTGGCCGTCAGCCGCGCGCGCGTCAATCCGATCTGGGGCAAGTCTTGCAAGGCGCGCCGCATTTTGACCCGATCATAGTTTGGGTCGTCGTTTGTCGGGTCGTCGATCCACGCCTGCCCACGCGTCGTCAGAACTTCTCGCAAGGCCTCGCGCGTGACCGGCAACAACGGCCGCATCCACTGCACGCCCCGGTCCGACCAATCGTCGCGCATGGCGGAAAGCCCATCGACCCCCGAACCACGCGCCAATCGCATCAGGAAGGTTTCCGCCTGATCATCGGCGGTATGGCCCAACAGAACCGCATCCAATTGTTCGTCCTTCGCCCAGTCCGCAAGCAAACCATAGCGCGCCCGTCGGGCGGCATCCTGCACATTGCCCGCGGGCTGTTCAGTCCAATTCAATGTCCGGTGCGGAAGGTTCAGAGCGGCGCATGTGGCCTGCACGAAACGGGCTTCTTCCGCTGCCTCAGTACGAAGACCGTGATCGACGGTCGCGGCTAGAAGCTCGGCCCCCTGCTCCGCGCACCAATCGTGTGCCAGCAAAAGCAACGCCATACTGTCCCCTCCGCCCGACACCGCCACACCCAAACGCAAAACGGGCCCGCCTGCGCGGACCCGGTTCAGGGCTTGGGTCATGTACGTCTCAGGCGTCATTGGCACCCGAGGCTTGCGCGAGTTGCAACGGCATCTTCGACCGCAGGGGTGCCGGGAAAGCGTTTGCCCACCTCGGCCAGTGTTGCACAGGCTTCCGAGATTTGTCCCAACGCGCCCAGCGCATTGCCCAGCCGGAACAGCGCGTCAGGTGCGCGGTCACTGTTGGGTGCGCCGGAAAAAGAGTTCAGATAAGACCGCGCAGCAGACTTGATATCACCCAGCCCGGTCAATGCCTCACCACGTTGGAAATGCGCTTCGGCGGTCAACGGACCACCGGGATAGGTTTCGATGAATGTCGCATAAAGGGTGGCGGCTTCTTCGAATTCACCCGCCTCAAGCGCAGCACCCGCAGCTTCAAAATCCTGCTTTTCACCCACGGCCAACTCGGTTGTCAGCGGTTGAGCCGGTGCGGGGGCCGTAACTGGGGCTGCTGGAACTTCGCCGCCGCCCAAAGTCGAAGTTTCACCCAGCTTGGTGACATCACCGCCTTCCAGCTCGACCAAACGGAACTCCAGATCACCAATGCGATTGGTGCCGTCTTTGACGATCGAGTCGATGCGGAACTGAAGCTGTTCGGTCTGCCCGGTCAGTCGTGACAATTCGCTTTCGATGGTCGCGACGCGTTCAGTCAGACCGCCAGAGCCCGTCGCAATGCTGCCCGCGCCGGTGGTGGACAGCTCTGTCTTCAGCTTTTGGACTTCGACATACAGCATCGACAGTTCCTGCCGGATATCGGCAAGTGACTGCGCCCGATCCTGTGCCAAAACTGGGGACACCAGCGCGATGGATACAGACAGGGCAACGGCAGATAGCCGGGGGAAAGGCGACATGGGACGCTCCTTCAAACGGTCAGAGTTCAGCTTGTGGCCGCACCGGCGGCCAGAACGGTCACTGCACGGCGGTTCTTGGCATAGCAAAGCTCGTCCGAGCAGATTTCAAGCGGGCGTTCTTTGCCATAGCTGACGGTCTGCAACCGGTTCGGCGCAACGCCGCGTTCGATCAGAAAGTTCTGAACTGCAGACGCGCGACGAGCGCCCAGAGCAAGGTTGTACTCCCGCGTGCCCTGTTCATCCGCGTGTCCTTCGATCACGGCTGTATAGGCGGTGTTTTCCATCAACCACGCCGACTGTTTGGTCAGAAGGTCAATGCCTTCCGGGCTGAGCGAGGATTGATCCACCGCAAACAGCACACGATCCCCGATGGTTTGCTGGAAGTAAGCAGGTGAACGGGGGTCAGAGGGGCTGCCCGCAACGAAGTCGCCAGACGCGCCGTTTGCGCCATACTGATCGCCAAGGCGGTTCTTAGAGCAAGCCGAAAGCGCCAGCGCGCCCACAACCAGCGTAGCAATTGCAATACGTTTCATGATCGTTCCTGTGTCCATTTTTCTCGCGTGCCGCTGTGTCTGATGTGTCCGGGCAGGCAAACTGTTGCTCGTTGGCGTAATCCTAGCAGCAAAAAAGCTGTTTGGAAACGGATCGGCACACGCCTGCTGGCCCTTGCCGATCCCTGCGCAATATTGCGCTTATTTCAAAAGCGGCGACCATGCGGGGTCAGACGCCGCGCCTTCTGTCACCACCCGGCGCAGGTTGCGGCCCGAGATGTCGACAGAATACAGCGATGGTGCGCCAGACGCCCCTTGGCTTTCACGGGTGAACATGATCACACGTCCATTCGGCGCCCAGGTTGGCCCTTCATCCAGGAAGGAAGCGGTCAACAGACGTTCTTCGGATCCGTCCGTGCGCATGACACCGATATGGAACCGGCCCGCGTTTTGCTTGGTGAAGGCGATCAGATCGCCCCGCGGCGACCAGACCGGGGTGCCATAGCGGCCCTGCCCGAAGCTGATCCGCGTCGCCTCGCCCCCGCCCGCGGGCATGACATAAAGCTGCGGCGTGCCCGAGCGGTCGCTTTCAAAAACGATCTGGCTGCCATCGGGCGAGAAGCTGGGAGCCGTTTCGATCGACGGGGTCGAGGTTAGGCGACGTGGATTGCCACCATTGATGTCCATCGCATAGATGTCCGTGTTGCCGCCTGCCGACAGCGAATAGACAATCGTCCGGCCATCGGGCGAAAAGCGCGGCGCAAAGGTCATCGTGCCTTGCTGCTGCGACAGAGCCTGACGCCCAACCGTGGCCACATCCAGCACATAGACCTGCGGGAAGCCAGTCTCATAACTGGTGTAAAGCACCTTGTCGCCAGTGGGCGAGAACCTTGGAGCCAGCACCAGTGCCGAACTATCGGTCAGATACTGCACATTCGCCCCGTCGTAATCCATGACCGCCAGTCGCTTGCGTTTGGCGTTCTTCGGGCCGGTTTCAGCGACAAACACCACGCGGCTGTCGAAATACCCGCTTTCGCCGGTGATACGGCTGTAAACGATGTCAGCGACCTTGTGGGCCACCCGTCGCCACGAACTGATCGCGCCCGAAAACTGCAGTCCTTCGCCCAGCGGTTGGCCGGAAAACACGTCATAGACCCGGAACTTCACGTTCAGACTGTCGCCGGACGCCGATACGGCCCCGGTGATCAGTGCTTGCGCATTGATCGCCTTCCAATCCGCATAGGCAACGGGGCTTGCAAAGCTGGTGATGCCCGACACGAACGCGTCTGCCGGGATTTCCCGAAACAGCCCGGTCCCTGCCAGATCCGCCGCGACCACTCGCGCGATGGAGCGTGCATATTCCGCCGCCGCCCCGTTCTCGGCCTGAAAATCAGGCACCGCAAAGGGCAAGGGTTCGATCACGCCATCGGTGATTTCGATCCGCAACGGCCCTTGCGCCTGGGCCGGACGTGCCAGCCCCAGAACGCTTATGGTCATGGCGATCAGAACGGCCATGACCGCCCCGATCGATCGTCCGAGGATCAGTTTCTTGAGTTTCACGCTCATCCGACCAATTCCCTCTTCATTTGTTTCACCCGGTTCTTACACGTTTCCTTGCGGCCACCGGCAGGGGAGAAATTTGAAAAACTCTCCTCTCCCGTTACCGCCACAGCGCAGGAGGCATGAACCTCATGAACACCTGTCTGCGCCACGAAATCAGATATATTGTCTTCTGTCAGCCCGCTGCCTGGCATGATGGCGATACGCCCGGCGGCGTGACGGACCATAGCACGGATCTTTTCTGCCCCATCCACGGCTGCCAATGCCCCGCCTGAGGTCAACACACGCTCGAACCCAAGCGCAATGGCTTGATCCAGCGCGGCCAGTGGGTCCGGCACGACGTCGATCACCCGATGGAGTGTTGCGCCCAAACCTTCGGCAGCGGCCAACAAGCGGCCAAGCACAGCGGTATCCAACGTGCCATCGAGCTTTTGCGCCCCAAGCACCACTCCGGCCAGATCAGCCTCTTTCACCGCTGCGATGTCATCCAGCATCACTTGCACATCGGCCTCAGAATAAACAAACAAGCCCGAGCGTGGACGGATCATCGCATAGCACGGCACATCCAGCCGCGATGCAGCCACCATCAGCCCAGCAGTAGGTGTCAGCCCGCCTTCAGACAGCGCCGCGCACAGCTCGATCCGATCAGCACCGCCGACTTGTGCTGCGATGGCCCCGTCGATGGTGTCGACACATATTTCGAGCGTCCGAGGCGTCATTTGATCCTCATGTTCTCAGGATTGAAGGTCATTTCAATGTCCTGCCACTGGCCATATTTCTCGGCGGGCAGGTCAAACCCATTTGCACCGCAGCGGATTATCGCGCGCCGGGCCGCTTGGAATGCCGTGTTCGCTGCGGCCTCGGACGGGCCTTCCCAAGAATCCATCCGGATGTTTTCAGGCCTTCCATCGCGGCTCATTGCGACCATAACAACCACTGTTGTGGACATCGCATCGGTCGAGCTTGACCCAAGGTTCCAGCAGCGGCTGACCGCCACGCGCAACCCGTCCTTTTCGCCTCGGGTAAGTGGCGGGCCTTCTGGCACATCCTGCGTGGGCGTATCGGTTTCACCGCCCGCGACCTGATCCGCCACGGCAGCGGCCACTGCGGCGGCGTTGTTGGCAGGTGTCGGGGCTTCGGTGGGCGTCTCGACCGGCGTTTCCGGTTCCGCTGTTTCCACGGGCGCGGGGCGGCTTGGGCGTGTTTTGGGGCGCGACGAGGTCGCGGGGGCCAGCGATGGATCTTCCACCAGCTCTTCAGCCTCGGTCACGATTTCAGTCGATGCCTCAGGCGGTGCGGTCGGCGTAACTTCCTCGGGCAGGGGCTCTGGTGTCGGCTCGGGCGACGGCTCTGGTGCTTCAACCACCTCGGGTGCTTCCTCAACCGGCGTTTCGGGTTCCGGCGCAGGGGTCGGGGCTACGCGCGGCGCGGGCGCGGGGGGGGCCGTTTCCGGCTCGGGGACGGGTTCCGGCTCGGGTTCAGGTTCAGGCGCGGGTTCGGGTTCAGGGGCCGGCTCCGGCTCTGGTGCGGGTTCCGGTTCGGGGGCTGGTTCTGGCGCAGGCTCGGGCGTCGGGCGCGGTGCGGGGGGCGTGTCGCCTTCTGTCGCGGCCTCGCCACGCGGCGCACTTAACGCCGCAAATTCGTCTTCCGAGATGATCGAGACATCGGACACCTGCACAAGCTCTTCGTCTCTGGACCAGTTGAAAGCCCCGCCGAAAAGCACCCACAGGATCAGGATCCCGTGAACAGATGCCGAGATGTAAAGACCTCTGCGCATGACCCTGCCCTAGTTGTCCGTGCCGGTCAGACTTGGCCCGCCACCTTCGGTCACAAACCCGATCGAGGTGAAGCCAGCCGCGTTCAGCGCACCCATGATTTGGGCAATCGCGTCCCATGCAACCTGCCCATCCGCGCGCAGAAACACCTTGTTGTCCGAGCGTTCAGCGGCCACCGCGCGCAGCTTGGTGATCAGCTCATCGCGCGCAATCTCGGTGGTTTGCAGAAAAATCTGACCTTCTTCGGTAATGGTGATCGCCAGCGGTTCTTCCTCGGGCGCATCCAGCGATTTGGCGGCGGTCTTGGACAGTTCCACCGGCACACCGACAACCATCAAGGGTGCCGCGACCATGAAGATGATCAGCAGCACCAGCATTACGTCCACGAACGGTGTAATGTTGATCTCGGCCATCACGCGGCGATGCTTGCCGCGACGCCGCCCGCGCCGGGCGCGGCGATCCGCACCCCCGCTTTGTTGCACACCAGCAGCCATATCAGCTGTCCAGCTGACGGCTGAGGATGGTGGCGAACTCGTCCGCGAAGGCTTCATAGCCCGCAAGGATATTGTCGCTGTCCACGCTTAGCTTGTTGTAAAACACAGCCGCCGGAATGGCGGCCAGAAGGCCCAGACCGGTGGCCAGAAGCGCCTCGGCAATACCAGGGGCGACAACGGCCAGGTTGGTGTTTTGCTGCTGCGCAATCTCGACAAAGGCGTGCATGATGCCCCAGACGGTACCGAACAGACCCACGAAAGGCGCGGTCGACGCAACAGTTGCCAGAAAGCTCAGCCCCTTGTTCAGTTCTTCGCCTTGTTTTGCAATCGCCACGTCCATCGACCGGTCAATGCGCGATTGTGCGTTGGCGATCAGCCCGCCATCGGCGCGGTGACTGCGCCGCCATTCCAGCATGCCGGAGGAAAAGACCTTTTCCGCCGATCCCTCGGGCGTTGGGCCGATCTGGTCAAACAGCTCGTCCAATGGTTCACCCGACCAGAACTTGCGGTCGAAAGCCTCGGCGTCCGTGCGGGCACGGCGAAAGGCCATATGTTTTGTAATGATGATTGCCCACGACCAGATGGAGGCTGCAATCAAAAGCAGCATCACCAGCTTGACCGTGAATGTCGCGCGAAGAAAAAGAGCGAAGAAGGAGAAATCGATCTCCGCCGCCGCCTGAAGCGTTTCCGTTTCCATATGTCTGCCTCTGTACCGCCACCTCTTTGGGCAGCTTATCTGCACGTTTCATAGCGGATTGCCACGGGGAATGCCATCAAAACCGCGTCATCGGCATGAAAGTCGTGGGGTCAGTGGACCAAACGGCGGATATTTGCCGGAAGCCGGGCGGGTTGGCCGGTGTCCGACACGCAGACGATGGTGACAAGGGCTTCAAACAAACGCTCTTCGCCGCGTTTGACCACCTGCTCCATCACAAGCCGCGCGCCTGTGACCTGCTGAACAGATGTTTCAACCTGCAACTCTTCGTCAAAACGCGCCGATGACAGATAGTCCGCTTCGACCCGGCGCACCGCGAACACCAGCCCGTCTTCGCGCATCGCGTTCTGGTCAACCCCGATCTCGCGCACCCAATCGGACCGCGCGCGTTCGATATAGCGCAGGTAATTGGCGTAATAGACGATCCCGGCCATGTCGGTGTCTTCATAGTAAACGCGGATAGGGAAGTGGTGCATCAAGGCCTCGTGGTTTTGCTCGCCCCGACCCTAGCCGCGAAGGGGATAGTCTGCCAACCGCTCATATCGCGGGCCTTCCGGGCGCAGGTCAGACCGATAAAGCGATAGGGTGTCGAGCGTTACGGTCGGATATCGGATCGCGCCGTGGGCTTCCAGCGCACGGCCCAACGCGGACATGTCATTGGCCGTGGGCGAGCGGGGCAGACGGGCCAGCGTCACATGCCCGCGAAACCGCCGATGGGGCAATGTGATCCCGGCGCGGCGCACCGCCTGTCGCACCTGTTTGTGCAGCGCGTCCACACCATCGGCCTTTATCGCCAGAACGGATGGCACGGCCCCGCCCATGGTCGTCAGCCCCGCCAGATCAACGGTCGCGGGCGGAGCGTGCAAGACCTCTAACTCCGCGTTCAGGTCTTCGAGCGCGTCGAGTGGTTGTTCATCCAGAAACACCAGCGTCAGGTGGATGTTTTCCTCAGGTAGTGGTCGCCCGACCTTGAGCCGGCTCGCAACCCCGGCGAGTTGCGCGGCCAGATCGTCCGGCACGGGAAGGGCCAGAAAGCAGCGCATTTAGTGCAATGTGGTGGCAGCGGGACCACCCACCTGCATCCGCGCAAAGATTCTGAGCGCATGTGACGCATCATCTGCCGCCACGGGCAGCATCGGATCATAGGCTGCCGCAATCAGCGCGGCGATTTCCGGGCGCAGGATGGTCTGGCCATCAGGCAGCAGTGCAAGCGGGCTTTTGGTCGAAAACGCCCCTTCACCCCACAGCAGGATCGCTTGCACAGCTTGGGTCAGCGCCAGCGTCTCGGCCGGCTGAGCGGCCATCGCGCCTTGCATGCAGACAAAGGTGAAACAGGCTTGAATGGCGTTGTCTTTGTCGAACCGGAAGGCCCGGTATTGGGTGGCGCTTTCCGCTTTCAGCCGGGCCACCAGCGGCTCCAATCCGGGGATCATCTCGCCCAGTTTTGGCACCTCCAGCAACTCGTCCCAGTCGCGGAAGAAGAACACCATCAGGTTCGCGCCCAGTTCCGGGTCAGTCTCGGCCATCTTGTGACCGGCCAGCGTCACCACCGCCTCGATCGCGCCTTTGACGACCTCAAGCGTGGCGTCTTCGACACCGAACACAACCGGCACGATGGGGCGGCCCCAGCGGGCGAAGGTGAAGTCACCATTTGCGCGGGTGAAATGCGCGGTCACGTCTTCGGGGGTCATAAGGGGGGCGGTCATCTGGCGTCTCCTGATCTGCGGGGTGATGTCCCGCAAATGGACGCGCGTTTCAAGGGCTAACCTTCGAAAAGCTGTCCTTGTCCCGCACCGCGCGGTTGAGAAACGGGGGCAGTCAGTCCGAGATGTCGCCATGCAATCTGGCCCAGCATGCGACCGCGCGGGGTGCGTTGGATCAAGCCTTGTTGCAAAAGGAACGGCTCGATCACTTCTTCCAGCGCATCGCGGCTTTCGGACAGAGCGGCGGACAGGGTTTCTATGCCCACCGGGCCACCGCCGTAGTGCTCTGCCATCAAGCCAAGATAGCGCCGATCCGCTCCGTCCAACCCCAGATGATCAACGCCCAAGCGCGTCAGCGCGTTGTCGGCGAGGTCGCGGGTGATCCGCCCGTCGCCTTCGACCACCGCGAAATCAACGACGCGGCGCAACAGCCGCCCGGCGATGCGCGGTGTGCCACGAGCGCGTTTGGCAATCTCGCGCGCGCCATCTTCGTCGGCAGGTGCGCCCAGTTTGACGGCGTTGCGGGTCACGATCTCGTGCAACTCATCGACCGAATAAAATTGCAGCCGCACAGGAATACCGAAGCGATCGCGCAGCGGCGTGGTCAGAAGGCCCAACCGCGTCGTTGCCCCGACCAGCGTGAAGGGTTGTAATTCGATCCGCACGGTGCGGGCCGCAGGCCCTTCGCCGATCACCAGATCCAGTTCGAAATCTTCCAGCGCGGGATAAAGCACTTCCTCGACCACCGGATTGAGCCTGTGAATTTCGTCAATGAACAACACGTCATTGGCTTCCAGATTGGTCAGGATCGCCGCCAGATCGCCGGCCTTGGCGAGCACCGGGCCAGAGGTCATGCGGAAGTTCACTCCCAATTCACGCGCCATGATCTGGGCCAACGTGGTTTTGCCAAGCCCCGGAGGGCCATGAAACAGCACATGGTCCATCGCCTCGCCACGCTTGCGCGCACTTTCGATGAAGATGCGCAGATTGGCCCGCGCCTCGGCCTGCCCGATGAAATCGACCAGCGTTTGCGGACGTAGGGCGCGGTTGGTATCTTCCGCGTCCTCCGGGCGCGGCGCGGGGCGCAGCGTCGGGTCCGGAGCGTTCAGGGGGTCAGAGGCGGTCATGGATTCTTTCTAGCCCCCTACCCTTTGGGCGCAAGAAGTTTCAGCGCGGCGCGGATCAGGCCGGAGGTGTCCAGCGCCGCATCCTCGCCCAAGGCCTGTGCCACGGCAGATGCCGCTTCGCCCGGCGCGTAGCCAAGGTTGGTTAGGGCTGACAAGGCTTCGGACTGAGCGGCGGCGTTGCCTGATGGCGTGGGCGCAACCGGGGCAGAGGGCGTCGCAGGCTCAATTACCGCATCAACCGTCGCGGGAGCGCCTGTGGCGACCGAAGCATGCCCTGACAGCGCCATCACCGACGCCGCTTTGTCTTTGAGTTCGTTGACCACGCGCTGCGCCGTTTTGGGGCCAAGCCCCTTGGCGGCCTTCACCGCGTTCCAATCCCCCAACGCAATCGCGCGGCTGACCCCGTCCGGCCCCAGTGTGCTGAGGATCGACATCGAGGCTTTTGCGCCGATGCCCTGCACGCTGGTCAACAATCTATGCCATTCCTTTTCAACAAGAGTGGTGAAACCGAACAGTTGCAGATTGTCCTCGCGCACCAAAAGCTCGGTATACAGCGCGACCGCCTCACCCGGACCCGGCAAGCTGGCCATGGTGCGGTCCGAGACATAGACCAGATAACCCACGCCGCGCACGTCGATCAGAACATGATCATCGGCACGGTAATCCAGACGTCCTGCGATTTTACCAATCATGCCGAGGCCTTTCTAAGCGCAGCTTCCAGACGACCCGCATTCTGGGCGTGAAAGGCATGGCAAATCGCGATGGCCAACGCATCAGCGGCATCGGCCCCTTTGATCTGCACGCCGGGCAATTGCATCTTGACCATGTGCTCTACCTGCACCTTATCGGCATGCCCGACCCCCACCACAGCCTTCTTCACTGCATTGGGCGCGTATTCCCCGATGGGAAGCCCGGCTTTTGCAGGCACCAACAAGGCAATTCCCCGCGCTTGCCCCAGCTTCAATGTGGCAACGGCGTCCTTGTTTACGAAAGTCTGTTCCACGGCCGCAGTTTCAGGCGCGTATTCCGCCATCACGTCGGACAGTTGGTCGTAAAGCGACAACAGGCGCGAGGCCAAGTCGCCAGTGCGTGAATGGCATACCCCGTTGGCCACATGCGACATCCGCGTGCCATCAGTGTCAATCACACCCCAGCCAAGGTTCCGAAGCCCTGGATCAATGCCAATTACGCGCATATATTATCCTGCCCTGTCTGCTCTGACTGGTCGCTCGCCCGTTTGCGCGGCGCTCTTGTTGCAATCTGAACTAGCACGAAACGAGAACACGCACCAGACGCAATTGCATCGCAGGTGATTCCTTTGGCGAATGAAGCACGGTTGGAAAACTGAGGCTTTCACGCCACATTTCGCACCGCCGGACAGAATGTCGCGGGTCGTTTGGCTGCTGATTCAGCCTGTTTTCGACTCCGCATATCCCAATAACGACCCCATGCAGAAAACGCATATGAGTCATGCAATTTGTGATCTTGCCGCCCCGGATAATCGGGCCTAGATGCCCGCCAACGCAAACATGAATATTGCCGTCATCAAACCGAGAAGGATCAGAAAAATGGCTGCTTTCGAAACGACATACATCCCTGTTAACGGTGCGTCCTTCGGCGGCCGTTTGTCCACTGCGGTCCGCAATATCGTTGCTTCCGTCACCGCATGGAATGACACACGCATGACCCGGAACGCATTGGCAAAGCTGAGCGACCGCGAGCTTGACGATATCGGCCTGTGCCGCAGCGACATCTCTTCGCTTTAAGATCACCAACACGAAAAAGCCCGCGCGTATCCGGCGCGGGCTTGCCACCCCGCCCAGCCTTGCGCTGTGCGGGGTTTACTTTGAGCGCTTATTCCAGCGTCAGTGCGACGAAACGCGGGATGTCGTCACGACGCACCAAAAGCAGCACCGACTTGCGGCCTCCGTCTTTGGCAGCGTCGAGCCGTGCTTGCAGCCCATCGATCGAATTGACGGCCTCCTGCCCGGCTTCAGCCACAACATCGCCTGCCCGAATGCCTTTTTCAAAGGCCTCGCTGTCCTCGTCGATATCCAGCACAACCAGACCTTCGGCGGCTGGCGGCAAGCCAAGATCCTCGCGGCGGATGTCGTCCAGCTCACCCAATGTCATGCCCAGAACTTTACCTTCTGCAGGTGCTTCGGGCGTGTCTTCGCCGGGCGCGTCACCAGACGCGGCAGAGGCATCCTCGCGACGACCTAACGTGATTTTCAGCGTCTCGGTCTGACCTTCGCGCAGAATGACCACGCGCACAGCTTTGCCAACTGGCGCATTTCCAACGATGCGCACAAGTTCGCGTGTGTCCGTCACCTCGGTGCCGTCAAAAGACAGAATGATGTCGTTGGGCAGAATACCTGCATCCTTGGCCGGGCCGTCCGGCACATCGGTGATCAACGCACCATTGGTGCTTTCAAGGCCCATCGCCTCGGCAATATCATCGGTGATGTCCTGAATGCGTACACCCAGCCAGCCACGACGCGTTTCGCCGAACTCTTTCAACTGGTCTACCACGCGCTTCACAACCGCAGACGACATCGCAAACCCGATCCCGATCGAGCCGCCATTGGGGCTGAGGATTGCCGTGTTCACACCGACCACTTCGCCGTCCATATTGAACAGCGGCCCGCCCGAGTTGCCCCGGTTGATGGCGGCATCGGTCTGGATGTAATCGTCATAGGCACCTGACAGTTCGCGATTGCGCTGCGACACGATCCCGGCAGAAACCGAGAAGCCCTGCCCCAGGGGGTTGCCGACTGCCATCACCCAGTCGCCCACGCGCATGATGTCGCTGTCACCAAAGGTGACGAAGGGCAGCGGTTTGTCGCTTTCGACCTTCAGGACTGCAATGTCGGTATTGGGGTCGGTGCCGATTACCTTGGCGGGGAGCTCTCCGCCACCGTTGAAAAATTCGATTAAGATCTCGTCCGCGCCTTCGATGACGTGGTTGTTGGTCACGATGAACCCGTTTTCGGAAATCACGAAACCCGAGCCGAGTGCCTGGCTGCGACGCTGGCGCGGCGCGTTGTCATTGCCGTTTGGGCCACCGGGTTGGTTTCGATCCAGAAAGTCGCGAAAGAAATCTTCGAACGGGCTGCCTTCGGGGATCATCGGCTGATTGCCGGTTCGTTGCGCAACAATGGTTGATGTTGTGATGTTCACCACCGCCGGGCTGACCTGTTCGGCCAGATCGGCAAAGCTGTCGGGGGCGCCGCGCGCCTCGGCCCGCATGCCCGTCGCAAGAACCACAACCAACGCCATGATCAGCCCCACAAAAGCGCGCATGCCCCGCATTTGATTATGGTCGGGGGAAATTGCCTGCACTTTCACACCTCTCTCCTTTCAAGAAACAGTTTCGGGCCTCGGCCCGCTAACGAATAGTCTCTAGATAGGGAGTTTAAAGTGCAACGCAAAGTTCCTGAACAGTATTCACTGCCATGTGAACGCGCGTAATGCCATGTGACAGGCAATATTGCACACAAATGGTAGAGTGCTACGCCGCAGCTAGCCATAAATTGCACGGGCCTGAGCGAAGGAGAGCAACTGCTTGCTGTTCGCGTCCCACAGATGCAGACGAGCGCAGGACAGGCTTTCGGCAATGGTCATGCGGTTGGCCTGTGCCAGTTCCGCATGGTCGCGCAAGACTTCAGTCAAGCGATAAAAGGGAATGCGGCTATAAAGGTGATGTACGTGATGAATACCAATATTGGCGCTGAACCATTGAAGCACGGGCGGCATGATGTAATGCGAGCTGCCCTCAAGGGCGGCATCATGCAATTGCCAGTCTTCTTCGGTGCTCCAGTGGGTGTCTTCAAACTGGTGTTGAACGTAAAACAGCCACATACCAGCCGTCGCGGCCAAAATGGTGGTGGGCAAAAAGATCAACAGAAGGGCCGAGAAACCGCCAAAATACCAGATCGCGACAAGCGCCGCGACGATGGCCAGATTGGTGCCCATCGCACTGATCCAATATCGCGCGCTGTTCATCAGCCCCAATGGCACGCGGTTTTGCAGTAGAAACAGATAACCGGGACCGAAACCGAACAGAACGATTGGATTGCGGTAAAGCCGATACCTCAGACGCTCGAACCGCGACAGGGCGTTATATTCTTCCACCGTCAGGGTCACGATATCCCCGATCCCACGTTTACCCAGATTGCCCGCCGAACTGTGGTGTATGGAATGTGTGCGCCGCCAAACCGCATAGGGTGTCAGGGTCAGAACCCCGATCATTCGGCCAACCCAATCGCTGAGCGCGCGTTGTTTGAAAAACGATCCATGACCGCAATCGTGCTGAATGGTAAACAGGCGCAGCAGGAACAAGGCATTGACGACTGAAATCGCAAGGGTCAGCCAAAGGCTGATTGACATCGACAGCCACGCCAGCACCCACAAAAGAATGAATGGCCCAATGCTAACCGCCAGTTCAAACGCGCTGCGCCACTGGTTTGGTTCGCGATAGGCAGCCAAGGTCTTCACCCAGTCTTTCGCGGATTTTGCGTTATCAGATGATTGCGGAAAGTCTGGAGTATGTTTCATGGGCCTGCTTTGTAAAGAACTCGGGCACCGATAAACAACTTGCCCCACATAGCAAGCAAATTATGCGATACGGACAAAGTGACACGCAGGACGAGAGCGGTGATTAGCGTCAGATTATCCACGTGACAACCAAACCAGCACAACGCCTAAAGCCAGCGCCAAAAGCCCGACAAGACGTCGCTGGTCGCGTGACATTGCGGCCATCATCGCCACAAGATCGTCCAAACGCGAAGGGGCCAGTGCGAACACCAGCCCCTCGATCACGAGCACAAGCCCGATCCCGAACACAATCGTCGAGATCACCGGCCAGTATCCGATTTCAGATAGTCGAAGAATTCGCTGTCCGGCGAGATAACCATAGACGAATTGCCACCAACCAACGAATTCTCATAGGCTTCCAGCGATCGCAGGAAGGCATAGAATTCGGTGTCCCGGCCCAGCGCTTCGGCAAGGATACCATTGCGACGAGCATCGGCTTCACCGCGAATGATCTGGGCTTGCTTGCGTGCTTCTGACACGGTTTCGACCACGGTCCGGTCTGCGGTTGCCCGCAAACGTTGTGCAGCTTCGTTACCGCGTGCGATCTGGTCCGCTGCCAGACGCTGGCGTTCCGCTCGCATCCGCTCAAAGGTCGCTTCAAGGTTTTGCTTGGGAAGATCGGCGCGCTTGATACGCACGTCAATGATTTCAACGCCAAGAGACATCGCCTGCGTGCGCGCCTGATCACGGATCTGGTTCATCAGCAGAACCCGGTCAGCGGACAGAACCGCATCCGAGTTCACTTTACCCAGAACCTCACGCAACTCTGCGTTCAGGATCCGTTCAAGGCGCGGCTGTGCCCCGGCAATCGCACTTGCTCCGACCGCACGGCGGAACTGCTTGGCATCATGAATGCGCCAACGCGCGAAGGCGTCCACTTCAAGCCGCCGGCTGTCCGCAGGAGTGACTTCAAGTTTGCTGGTTTCCAAGGGCAAGATCCGACCGTCATACTTAACGATCTCGTGCAGCACAGGGATTTTGAAATACAGGCCCGGATCGGTGATTTCAGCCTGCACTTCACCAAACCACAGCCGAAGCGCCGTTTCGCGCTCATCGACGATATAGACAGCCTGCAAAGCGCCAAACAAAAGCGCCACAACGGCGACAAGGAATATTTGAGTGCGTTTCATCAGTTCGCCCCCCCGTCCGTCGTTTGCGCCGGTTTGCGCGTCAATTCATTCAGCGGCAGGTAGGGCACCACGCCCCCTTCGCCACCCACGCCGTCGTCAAGGATCACCTTGTCCACGCTGCGCATCACTTTCTCGATCGTTTCAAGATACAGACGCTTTCGCGTGATATCCGGAGCCTTCGCGAATTCATCGTAGACCGCGATGAATCGGGCGGCTTCACCTTCAGCCTCGTTCACCACGCGGGCACGATAACCTTCGGCCTCTTCCAGAAGCTGTGCGGCTTCACCACGTGCCGCTGCAACCACGCGGTTGGCATAAGCATCCGCTTGTTTCTGCAAAGTGTCGCGAGTCTGTTCGGCAGCCTGCACTTCGCGGAAACTGTCGATCACGTCCTCGGGCGGGTCAGCCTTATCAAAGTTCACACGAACGATGTTCACGCCCGATTGATACCCATCCAGGGTCGACTGGATGAGCTCCTCAAGATCCTGCTGGATGATACCACGATCCGAGGTCAGGATCGGCGCCAAACGAGACCGCGCGACGATCTCGCGCATCGCCGATTCCGATACCGCCCGAATGGTGTTTTCCGGATCGGCAAGGTTAAAGACGAACTTCTCTAGGTCAGAGATGTTCCAGACCACCTGATAGTCGATATCGACGATGTTTTCGTCCCCGGTCAGCATCAGCCCTTCATTGGGCCCATCACCGATGTTGATCACGTTCTCTCGCGTCACAGGATAGATTTCCTTGGTGACAATCGGCCAGGGTGCAAAGTTCAGACCTTCCTGGCCAACGCCGTAGCGCTCGCCGAACAGAAGTTCGACTGATTGCTCTGACGTGTCCACGCGATAGAAGCTCGCAAAGACCCAGACTGCAACTGCAACCAACGCCACCAACAGGATGGATCCGCGCCCCAAGTTGGGCCCGCCAGTTCCACCACCGTTCCCACCGCTGCGACCTTTGTCGCCACGGCCGCCCATCAGGACGCGCAGCTGTTCCTGGCCTTTTTTCATCAGCTCATCAATTTCGGGCATTTGCGGTTGATCTTTACCGCCACGGTTGCCGCCACCGTTCGAGGGGGGACGCCCACCAGAGCCGCCACGGTTTCCACCGCCGCCCCAGGGACCGCCATTATCGCTGGCCATCTGGTCCTATTCCTTCCACGTTAATGGTTTCGTCGTCATACCTGACCCTTTGCGGGCCGGATTTCAAGGCAAAGGGGATGCGATGCACCCCGTTTTGAGTTGAATTTCCTGTGCTTTCACATTTCGACCCTCTATCGGGGCCTAATCGCTGCGTGTGGGCGACTTCATCAGCACGATCTCTTCCGACATGGTGGGATGAACCGCCACGGTCCGGTCGAAATCAGCCTTGGTCGCGCCCATTTTTATCGCAACAGCGGCCATCTGGATCATCTCGCCGGCCCCTTCGCCGACGATGTGACAGCCCAGAACCTTCTGCGTTTCCTGACTGACCACCAGCTTGAACAGAACCCGTTCATTCACGCCAATGAAACTTTTCTGCATCGGGCGGAATGCCGCACTGTAGACATCGATCTTTTCCTGTGTGCGGGCGTCTTCTTCGGACAGACCCACCGTTCCGTACTCCGGTTGCGTGAACACCGCCGAGGCGACGTTTTCATGGTCGGGCTTGGTCGGATTGCCGTTGAACACGGTTTCCACGAAGGCCATACCTTCGCGGATCGCGACCGGCGTTAACGCAATCCGGTTCGTCACGTCGCCGACCGCATAAATCGACGGCACGGTCGACTGGCTATAGTCATCCACCACCACTTCGCCGCCACGGCCCAACTTGACGCCCACCTCTTCCAGACCAAGCCCATCGGTGTTGGGCACCCGCCCGGTGGCAAACAGCACCTGATCGAACATCTCTTCTCGTCCGTCAGTGCCTTTGACCCAGATCGCATCACCATCTTCTGTGGCGCGACGCTCCATTCGCTCGACCTCGAGGCCGACATGCAGATCGACACCGCGCTCGCGAATATGTTCGGCCAGAAATCCACGCACTTCGTCGTCAAAGCCGCGCAAAATCTGAGCACCGCGATACCATTGGGCAACATGCGCGCCCAGACCATTGAAGACACAAGCGAATTCACAGGCGATATAGCCACCACCAACAATAAGGATGCGTTTGGGAAAGTCGTCAAGATTGAAGACTTCGTTCGAGGTGATGCCCAACTCATGTGCACCGGGTGTGTCGGGCAGGAAAGGTCGCCCACCCGTTGCCACAAGAATATGCTTGGCCGAGAAGGTCTCGCCCGTCGACAACACTACCGTGTGAGCATCCTTGATCGTGGCCCGCGCGTGGAAGATGTCGGCGCCCGAGTTGCCAAGGTTCTTGGTATAGATGCCTTCCAAACGCTCCAACTCGGCATGCAGCGCTGGACGGAAGGTGCCGGCCCAGTCGAACTCGCCGCGTGCGTTGCCCTGCCAGCCATAGGCACGGGCTGCATCGGCAGCGGGACCGTATTGCGAGGCAAAGACCATCAGCTTTTTCGGCACACAGCCCCGTATGACACAGGTGCCACCCATGCGGAACTCTTCCGCCAGCGCGACCTTCGCGCCACCTTCGGCCGCGACCCGGCCTGCGCGCACGCCGCCCGATCCGCCACCGATCACGAAGAGATCATAGTCAAATCCGCTCATATCTATCCGCCTTTCCTGCCCCGGCCAAATCATCAGGGTACAAATCACATTGCGGCAGAAGCTATGGGCAACTCCGCCGAACTTCCAGAGCCGGAAATGTCACATGCTTCACGTTTGCGCGTGTCAAAGCTGTGCAGAGGCGTCAGATATCTGCAAAAATGTTTGCACTGTCTGCGAATTCGATCCGCTCTTCCTCGTGGGTGCCTTCATTGATGTCGATCACCTCGACCCTGCCATCGCCATGGCCAATGACAACCGCGTCGCAGATGTCGATGAACAACCCGTTTTCGACAACACCCGGCACTTGGTTCAACACCATCGACAGTTTGCGCGGATCCTGAATACGCTTCAGATGCAGGTCGATGATGTGGTTGCCTTCATCCGTGACGAAGGGCACGCCGCCTTTTTCACGCAGGACGGCCTTGCTGTCCAACACATCCATCGCGGCCAGCAGTTCTTCGACCAGCCCTTTGGTGGCTTGCAGGCCGAAAGGAATAACCTCGATGGGCAGTGGGAAAGCGCCGAGCATGTCCACACCCTTGGTCGGGTCGGCAATCACGACCATCCGGTCCGAGGCCGTAGCGACGATCTTTTCCTGCAAATGCGCACCCCCGCCACCTTTGATCAGGCACAGGTCGGGGTCATATTCGTCGGTGCCATCAATGGTCAGGTCAAGCCACTTCGCCTCGTCCAACGTCGTGACCTTAATCCCGACCTGCCGCGCCAACTCGGCGGTGCGAGTGCTGGTCGGCACGCCGGTGATCTTCAACCCTTCGCTGCGAACCCGCTCGCCCAGACACCGCACCATCCATGCGGCGGTGGACCCGGTGCCAAGCCCGACACGCATTCCGTCTTCGACATACTGAACCGCCCGCTTGGCAGCGACGAATTTGGCAGTGTCGATGGGTGAAAGTTCTCCGGACATGGCAGCGATTCCCCTTGTGGCGCATGTTTCGAGTTGCCAGCGTTATAAAACGCATGGTCCGGACTGGCGAGAGGGGAACGCCGCACAGCGCCGATTTTCGCCGCATGATCCACCATCGCGCCACCGGGTGGACATTCGCCCCGGCATCGCCCAATGCTGGCGCAACGGTTTTCCGGCAAGGGCTGCACGTGTAAAATGAGCAGATATGTCTATATTACGTTGGGCTGGAGCGCGGTTGCGCTGGGACTGATCGGGGTCATCCTGCCGGTTTTACCCACGACGCCCTTTCTGCTTGTCGCCGCCTTCGCCTTTGGCAAGGGCAGCCCGAAAGCCCGCGCATGGCTGATCGACCACGCCCATTTCGGCCCTGCGATCAAGGATTGGGAAGAGCGTGGCGCGATCTCGCGGCGGGCAAAGACACTCGCGGCCACCATGATGGCGCTGGTGTTTATCGTGTCACTGATCCTTGGCGCTCCGACGTTGGTTTTGGTCGCGCAGGCGGTTTTGATGGGCGCGGGGGCGGCTTTTGTGCTGACCCGGCCGGACTGACGCAAAAAGCGTCGCTTTTGCGCTGACAAAAGAGCGGTAAATGATCAATCTGGTCCAACCTGAAAACGCACGAGGTTAACATGTTCCTGTCTGTCTTTGACATGTTCAAGATCGGGGTCGGCCCCAGTTCGTCACACACCATGGGTCCAATGGTAGCGGGCGGGCGTTTTCTGGACCACTTACGCGCCCAGCCCTTCAAGGTGCAGGGGTTGCGTGCCTCTCTGCACGGGTCGCTGGCCTTCACCGGGGTTGGCCACGCCACTGACCGGGCTACTATTCTGGGGTTGGCCGGATTTCTTCCCGACACTTACGACCACGCCCGTGCCGAAGCCACCTTGGCCGAAATCAATCGCACCGGGACTGTCAGCCCCGAGGGGCTCGGCACCTTGGCTTTTGCCCCGAAAACCGACCTGATTTTCGACTATGAGACTCCCCTGGCCGGCCACGCCAACGGAATGCAGTTGATGGCGACCGACGCGCAAGGCGACGTGGTGGTGCGCGAGACCTATTATTCCATCGGAGGCGGTTTTGTCGTGACCGAAGCCGAACAAGCGCGCGAGGCAGTGTTGGACGCGCGCGACGCCAAACGGCACCCCTATTCGTTCGAAACCGCGGCCCAGATGCTTGAGATGGCCCGCGAGTCAGGCAAATCCATCGCCGAGATGAAACGCGAAAACGAGCTGGAACATATGGACCCCAACGCGCTGGCTGAAGGGCTGGACCGGATTTGGGACGCAATGAACAGATGTATCGACCGTGGGTTGGCCGAGGATGGAATCCTGCCGGGCGGGCTTCTGGTGCGCCGCCGCGCAAAAGCGATCCATGACAGTTTGATGGCAGAACAGGGGATGAACCTGTCCGCGCCGCATATCATCAACGATTGGATGAGCGTCTATGCCATGGCGGTGAACGAGGAAAACGCCGCGGGTGGTCAGGTCGTGACCAGCCCGACCAATGGCGCGGCGGGCGTCCTGCCAGCCGTGGTGCGATACTGGCTGAACCACGTGCCCGGCGCGGTGCCGTCACGGGTGCACGAGTTCCTGCTGACCGCATCGGCAATTGGCGGGATCGTGAAACACAATGCATCAATCTCGGGGGCTGAAGCTGGCTGCCAGGCCGAGGTCGGATCGGCAAGTGCCATGGCCGCCGCCGGGCTGTGCGCCGTGATGGGGGGCAGCCCCATGCAGATCGAGAACGCAGCCGAGATCGCGTTGGAACACCACCTTGGCCTGACCTGCGACCCGGTGCGGGGACTGGTGCAAGTGCCCTGCATCGAACGCAACGGGCTGGGTGCGATCAAGGCAGTGTCCGCGGCCTCGCTCGCCCTGCGCGGTGACGGCACCCATCTTGTGCCGCTGGACGCCTGCATCAAGACGATGTTTGAAACCGGGCAAGACATGTCGGAAAAGTATAAAGAGACATCCTTGGGCGGATTGGCGGTAAACGTCCCCAACTGCTAGACGCTTGCTGGTGTCAGGACCTTGATCACGTCAGTCAGGTGCGCGCGCGGCAGAATCACAAGAAGCCCCGGTCCGTCCGCCGTAACCGAGACTGTCGGCGCGTTTGTTTCATTCGACGTACCGATCATGCCCCAGGGTGACATCTCAAGATCATCAACAGGCCAGACTAACCCGATGCTACGCACGTTTACCTTGGCCATTGGAAACAGCGAAAACCGTGTACCGACGGGCAACGACATCGCCAACGGCGCGGACAGGTGGAAACAGATATCCACCTCGCCCACCAGAATAACCCGCTTTTCTGGCAAACGCACCAACGTGTTATAGCACGCAAGCTCATGGTCCAGCCGCTTGCCCATAAACCCGACGCCCAACACCACCGGCGCGTCGATAAGGTCAAGTGTTTTGTGGAAATCGGTACGATTCTGATCTGGAGTTTCAACAAACCGATCTGCCCCAATCACCTTGCGCGCCCGGTCGGAAACGGAATCCATATCGCCCGCAACCACCACCGGAACATGCCCCATATTCAGCGCCTGATCCGCACCGCCATCCGCTGCAACAAGCTCTGGCGCAAGCTCCAGACACTGCATCAGTGTTGCCGGATTCACCGCCCCGCCGCCCAGCAGAGTCACATTGTGGGAAAATTGACGAAAATATCTCATTATGGACACAATTGTCTCCCAATCTGATTTTAAGAACGGATTAGTCCGGAAAAAATACCGTGTTTTTCACGGCTTTGTTTAAGTTCTCGGAACGATGTAGGGTAGTGTATACCTGCGCAGTTTCGGAGGAGAAAGTGAGTTATCAATGGTGAGCAACAGCAAAATCCTCACTGTATCCTATGGCACTTTTTCGTGCACGCTTGAGGGATTCGACGAGCCATTTGGCACCATGAAATCAATTGCGGAGTATTTCCGTGATCTGGCAGCGGATGACCGCTATTTTGGTGCGGAACCCCCAACACCAGATGCCGAAGTGCTTCACCGTATCGCAGAACGCGAAATTCAGAAACGCGTTCAGGCACGCTTGGAAAATGATGGCGTTGTTCTGCGTCAGGAAGGCTCGGCCTTGCCTGCCGTGACAAAAACCGGCGCCACCTTGGTGGCCGGTCAGGCACTGCTTGAAGATGAAGACAGCGGACAGGCCCATGCAGCGGACGAAGAAGCTGCGGTTGAGGAAACAACTGAAACCACGCAGCTGGAAGAAGAAACACCGGCTGAAGAAGCGCCCGTTGAAGATGTTCAAAATTTGGCCGAGCAAGACGCCGACCAACTGGTTGCCGATGACGTCACCGAAGACGTCGCCGAAGACACTGACAATTTCGAACATATGGCTGAAGAAGCCGCTATGCACACCCCCGCCGAAATGGACGACGACAGCGCCGGGGCAAAGCTGGAGCGTATTCGCGCCGTTGCTGACGACACCAATCTGGAAGACCATTCCGACGACCCGGATGCCGAGCCGTTCTATGAGAACGAGCAGGATGCGGTTGCAGAGGACAGCGCCGACATCGACGCCCCAGTCGATCAGGACGACGGACCTGAGGCAGTCGCACAGGCAGACACAACCGAGGTGGAAACAGCCGAAGAAGTATCAAAAGACGAAAAATCGTCAGACGGTCCTTTGGTTCTGTCAGCCGATTCCAGCGTCCCCTCGGATACAGATGAAGACGTCGATGCCATTCTGTCCCAAATGAATGCGCAAAACGATCAATCGGATGAAGAAACTGCCACGTCGAGTGCAAGTTATGACGATGAAGACGGTTCTGATCTGGGTATCGAAGATGGCGTCAGCAACCTTCTGGAAAATACTTTCGACGACGAGCCCGAGCCACTGCGCCCGGTCAACCGTGTTGTACGCGTTAAGCGAATGCGGCGTGAAGATGGCGTTGAGGAACTGACTGTCACACCAAAAGAGGTGGAAGACGCGACGGTTCTGGATTCGGATGACGCAAAACAGGGTGAAAATGATCACGACGACGGTGATCAGGACGATCATTCAACCCTGAAACTGCTGAACATGATCGACCACGAGGTCAAAACCGAAGCGCGTCGCGAGCGTCGCGAACAGGTGTTCGACAATGGCGCCGCCGACCAAAGCGATGAGACGCTGAATCGTATTCTTGCCGAAACCAACGACAAGATGGACAGTCAGGAAGTGTCGCGCCGTCGCAACTCAATCGAGCATTTGAAGGCCGCCGTGCAGGCAAAACGCGCAGATGAAGATGCAGGCGAAGTCGATGTCGACGAGCATGAGGAAGATCCGTACCGCGAAGATCTGGCCCGCGCCGTGCGTCCGAAACGCCCAGAAAACACCGAAGCGAAAGGCAGCTCGTTGCGTATGGCGCCGCTGGTTTTGGTGTCAGAGCAGCGTGTGGATGGCGTACGGGATGCCGAAGACGACATGGATACCGACACCAAAGGCAATAAAGCCGTACGAATCGTACGTCCGCGTCGCGTCAGCCGCAAACCCGGTAGCAAAGCAGAAACCGTCGCCGGACAGGCACCCGTTGACGGCGCTGGCAAGACCATCAGCGCAGTTTCGGCCGATCCATCGCAAGATGGGTTCGCGTCTTACGTGAACGGGGCGGATGCCTCGGACATGACGGGACTAATGGAGGCCGCAGCAACATATGCCACCAAGGTTCAAGGCCTGCCGCAATTCAGCCGCCCGCATGTAATGCGGTTGGTAGTCGGGTTGAACGTCAATGGAGGCATCTCACGCGAAGAAGCCCTGCGCGCCTTCGGTCGCCTTTTGCGTGAAGGTCGTATCAGCAAGATTGCACCGGGCCGCTTTGCGCTGGCAGAAGACGATGAGACCGATGAAAGCGGGCGGCAAACAGCCTAACCTGCTAAAATTTAACTAAAAAAGCGCGGCCCCCATGGGTCGCGCTTTTTTAGGTTACTGCTGGATGTAGTGACCGTTAGTTCTTCGGACCGCGCTTTTGTGTCTCAGGCTCCACCGGATCATGCGGATAACTGTCCGGGTCGGCATCTGGGTCGGGCTTGCCCACCCCCAGAAACACTTTGCGAAGCGGGATCATCCACAAAAAGCCCAGCACGACATAAACCAGAAGCTCCAGCAATATCGGAGGACGATCAAACAAGCTGACGACCTTCACCGCCACGAGGATGTAAAGCGGCAATCCAACCAGCAAAACCAGCAAAGACAGACGTTTACGTGCTTTATAGCTCAGTGCCATTGCGCCCCCTAATCAATCTGCGAACGGGTCGGTGACAAGGATCGTGTCATCACGTTCCGGGCTTGTTGATAGCAAAGCAACCGGGCAGTCGATCAGCTCTTCCACACGTTTCACATATTTAATCGCGTTGGCGGGCAGGTCGTTCCAGCTCCGCGCGCCTTCGGTGGTCTCCGACCAACCGGGCATTTCCTCATAGATCGGCGTGCAGCGGGCCTGTTCATTTTCAGCGGTGGGTAAATAATCCATTCGCTTGCCATCCAGTTCATACCCAACGCAGATCTTCAGAATCTCAAACCCGTCCAAAACATCAAGTTTGGTGAGAGAAATACCGGTCACGCCTGACGTAGCACAAGTCTGGCGCACCAGAGCGGCGTCAAACCAGCCACATCGGCGCTTGCGCCCGGTGGTGGTTCCGAATTCGTGGCCACGCTCGCCCAGGCGCTGGCCGTCGTCGTCGTCAAGTTCTGTCGGGAACGGTCCCTCGCCTACACGCGTGGTGTAGGCCTTCACAATGCCCAGCACATAGTCAATCGAGCCGGGGCCAATGCCGACACCCGTTGCAGCCTGCCCGGCAATCACGTTCGAGGAGGTGACGAAGGGATAGGTGCCAAAGTCGATGTCCAAAAGCGCACCCTGTGCCCCTTCGAACAGAATGCGTTTGCCTGCTTTGCGTTTTTCATTCAGCACCTTCCAGACGGGGGCTGCGAAACGCAGGATTTTCGGCGCGACCTCTTTTAGTTGCGCGATCAGGGCGTCCCGGTCGATCGGGTCGATCCCCAACCCCTTGCGCAGCGGGTCGTGGTGCTGCAGGGCGCGATCCACGCGGGTTTCGAGGGTGGCCGCATCGGCCAGATCAGCGACACGGATTGCACGACGCCCCACCTTGTCTTCGTAACACGGACCGATGCCGCGCCCGGTGGTGCCGATCTTGGTGCCTTTCGATGCGGCCTCTTCCCGTGCGCGGTCAAGTTCGCCGTGGAAGGGCAGGATCAACGGCGTGTTCTCGGCGATCATCAGCGTCTCGGGCGAAATCTCGACCCCTTGCCCGGTGATCGTCTCAATCTCTTTCAGCAGGTGCCACGGGTCCAGAACGACGCCGTTGCCGATCACCGACAACTTGCCGCCACGCACAACACCCGAGGGCAACGCGTGCAGCTTATAAACCTTGCCTTCGACGACCAGTGTGTGGCCCGCGTTATGGCCGCCCTGAAAGCGCGCGATCACATCGGCACGTTCGCTGAGCCAGTCAACGATCTTGCCCTTTCCCTCATCACCCCACTGGGCACCTACGACGACTACATTGGCCATGATCTTTTTCCTGTCTCAAAGAAAACCCGTTAGGGTCATAGCCGCACATGCCCCTGTGTGAAACCCGTAATCCGCATGGGATCCGAGAAACGCGGGAAGGAATCGCATATTGCCCCTCCGCGCTGCTTGCACCCCTTCGGCTTTTCCCCTACATAGCGCCGCAGATCGTACGAACCCCCAGCCACGGAAGCGTCCCTTATGGAAAACGTCATCCTCGTCATTCACCTGATCCTGGCCCTGGGCCTGATCGGTATCGTGCTTTTGCAGCGCTCGGAAGGTGGCGGTTTGGGCATCGGTGGTGGTGGTGGCGGTGGCGGCGTGATGTCGTCGCGCAGCGCAGCCACGGCTTTGGGTAAATTGACCTGGGTCTTCGCGATCGCTTTTCTGTGCACTTCGATCACTCTGACAGTGATTGCGGCAAAAAACTCGGCAGACAGTTCGGTGATTGATGCGCTGGGTATTGAAGCCCCCGCTGCAGACAGTGCCGCCGATCCCAACGCACCTGTCACACCCGATGTCACAGACCTGCTGCCACCCACCAGCGCAGATGACAGCCTGACACCGCCGCGCGCGGACTGACACCCACTATACCTTGAGTGAGGGCGGATTTCCCGCCCCATCATCTTGCGATCTGGTTGCGCGGGGAACCGGAATCAATTATATCTTTAATCCCGTGGACAGCGGATTCGCCGGGGCCTTTTTCATGGCCGCATGCAGGGTTCGAAAGCCAATATTCAAAGGCGCGATAGCGCCGGTTTCACGGGGGCAGCCAAACGCATGGCACGTTACATTTTCATCACCGGCGGTGTGGTTTCTTCATTGGGCAAAGGTCTGACGGCCGCCGCTTTGGGCGCCCTGCTTCAGGCGCGTGGCTATTCAGTGCGGATGCGCAAGCTCGACCCCTATTTGAACGTCGATCCCGGCACGATGAGCCCGTTTGAACACGGCGAGGTGTTCGTCACCGACGATGGTGCCGAAACCGATCTGGACCTTGGCCATTACGAGCGTTTCACCGGCGTGGCCGCGCGCGCCACCGATTCCGTCAGCTCGGGCCGCATCTATACCAACGTGTTGGAGAAAGAGCGGCGCGGCGACTACCTTGGCAAGACAATTCAGGTCATTCCCCACGTCACTAACGAAATCAAGGACTTCATCGAGATCGGCGACGACGAGGTTGATTTCATGCTTTGCGAAATCGGCGGCACGGTCGGCGATATTGAAGCCCTGCCCTTTTTCGAGGCGATCCGCCAGTTCAGCCAGGAGCGCCCGCGCGGTCAGTGTATCTTCATGCATTTGACGCTGCTGCCTTTCCTTGCGGCCTCGGGCGAGTTGAAGACGAAACCCACCCAGCACTCGGTCAAGGAATTGCGCTCGATCGGCATTGCGCCGGACGTTCTGGTGTGCCGGGCGGAACACCCGATCCCCGACAAAGAACGCGACAAGATCGCCCTGTTCTGTAACGTCCGGACCGATGCGGTCATCCCTGCCTACGACCTGAAGTCGATCTATGAAGCGCCGATGGCCTTTCATAATGTCGGGCTGGATCAAGCGGTGCTGGATGCGTTCCAGATCGCGCCTGCTCCGAAGCCCGATCTGCGCCGTTGGGAAGATGTGGAAGACCGCATTCACAACGCCGAAGGCGAGGTCCGCGTGGCGGTGGTCGGCAAGTATATCCAGCTTGAGGATGCCTATAAGTCGATCAAAGAGGCACTAACCCATGGCGGCATGGCCAACCGTGTGCGCGTCAAGCTGGAATGGGTCGACGCCGAGTTGTTCGACAAGGAAGACCCCGCGCCCTATCTGGCCGGTTTCCACGCGATTCTGGTGCCCGGGGGCTTCGGCGAACGCGGCACCGAGGGCAAGATCAAGGCCGCTCAATTTGCCCGTGAGCGCAAGATTCCCTATTTGGGGATATGTCTGGGCATGCAGATGGCCGTGGTCGAAGCCGCACGCAACGTGGCCGGCATCAAAGATGCTGGGTCCGAGGAGTTTGACCATGAAGCGGGCGAAACCCGCTTCACTCCGGTTGTCTATCACCTGAAGGAGTGGGTGCAGGGCAACTACAGGGTCAAGCGCAAGGTCTCGGACGACAAGGGGGGCACGATGCGGTTGGGCGCTTACACCGCGACGTTGGCCGAAGGATCGAAAGTTGCCGAGATTTACGGTACGACCACGATCGAGGAACGTCACCGCCATCGCTATGAGGTCGACACCAAATACCGCGACCAGCTTGAGGCATGCGGTCTGCACTTCTCGGGCATGTCACCTGATGGGCGTCTGCCGGAAATCGTCGAATGGAAAGATCATCCGTGGTTCGTCGGTGTGCAGTTCCACCCGGAACTGAAGTCAAAGCCATTTGACCCAGCCCCTCTGTTCGCAGATTTCGTGCGCGCTGCAAAAGATATCGAACGGCTGGTCTGACCCGCGAATGGAACACCTTACGGCGGTTGACGCGCTTGTGACCCGAGGTGCGCAATCCGGGCTGGCAATTTGATTTGGGTATCTTAGGTTAGGCATATGATCCGATCCTTGTTGTCAAAACTCAGCCAACCAGATCCCAGCCCGCTTGGTGATGACGATGCGCGGCTGGCCATCGCTGCCCTTTTGGTAAGGTTGGCACGGTCGGACCACGCCTATGGCGCGACCGAGATCGCCGAAATCACCCGCATCCTGTCCCATCGCTATGGTTTGACACCTGACGCCGCCGCCACCTTGCGGCAGAACGCCGAGAAATTAGAAGCCGACGCCCCCGATACCGTTCGGTTCACCAACGCCGTGAAGGATGGGGTGCCGTTGGACGACAGGATCGCCGTGATCGAAGCGGCATGGTCCGTGGTGTTGGCCGACGGTGTGCGGACGATGGAAGAGGATGCGTTGATGCGGATGATCCCACGTTTTCTTGGCATCACCGATCTACAAAGCAACGAGGCACGCCTGCGCGCTTCGCGAGTGATCAACGGTGGCGCCGACTGATCCCGGAGGCTGAGGGTCATTTCGCGCGACTGGTGCGTCCGACACCCCATGCTCAGCCAGAGCGGCGGGTTCAACCGTAACGCGCACGACACAGATGCTCTTGCACGAATTGCCCTGCCCGACCGCCGATCCGCCCGGATTTACGCGACTTCCCCGCCTTTTCGCCGTTGCATTTCAGATAAATATGCGCCCTACTCCGGTGTCACACCACTTGTTCCACAATCAGGTTTTTTGCGTGCCACTAGACAAAGCGTCCCAAAACTCCGCCACAGCCACGCCTGTGATCGAAATTCGTGACCTTCACAAAAGTTACGGTGCGCTTGAAGTACTAAAAGGCGTCGATCTGGTGGCTGACCGGGGCCATGTCGTGTCGCTTATCGGGTCGTCAGGGTCGGGAAAATCCACACTCCTGCGCTGTGCAAACCTACTGGAAGACAGCCAGCAAGGTGACATTCTGTTTGAAGGCGAGCCAATTGCCTGGCGCGGCCATGCGCTGCACCGGCACCCGGCTGATCGCGCACAGGTCACGCGCATTCGTACCAACCTGTCAATGGTGTTTCAGCAGTTCAACCTGTGGTCCCATATGACCATCCTGCAAAACGTAATGGAAGCACCCGTTACCGTGTTGGGCCGCGACAAGGCAGAAGTTGAAAAAAAAGCCCGCGCCTATCTGGCCAAGGTCGGGATCGGCGACAAATGCGATGTCTGGCCTGCGCAACTGTCGGGCGGCCAGCAGCAACGCGCCGCCATCGCACGCGCGCTGTGCATGGAGCCCAAGGCACTGTTGTTCGACGAACCGACCTCGGCGCTGGATCCTGAACTGGAACAAGAAGTAGTCAAGGTCATCAAAGATCTGGCCGCCGAAGGGCGCACGATGGTGATTGTCACCCATGATATGCGGTTGGCCGCTGATGTGTCAGACCACGTTATTTTTCTGCATCAGGGTCTGATTGAAGAAGAAGGCCCGCCGGATGCGCTTTTTGGATCGCCAAAAAGCGAGCGGCTCAAACAGTTTCTATCAGCCACTCAACCCGGCTGATCTGAAAACCCAAGAAAACCAAAACTTAAAGGGAGTTAACTGATGAAAAAGCTGATCCTTTCGACCGCGGCACTCGCGATCTCGGCAGGTTTCGCGATGGCCCAGGATACCAAGACCGTGCGTCTTGGCACCGAAGGTGCTTATGCCCCGTGGAACTTCGTCAACGATTCAGGCGAGATCGACGGCTTCGAGCGCGAATTGGGCGACGAGCTGTGTAAACGCGCCGAACTGACCTGTGAATGGGTCAAAAACGAGTGGGATACGATCATTCCGAACCTCGTCTCGGGGAACTATGACGCGATCATCGCGGGCATGTCGATCACCGACGAACGGGACGAGGTCATCGACTTCACCCAGCCCTACACCCCGCCAGACCCTTCCGCCTATCTTGCCATGTCGGCGGATGTGGACCTTGAAGGAGGCGTGATTGCTGCACAGGCGACCACCATTCAAGCCGCGTTCGTTGCCGAACAGGGCTGGACCGTGGTCGAGTTTCCGACCCCCGAAGAAACCATTGCTGCTGTAAAGAGCGGTGAAGCGGATGCGGTTCTGGCAGATAAAAGCTACCTTGACACTATGGTTGGGTCCGATGGTCTGGTGATGCTGGAGCGGATGGAAGCCATTGGCGGCGGTGTCGGCATGGGTTTCCGCGAAAGCGATACCGAAATGCGCGACACGTTCGACGCGGCAATCCAGTCCATGAAAGACGACGGAACGCTGAACGAGATGATTGCCAAGTGGGAAGTTTCCTCACAGTGGTAATCTGAATCTATGGCCCACGCGCGGCTATTGCGTGGGCCATTCTTTTGCCTGTGTGGTTCGGTCAGACCGGCCATCCGAGCAACCCCAATCGGTAATCGCGATGTTTTTCTACTGCACCGACCCGTCAACGCTTGAGGGCTTGACATGGCTTAGCTGCTACCTGACCACGGGCAAGCATATGGGCTTCTACATGTCTTTCGTGACGGTGATCGTGTTGCTGCTGATCACCGCCCCCGTGGCGTTGTTGTTCGGCTTTGCAGGCGCATCTGCCGCACGGTCGCGGTTCCTGCCGCTCAGCCTGTTGGGCAAGACATACACGGCGATTGTGCGCGGCGTGCCCGATATCGCCTTTTTCATGTTTTTCGTCATCGCGCTGGATCAGGCATTTGAATATTTGCGCCACAAGGTGAAATGCCCCGACTGGTTGGAGCCAATCCGTCAGGGCAGCGACTTTGTGGTCTGCACGCAGGCCAAACTGCCCCTGTCGACCAGCCCGCAATGGGTACACGAGGTCTATGGCTTTTCGCTGGCTGTGCTGACCTTCGCCATCGTCTTTGGCGCCTTCGCGTCCAATGTGCTTTACGGCGCGATGCGCGCTGTGCCCCGCGCACAGCTTGAAACCGCAGAGGCTTACGGCATGACATCGCGCCAGACCTTCTGGCGCATCCTTGTGCCACAAATGTGGATTTATGCCCTGCCCGGCCTGTCGAACTTGTGGATGATCCTTGTCAAAGCCACCCCACTTTTGTTCCTTTTGGGCGTCGAGGATATCGTCTATTGGGCAAAAGAGCTTGGCGGTACCAAAACCGCCCGCTTTTCCGACTATCCACACGGCAATTGGCACGCGATTTATTTCTTCGGGCTTCTGGTCTTTTACCTGATGCTGACATCGATCAGCGAGCGGGTCTTCAAACGCATCACCCGGCGGCTGTCGCATGGACAGGCTACCGCGGCCGGTGAAGCGCAGAGAAAGGCCGCACAATGAGTTGCCTTCAAACCATTCAGGACTATGCCCTGCGTTCAGTAGGCATCGGTGAACGGCTGCTGCCGCGCGAAGACTTCACGCTGTGCGAACAGGTAACGCTGATCGGATCTGGCATGATTTGGAACATCTATTTCGGTCTGATTGCCATCGCGCTTGGGTTCTTCGCCGCCACCGGTATGGCGCTGGCCAAAAACAGCTCCAATCCGTGGCTCCGCAAACCGGCCGAGTTCTTCATCTATGTGTTTCGCGGCTCGCCCCTGTTTATTCAGATGTTTTTTGCCTATGCAGTCTTCGTCGTGTTGAAGCAAAGCGTGCCGTTCTTTGCGCCCTTCACTTCGGCTTGGTTGGGGGCGACGCTGGTTCTGTTTCTGAACACCACTGCTTACACCGCCGAGATTTTCTATGGCGCGCTGCAATCCATCCCCAAGGGCGATCTAGAGGCTGCAGACGCCTATGGCATCACCGGACGCACGCGGTTCACCCGGATCGTCTGGCCGTCGATGCTGCGTCTTGCCTGGCCCGCCTATACGAACGAAGCTATCTTCCTGTTTCACGCCACCGCGCTGGTCTTTTTCTCGGGCTTTCCCGTGTGGGGTCAACGCGGCGATGCGCTCTATTATGCCAGCTATTTTGCCGACAAAACATTCAATCCATTCGTGCCCTACCCCATTCTGGCCGGTTTCTTCATTATCCTGACACTGGTGGTGATCACGATATTCGGTCAGGTTGGAAAACGTTTGAACCGGCATCTGCCACAAGCAGTCATCCGTCGTCCCGGCTTTATGCGCACCATAATGCGATAACCGCAGTCCCGCGACAGGCATCACATTTGTTCTCCGGATTTCCCCCCTTGCCCCGGCTCTGACGCTCGGATAGTGTCCTGAATATAATTTGATCAAATTTGGTGATTCATGCGGATCGGTATCCTTCAAACCGGCCACTCCCCTGATGAAGTGCGTGACGATCTGGGCGATTACGGCCAGATGTTCATCCGACTTCTGGATGGGCATGGCTATGACTTCACAATCTACAGCGTGGTGGACAACGAGTTTCCTGGTGGTCCAAAGGCTGCCGATGGGTGGCTGATCACCGGGTCAAAACACGGTGCCTATGAATATCACGACTGGATCGCGCCGCTGGAAGACCTGATCCGCGACATACGTGACGCCGAATTACCGCTTGTCGGCGTGTGCTTTGGACACCAGATCATCGCCCAAGCCTTGGGCGGCCGGGTTGAGAAATTCGACGGCGGTTGGGCAGTGGGGCGTCAGGTCTATGACATCGACGGCGAAAAAATCGCTCTGAATGCCTGGCATCAGGATCAGGTGGTCGAACTGCCCGAAGGGGCGCGGGTCTTTGCCTCGAACGATTTCTGCGAGAATGCCGGACTGATGATCGGCGACAAGATTATGACGATCCAGCCTCATCCCGAATTTACCGCCAAGATGATCGACGCTTTGATCAAATACAGGGGACGCGGCAACATTTCGGACGATATTCTGTCTCATGCCGAAGACGGGCTGACACAGGTGATAGACGCCGACAAATTTGCCGATCAGATGGCAGCTATTCTGAACAAAGGAGACAGGTAATGGGCACCGCGAACGCAGATACCAATGCCTGGATGGAAAAACTGCCCGAAGCCGCTCAGGCGTATCTGGATGGCAAACGTTTGGACGAAGTCGAATGTATTGTCTCAGACCTGCCCGGCATCGCGCGCGGCAAGGCCGTACCAGCAGGTAAGTTTGCGCGGCAGGACTACTTCCATCTGCCTGACAGCGTATTTTATCAAACGATCACAGGGGATTGGGGCGAAGCCGCAGGCGACGAAGGGTTTATCGAGCGCGATATGACACTGGTGCCCGATATGTCCACCGCCACCGCCGCGCCGTGGACCGGCGACTGGACGTTGCAGGTGATCCACGATGCGTTTGATCGAAAAAATAACCCCATCCCGTTCAGCCCGCGCAACGTGCTGCGCCGCGTAGTCGATTTGTATCACGCCCAAGGGTGGGAGCCGATCGTCGCCCCCGAAATGGAGTTTTATTTGGTCGCGCGCAATATCGACCCGGCCGAAAAAATCAAACCGATGATGGGTAGGTCCGGGCGTCCGGCAGCCGCTCGTCAGGCGTATTCAATGACAGCTGTCGATGAGTTCGGCCCGGTGATTGACGACATCTATGATTTCGCCGAAGCGCAAGGGTTCGAGATTGACGGCATCACGCAGGAAGGTGGCGCGGGTCAGCTTGAGATCAACCTGATCCACGGCGACCCGATCAAATTGGCGGACGAGGTGTTTTACTTCAAACGTCTGATCCGCGAGGCCGCGCTGCGTCACGATTGCTTTGCGACGTTTATGGCCAAACCGATTGCCGAAGAACCCGGCTCGGCGATGCACATCCACCACTCGGTGCTGGATCGCCAAACCGGCGAGAATATCTTTGCCGGACCGCAAGGCGGCGACACGGATGCGTTCTTCCACTTCATCGCCGGGATGCAAAACCACCTGCCCAGCGCGGTGGCGGTGCTGGCGCCCTATGTCAACAGCTATCGTCGCTATGTGAAAGACAACGCCGCGCCGATCAACCTGGAATGGGGTCGTGACAATCGCACGACGGGTATCCGTGTGCCACTGTCATCACCCAAGGCGCGGCGGGTCGAAAACCGCATCGCAGGGATGGACTGCAACCCCTATCTGGGCATCGCGGCCAGCTTGGCAGCAGGTTATCTTGGCCTGATGGAAGAAAAGCGACCGACCGCGCAGTATCGTGGCGACGCCTATGAAGGGGAGGAGGATATCCCTCGCGATCTGGGTTATGCGCTGGAGCTGTTCGACGAAGCCACAAGCCTGCACGAGGTTCTGGGGCCAGAATTCGCACGTGTCTATTCGATCGTGAAGAAGACTGAATACAACGAGTTTCTTCAAGTCATCAGCCCGTGGGAACGCGAACATCTTCTGCTGAACGTATAAGACAAGGCAGGGCGCATCAGGAAACTGGGCGTCCTACCCGTTTTCGCGGTTGGGCAACCATCGGCGGGTCCGTGTTCAGACCACATCGACCGACACATTTTTCTGGTTATTCGGGGTCGATTCATCTACGGATTATCCGAAGAAGAGTTTCGGCAAATCGAAATAGACCCGATTCTCGTCCACACGAGCAGGAGCCGACTTTGACCCTTGCCCCCAACGTCTATGACGCTGAACCCATCCCTGAAGCCGCCCGCGCCGAGATTGATCGGCTTTTGCAATCTGGGGATTTGTTTCGATACACTGCGCCCGAAGATGCCCCGGTCAGCCTGCTAGAGGCCGAATTTGCCGAGATGATGGGCGCAAAATACGCGCTGGCCGTTGCCAGTTGTTCGGCTGCGCTGTTTTTGTCGCTAAAAGCGCTGGACCTGCCGCGCGATGCCAAGGTTCTGATCCCGGCCTTTACGTTTGCCGCGGTGCCAAGCTCGGTCGTCCATGCCGATTGCCAGCCTGTGCTGATCGACGTGAAAGACAATTATCGCATCGACTTGGATGATTTTGCAACCAAGCTGGCCGATGACGCCAAGGCGGTGATCATCAGCCACATGCGTGGGCACACGTCCGACATGGATGCCATCATGGCCCTTTGTGACGAGGCCGGTATTACGGTGATCGAAGACGCTGCCCATTCGCTGGGCACTCTGTGGCACGGGCGCAAGATCGGAACAATTGGCAAGATCGGCTGTTTCTCGTTCCAGTCTTACAAGATGCTGAACGCGGGCGAAGGAGGGATTCTGATCACCGATGATGCCGACCTGATCGCCCGCGCGGTCATCATGTCGGGCGCCTATGAGCACAACTGGAAGAAGCACAAAGGCCCGCGCGGGGACAACACCTCGGCGCTGGAAGAAGCCTTCGCACGCTGGCAAAACCAACTGCCTCTCTACAACACGCGGCTGTCAAATTTGTCGGCAGCGGTCATTCGGCCTCAGCTGGGCGAATTGCAGCGTCGCGTGACTGACGGGTTGCGAAACCACGACTATGTCGCTGACAAGCTGAACCAAAGCCCGTGGATTGACGTGCCGCCACCATTGCCCCCAGAGACACGCGCGCCCGATTCCATCCAGTTTAATCTTGTGGGTATGAGCGATGAGGACACCGTGGCCTTCCAAACGGCTGCAAAACAGCGGGGCGTTTCGGTTCAGGTTTTTGGCATGAGCACAGACAACGCCCGCGCCTTCTGGAACTGGCAGTTCATCGGCGATAAAGGCGCGCTGCCGCAGACACGCGACATGCTGATGCGCGCCTGTGACACTCGGCTTCCGGTGCGTCTGAAACGGCCCGATCTGGATTTCATTGCGGATGCGCTGATCGCGGCGGCCGTAGACGTCAAAGCGCCTTCGGCCGGAACCAACGCAGCCTGAGCCAACAGGTATCAGAGCACGACCAGCTTGTCGCGCAACCAGGGATAGGACTGCGCAGCCGGATCAACGATCAGGTCTGACAGAATCGTCCGGGCACGGGCCGCCATATCGTGCGGCAAGTTGCCCAGCACGCCCTCGCGCGCGGTTAAGTTGATCCGGCGGGTCATGGGCGCAAAGGGTAGTTCGATCAGCTCGGTCTGTGCCCGAAACCGTTGGGCGTGAAAGAATCCCAGCGGCGTAATGATGGTCCAACCCGCACCGGCCGCCACCATCGCCATGATCGCGTGATAGCTGTCCAGTTCGAACCGGTTGTTCAGATGGATGTTCTGCCGCGCCAGATGATCCGAAATCACCCGCCCCATGTGATGCCGCGCCGTATACTGCACCAACGGTAGATTGCGCAGGGTGGTCGTCGGATCAGCATGGTCGATCACCCCTCTCGGCACGGCAGCAACGAAGGGTTCCTCCATCAGCGCGTGCACCTCCATCCAGTCTGCCGACGCCCCTGTATCCGCTGCAATAATCACATCCAGCGCGCGGGCATCCAGCTGGTCATGCAGCCGGTGGGACGCGCCGGTTTCCAGAAGAAAACGAGTGGACTGCATGTCGCCCGCAAGCTCAGACAACAGACGTGGGGTCACATCGGCGTCGAAATCTTCGATCATCCCCAGGCGCAGGCGCGACAGTTGCGACATCGCCCCCAGCGCCAGTTCGGCACGAGCCTGTTCGGCCTCGTTCAGGATGGCCTGTGCACGTTTCAGAAACAGCGCCCCTGCAGGGGTCAGGTTCATCGGGCGGGCAGAACGATCCAGCAGCGTCGTGCCCAGCGCGGATTCCAGATTGGTCAATTGCTGGCTGACCGATGACGGGCTGGCCCCCAGTCTGCGGGCTGCGACCGAGATCGAGCGTTCGTCGGCAGCTGCGACAAAGACTTCGACCCCCCAAAGGGTGATGCGCCCGGCTGTTTCGACCATTCCCTACTCCTTTGCGGGAAAGCTAGGGGCTTTGGGCGTGGCGGGCAACAGGGTACGTGTCAGCGCGTCCACAACCGGTCGCCGGATCGTGCACGGGCAGTTTCTATACGAATTCCCTTGGCATCGGGCCACAGAGCGACCGCGCCCATCTCGGTCAAAGTTGCACGGTCCAGCACAACGCATCCCGGCGGGGCGGGTTTGGTCAATTTGCCGGACAGCACCACCAGATCGGCATCAGCGCATGACTCAGCCACCCGATCCCCGGCGCCGCGCCCCGTCAGGTGGATCAAGGTCACGCCCGCCACATCGGCGCGCAATCGCCCTTTGATGCCAGTGAACCCTTGCCGTGCGAAAGCCGTTTCCTGATCTGCAGGGTCGCCGTCATTCTCAAGCCAGGACAGCGCGGCAAAGCTTTCGCCGCGCGGCTTTGACAAGGCACGACCCTGATCGGTCATCACACCGACCAAACCGCCGGTCGCGCTGATCAAAACCGGCGGGCGTGTGGTCTGTATCCAGATCAATCCGGCCCCAACAAACGGCACCAGCGCCACCCAACGTGCGCGTGCCTTCAACAAGGCGGCACATATTCCTCCGACTGCCACCAGTGGCAGAACCGCGTCAGGGGGCGCAGGCACCTGTCCCGTCGCGCCGTCCAGAGACGAAACGAAACGCGCCACACCGATAATCCAATCAATCGCTGGACCCATCAGCTTCAGCGGAGCCCATCCCAACCCTATAGGGGACAGCAGCGCCGCCAGCACCGCCAGCGGCATGATCAGCGCCCCCATGATTGGAACGGACAGAAGATTGGCCAACAGTCCAAAATGGCTAATCTGATTGAAGTGAGCCGCACCGAAGGGTGCAGTCGCCAATCCGGCAACCAAAGATGAAATCACCACGGCCAGCATGGGGCGCGACCACTTAGGTGCACGCCAAACCCGGTCATCCCGTGTTCGGTCCCGAAGCCAGCCGAACACCGCCACCAATGCGGTTGTCGCGGCAAAAGACATCTGGAAACCGGGCTCGACCTGCGCTTCGGGATGCAGGGTCATAACGATGATCGCCGCCATCGCAACCGCGCGCAGAGACAGTGCGCGGCGGTCAAACAGAATTGCAACGAACATGGTCGCGACCATGATAAATGCTCGTTCGGTCGCGATATTGCCTCCTGACAAAGCCAAATAAAATCCGCCCGACAAGATCGCCACGCAAGCTGCCAGTTTCTTGATGGGGAACCGAAGGGCGACGCTCCTCCACAAGCTGAACAGCATCCGGGTGGCTTGAAAGATAAACCCGGTCAGCAGGCCCATATGCAAGCCCGAAATTGCCAGCAGGTGGGCTAGGTTAGAGGCACGCAATGCCTCGATCGTTGATCGGCTCATGGTAGACCGATCGCCTGTCGTGATCGCGGCAGCAAACGCACCGGATTCGCCCGGTAACACGCCCCGCACCCAACCAGAAATCGCCTGACGCAGGCGCGACACAGCCAATGCGATGCCGGGTTCGGGCGGCGCCAGCAACAAGGCCGGGACGCGAGTGTATCCCACAGCCCCGATGCCACGAAACCATGCCATACGTTGAAAATCGAAGCCTCCGGGTTCAACAGGCCCATTCGGGCCGGAAAGATGGGCTGTCACCGCAATGCGCTGACCGATGGCTGGAGTTAGATACCGCTGATCGCCATGCAGCGACACACGTACGATAGTTGCACGATTTCGTGGCCCAACATCATCCAATCGCACCTGATCCAGCGTCAGGCGCACTGCGTCCGACTGCGACCGGTCTATAGTCACGATCCGCCCTTCGACCGGGCCGTAATAGCGAAATCCCATCACCGGTTCGGCCACCAAGTGCGCCCGCGCTCCGGCCATGCACACCCCCAATGCGACCAAGCCAACTGCGATGGCAAGCGGTCCAATCCCCCAAGGCCAAAGGCGCGCAGTAACGGCGCAGATTACGATCAACACGGCTAGGCCCGCATAGACCACTAGCGTTGGTTCGCGCACAAGCCCGAAGTAGATGCCAATGCCCGTTCCCAGAAACAACGGCGCCCAATGCAGAAGTCGCCCCCGCTCTTCCTCGATCCGGATCAGGAACTTGTGGACCAGCACCCTTGTTCACGGCCTCCCTTTTGCGTAAAGCCTGTCGGGACAGGCTTGCGCCGAGCGGTGTCGCTTACCTCTCGCCCACAGGCCACGGTTTTTCACGCACCACGCGTGTGAAGACCTGAGTAACGCCCGCATGGTTTCCAAAAGGTTAACGTCACATGTCCACCGACCAGATCGTCACCCGTTTCGCTCCCTCGCCCACCGGTTATCTGCATATCGGCGGTGCGCGTACTGCCCTGTTCAACTGGCTCTATGCCCGTGGCCGTGGCGGAAAATTCCTGCTGAGGATCGAAGACACCGACCGTGCCCGGTCAACCCCCGAGGCAACTGAAGCGATACTGAAAGGCATGGCATGGCTTGGGCTGGACCATGATGGCGAGGTGATCAGCCAGTTCGACCGTGCTGACCGCCACGCAGAGGTGGCGCATGAGATGCTAGCGAACGGTCACGCCTATAAGTGCTTTGCCACACAGGACGAGATTCAGGCCTTTCGCGACGCCGCGCGCGCCGAAGGCAAATCGACGCTGTATCAATCGCCGTGGCGCGATGCGAACCCCGCGACCCACCCCGATGCGCCTTACGTGATCCGCCTGAAAGCCCCGCGCGATGGGGTGACCGTGATCAAAGATCAGGTGCAGGGTGACGTGACGATCCGAAATGATCAGCTGGACGACATGATTTGTTTACGGTCCGATGGCACACCCACTTACATGTTGGCTGTTGTCGTTGACGATCACGATATGGGCGTGACCCATGCCATTCGGGGGGATGACCACCTGAACAACGCCGCGCGCCAGCTGCTTGTTTATCAAGCCATGGGTTGGGATGTGCCGGTTTGGGCGCATATTCCACTGATCCACGGCCCCGACGGCAAAAAATTGTCCAAACGCCACGGCGCATTGGGAGTCGAGGAATATCAGGCCATGGGATACCCGGCCAGCGCGATGCGCAACTATCTGACCCGTCTTGGGTGGAGCCACGGGGACGACGAATACTTCTCCGATGCACAGGCGATCGAGTGGTTCGACCTGAAAGGAATCGGCAAAAGCCCGGCGCGCTTCGACTTCAAGAAGCTGGACAACCTATCGGGGCAACACCTTGCCGCGATGGACGACGCCTCTGTGTTGGCCGAGCTTGAGTCTTTTCTGGCCGCAACCGGGCAAATCCCTTTGCAACCGCAGCAACGTCAACTTTTGTCGGACGCGATGTATGTGTTGAAGACGGGCGCGAAGACATTCCCGCAACTTATTGATAAAGCTAACTTTGCACTTGCTTCGCGCCCCATTCAACAGGACGAAAAAGCAGCAAAGTCTTTGGATAAAGTATCCCGTGGTATACTGAAAGAATTGACGCCGCAGCTGCAAAATGCTAGCTGGAACCGCGACACGCTGGAAGGGATCCTGAACGGGCTTGCAGAAGCTCACGGGACCAAATTTGGCAAACTGGCTGCTCCCTTGCGCGCAGCCCTTGCCGGTCGCGCCGTGACCCCCAGCGTTTTCGATATGATGCTTGTTCTTGGACGCGAAGAATCTGTTGCACGCCTTGAAGACGCAAGCGCATAGAATGAGCAATCGTGACTGACCCATCCGGGGTTGGCGCGTCAGGATACGAACACGAAGGGATAACAATATGGCCAAACCTACCGGAACAGCAAAGCTCACCTTTGGTGACAAAGAACTGGAGCTGCCGATTTATTCACCCACGGCAGGGCCCGACGTGATCGACATCAGAAAGCTGTATTCCAAGGGCGATGTATTCACATACGACCCCGGCTTCACCTCGACGGCCAGTTGTGATTCGACCATCACTTTTATCGACGGTGACAAGGGCGAGCTTCTGTATCGAGGGTATCCCATCGACCAGTTGGCCGAGAAATCACATTACCTCGAAGTCTGCTATTTGCTGCTCTACGGCGAACTGCCGACCGAAGCCGAGCTGGTTGATTTCGAAAGCCGCGTGACCAATCACACGATGGTGCACGAGCAGATGATCAAGTTCTTCACTGGGTTCCGTCGCGACGCACACCCGATGGCCATCATCACCGGCGTGGTGGGGGCAATGTCCGCCTTCTATCACGACTCGACCGATGTGAACGACGAATGGCAGCGCGAGGTTGCCGCGATCCGCATGATTGCCAAACTGCCCACTATTTGCGCCATGGCGTACAAGTATTCCGTCGGCCAACCCTTCGTCTATCCGAAGAATGATCTGGACTATGCTTCGAACTTCCTGCGCATGTGCTTTGCTGTCCCGTGCGAGGAGTATGAAGTCAACCCGATCTTGTCGAAAGCAATGGACCGCATCTTTACTCTACATGCCGATCACGAACAGAACGCGTCGACCTCAACCGTGCGTCTGGCCGGATCATCGGGTGCCAACCCGTTCGCCTGTATCGCAGCTGGCATCGCCTGCCTGTGGGGCCCGGCACATGGTGGTGCCAACCAAGCATGTCTTGAAATGCTGCGCGAAATTGGCACCGTGGACCGCATTCCTGAATACGTCGCCCGTGCCAAGGACAAGGAAGATCCGTTCCGCCTGATGGGCTTTGGCCACCGCGTATACAAGAACTTCGACCCGCGTGCGAAGGTCATGAAAGAAAGCGCCGACGAGGTTCTGGGTTTGCTGGGCATCGAAGACAACGAGACGCTGAAAGTTGCCAAAGAGCTGGAGCGCATTGCGCTTGAGGACCCCTATTTCGTTGAGAAGAAACTGTACCCGAACGTGGATTTCTATTCGGGTATCATTCTTGAGGCGATGGGCTTCCCCACCTCGATGTTCACACCGATCTTTGCGCTGTCGCGCACCGTTGGCTGGATTTCCCAGTGGAAAGAAATGCTGGGCGATCCGGGCCAGAAAATCGGTCGTCCGCGCCAGTTGTATCTGGGCGAAACGTTGCGCGACTATGTGGATGTCGCAAAACGCTGAGAAGAAATCACCAGAGAAAAGCCGCCGATATTCGGCGGCTTTTCTTGTTTTGGTGGTACGATAAAAGGCAGGCGCTAATCTAAACCCCAAGGGGGGTTGGCATGTCTCAGTTTATTTCAGGAAAGTGCCTGTGCGGCGCTTGTCAGTTTGACTACACAGGCGACATTCGCTTTACCATCCAGTGCTATTGCCGTGATTGCCAGCACGCGACCGGGGCGGGTCATGCCCCGCAGATGATGGTTGATCGCGATCGGCTTATGACCAAAGGCCCAACGAAAACCTTTCGCCAACGAGCAGATTCCGGGTCGATGCTAGAGTTCATCTTTTGCCGAGATTGTGGCTCTCCCTTGCTCAAAGCCACCTCGCGTATGCCGGATGCCATCGCTATCTATGCAGGCGCTTTGGATGATCCAACCCTTTTTCAGCGTGGTGAGGATGTGTTTGAAAGTGGGCGGCAGCCATGGGACCGGAACTGACCACAAAGCGCCTGACCATGCGCGGACCACTCCCTTCGGACCTTGAAGATCTGTTTGCGATCTATAGCGATTCTCGCGCAATGACCTATTGGTCCACACCGCCCCATCCTGACACCAAGGAGACGCAGGCCCATTTGGACAGGTGGCTCAATGGCTTCGATGCCGCGCCATACTATTTCGCGATCGTCCATCAAGGACGGGTTATCGGCACTTGCGGAGCCCATACTGGTAACGAGGTCGGCTTTATCCTGCACCCGGACGTCTGGCGCCAAGGCATCGCGAAAGAGGCGATGCAAGCCGTCATCGACCACCTTTGGCAGGTGACGGATTTCGCCGAACTGACTGCAGATCTTGACCCGCGAAATGACGCGTCCGAAGGATTGCTTTTAGCGCTGGGATTCCAAAAGACCGGCACGGCCAAGAACACGTATTGCGTGGACGGGGTTTGGACGGACAGCCTTTACATGGCGCGAAAACGACCTGTTGGGTTTTGTGGCGCAAAGGGTTTTGGCGGAGTGGAATGACATGAAACGAGTCTCGGACCTGAAAACCGCGCAAGACGGTTTTCAACAGACACATCACAAACCACAAGATTTTCGCGACCGCTTCGCTTTGGGGCTGGTCAAGTTTCTGCGCGTCTTCGCCGACCGGTTTTTCGCGGGCCGATATGGCCACCGCGCAGTGGTTCTGGAAACCGTCGCCGCCGTGCCAGGTATGGTGGGTGGGCTGTTACAGCACCTGAAAGCCATCCGACACATTCGCGACGATCAGGGATGGATCCGCGAACTGCTGGATGAAGCCGAAAACGAACGAATGCACCTGATGACCTTTATCGAGATCGCAAAACCGACGCGATTTGAACGCTTCATTATCATGATGACGCAGGCCGTGTTCTACAATTTCTACTTTTTCCTTTACCTTTTCGCCCCACGTGTTGCGCATCGCGTGGTCGGATATCTGGAAGAGGAAGCCGTGATCAGCTACACGCAATATCTGGAGCAAATTGATGCGGGACAGGTGGAGAACGTGCCCGCACCAGTGGTTGCGCGGGCGTATTGGAACCTGCCGGATGACGCGCGGTTGCGCGAGGTTGTACTGGTGATCCGCGCCGACGAGGCGATCCATCGCGACACAAACCACGAGTTTGCAGACCAGATCGCACACAAGTCCGATGACTGACTGTTTCACCTTGCCAACGGGCGCTGGCTAAGGTGCCGGGATCAACGCCCTTCGTATTTCGGGCTGCGTTTTTCTAGAAACGCCAACACGCCTTCTTTGAAATCGCGCGAGTTGCCGCATTCGCCCTGCAACTTTGCCTCAAGCGCCAATTGCTCGTCCAGCGTGTTGCTCATAGACGCGCGTAAGGCCTTTTTTATGTTGCGATAGGATAGCGTCGGCCCTTTTGCCAAATGCTCGCCACGCTTGCGCCAGATGGCTGCGAAATCGTCGTCTGCCACGCATTCCCAGATCAGACCCAGGTCTGCGGCCTCACTTGCGGACATCTTTTCAGCGAACAGCGCAGCGCCCATAGCTTTGGCAAAACCCATCTGACGCGGCATCCAATAGGTGCCACCGGCATCGGGGATTAGGCCAATGCGGGAAAAGGCCTGCATGAAGAATGCGCTTTCGGTGGCGATGACCACATCCGCAGCCAATGCGATATTAGCCCCGGCCCCGGCAGCCGCCCCATTTACCGCCGAAATGGTCGGGATCGGACTGTTGTAAATCGCGTCCAACAGCGGTTCGTATTCGTCACGCAGGGTGCGTTCTAGATCAACATGGGCCGCGTTCGCCCGGTCACCGAGATCTTGCCCCGAGCAAAACGCCCGCCCCGCCCCGGTGATGACCAATGCACGCGCCGACTGACCTGCGTCTTTGACCGCATGGGTGATTTCCGCCCGCATCTGCGTGTTCAGCGCATTCATCACATCGGCGCGGTTCAGGGTCAGCACCGCCAGCCCGTCGGTGTTCTCCAGCGTGATCGTTTCGTAGTTCATTCGGTCCTCCCGGAAATTTCGGGTAGATTACCCGACCAAGCAGTCAGGTAAAGGTAAACGCCCCGTCACTTGCGAAAAACATCCGACCGGATTGCTGTGAAAACCGCGTTGTCGTGAATATTCAGCTGTCCTTGAGTAGTTCTTTCAAGCGCGCCTCCTCGTCCGAAGACAGGGCCACCGCGCTTTCGCGGGCTTGCGAACGGCGGCGCAAATAGACGGCGCCTGACATTAAAGCAACCAGAAACAAGACGGGACCAGCCGCCCATAGGAATACATTAGCGCCTGACGTGTTCGGCTTCATCAAAACGTATTCGCCATAGCGTTCGACAATGAAGTTCACCACTTCGTCGTTGCTATCGCCGTCGACAAGTCGTTCGCGCACCAGAAGACGCAAGTCACGCGCGATTGCAGCATTGCTTTCGTCAATATTCTCGCCCCGGCAGACCACACATCTGAGGTCTGCCGAGATATCACGGGCGCGTTGTTCCAGCACCGGGTCGCTTAGCACTTCGTCGGGATTGACCGCCAACGCCGGGGCAGAAAACATCGCCAGCGCCAGAAGTGCGGGGAATGCAATATTTCTCATTCTGCTGGCATCCCCTGCATTCGTGACTTGGACGCACCCGCAGCAACGCGGAAACGACGGTCCGTCAAGCTCAACACCCCACCAAAGGACATCAGGATACATCCCGCCCAAATCCAGTTGGTAAACGGTTTGATGAAGGTTCTCACCGCCCAGGCACCACCTTCTTGCGGATCACCGATCACCAAATAGATGTCCCGCCAAAAGCCGTTTGAAATCGCGGCTTCGGTTGTTGGCATGGCTTGCACCGGATAGACGCGTTTTTCAGGATAAAGCGTCGTGACCTCGCGCCCGTTCTGAGTGACAAGCATTTCGGCCTTTGTGGACACATAGTTCGGCCCCTGTTCCTGTGCGACGTCCACCAAGGTGATTTCATAGCCTGCAACAGGGAAACTTTTACCGACCTCTGCAACGCGGATGTCCTCGACACTCCAGGCCATTAGGCCAGAAATGCCCATCACCGTGATCCCAAACCCGGCATGTGCGGCAAGCTTACCCCAGTCCGAACGCGGCAGGCGCGTCAGTCGCGACAAACGGCTCGCCACCGCACCACGCCCGGTGCGGCTGGCAATATCCACAAACGCCCCGGCCACCAGCCATGTGCCAAGGAACATACCAATCGGACCCAGGGCCGTTTTTCCGGTCTGCATCGCCCAGACCACTGCACCTATAGCCACCGCAAGGATAAAGGCAGGCACAAGCAATTTTACGACACGCCCGAGCTTGGCACGCTTCCACGGCAGCATTGCCCCCACGGGCAGGATCAACGCAAGCACTACCATAAAGGGGGTAAATGCTGCTTCAAAGAACGGTGCCCCGACCGAGATCTTGCGACCAAAAATCTCGCCGATCAACGGCCAGATTGTTCCAACGAAGACAACAAATGACGAAACAGCCAGCAGGATATTGTTGGCCACCAAAGCGCTTTCTCGGCTGATGAACCCAAAGACACCGCGCGCTTCCATCGTGCTCGCGCGGGCTGCGAACAGCGTCAGCGCACCGCCCGTAAAGACCGCCAGAATCATCAGGATAAAGACGCCACGTTCCGGATCGGATGCGAAAGCATGCACCGACGTAATCACGCCCGACCGCACAATAAACGTGCCGATCAACGAGAATCCGAACGCAAGGATCGCCAACAAGATTGTCCAGCTTTTCAGGCTTTCGCGCTTTTCCACAACGATGGCCGAATGCAAAAGCGCGGCAGCAAAGAGCCACGGCATGAACGAGGCGTTTTCGACCGGGTCCCAGAACCAGAACCCACCCCAACCCAGCTCGTAATAAGCCCACCAACTGCCCAGTGCGATCCCAATCGTCAAGAATATCCACGCAGCCAGTGTCCACGGGCGCACCCAACGGCCCCATGCTGCATCAATCCGCCCCTCGATCAGAGCAGCAACTGCGAATGAGAAAGCCATCGAAAGGCCTACATAGCCCAGATAAAGGAAGGGTGGGTGGAATGCCAAACCTGGGTCTTGCAAAAGCGGGTTCAGGTCGCGCCCATCAAAAGGCGGCTGGGCAATGCGGATGAAGGGGTTCGAGGTGAACAGAACAAAGCCCAGAAACGCCACCGCGATCGAGCTTTGCACCGCCAGCACGCGGGCTTTCAACCGTTGCGGCAGGTTGCCTCCCCACCACGCCGCCATAGCGCCAAACAGCGACACGATCAGAACCCATAGCAACATCGAGCCTTCGTGGTTACCCCACACGCCCGAAACTTTGTACAGCATCGGTTTGGCCGAATGCGAGTTCAGCGTGACCAGTTGGACCGAGAAGTCAGAGGTCACAAACGCGTAAGTCAGTGCAAAGAAAGATGCAAGCACCAGCAGAAATTGGATTGTCGCGGCCGGCACGGCCAATTCCATCCAACCCTGCCATCCCTTATGCGCCCCAATTAGCGGCACGATCATCTGCACGATCGCCACGCCCAGCGCTAGGATCAGCGCAAAATGTCCGAGTTCTGTAATCATGTTCGCGACCACTCTGTTATCATGATCGCGACCATAAACGGAGTCGCGGGTGGGGCCTAGCCCCGTGCGGCGTCAGGTCACGGCATTGTGGTCATCAAACGGCTAGAAAAATTACGGTCGACATCACCACCGCAGCCAGCACCGGCCAAAGAAAGGTTGCCCCGTGGCACCCGAATGAGCGGTGAATGACGCTGAAGTGCAAGAAAGCGCCCGACAGATAAAGAGCCAGCGGCACGAAATGTACGGCACTGTGCGACATGATCGCTGGCTCTCCTATCAATGAAAATATCCACCACCAGCCCAGAACAAGGCTTGCCCCAGACCAGCTATAGGCCATACCCAATGCCAACGGTGTCGCGCGCTGCACGTAAAGCCACAGAAACGTCAGCGAAATCATCAGACCCATCAGGGTAATCGCCCCATATCCAATTTGATACATCGCGTCGTATCCCGCCGTCAGATAGCCAAGTTGCAAGACAACGGCGAGACACATCATCAAACCAAACGCTTGTTTCATTTCTGTAAGACCTCTCGTACAGCGGCGTCTAGTTCCGCTGCCGCATGTTCGTTTTGTTCAATTGCTCTTTGAAACTGTGTGCCCACCAGAATAGCCCAGAGACGGGATCTAAGCCGCAAAAGCACCGCCATCATCCGACTCGCCCCCCAGCAGATGGCAAGCGTTCGCGGATAATTGTCGTGATCTCAATCAGGATGGATGAATTCTTGTCCAGCACCGCCCGCGTCGCCTGATCCTTCTGCAAGTCGCGATAGAGCAGATAGAATACCAACAGTACCCACGGCCCGTGTTCTGCGACCAGGTTCAAAAGCACTTCACTGGCCATGCGAAGCCTCCTGCCAATCCGCCAGCGCGGCGTTGTCGGAAGCGTCGATCTGTGCGTATCCGCCAGCCGGTTGTGCGGGTTCTTGTGGTGTTCGCCGCTCTGGCCGGAACACCGACGGCTGTCGGGCGCGATCTGATTGCACGCGCGCTGTCTCCATATCCCGCATCAAGCTCGCGGCAATTGCCCGCTGGAACTCTTGTCCTTTCACCTGGTATCTCGCGCCGAAATAGAAGCTGACGACAACACCCATCAGCCACCAAAGCGGTTCCGGCACGACAGCCACACCTTGCATCCGCGCGGCAAACCAGTCGGGGCTGATCATAGCGGCGGCGAACAGGGCAATTGTCGACAACGCCAGAGCCGGTCGCGGCACCCGGTTCACACCGTCCATGAAGCGATTGAACCAGCCGCCTTGTGCAGCAATGAATTCGGCGCGAAAAGCATCTATCGCTGCCTGCTGTACGTCTGTGTCGCGGATTGCGGCAGCCTCGGTATTCTCGCGAAACACTTCTGCGGTTTCACGCACCAGGTTTCCATTACGCCCGAACAGGATAGTGAAGACGTTTCCAATCAGCCCCATGCAGAGGTCCTTTCGTGGTGATCTTGCACAGATAAGTGGTATTTGGCCGACATGAATGCCTCGGCACGGGTGATCCACCCACCCTTTCCGCCATCACGACGACGTGCATATTTGCGCGATGTTGGTCGCTTGTCGGCGAGGCGATAATAATAGTTGCGCCGCTCAATCCCATAAGCGTCAACCAGATGGTCAGGCGCTCGTAAAATCGCATCGTGCACGATTCCCAGCGTTTGCGGACCCAGCGCCCCATCCACCGCCAGGTCATAGCCCATCTTGCACATCAGCTCTTGCAGGATGCGTACGGCGTTACTGCCAGCGTTTACATACATATCGAAAACCGACGCTTGCAGCGGCTGCGGAAGCTCCTCCAGCCGGGGTTTTCGGAAGTAATGTTTCAGAAAGATGTCGCAGGCCTGATCGCGCGTCAGTCGCTTCACATCACCTGCGGTGATCTGCCCGTCGCGGTCCAGGTCCAGACCTAACCTGCGCATGGTGTGAATGGTGACGCCGTATTTGGTAGCACCGCCCGGATCGTCCGGATCGTTCACATAGCCACCCTCGCGGGCGACAATCTCGGTCGCTATCTCTTCAACGCTTTTCATCCGCGCCTAACCCCGCATAAGGAATACGGGGCACAGGCTGGTTAAGAAGCGTTAAGAAACCTCAAATCAAGAGGTCGGCTCGACGTAAACGCCGCTTTCCTTGAGGCTGTCCAAAACCTCTTTCGGCATATAGTCCTCGTCATGTTTTGCAAGGATTTCAGTGGCTTGGAACGTGCCGTCCACATAGGTGCCGGTCCCGATCATACCCTGGTTTTCACCGAAAAGGTCAGGCAACACACCGCTATAAGCAACAGGTACCACAGCGCCCCCATCCGTCACCGAAAAGGTGATCGTCTCACCCTGACCACGTGTCAACGTGCCATCCGCAACCAATCCGCCCATGCGGAACACCTCGTTCTCGCTGGGCGGTTCGGCCAGCACTTCAGTCGGGGACCTGTAATAGTTTATACCGTCCTTCAACGCATAACCAATCAACCCGGTCGAGACAGCAAGTGCCACAAATGCCAGTACGATGATCTGGATACGTCGTGTTTTCTTCAGACTTTTCAAACCAGCCATAATCGGCTCCTTTTCAAACCCTTATGGAAAGACCGGCGACATCAACAGCCCCGTCGTCTCATCCTCGCCCAACATGAGGTTCGCGTTTTGCATTGCTTGGCCGGACGATCCCTTACACAGGTTGTCCAGCGCCGACACAATCAAAGCACGTCCCGGAACACGATCACCCACAACACCAAGATGGCATTGGTTCGATCCCGCCACATGCCCCATACCCGGCAGTTGGCCTTTGGGTAACACAGTCACGAACGGCTCGTCTTGATATTGCTCAACCAAGGCCGCGTGAATCTTATCAGCGTCCCCATCCACATAGCAATCCGCCAGGATGCCGCGGTTTACCGGCACAAGGTGGGGTGTGAACATGATCTGAACCGGACGCCCTGCCAAGAGCGAGAATTCCTGATCGAACTCGCCCAGATGCCGGTGTTTGCCACCATGGGCATAACCCGTCACATCGGTGGAGCGTTCTGCAAACAGCATGTTTTCCTTCAGTGACCGACCTGCCCCCGAAACGCCGTTCTTCAGATCGCAAATGATCCGATCTAGATCGATCAGCCCCGCCGAAATCAATGGGCGTATCGCATATTGTACGGTCGCCGCGTTGCAACCCGTGCCTGCCACCAACCGCGCATTACGGATGTCGTCGCGATAGAATTCAGTCAGGCCATAAACAGCCGTTTTCTGCAATTCGGTCGCCACATGCGGTGCACCATACCATTTTTCATACTCCGCCGGATCGCGCAGCCGGAAGTCCGCGCCAAGATCGACGACCTTCACGGTCTTGGGTAGATCACGCACCAACGCTTGGCTTAAACCATGCGGCAGCGCCGCGAAGGCCAGATCTACGTTGGTAAAGTCAATCTCGTCCATCGTTGTGAGTTTGGGCAGATCAAAGTGGCGCAGATGCGGATAGACATCTGCCATTTCCATCCCTGCCTTGCGGTCGGCAGACAACGCGACGATCTCCATCGTCGGATGGGTGGCAATCAGCCGGACAAGTTCAGCGCCAGTATAGCCGGACGCGCCAAGAATGGCGATTTTGTGGGTCATCATGACCTCCTGCGAGTTCGTCGAAAGATGTAGTGGTTTTGACTGTCGGCTTCAATCAGGCCGGTTCGAACGTGATCTTTCGTCGCAGAAACTGTGTGGCACTGTTTGACACACGGTTCGGATCACCCGTTGTCAGAAACTTGGAAGCGGTGCCATCGCCCTTCATCTCAGGATGGCGATCCAGATAAAAGGCAAGGCTTTCGGCAACCAGATTGGCTTGGCTATACACTTGCACATCGTCACCCAATGCGGTTTGGAAAGCCTCTTCCATCAGCGGGTAATGCGTGCAGCCCAGAATGGCGGCTTCAGGTTTCGGCATTTTCCGTTTCAGCGCATCCACATGGCTGCGGACCAAAGCTTCGGCAAGGATCATGTCGCCCTCTTCAATCGCATCGACCACGCCGCCACAGGCTTGTGCTTCGACATCCACACCAATGGCACGGAAAGCCAGTTCACGCTGGAAGGCCCGGCTGGACACGGTCGCAGGTGTGGCAAACAGCGCCACATGCTTAACAGCTACTTCGCGAGGGGGTGAGTTGTCGCCCCAGTCCCGTTCGGTCAGAGCTTCAATCAAGGGCACAAAGACCCCCAAAACCCGCTTGTCCTTGGGAATCCAGCTTTCCTGCATCCGCCGAAGCGCGGCGGCTGAGGCCGTGTTACAGGCTAGAATGACTAGATCACACCCTTCATCCCACAGCGCCTGAACGGCGGTCGTGGTCAGATCATAGATGTCATCGGCATCCCGAACGCCATACGGCGCATGGGCGCTATCGGCGAAATAGACGAAATCCACATCGGGCAGACGTTTTGATACGGCGTCCAGCACCGTCAATCCACCAAGCCCCGAATCGAATACCCCTACAGCCATGTCCTATGGTCCCGTCCGTGTTGTTCAGGTGCAAGCCATAGGTCCGTTTTTCGCGGAAATCCATCACCGATTGCGCGCTGCGACGATTCTCCGCCCAAGTGCGGCGTCGCAGCGGCAGGTCGGATCATTCAGCAGCGTGAGCCATCGGTGCCGTGCTGCCAAACTGGGCCAGTAACTCGGCCCGGCGCGTTGCGGCCCTTGCAATGTTGGCTTCTTTCACCGGACCGAAGCCCCGGATGGTCAAGGGCAGCGCGGCTAACTCTGCCGCAATTGCCAATTTATCATCGGACAGAGCCGCCGCGACGGTTTTTATGTCCGCTTCATACTCGGCAATCAAAGAACGTTCCGTGCGACGTTCCTCAGACCGGCCAAACGGGTCAAACGGCGTGCCGCGTAGGACTTTCATCTTGGCAAGCCAAGGCGCCGCCGTTTCGAACCAACTGCCGAAGCCTCGCTTCTTGGGACGTCCATTGGCATCTGTCCCGGTCAGGATTGGCGGAGCAAGGTGATAGGTTAGCTTCAGATCGCCGTCGAACTCAGCTTCAGCCTTGGCGCGAGTGTCGCACAACATGCGCGCGACTTCGTATTCGTCCTTATAGGCCAAGAGTTTGTGATAACTTCTTGCCACCGGCTCTTTCAACGCTTCGGGCATCTGATCGACAAAGGCACGATAGCGTTTGGCCAGCCGCGCGTTTTGATACGTCGTCAGGTGATCAGCGCGGAAGTCGATAATCTCGGCCAAGGTTTTTGGTTTTTCAACGACCTCACCCATGACCATTTTCTCGGCCTCTTCCGGATGCAACACGGCCCAACGGCCGAGTTCAAAAGCATGTTTGTTGCGGTCGATCGCCTGTCCATTCAACTCGATCGCATACATCAGCGCATCATAGGTCAGCGGCACGATGCCTGCCTGCCAGCTAGCCCCCAGCACCATCATGTTCGAGAAGATGTTGTCACCCATCAGCACCCGCGCCAACTCCGTCGCGTCGAACATCGACAAACGGTCGCGCAGACGGGCTTCAAGCGACAATTGCAGACGATCGCCCGGAATGGCAAAATCTGTGTTGCGGGTAAATTCGCCAGTGACTGTTTCGTGGCTGTCCACGACGGCCCCGGTGCGTCCGGTTTTGGTCAGACCCAGGGTGGTGGACGAAGCCGACACCACCAGATCGCAGCCGATCAGCGCGTCACACTCCCCTGTTGCGACGCGAATGGCCGAGATGTCCTCGGGCTGTTCTGCAAGTCGCAAGTGAACGGTGACCGCGCCACCTTTCTGCGCCAGACCGGCCATTTCCATCATGCCCACGCCTTTGCCGTCGATATGAGCTGCCTGCGCCATAATCGCACCGATGGTCACAACGCCGGTGCCACCAACGCCGGTGATCACGGTGTTAAAGGTGCCGTCAATGGCGGGAAGCGCTGGTGCTGGTAGATCAGGAATGTCGACTTCGGCGGTCGCCGATTTCTTCAGCTTTGCACCTTCTACGGTCACAAAGCTGGGGCAGAACCCGTTGACGCAGCTAAAATCCTTGTTGCAGCTTGATTGGTCAATGGCGCGTTTGCGGCCCAGTTCGGTTTCCACTGGCACGATCGAAACACAGTTCGACTGCACTCCACAGTCGCCGCACCCCTCACACACATCAGTGTTGATGAAAACGCGTTTGTCAGGGTCAGGAAACTGGCCGCGCTTGCGGCGGCGGCGTTTTTCTGCTGCGCAGGTTTGGATGTAAAGAATGATCGATACACCTTTGATATCGCGACATTTCTTTTCGACCGACAGCAACTCGCCACGCTCATGAAATGTCAGGCCAGACGGGAACATCGCCTTGTCCACATCCTCTTTCTCATCGTAGACGACAAACAGGTTTGTCACTCCCATCGCGATCACCTCGCGTGCGATGCGCGGTGCGTCCAAATCGCCTTCATTTTCCTGCCCGCCCGTCATCGCGACGGCATCGTTATAGAGAATTTTGTAGGTAATATTGGCGTCAGAGGCCAAAGCCGCGCGGATCGCCAGATTGCCCGAATGGTTGTACGTCCCATCGCCGAGGTTTTGGAACACGTGCCCGGTTTTCGAGAACGGCGCCTCGCCAATCCAGTTGGCACCCTCGCCGCCCATCTGGGTGAACCCGACGGTATCGCGATCCATCCACTGCACCATATAGTGACAGCCAATACCCGCGTAGGCGCGGGATCCATCCGGCAGTTTGGTTGAAGTATTGTGTGGGCAGCCCGAACAGAAAAACGGCAAGCGTGCCGCGATATTGGGCGCATTGTCCGCGCCTTTCGCCTCGGCGAGCATGGTCAGGCCTGCTTTCACAGACTCGGTCCCGCGCCCTTCTTCAATCAGGATATCGCCGATCTTCTCGGCAATCATAATCGGGTCAAGCGCATAGCGCGTCGGGAACAATTCCAACCGGCGACCGTGCTCCCACGTGTCGCCCTTGTGCCAGCCATAAACGCGCCGACCGTCGCGATCGTCAAAGATCGCTTCCTTGATCTGCACTTCCATCAGCTTGCGCTTTTCTTCAACCACTACAATCAGGTCCAGCCCCTCGGCCCATTCGTGGAAGCTTTCCATATCCAGCGGGAAGGTTTGGCCGACCTTATAGGTGGTGATGCCCAGGCGTTCAGCCTCGGCCTCGTCGATGCCCAGAAGGCCCATCGCATGCACCAGATCAAGCCAGTTTTTGCCCGCGGCGACAAAGCCGATTTTCGCGCCTGGCTTGCCCCATTTGCGTTGGTCAATGCGGTTTGCACGAGCATAAGCCTCGGCCGCGAAGCGTTTATAGTCGATCATCCGCGCTTCTTGCGGCACCGGTTGGTCCGCCAAACGAATATTGAGCCCACCATCCGGCATATCGAAATCAGGCGTGACAAGCTGCATCCGGTTGGGATCGCCATCGACAACCGAGGTCGCCTCGACCGTGTCCTTCATCACCTTCAGACCCGCCCAGACACCGGCAAACCGACTGAGGCCATAGCCATAAATGCCGTAGTCCAGAATCTCCTGCACGCCGGCTGGGCTGAGAACCGGAATATAGGCATCAACCATCGCCCAATCAGACTGGTGCAGCACGGTCGAGCTTTCGCCGGTGTGGTCATCGCCCATCGCCATCAGAACACCGCCATGCGCGCTGGTGCCTGCCATGTTGGCGTGTCGCATCACGTCGCCGGTACGGTCTACGCCCGGCCCCTTGCCATACCACAGGCCAAACACGCCATCATAGGCCCCCTCACCCCGCAGTTCGGCTTGCTGACTGCCCCACAACGCAGTTGCGGCCAGATCCTCATTCAGACCGGGATGAAACTTGATGTCATTGGGCTCCAGAACCTTCTTAGAACGCCCCATCCACAAATCGACCGCACCCAACGGCGATCCACGATAGCCCGTTACATAGCCCGCCGTGTTTAGCCCGGCAGCGCGATCGCGTTCCTTCTGCATCAGCATCAGGCGCACCAAGGCTTGTGTGCCGTTCAGCAACACGTGTTCCTTGGTCAGATCAAATCGGTCGTTCAGAGTGATGTCTGGCTTGCCCATGACGCACCTCCCAATACGTTAGAGTGAAACTGGATAAGGGCAATTATAGGTCAAAACCTATGACCTATCAATTCAAATTGCATCATAATCCGTGCTGGAACTCATCACGTATCTGATGATAACACTGTGCAAGTTTTATGCGCTAACAAATTGTGGTTCTTTCAGTATGGATTGGGACAAGCTCAGAATATTTCACGCGGTGGCGGATGCCGGGTCGTTGACCCATGCGGGTGATGCGTTGCACTTGTCGCAATCTGCGGTATCGCGCCAAATCCGTGCGTTGGAAGAAAGCCTGAATGCCACACTTTTTCACCGGCACGCACGTGGACTGATTCTCACGGAACAAGGCGAGCTGTTGTTTGACGCCTCACGCGCGATCGACCAGCGTATCGAAGCGGCTGTCGCGCGCATCCGTGACAGCAAGGAAGAAGTGTTTGGCGAATTGCGCGTCACGACCACCACCGCCTTTGGGTCTCTGTGGTTGGCCCCGCGTCTGCCAAAACTTTACGAGAAGTATCCCGATCTAAAGATCGACCTGATGCTGGAAGAACATGTGCTCGACCTGCCCATGCGAGAAGCTGACGTCGCGATTCGCATGAAAGAGCCCAGCCAGGCTGACCTGATCCGCAAACGCCTGATGGATGTCCATATGCGGCTCTATGCAACGCCTGCATACCTTGCCGAAAACGGAACACCCGAAACGCTGGAAGACTTATCCGATCACCGGTTGATTTGTCAGAACACATCCTCGGCGCAAGTCCGGGCGGGTGCAGATCTAGCGCGGGAATTGCTGACCTATGATGTTAAGTCCTTGCTAACCGTGAACAATTATTTCGGTGTACTTCAGGCAGTGCTACACAATCTTGGCATTGGGATGTTGCCTGACTATCTCACGCAGGACATACCCGGCATCCAACGAGTGCTTCCCGATGTTGAAAGCAAGGAGATCCCAGTATTTCTTGCCTATCCTGAAGAACTGCGCTCTTCAAAGCGGATCGAAGCATTCCGGGATTTCGTCGTAGAAGAACTGATCGAGCATCGCAAGGGCCGACAGGACTAGCTTTTTCCGTCGATGGCGCTGCATGGACTAGAACATTATGGTGTTTTTTCGCAACACCGGAAAACTGGGAAAGCCCCACACTGTATACCAATGTCGACTCAACACCGCGTGTAACCTGCTCTAAAGTCAGGGAATATCAAGCATCCACTCTACTTATTCGCGATTGCGTCCCATTTTTCTTTCGCAGCCATGCGTTACATGCATAGCTGCAATGCAGCAATTTCCCTTGATCAGCGCCCCTGAGAAACCTAATTCTTATCCAAAGCCGATGGTTGAGCTTTGCTCTAGTCGGTTTTTACCTCCCTGTTGGACTTGGCCGGGCTTTGCCCGGCCTTTTTTTTCGCAAACGTCGGTTTCGGCCTTTGCAGGCAATGCCTTTGCTCTTTCCCATTACGCACGCATCGCATAAAAGGCGCCAACCAAAGCCTAAGGGGGAAACAGGCATGACCGAGCCGAAGATCACCGAGGACCTGATTGCAGCGCACGGGTTGAAGCCCGACGAGTACGACCTGCTCCTCGAAATCATTGGTCGCGAGCCGACGTTCACCGAACTGGGTATTTTCTCTGCGATGTGGAACGAGCATTGTTCCTACAAATCCTCCAAGAAATGGCTGCGCACCCTACCCACCGAAGGCCCCCAAGTGATCTGCGGTCCCGGCGAAAATGCAGGTATCGTGGATATTGGCGACGGGCAGGCTGTGGTCTTCAAGATGGAAAGCCACAACCACCCCTCCTACATCGAACCCTATCAGGGTGCCGCCACCGGCGTTGGCGGCATTTTGCGCGACGTGTTCACCATGGGCGCGCGTCCCATCGCCGCGATGAACTCCCTGTCTTTTGGCGAGATTGATCACCCTAAGACCAAGCAGCTGGTCAACGGGGTCGTCGAAGGTATCGGCGGCTATGGCAACTGTTTCGGCGTTCCCAATGTGGGCGGCGAGGTTCGCTTCCACCCCGCCTATAACGGCAACTGCCTTGTGAACGCCTTTGCCGCGGGCTTGGCCGACACCGACAAGATTTTCTATTCCGCCGCCTCCGGCGTCGGCATGCCTGTCGTCTATCTAGGTGCCAAGACAGGTCGCGACGGTGTGGGCGGCGCGACGATGGCATCGGCCGAGTTTGACGACACGATCGAAGACAAGCGCCCCACGGTGCAAGTCGGTGACCCCTTCACCGAAAAGCGCCTGATGGAAGCCACGCTGGAGTTGATGCAGACCGGCGCTGTCATCTCGATCCAGGACATGGGTGCCGCTGGCCTGACCTGCTCGGCGGTCGAAATGGGCGACAAGGGCGGCTTGGGCGTCAAGCTGAACCTTGAAGACGTGCCCCAGCGCGAAGACAACATGACCGCCTATGAAATGATGCTGTCCGAAAGCCAAGAGCGGATGCTGATGGTGCTGAAGCCGGAAAAAGAGGCTGAAGCCCGCGCCGTGTTCGAAAAGTGGGATCTTGACTTCGCAATCGTCGGTGAAACGCTTGCCGAAGATCGCTTTTTGATCATGCACAACGGCGAGGTCAAAGCCGACCTGCCGCTGTCCCCCCTATCTGGCCGCGCCCCCGAATATGATCGCCCATGGGTCGAAACGCCTGCGGTTGATCCGCTGGCAGATGTCCCGGAAATCGACGCCATTGATGGGTTGAAAGCCCTGATCGGATCCCCCAACCATGCGGCGAAGCAATGGGTCTATGAACAATATGACCACATGGTTATGGCCGACACAGTGCGTGCTCCCGGTTTGGGCGCTGGCATCGTGCGGGTGCACGGAACGGACAAGGCCATTGCTTTTACCTCGGACGTGACGCCGCGCTATGTCAAAGCCAACCCGTTTGAAGGTGGCAAACAGGCCGTGGCCGAAGCCTATCGCAACCTGACCGCAGTCGGGGCTAAGCCACTGGCCACCACCGACAACCTGAATTTCGGCAACCCCGAGAAACCCGAGATCATGGGCCAGCTTGTGGGTGCCATCAAAGGCATCGGCGAAGCCGTGGCCGCGCTCGATATGCCGATCGTGTCGGGCAACGTATCACTGTATAACGAAACCGACGGTCAAGGCATCCTGCCCACGCCGACCATCGGTGCCGTCGGGCTTCTGGACAGCCTTGACGACATGATCGACGGTGTGGCCCGTGACGGCCATGTCGCGATGGTCATTGGCGAGACAACCGGGCATCTGGGCCAATCCGCCCTGCTGGCCGAAGTCTTCAACCGCGAAGACGGTGACGCGCCGCATGTCGACCTTACTGCCGAGAAAAAGCACGGCGACTTCATCCGTGCTAATCGCGAACTGATCAAAGCGTGTTCTGACCTGTCTGATGGTGGGCTTGCACTCGCGGCCTTCGAAATGGCGGAAGCTGGTGGTGTCGGCGTCATTCTTGACACAACTGACACGCCCACGCTGTTTGGCGAGGATCAGGCACGCTATTTGGTCGCCTGCAATTTCGATCAAGCCGAGGCACTAATGATTGAAGCCGGCAAACTTGGCATTCACGTCGAATCGGTCGGTCGTTTTACCGGCGACTCGGTCAAGATGGGCGGGTCCGAAGCCCCGCTAGCCGAACTGGCCGATATCTTCCGAACCGGATTCGATCAGGCGCACCGTTAATCCATGACCGCTGCCCCTGACCCGCAGGACATGTCAGCGCTGGTGGCGGATTGTGCCGCCTGCGCCGGTCTGTGTTGCGTGGCTCCGGGCTTTGACGCGGGCGATGATTTCGCCTTTGACAAACGCGCCTTGGCCCCGTGCCGCCACCTTGGATCTGACAACCTGTGCCGCATTCATGAAACGCTTGAAGATCAAGGCTTTCCGGGTTGCGCGCGGTTCGATTGCAAGGGGGCCGGCCCCTATGTGATGCAACACGTCTTTCCGCGTAAACGCTGGCGCAAGAATCGCGAAACGCTGGAGGCAATCGCCGAGGCCTATCGCCGGATGCGCGCCATCTGTGACATGATCGAGCTGTTTCGCGTAGCTGAACGTCTACCTTTGTCGCCCGAACAGGAATCCACCCGGCGGGACATGCTTGACCGGCTTTTACCCCGACCGGCATGGACGGCGGATACGCTGGCAAAAGCCGAAGCAGACGGAATTTTGTCAGACGGCCGCGCTGTTTTGTCCAGCTTTCGTGATGCCGCAACGCACCTCTAGCCCTTGCGGCCCCCCGGCCCCGACCATAGATTGCAATGAAACAGAAACGAGGTTCTGACCATGGCCATGGAAGCATCCGAAATCGAAGCCCTCATCCGCGAGGCATTCCCGGACGCAAGCATCACCATCACCGATTTGGCCGGTGACGGAAACCACTATGCTGCCGAGGTGGTGGACGAGAGTTTTCGCGGCCAGAACCGGGTGCAGCAACAACGCGCCGTCTATGCGGCTTTGAAGGACAAAATGGCCGGCAGTCATGGCGACCTTCATGCGCTGGCGCTGACGACGAAAGCACCTCAGTAAACGCCCGGACGTCTCCGGCCCGATCCCTGACATCAAGGAAATGACATGACCGACGCAAAAACCCGCATCACCGAGACCGTGAAAGCCAACGATGTTGTGCTGTACATGAAAGGCACGAAAGAGATGCCGCAATGCGGGTTTTCCTCGCGCGTTGCTGGTGTTCTGAACTTCATGGGCGTTGATTTCGCCGATGTGAACGTGCTGGCCGATGAAGAAATTCGCCAAGGCATCAAGGATTACTCAGACTGGCCCACCATCCCGCAGCTTTATGTGAAAGGTGAATTTGTGGGCGGCTGCGACATCATCACCGAAATGACGCTGTCGGGAGAGTTGGACACATTGTTTGACGAGAACGGCGTAGCCTATAACAAAGAGGCTGCGGACAAAATCCGCGAAGCGAACGGCTAAACCTGCTCAATTCGTCTTGCATTGCGACAGAAGCGTTTCGTCGGTGCTGTTGGGGACATCTTCCCACATCAGAAGCGCTTCGTCGCCCTTGGTCCACCAGACATAACCAACCCCATCCGCGCTTTGCGCATATTTGGCGCCCGATCCTGATATGACTTGGCCAAGCGCCACTTGCTGCCCTTCCACATGAATCACGGCCAATGACCCTTCGTCCCCACTGATATAGGTGGCCCAAACCATTGCGCCGCGCTCACACTCATAGGGAAAGGTTTGGATCGACGAGGCTGCAAATACACCAACCGGCATAAAAGACAGAATCAGCGTCGCAAATGCCTTTGTCCCAACTTTAGCTGCCATCTTAAGACGCCCGTTCTTCGATTTCCGCAGCGACGGCTTCGGCGCGGGCGGCAATCTCGGCCAGCGTATCGGTAACCGCATCTGGAATTACAGGCACTTCGACCTTTTGCGGGGCTGCATTCTGCGCAGCATAAAGTTGCGCCTCCAGATCCGCGATTTTCTTGTCAGCCAACTTCACCTTATCTTCCATACCGGCTGTCTTGTCGGCCAGCATCAAGCCAGCCATCAACAACATGCGGCTTTCAGTCAGGTTGCTCATCTGGCTGACCAGAACTGAGGCTTCATTGTCCAGCATCTTGGCGGCTGCGATCAAGAAATGCTCCTCGCCTTCCTGACAAGCTACATCGAAGTTGCGGCTTCCAATGGTGATATTGATATCAGGCATCAGCGCCCTCCCCTCCGGTTGACGTTTGTGACTTTGCACCGCTGCTGCTGTCGTTGATCAATTGTCCAAGCTCTCCCAGAACAGCATCAAGCTCGGCACGATCGGCAGATTGGGCGACGCGCAGGCCTTCAAGCTCGGCGGCCATCGCGTCATTGACCAGTTCAGCAGTCACATCTCCGTCGGCAATCGCCTTGCGCAACGCATCGTTATTGGCACGCAGATCGGCATTCACCTGCCGCATCTTGGATAGTACAACTTCATCCGTCTCAAGCTGAGCTGTCAGACGACCAAGCTCGCCCCGCAGCTTGTCCACCTCGTCGGCGCGGCTTTGCTGCAAGGCTTTCACCCGTTCCGACAATTGGCTGTTTGCTGTCTGCTCTTCGTCCAGCTGCGCCTTCAGTTGCGCAACGTCGTCATCCGAACCACCTGACTGATTAGACAGCGCAGCCAAGCCGCTGCTGATCCGTTCAAGTGCGGTGGTAATTCGGGTTTCCAATTCGGAAATATCGCTCATGTTCTGCCCTGAACCAGTATTGTTTGCCTGATCTTGTCACATGCCTGCCGACCTGACAACGCAAGACATGCGTGCGAATCGGCGGTGTGTGTTGGTATGCCGATCTTAGCCGACCCCTCCCCAAAATGCGCCCCTCGTTCTTTTCCAAACACTTGGCCTGCAACATGCGGCTTGGCTTGACCCTTGGCAAATGACTGCTATCAGGGGGCCAACCTCAACTTTGTCAAAGGATGTTGACCGTTGGACATCGCCACGCTCCGCAAAAGCCACCCCAATCACTGGAAAAAAGCCACCGCGATACGCTCGCTGACGTTGGACGCGGTTGCTGCCGCGAACTCGGGTCACTCTGGCATGCCGATGGGCATGGCCGATGTGGCAACCGTGCTTTTTGAAAACCACCTGAAATTCGATGCTTCCGCACCGCGCTGGGCGGACCGCGACCGGTTTATCCTGTCGGCGGGCCACGGCTCGATGCTGATCTATTCGCTTTTGCACCTGACGGGCTATAAAGATGTGACGCTTCAGCAGATCAAAGACTTCCGCCAATGGGGCGCGATCACCGCTGGTCACCCGGAATACGGTCATGTCTCGGGCGTTGAAACTACGACCGGCCCGCTGGGTCAGGGCATCGCCAACGCCGTGGGGTTTGCCATGGCCGAAGAACTTCAGCGCGCGCGCTTCGGCAAGAAGATCGTGGATCACTACACCTATGTGATCGCAGGCGACGGCTGTCTGATGGAAGGCATCAGCCACGAGGCCATTGGTCTGGCCGGGCGTCACCAACTGGGCAAGCTGGTCGTGTTCTGGGACAACAACGACATCACGATCGATGGCAAGGTCTCGCTGTCTGACCGCACCAATCAGGTAATGCGCTTTAAGGCGGCGGGCTGGCATGTGCAGGAAATCGACGGTCACGACCCTGAACAGATCGACGCGGCGATTGCCAAGGCTAAGACGACCAAGAAGCCCTCTATGATTGCCTGCAAGACGCATATCGCTTTGGGCCATGCGGCTCAGGACACATCCAAAGGCCACGGCGCGTTGACCGACGCAGAACAGCTGAAAGCCGCAAAAGAAGTCTATGGCGCACCCATCGGCGACTTTCAGGTTGAGGACGACGTGAAAGCTGCTTGGGAAGCTATAGGTGCCAAAGGGGCTGCGGCGCGTGCTGAATGGGAAGCTCGCTTTGCGTCGATCAGCGAACGCAAGCAGGCTGAGTTCAACCGCGCCTATGCGCTGGACGTGCCGAAAAAACTTGGTGGTGTTGTGCGGGCGCTAAAACGACAGGTTGCCGAAAGCAAACCCACTGTTGCCACCCGCAAATCGTCGGAAATGGCGCTTGAGGTGATCAACCCGGTTATGCCCGAAACCGTGGGCGGTTCAGCTGACCTGACCGGATCGAACAACACCAAGACTGGTGATCTGGGCGTGTTTGACGTGGACAACCGCAAGGGGCGCTACATTTACTGGGGCATTCGCGAGCATGGCATGGCGGCCGCGATGAACGGAATGGTTTTGCATGGCGGCATGCGTCCTTATGGCGGCACGTTCTTCTGTTTCACCGACTACGCTCGCCCGGCGATGCGTCTGGCGTCCTTGATGAAAATCCCGACGGTCTTCGTGATGACCCACGATTCAATCGGCGTAGGTGAAGACGGCCCGACCCACCAGCCGGTCGAGCATCTGGCAATCTGCCGCGCGACCCCCAACAGCTATACCTTCCGCCCGGCCGATACGGTGGAAACGGCCGAGGCGTGGGAACTGGCACTGACCTCAAAGGAAACGCCTTCGACGCTGGTACTGACCCGGCAAAATCTGCCGACCGTGCGCACGGAGTACAAACAAAAGAACCTAACCGCTCAGGGTGCTTATGTTCTGGCGGACGCGGAAGCTGGCAAGCGTCAGGTGATCTTGATCGCGACCGGGTCCGAGGTGTCTCTGGCGATGGACGCCCGCGCCACGTTGGAGGCCCAGGGCATCGGCACCCGCGTTGTTTCCATGCCCTGCATGGAGCTTTTTGCGCAACAAGACGAAGCCTATCGCCGCAAGGTTCTGCCCCCCGGTCCGGTGCGCGTCGGCGTCGAAGCCGCGGTGCGTGATGGTGGCTGGGATCGCTGGCTTCTGGGCGAGCGTGGCCGCGAAGCCAAAGCCGCTTTCGTCGGGATGCACAGCTTTGGCGCGTCTGCCCCGGCAGGCGTGTTGTTCGAGAAGTTCGGCATCACGGCCGAGAACGTTGTCGCGAGAGCCAAAGATCTGTTAGGCTAACTCGCTTGCAATTGTAACGCCAACGCCCCGTCGGTCCTGTCTGGCGGGGCGTTTTCTATTGCAGGCTGATGATTTTCTGACACTTTGGCTAGGCAGCGCGACAAAAGGGGTGTTTTATGACCGACAATACACGCGGTGCGCTGTTCATGGTGCTCGCAATGGCGGCGTTCGCGCTTGAAGACATGGCCTTGAAAGCTGCGGCCCGTGACATCCCAATAGGACAAGCGGTCTTGATGTTCGGCGGTGCTGGCTCTTTGGTCTTTGCCGGGTTGGCAAAGGCACAGGGCACCCCTGCTTTTCATCCGGCATTTCTGGGCAAAGTCCTGATCATCCGTTCGGGGTTCGAGATTTCAGGCAGATTGTTCTATGCCTTAGCCATCGCCCTGACCCCCTTGTCCAGCGCATCGGCAATCTTGCAGGCCACCCCGTTAGTGGTAGCACTGGGGGCCGTGGTCGTGTTTGGAGAACAAGTGGGCTGGCGTCGCTGGATGGCAATCTTTGCGGGATTTGCCGGTGTTCTGATGATCTTGCAACCAGGATTGAACAGCTTTGATCCTTTGTCCATCTTTGCAGTGTTGGGGATGGTCGGCTTTGCCGGGCGCGATCTTGCGACACGCGCAAGCCCTGTGTCGATGTCTTCGGCCCAGCTGGGTGTGGCAGGTTTTATGATGCTTACAATGGCAGGAGGTGTATTGCTGGCGGTCTCGGGTGGTTTGACAGCTCCCAGCGCGGCAAGTTTGGCCTTCGTGGCGATGGCCACAATCGTGGGCGTTTTTGCCTATTCTGCGCTGACCCGCGCCATGCGAACCGGAGAAGTCTCCATTGTGACACCATTCCGCTATTCACGTTTGCTGTTCGCGCTTGTACTTGGCATCACAGTGTTCGGCGAACGCCCCGACAACTGGACGTTGCTTGGCGGCGCGGTGATCGTGTCCAGTGGTTTGTTTCTGTTGGCGCGAAGCCAATCTGCCGCCTAAGCCTTTCCCTTGAACACCGACTGCCAAATTGGTCCGATCACGCGGGTCGCCAGGGGGATGATCAAAATCCCCAGTGCCAGGCCAACGATCCCATCAAGCGCTGCCGTCACGAACCACTCCACAAAGCCCGGCATGTTTGGCACGGCCTGCGCTGCCGTCACCGCGATATCGTGGATGATCTTATATGGTTGATGCACACCCAACTCGTGCAGCCCGTGAATGATGATCGAGCCACCGACCCAGATCATGGCCGCAGTCCCAATCACCATCAGCAGCTTCAGGAAGCCCGGCATGGCATTGACAATACCGCGCCCCAAAGACCGTGTCGCAGACAGATTTCCGTGTTGGGCCATGTAAAGCCCCAAATCATCCATCTTCACGATCAAGGCAACGGACCCATAAACGACCACCGTGATGCCGATGGCAACGACCGCTAATGTGGCGGCCTCCATCCAGATGTTGCTTTCGGGAATGGCTGCAAGTGATATGGTCATGATCTCGGCGGACAGGATGAAATCGGTCTTGATTGCACCCGCCACTTTCTCTTTCTCAAGATGGGCTGGATTGCCAATGTCGTGTTCGGCGTGGTCCCATGTTTCCTCATGGGGAAACAGCACGTGCCAGACCTTTTCTGCACCCTCAAAACAAAGATAACCCCCACCCAGCATCAGAAGCGGTGGGATCAACCACGGTGCGAACGAGGACAGCAGCAACCCGATTGGCAGTAGGATAATCAGTTTGTTCTTGATCGACCCCCAAGCGATGCGTCCGATGATCGGCAACTCGCGCTTGGCTTCAAAACCTTGCACATACTTGGGTGTGACCGCCGCGTCGTCGATGACTGCCCCGGCCGCTTTCGCACCGGCCTTCGCCGCCTGCCCCGCCACATCGTCTATTGATGCCGCTGCAATTTTTGCAATACCCGCCACGTCGTCTAACAGCGCAATCAAACCACTCATAAACCAAGCCCCTATGTTTGTGTTGATCGAGACATTAAAGCCATTCGGTCACAGGGTGAAGCACTTGCAAACCACAGCTACCATTTGGCCGGCGCTGCAATTCGTTTGCGCTAACGACTCGTTCACCCGTCATGTTTTCGCTAACAAGCTGGTGTCAAACGCGTTTTGCGGGTTGGGCCAGCGCGTCTCGGTCGTTATATCAGCGGAAAGTTTCGTGGCTATCGGGCCAAAACCTGAGGGGAATACGCATGACCGTCACAGTGGGTATCAATGGATTTGGCCGCATCGGCCGCTGCACCTTGGCGCAAATCGCTGCGTCCGGTCGCAACGACATCAACGTGGTTAAGGTCAACGCGACCGGACCGTTGGAAACGGCAGCTCACCTTCTGAAATACGATAGCGTCCATGGCCGCTTCCCGAATGAGATTTCGCTGGGCGACAAAACCATGGACGTTGGACGTGGCCCTATGCAGATGATGTCGACCTATGACATGGGCGAATTGGACTGGACCGGCTGTGACATCGTTTTGGAATGCACTGGTAATTTCAACGACGGTGAAAAGGCCAAACGCCACATCGAACAAGGTGCGCGTAAGGTTCTGATTTCGGCGCCTGCGAAGAACGTTCAGAAAACAATCGTTCTGGGCGTGAATGACAAAGAGCTTCAAGCCCATCACAACATGGTATCAAACGGGTCGTGCACGACGAACGGGCTGGCCCCGCTTGCCAAGGTGCTGCACGAAGCGCTCGGGATCGAACGTGGCATCATGACCACGATCCATTCCTACACCGGCGACCAACCGACGCTGGACCGCCGCCACAGTGATCTTTATCGCGCTCGCGCAGCCGCGATGGCGATCATCCCGACATCCACCGGTGCGGCAAAGGCGCTTGGCGAAGTCATGCCAGAGCTGGCAGGCAAGTTGGACGGAACCGCAATGCGTGTCCCCACTCCAAACGTATCCGCCATCGACCTGACCTTCGAAGCCGGGCGTGAAACCTCGGTCGAAGAAGTGAACGAGATTGTGCGCATTGCCGCGGAAGGCACCATGTCGCGCGTTCTTGGCTATGACGCCGAACCGAAGGTTTCGATTGACTTCAATCACACCGAGCAAAGCTCGATCTTCGCCCCGGATCAGACCAAGGTCGTGGGTGGCCGTACGGTGCGCGTGATGGGCTGGTATGACAATGAATGGGGCTTCTCGACCCGCATGGCGGATGTCGCTGTTAAAATGGGATCTTTCTAAGCGCCTAGCCAACCTCCAATCACAACCCCGCCCTAACTGGGCGGGGTTTTCTTTTGCCCTTGCCCCTGCGTCTGCACCACTGCAACAATGCGCCAAAGAGGCAGGAGTTGACATTGACAAACCAGATCGCACTAACCCTTGGCATTTTGATCGTGGGTTTGATTGGAGCCGATCTTCTGTTTGCAGATGGTCACACCGTGTTGTTTCTGTCGAAAAAATTTCTTGAATTCACCGAATGGATCGCCTTCTGGCGCTAAGCATTGCTGACCCCCGCCGTGATCTTCTCTTGACCTTTGGGCTAAAATGTTGATGTTAGCGCTCACATATTACGGTCGACTACGCCGGACGTTCGGCGCGCGCCCCTCATGCAAGGATGAAGAATATGACAGTCAAAGTGGCCATCAACGGATTTGGACGTATTGGACGACTGGTGCTGCGCGCCCTGCATGAAATTGGTCGCGACGACATCGAAGTGGTGGCGATCAACGACCTTGGCCCGGTTGAAATGAACGCCCATCTTCTGCAATTCGACAGTGTGCATGGTCGGTTCCCGAACGACGTGACGTTCACTGACGACACGATCAACGCTGGTCGCGGCCCGATCCGGGTCACCGCCATTCGAAACCCTGCTGAACTGCCTTGGGGTGATGTGGACATTGTGCTTGAATGCACCGGTATTTTCACCGGCGACAAAGCCAAAATCCACCTTGAAAACGGTGCAAGCCGCGTGCTTGTTTCGGCTCCGTCTTCGGGTGCTGACAAAACCATCGTTTACGGTGTGAACCACGACACGCTGACATCGGCGGATTTGCATGTCTCGAACGCCTCGTGCACCACCAACTGCCTGTCACCGGTGGCCAAGGTTCTGCAGGACGCCATCGGCATCAACAAGGGCTTCATGACCACCATCCATAGCTATACTGGCGATCAGCCGACACTGGATACGCTGCACAAGGATTTCTATCGCGCCCGCGCCGCCGCCTTGAGCATGATCCCCACCACAACTGGCGCGGCCCGCGCGGTCGGATTGGTGCTGCCGGATCTGGCGGGCAAGCTAGACGGCGTGGCGATCCGCGTCCCAACCCCGAACGTTTCCTGCGTGGACCTGACGTTCGAAGCGTCGCGCGAAACCACGGTGGACGAGGTCAATACAGCCATCGTCACCGCCGCCAACGGCCCACTGAAAGGCGTCCTCGGCGTGGTTGATCGCCCGCTGGTCTCTAGCGACTTCAACCACGATCCGCATTCGTCAAACTTCGCTCTGGACCAAACCAAGGTGCTGGACGGCAATATGGTGAGGGTGCTCAGCTGGTATGACAACGAATGGGGTTTTAGCTGCCGCATGTTGGACACAGCGGTTGAGATGGCCAAACATCTCTGACCCACACATATGGAACGCAAAAGCCGGGACATCGCTCCCGGCTTTTTTTGCGTTAAGACCGCGGTTCCTCTGATGATGCGGCAGTCTGGGTTGTGGCACTTTACCTACCGTCGGAAAAACGACGGCAATGTCTACTTTCTTTAAGCCCCACAATACTCGGATCATTCATACGGCGACAGCTACAGTCACCAATGCCGGAATTGGCACGTTCCATTTTGGCCCCGGCCCGTGCTTTTCCAACACCTTTGATACAACCGCCGCTCTGATCGCGGCAGCGTTATCTGGCGGCTGCGGGCGTAACAGGGCGCCGCCCCTCGCCGTTCCCTCAAGAAAGAAATCATAGGGTGCACCCGGATCATTAACCTGCCAGTTCGACGCAACGGCAAGTTGGCGGCAATGGGCAAAACCAGCCTTTTCAAGGACAGGAAACGCCAGATCAGGATCAGCATAGTCATTCGCACCGGGCCCCGGTGGCAAGGCAATGCTTGAAGCCCCATATTGCTCAATGGCACCAAACACATAACCAAGGGCCGTATCCACTTCAGGGCCACACCAAACTGAGAACGCCAACCGACCGCCGGGGCGCAGAACGCGACGCGCCTCGGCCACCACTTTGGGCGGGTCCGGCACATGTGGCATTCCAAACCCTATTGTGACGGCGTCAAACGACTCATCATCAAATCTCAACGCCATTGCATCGCCTTCAACGAACCGCGCCTCTGGCACCGCTGCCCGCGCCATCTCCAGCATAGCGGGCGAGAAATCGAGTCCTGTTACTCGTGCGCCAGCTCTGACCAGGCCCGTGGTCACGTTGCCATGGCCGCAGCATAGGTCAAGTGCCTTGGTGTCGGGGCCGGCTCTAACACCTTCAACCAATGATGGAACAACCATATCCGCAGCTTTCGCAAACACCTGGGCATAGGATTGCGCAAGATCAGCCTTGGCCCACTCACGCTTTTCCAGTGCGGCAAAAGTATCGGATTCTTGAGATTCTGGCATCTGTGTTCTCTGCAATCGGCGCCCTCCAATGAACAAGCGGAGGAGACGGTATGTCAACAAATCTGGCCGAAGCAATCACTCAACGTCATGCAGACATTTGGTAATCCGAACTCAAACCGATCGGCAGACATAAACATGCAGCAGCCCAACTTACCTTACAGATTATGTGACACCGCAGGCTAACCGATCTTTTCCAAAAGCTGGTCTTTCACGCTTGAGGTAACGAATTTCGACACGTCCCCACCCAACTTTGCAATCTCTTTCACCAGCTTCGACGCGATTGCCTGATATTTCGCCTCGGCCATCAGAAACACGGTTTCCACGCTGTCATCCATCGCGCGGTTCATGCCAACCATCTGGTATTCATACTCGAAATCAGTCACCGCGCGCAGGCCGCGAATAATTATCTGAGCCCCCACATCATGGGCGCAATCAATCAACAGGTTCTCGAACGGGTGCGCGATGATCTCGGTGCCAGTTTCCACAGTCAGCTTGGCACATTCCGCCTCAACCATCGCGACGCGCTCTTCCAGCGAGAACATGGGGTTTTTGCCGGTGTTGATCGCGACTCCGATCACCAACCGGTCCACCAAAGCACACCCACGTCGGATGATGTCGGTATGGCCCAAGGTGATGGGATCGAAGGTTCCGGGATACAGTCCGACGCGCATGTTGTGGCCTTTCTTCAATGCCGGCACGCAACAATACTACACCCGGCATTGCAAGTTTTAATACGCAATGCGCGAAGCATTGTCAGTTGGTCCAATCGATCTGATCAGTAACCCATGATCATATTCTTCAAGGCGTCAGCTTGTTGTGACAGTTCGTCCAGCCGCGCCTTGACAACATCACCGATCGACACCAGCCCGATCATTTCATCGCCATCCATCACAGGCATATGGCGGAAACGGCCGTCAGTCATGGTGTGAAGCACTTGAATGGCCCGGTCCCCCGGCACACAGGTCACCAGCTTGGATGTCATCAGATCATCAACGGGTTGATCCAGACACCCTGTGCCAACCTTACCCAATGCTGAAACGATATCGCGCTCTGACAAAATGCCCAACGGACGCACTCCATCTTTCGACACGATTACAGCACCTATTTTCTTCTCGGACAAAAGGTTCGCCGCATCCGCAACTTTGCTGCCCGGCTTGACCGTCGCAACACCCGCCAGCGTTTTATTCTTCAGGATCTGGTGAATGAGCATGTGGCCCTCCATTCTAGTGAAATTCTTGTATTTTTCTGTCTTCAGCGTCACCCCAAGCGCAACAATATGTCAAGGGCTGTTTGCAATCGCAGCAAGGGAAAAGCCCCTCACACCATCGCTTCCAGCCGCGCCACTTCGTCGCGGATGCCACGTGCCAACTCTTCGGCAACACGCGTGAATCGCTCGACCCGCGCGTCGCCCTCGTGCCGGATCAAATAGAATGATCTGGTGACCGAGACTTCTTCGGTCAGCACCCGTTTCAAATTTGGCGCAAAGGGTAGAATGAAATCATGGGTAATACCGATCCCCCCGCCCTGCCGCACCATACCCAACTGCACCGAGACAAGGTTTGACGCCAGCGCGACTTTTTCGATCCCCATCACGGTCAGGAAATCCAATTCAGGATAAAAAATCATGTCCTGAATATACCCGACGATCGGATGTGCGTGCAGATCTTCCAGACAGGTCAACGGCGGCGCATCCTTCAGATATTCCTGCGCCGCAGCAAGGTGCAGATGATAATCCGTCACCTTCTGGACGGTGATGCGCCCGGTCTGTGGCGGAGAAACCGTGATCGCCATATCCGCCTCGCGCTTTGACAAATTGATGACCCGCGGCAAGGCCACGATTTGCAACTCCAACTCCGGGTGCTCTTTTTGGATCGCGGAGCAAACCTGTGGCAAAATATAACTTGCACACCCATCGGTCGCACCAATACGCACTTGCCCCGACAACTGTCCCGACTGCCCGGCCAGTTCGTCCGCTCCCGACAACACTGCCTGCTCTGCACTTTCGGCGTGCGACAACAATCGCGACCCTGCCTCGGTCAGCGCGTATCCCTGCGGAGATTTGGTGAAAAGTGGCTGCCCCAGATCCCCCTCCAACTTCGCCACCCGACGCCCAACGGTCGCAGCGTCGCGCCGCAACACCTTGCCTGCGCGCGACAGGCTTTCCGCCCGCGCTACCGCCAAAAAAACCCTCAAATCATCCCAGTCCACTATTCACCTCACCTTGTGTTTCTTCTGGCCACAAATATCCCCGCCGGAGGCATCCCACTTCTCCACCCTCACTTCATTTTGCGTTTTTGCAAAACCCTTTTGGGAAACTGTCCCTTTTCCAAGCATAATTGCAAGGCTATATTCCCCGCGAACAGATGGGAGACAGACCATGAAGACACTTGGACATTGGATCAACGGCCAGATGGTCGACGGCACGTCGGACCGCACTGCAGACGTTTACAACCCCGCCACGGGCGAGGTGCAGGCCAAAGTCGCGCTGGCCTCGCAGGCCGAAATTGACGCCGCGGTCGCAAAAGCCGCCGAAGCACAGAAAGCGTGGGGCGCGACCAACCCGCAAAAGCGTGGTCGCGTGATGATGGCCCTTGTAGGCCTTCTGAACCGCGACATGGACAAACTGGCTGAAGCCCTGTCGCGCGAGCACGGTAAAACCATTCCTGACGCCAAAGGCGACGTACAGCGTGGGCTCGAAGTGATCGAATACTGCATCGGTGCCGCCCAGATGATGAAAGGTGAGTTCACCGATTCAGCTGGTCCCGGCATCGACATGTATTCCATGCGCCAGCCGCTGGGTGTCGTCGCGTCGATCACACCGTTCAACTTCCCTGCCATGATCCCGCTGTGGGGCATGGGGCCTGCACTGGCAGCTGGCAACGCGATGATTTTGAAACCGTCCGAGCGTGATCCCTCGGTCCCTTTGATGCTGGCTGCGTTGTGTAAAGAAGCTGGCCTGCCAGATGGCGTGTTGCAGGTTGTGAACGGCGACAAAGATGCGGTCGACGCAATTCTCGACAACGAGACCATTCAGGCGGTGGCTTTCGTGGGTTCCACTCCAATTGCGCATTACATCTATTCGCGCGCCACTGCGAACGGTAAGCGCGCGCAGTGTTTCGGCGGGGCAAAAAACCATATGATCGTTATGCCCGACGCGGATATGGAGCAAGCCGCAGACGCACTGATCGGTGCAGGGTTTGGTGCGGCGGGCGAACGCTGCATGGCAATCTCGGTCGCCGTTCCAGTCGGCGAGGAAACCGCCGATAAACTGCGCGATGCACTGGTGCCGCGCATCGAAAAGCTGAAAGTTGCGCCGTACACGGCGGGCGATGATGTGGATTACGGCCCGGTTGTGACGGCGGCCGCCAAGGAAAACATCCTGCGCCTGATTAACTCTGGTGTCGAACAGGGGGCCGACCTTGTCGTAGACAGCCGCGACTTCAGCCTGCAAGGCTATGAAGACGGCTTTTTTGTCGGTCCACACCTGTTTGACCGCGTAACGACCGACATGGACATCTACAAGACCGAGATCTTCGGCCCGGTCCTGTCCATGGTCCGCGCGCAGAGCTATGAAGAGGCGATTGGTCATGCGATGGATCATGAATACGGAAACGGCACCGCGATCTTCACCCGCGATGGTGATACGGCTCGCGACTTCGCCAACCGGATTAATATCGGCATGGTCGGCATCAACGTCCCGATCCCGGTGCCGCTGGCCTATCACACCTTTGGCGGCTGGAAGAAATCCGGCTTTGGTGATCTGAACCAGCATGGTCCCGACGCGTTCAAATTTTATACGCGTACAAAGACCGTGACGTCGCGCTGGCCGTCGGGCATCCGCGAAGGCGGCGAGTTTAACTTCAAGGCGATGGACTGACGGATTACTGCCTATATCAACAACAAAGCCTCGGTTTTTTGACCGGGGCTTTTTTTTAGTCTAACCGTTGCCCCTTCCCCAAAACCTCTACGAAGTCGTCCACGTCTTCTGCTGGCAATCCCAAAAAAGCCAGTGCTTCTGCATCGTTCCGAAACACATCGATCTCGGTTGTAAAATGGTCTTGCGCAGATTGTTCGAATATGCGTGCTAAAACAAAGACTTCAGGCCGCGGAGCTAACAGAGCCAGTTTACTGGCCGGTGGGAACTCATGCGCCAGCTTTCGCTGCATTTGTACGTATTCCACAGATCCATCAATCGGACGATCAACAGTGTGTAGCTGGCGCAAATCAACCAATACCTTGCGATCCCGCGGCGCATCAATTGTGATGATCCATTCAGCAATCCGAGCAGTCAGGCTGGCAAAATGGAGATGCGCTGAACAGCGGACATACAAAAGATTTTGTGCGTCAAAATAAGTAGCAGTGTTCATTATTCAACCCCAGCGCGATTACGCCCTGCCCAGAAAACCCACATCTTTACCTAAGGTCAACCACCTATTTCCACCAATCCGCGGCAGACAAGCGTTCATCGGCTGTTCATAGCGTCGGATGCTTGTCGCCTGCCCACAATGATGCAAAGCTGCTCTGGACAAGACCGAAAGGACAGCTGATGGCCCTGAAGGAACCTCCCTTTTCGATTGGTGTCGAAGAAGAATATCTACTGGTGGACCGCGAAAGCTATGCGCTCGCGCGCGCCCCTGATCGCCTGATGAACGACTGCAGAGCCGAGCTTGAAAGTCAGGTCAGCCCCGAGTTTCTGCAATGCCAAATCGAAATCGGCACCCGTGTTTGCGCCAACGTATCCGAAGCGCGTGAAGACCTGAAACGTCTGCGGTCAACTGTTGCAAAACATGCCAAGACATATGGCCTGGCCCCAATTGCGGCCTCGTGTCATCCGTTTGCCGACTGGAAGGACCAACATCATGTCGACAAGGACCGCTATAATGATCTGAAGCGTGATCTGGCAGGGGTCGTGCGCCGCATGCTGATCTGCGGGATGCATGTTCATGTGGGCATTCCTGATCCAGACACACGGATCGACCTCGTCAATCAACTCAGTTATTTCCTGCCCCACTTGCTTGCCCTGTCCGGCAGTTCACCGTTCTGGCAAGGTGATGATACCGGGCTGGCCTCCTATCGCCTGACGGTTTTTGACAATTTACCCCGCACAGGTCTGCCACCACAATTGTCGGGATGGTCCGAATTTGAACGGTCGGTACAGGCTTTGGTCGACATCGGCGTCATTGAAGACAGCTCGAAAATCTGGTGGGATCTGCGCCCGTCGTCACGTTTTCCAACCATTGAAAGCCGCATCTGCGATGTGCAACCCCGACTGGAACACACGGTCAGCCTGGCCGCGCTGACCCAATGTCTGGCCCGTATGCTGTGGCGGTTGAAAGCCAAGAACCAACGCTGGCGGTTGTATGATAATTTTCTGGTCGCCGAGAACCGTTGGCGGGCCCAGCGATATGGCGTCGGCGGCGGGCTGATTGATTTCGGCATCGGCGAGATCGTGGATTTCCGACGCCTGCTTGAGGACTTGCTCCAACTGATTGAACAGGATGCCGAGGCCCTGGGTTGTACCGTTGAAGTAGAAGCCGCACGTGGCATCCTGGAAACGGGCATCTCATCTGATCGGCAGCGCGCGGTCTTTCACGATAGCCTTCAAGCTGAGAAGCCGAAAGAGTATGCACTTCAAGACGTTGTGCGGCACTTGATAGACGAGTATCACGCCGATCTGTGACCCTCGGCAGATCTGGGCACGAAATGGTAACGTAACGGCAACTTACGACGCGACGGAACTCTCCCATGCCTTGAAAAACTCCTGTAATAATTGCGCCGTAACGTGACGCAGCAATACGTGGACGGGAGAGATACATGGATTTCGCACTTTCCGAGGAACAGACCCTCATCTTCGATATGGCCAAAGGATTTGGCGAAGAGCACATCGCCCCCTATTCCGAGAAATGGGAGGCCGAGGAAAGCATCCCGAAAGAGCTGTGGCCGCAACTGGCCGAGCTGGGCTTTGGCGGCATCTACGTCAGCGAAGAATATGGTGGTTCAGGCCTAACACGCCTTGACGCGACCTTGGTCTTTGAAGCGCTCGCCATGGCAGACCCCGCGATCGGGTCGTTTCTATCCATCCACAACATGTGCGGCGGCATGATCGACAAGTTCGGCAAGGAAGAAGACAAGCAGAAATGGCTGCCATCGCTCTGCTCGATGGAGAAAGTGTTCTCGTACTGCCTGACTGAACCGGGTTCCGGCTCGGACGCGGCCGCCCTGAAAACCCGCGCGCAGAAGACCAATGACAGCTATGTGCTGAGCGGCAACAAGGCGTTCATTTCGGGCGGCAATTATTCCGATGTCTATGTCACCATGTGCCGCACAGGCGAAGATGGTCCCAAGGGCATTTCCACCGTGATTATCGAAGACGGCACCCCCGGCCTGAGCTTTGGCGCGAATGAGCGCAAGATGGGCTGGAAGGCGCAGCCGACCTCGCAAGTGCAGTTCGACGATTGCGCTGTGCCGCACGAAAACCTGCTGGGCGAAGAAGGCAAAGGGTTTGTCTATGCCATGGCCGGACTTGATGGTGGGCGGCTCAACATCTCGGCAGGTGCGCTTGGCGGTGCACAAAAGGCACTGGACCTGACCCTGCAATATATGGGCGAGCGCAAAGCGTTTGGCAAAACCATCGACCAATTTCAGGCGTTGCAATTCAAGCTGGCGGAATACGAAACCCGCCTGCAAGCATCGCGCACATTCCTGCGTCAGGCGGCGTGGAAGCTGGACAACAATGCACCCGATGCCTCGAAATTCTGTGCCATGGCCAAACTGATGGTCACAGATGCGGCCTTTGATGTGGCAAACGGCTGTCTGCAATTGCATGGCGGCTATGGCTATCTGTCCGATTACGGGATCGAGAAGATCGTGCGCGACCTGCGTGTGCACCAGATTTTGGAAGGCACCAACGAAATCATGCGCCTGATTGTCGCCCGTCAATTGCTGGCCGAACGCGACCGCGGCTGATGTCTGACATCTCGATCCGGAAAGAAGGCAAAGCCGGGCGGATCACCCTGACCCGCCCCGAAGCCTTGAATGCACTGTCTTACGACATGTGTTTGGCAATTGATGCGGCCCTTATCGACTGGATCGACGACGACGAGGTCGCGCTGATCGTGATCGACGCCGAGGGCGACCGCGCCTTCTGTGCCGGCGGCGACATCCGCGAGATTTACGAGATCGGCCAGTCTGGCGACCCCACCCGCGCGCAGAATTTCTGGCGCGACGAATACCGGATGAATGCGCGGCTGTTTGAATTCCCCAAACCCATCGTCAGCTTCATGCAAGGCTTCACTATGGGCGGCGGTGTCGGCGTGGGCTGTCATGCGTCCCACCGGATCATGGCGCGGTCGTCGCGCATGGCGATGCCGGAATGTGGCATCGGGCTGGTGCCGGATGTGGGCGGATCGCTGATCCTGGCTCGCGCGCCGGGGCATATGGGCACCTATATCGGTATGACCGGCGCACGCATGGCACCGGGCGATGCGATCCACGCTGGTTTTGCGGATTATGTGATCCCGCAGGCGGAATGGCCCGCGCTAAAGGCGGATCTGATCGGCACTGGCGACCCGAGCCACATCAACGAGGCCGCGATCCCCGCCATCCCTGGCAACCTGTCGGCCATGCAACCAATGATCGACGCGCATTTCGGTGGCGGAAGTCTGGGCGCGATTGTCGCTTCACTGCGAGTAGAGGACAGCGTCTTTGCTACCAACGCGCTTGAAGTCCTGGGCCGCAACTCTCCCTTGTCCATGGCCTGCACTGTCGACATCATCCGCCGCCTGTCCACAACCTATGACGTGCGAGCGTCGCTGGAACTGGAATACCGCTTTGTCTATCGTGCGCTCGAACAATCGGACTTGATGGAAGGCATCCGGGCCGCCGTGATCGACAAGGACCGCACCCCACGCTGGAAACACGATCTGGACACCCTGCCCGAGCACGCGGTCAACGCCATGCTGGCCCCGCTGGGCGACAACGAACTGACATTTTAAGGAGACCTGCCATGAAAATCGGATTTATCGGACTGGGCAACATGGGCGGCCCGATGGCTGCAAACCTTGCCAAGGCTGGCCACGAGGTCACAGGCTTCGACATGGCGCCCGTTGAAATCGAAGGCGTCACCATGGCTGCATCGGGCGCTGAAGCGGCCAAGGGGCAAGACGTGGTGATCACCATGCTGCCCAATGGCCAGATTCTGCGCGCCGTGGCGAACGAGATCGTCCCCGCGATGGACAACGGCACCGCTTTCGTCGACTGCTCGACCGTCGATGTGGAAAGCGCCCGCGACGTGGCCAAGCAAGCCTCGGACGCGGGTCTTCTGCCAGTCGACGCCCCCGTCTCGGGCGGTGTGGGCGGCGCATCTGGCGGCACATTGACCTTCATGGCCGGCGGCTCGGCCGAGGCGTTTGCCAAGGCAGAACCTCTGTTCGACATTATGGGTCAAAAGGCCGTGCATTGCGGTGACAGCGGCGCAGGCCAAGCGGCCAAGATCTGCAACAACATGATCCTTGGAATCACCATGATCGGCACATGTGAGGCCTTCGCGCTGGCCGACAAGCTGGGGCTGGACCGTCAGAAGATGTTTGACGTTGTGTCCACCTCGTCCGGCTATAGCTGGTCGATGAATGCCTACTGCCCGGCCCCCGGAGTTGGCCCGCAATCGCCCGCCGACAATGATTATAAACCCGGTTTCGCGGCTGAATTGATGCTGAAAGACCTGCGCCTGAGCCAACAGGCCGCTGAGGCCGCCGATGCCGACACCCCTCTGGGACAAGCTGCAACAGCGCTTTACACCCAGTTTGTAGAAGACGAAGACGGCAAGGGCATGGACTTTTCCGCCATGTTGCCGCGGTTTGAAAAACGCGGTCGCAGCTAAGGTTCAAACCGCCTAGTCTAGAGCTATGAGTTGGACCCAAGACAGTGACAAAATAACTGATCTGGATGCGCCCGCGCGCGCACTTCTGGACACCCTGTCCCCTGTCGAGGTGCCCAAAGGCGCTGTTCTGTTCTGCCCGGGTGAAGCGGTCAAAGGCTACGTTGTGATGCTGTCTGGTCAGATGGATGTAAACCTGATCGGCCCGAATGGACGCGACATCCTGCTTTATCGCGTGGCACCGGGCCAAAGCTGCATCCAGTCCACATTAGGCTTGCTGGGTGGCGACGCCTATACGGCTGAAGCGATGGCAGAAACGCCCGCGCGCTTGGTTATTATCCCCCGCGACGTGTTCTTTGCCCTGCTCGACAGCTCGCCCGGTTTTCGGCGGCTTGTCTTTGGTGCGTTTGCGGAACGGATGCAATCCATGATGCAACTGATCGAAAACGTGTCCTTCATGTCTGTCGAGGCGCGTCTGGCTGCCCTGATCCTTGACCGTTCCGGCCCGGACGGATGTTTGCACATGACCCAAGCCGAAATGGCGACCGCCATCGGCACCGCGCGCGAAGTGGTGTCGCGACGGCTGGAAAAACTGGCGCAGACCGGTTGCCTGAGCCACGAACGCGGCGTGGTCACGATCCTTAACCGGAAAGCGTTAAACGAAGTCGTGCGAGGCGCGGCATTTTGACCCTTTTTTATGTGACCACGTCACATGCCTTTGCGACACCCCATCTATAAGGTGAGGCAACTGGAAAAGGAGCTAGACATGTTCAAGACAAACACTGGTAACATTGACCGTATCGTGCGTGTTGTGATTGGCCTCGCCCTGCTGGGCTGGTATTTCTTTGCAGACGGCCCGATTTGGGCACTGATCGGCATCGTGCCGCTGGCAACCGGTGCTTTGGGTTTTTGTGGCCTTTATACATTGCTGGGGATCAACACCTGCAAACTGAAAAACTGAGTTCAGTAAATCGCAACTATTGGGTGTTAAACCCATGATGTTAGCGAGTGAAACGGTAAACGCCGGGCGCATCACGCCCGGCGTTGTGTTTTGAAGGGTGGGCCGCATATGCAGCCCGCCCTTTCTTATTTCGTAATGATCTCTGGTCCCATAAGCGTGGTCGGCAACCATGTGGACAGGAACGGGATATATGTGACCATGATCAGGAACACGAACAGCACGGCCAGGAAGGGCAATGCGGCCTTCACCACCCTCATCATCGGCATCCCGGCAACCCCGGATGTCACGAACAGGTTCAACCCGACAGGTGGCGTGATCATCCCGATCTCCATGTTGACCACCATGATGATGCCAAGATGGATCGGGTCGACACCAAGCTCGATGGCAATCGGGAACACCAAAGGCGCCACAATCACGATCAGGCCAGACGGCTCCATGAACTGCCCGCCGATCAGCAGGATAATGTTCACGATGATCAGGAACATGATCTTGCCAAAGCCCGCCGAAAGCATCGCACCTGCGATCTGTTGCGGGATCTGCTCGTCCGTCAGCACATGCTTCAGGATCAGCGCGTTGGCGATGATGAACATCAGCGTGATGGTCAGCTTGCCCGCATCAAACAGGGTTCGGCGTGTATCGGCATGGAAAAAGGCCGTGATCAGAGCTTGCGGCTTTTGCAGCAGGTTCTTCTTGCCCTCGCCCTTGTCCGCCAGCGGCCCCATGTCACGATAGATGAATGTGGCCACGAGGAATGCATAGACTGATGCCACGGCGGCGGCTTCGGTCGGAGTAAACAAAGCCCCGGTAATGCCGGGAATGCCGTAGATACCGACCATGATGATGACGATCAAAAGCAGGCCCCACAACGCGTCCGAGAAGCTGGCGAGGATCTCTTTCCAGCCTGCAAAATCGCCTTTGGGCATGTCCTTGATCGTCGCGATCACATAGATCGCGATCATCAGCATGACACCGGCCATGATGCCGGGGATGACACCGGCCAGGAACATCCGGCCTACCGACACCTCGACCGCTGACGCATAGACCACCATCACGATGGATGGAGGGATCAGGATGCCCAGCGTACCGGCGTTACAGATGACGCCTGCGGCGAAATCCTTGGTGTAACCAACTTGACGCATCGCCGCGATGACGATTGTCCCGATGGCAACCACGGTGGCTGGGCTTGAGCCGGAGAGCGCTGCAAACAACATGCAAGCAAAAACGCCTGCGATTGCCAAACCGCCACGGAAATGCCCTACACATGCAATCGAGAAGCGGATGATCCGCGCAGCCACACCACCGGTCGACATGAAGCTGGACGCCAAGATGAAGAACGGGATCGCCAGCAGGGTATAGTGCCCGGCTTCGGCCTGATAGAAACTCTGCGCAACCGATGCGAGCGATGTGTCTGAGAACAGCAACAGGAAGATGATCGAGCTCATGCCAAGAGCAATCGCAATCGGCACGCCGATCATCAGAAACCCGACGACCATCGCAAAAAGGAATAGGACGTCCATGGCTTATGCCTCCTCTGGCTTGTCTTGCAGCTGTTCGATATCGTCTTCCACTTCGTGGCTGACAATCAGGCTGTCTTGCTGGCCGCGCCAGATCCGGATGGTTGCCTGAATGAACCGAAACAGCAGTAGTGCAACGCCAAACGGCAGAACGGCATAGGGGATCACGCGGGGCAATTTGTCATAGGTCTCACCTTGATTGATCCAGCCCTCCAGAAAGCGCAGGAAGTCAGGCATCGGCACCTGATCGGTGATGTACCATGCCTGATCGCGGGTTTGCTCGAAGCCGGTAGGGAACCACCTGCCCGATGTGCGATCGAGCGCGGCATAGGGTGCCCAGTAATCCCAAGCACCTTTCAACAGAAGGAAGGTATATATGATACAGATCGCGGCAGCGATCAGCGCCAGAACGCGCCGTGGCCCTTCGGGCAGCAGATTGGTCAGCGCGTCGACGCCCAGATGGGCCGTAACTTTTACGCCGTAGCTGACGCCAAGCAGTACCAGCCATGCAAACAGAATAAGTGTTACCTCAAGCCCCCATATCAGGGATGAGTTGAATACATATCGCAGGACCACATTCACAAATGTGATCATCGTCATAAGGCCAAGGATGATGGCGATCACCGTCTCCTCGAACCCGTTTGAATTGTTAGAATGTGTGCTCATGGCTGTCCCTTCCCATGTTGCAGGGGGCGCTTCTTACCTAGGGTCAAGATTGAGGCGCAAAGGTGGGATACAATGGGGGCCCGAGCATGATGCGCGGGCCCCTGATTGTTAGTGTGTCAACTGCATGTTGATTTCTTGAGCGGCTGAGATGTTCTCGGCGCCGACATCAGCTTCAAACTGGCTCCAGACTGGCTTCATCGCGTCAACCCATGCCTGCCGCTGTTCGTCTGTCAGCTCGCGAATCTCACCGCCCGCATCCAGAACAGCCTGACGGGCTTCGGCGTCAACCTCGCCTACGGCGGCGTTCCGCGTTGCAGTGACCTCGTGCATGATGGTCGCCAGTTGGTCGCGAACATCCGCGTCCAGACCTTCCCACCAATCGATATTGGTCACGACCAGATAATCCAACACGCCGTGGTTGGTTTCCGTCGTGCCATCCTGCACTTCGAAGAACTTCTTACCATAGATGTTCGACCAGGTGTTCTCTTGACCATCGACAACGCCCTGTTGCAGCGCGCCATAGACTTCCGAGAATGCCATCGGCTGCGGGCTTGCACCCAAGGCCTGCATCTGCGCCACCAGCACGTCAGACGGCTGCACGCGGAATTTCAGGCCCGCAGCATCGGTCGGCTCAATCAGCGGCTTGTTAGCCGAGAATTGCTTCATACCATTGTGCCAGAAATCCAGTCCTAACAAGCCGCGACGTGCCATGGATTCCTTCATCGCCTGACCAGTTTCAGACATTTGGAAGGCGTCTACCGCCTCCATGTTCTTGAACATGAACGGCAGATCAAAGATACGGAATTGTTTGGTGAAGGCTTCGAATTTCGACAGCGACGGCGCGGCCAGCTGAACGTCGCCTTGCAACATCGCTTCAAGCACCTGGTCGTCGTTATAGAGGGTCGAGTTCGGATAGACTTCCATGCAAGCCTTGCCGTTCATTTCTTCATTTACGCGATCGGACAGCAGCGAAGCCGCGATGCCCTTGGGATGTTTGTCAGAGTTGGTGACGTGGCTGAACTTGATGACAATCTCGCCTTCGTCACATGCAGCGGTTGCGGTGTTCACAGTTGCCGTCAGCGCGATCGCCGAAACGGCCATGGTCAGGAATTTCATAAGGTGTCCTCCCAGACAGATATCCTCCGGCAGCCCGGTTGGGCGCCTGCATCCATTGGGCCACGGTTCCGCCGCTTCACCAAGAAAAAACAATCACGCAGATGTGAAATCAGAATATTATTTCTACTTTTCCGCTCCTTAAGCGGCAAACTTTATGCACCGCAACTATTGATCGCTTACAGAGTGAGCGGATGACCGCACATCCAAGCCAAGCCCCTGTGCGGAAATCCGCACAATTATGGCCGATAGGATTCCGGTCGAATCTTGTGCCGAGCCAGCTTGTCATAAAATGTCTTTCGCGGCAGTTGTAGTTCGCGCGCGGCTGCGGAGGCGCCTCCGCTATGCCGTCTGAGGGCCTCAATCAGCAACGACCTTTCGACTTGCGCCAACTGCTCAGCCAGGCCGGGCCGGGCATCAGACGCCCCACCCTCAACATCTGCCAATCCCAGCCCCATTGCGAACCGCATGGCGGCGTTCATTAGCGCTCGCGCGTTGCCGGTCCACTCCTGCGCCATCAAATGCGCAATGACATCATGCTCTATCTCGGGCGGGGTCAGTGCCGCCTGTTCGCTGGCAATGGACACATAGTGGCGAAACAAGACCGGGATATCGTCTTTACGTTCACGAAGTGCCGGGATGCGGATCCGCAGCACGTCGAGCTTGTAGAACAGATCCGGGTTGAACCGGCCCGCACCAACCTCGGCCTTCAGATCGCGATAGGTGCCTGCCACTACCCGCGTCTTGCTCGCCCGGTCCAACAGGTCCAGCAGCAGGTATTGCGTTGAGCCCTCAAGCGCAGCCACCTCATCCAGAAAGAGCGTGCCGCCTTCGGCGCGGGAAAATGCCGCTTCAAGCGCATCTGACGTAAGCCCCGAGGCGGGCAGCTTGATGAACGGTCGCGTGGCATCGCCGGATAGAAGGTGCACGACCTCGGCCACTTTCGACGTCCCGGACCCCGGCTCGCCGCAGATCAGAACCTCGGCCTGAGCGCGGGCTGCCGCGCGCACCCTGTTGCGCAGGTCTTCGGCCAATGTGCTTTCGCCAATCAACAAGCGGGCCGCCGCATCACCTGATTCTGCCCGGGCTTTCAGCGCGCGGTTTTCAAGCACCAGCGCACGGGTGCGTAAGGCCCGCCCGACAACCGCCAACAGTGCGGCGGGTTCGCAGGGTTTTTCCAGAAAGTCGAACGCGCCCTCATTTATCCCGCGCACAGCAGTGGGAATGTCCCCTTCTCCTGTCAGCAAGATCACCGGCAATTCTGGGTCAACCGCCCGTGCCTGTGCCAGCAAGGCAAACCCATCCTTTCCCGGCATCCGTATGTCGGACAGGATCACGCCATCAAAGCCAGGCTCAATGTGGTCCTTGGCCTCGATATAGCTGCCGGCAAGGATCGTGGTCAGGCCATCCAGTTGAAGCGTCTGGCCCAGCGCCTCGCGCACTATCGCATCATCATCAACCAGAAGAACGGTGTTGGTCATGCGGCCTCCTGCGCGCCGGCGCGGTCAAGTTCCACGGTAAAGATCGCCCCACCATCGGGATGATTGCGCCCACGGATCGCGCCGCCGAAGCTCTGCACCAGACCATAGGAGATCGACAGACCCAGCCCCATCCCCTCGGTCGGGCTGACCTCTTTGGTGGTGTAAAACGGGTCGAAAATGCGGTCGGGTTCGTCAAGGCCGGGTCCGGTATCGCGTACCGACAGCGTCACACGATCCGTTGATGGTTCCAGCGAAATCTCGATCTTTCTGTGCACCCGCCCAGCCATCGCATCCATCGCATTTGAGATCAGGTTCATCACCACCTGCTGAAGCCGCACTTCACCACCGCGCACCTTGGGCGCGCCTTCCGGTCGCCGCCACTCCACACGCACCCGTTCTGATTGGATACGAGACTCAAGCATCTCAAGTGCCTGATCCACGACCTTCGCCAGATCGACATCAGTGATTGGTTCGCTTTCTTGCCGGGCAAAGGCACGCAGATTTTTGATGATCCGGTCCATCCGACCCGCCTGTTGTGAAATCCGGTTTAAGTTCTGGTCAGCCTGATCGGCCTGCCCACGTCTTAGAAACACCATACCGTTATCGGCAAAGGACCGAATGGCCATAAGAGGTTGGTTTAACTCGTGACTGATGCCCGCCGACATCTGACCAAGAGCCGACAGTTTGCCTGCCTGCACCAGATCCGCCTGTGCCTTTTTCAAGGCCGCTTCTGCCTCGCGCCTCTCACGGTTTTCGCGCAACAGGTCAGTGTTGGCCGCAGACAAGGCTTTGGTGCGTTCGGCCACGCGCGCCTCAAGGCGTGCGTTTGCGGCAGCTTTCAGTCTCAATTGATTGTTCAACGCCCGTCGCCGTTCCCCAACGGCCAGCAACATCGCGCCGATCCCCAAGCAGATCGCAGCCGCAATCGCAGCCAATAAGGCCGCGGTGCGTTCGGCCAGGGCTGTGTCCAGCAAGATTTCGCCAGATAGACCGATCACCGGCAGATCGCGTGTCAGGTGCAGCGCCCGGTCAGGCAGATAAGGACCTGCATCCAGCGTCCAGACCTCGTGTCCCGTCCACAGACTGGCCGAGCTTTTCAGCACGCCTTCGCGGGGGCGTTCAGCACCGACAAGTTCCAACCGATTGGCGACGAACACACGATCTCTGTTCAGAGTGAAGAACAACGCCGCCGCGGTCGATGGCCAGTTTTCTTCGAAATCCAACAGATCGGTGCGCGCGATCACCGTGCCTTCAGTCTGGCCCTGTTGCCCATGCATGGGCGCAGCAAATGAAAATATGCGCTGTGTGGGGCGCTCCGGCACCGGCTGGAAACGCGCCTCGACCCCCAAAGCACCAGTCAGCGCACGGTGAATCAACGGCGCGTGCGGGTTGAGCTGCGCCTCGCCTTCGCCCGACGCAGCGAGCACCTTTCCATCAAGCCCGACGAGCGACAGGTGATACGCCCCCGTCATATCTGCCATGGCCTGCAAAAGGCGGTCCGCATCGCCATCACTGTCAACTTCGCCGCCAAGACGGTCGCGCAGCACCGGGTGTTCAGCCAGCACCACCGCCAGTTCGCGATAGCGAAACAGGTGGCGCGTCAATTGGTCGGATGCCAGAGCAAGTTCGGACGCTGCTTGCTCGGACAACGGCGACAAGGCAGCCCGCCACGCCACCGCCCAGACACCCGCACTGATCGCAAGGGTGCCAATGAGAAAGGGAAAGACCCATTTCGTGCGCAGGTATCGAAACATGGGGGGAAGAATAGAAAGCTGCGCTTGCAAAGACCAGTCGCTTTGACGACCATGCGCCCATGTTGCGCCTGACTCATTCCCCGACCGACCCTGATTTCATTCAGAACCCTTATGCGTTCTATGACCGCGCCCGCACGGGTGGCGATATCTTCTGGTGGGAGGATTATGACATGCCGATAGCGGTCAGCTTCCGGGCCGTGAACGCGCTGTTGCGTGACCGCAGGTTCGGGCGTGAACCCGTTGAGCCGCTTACATTTCCTGACCACCTCGCCCCCTTCTACGCGGTCGAGGCTCATTCTATGTTGGAACTTGAAGCCCCGCGCCACACGCGGCTTCGCAAACTGGTGCTGCGTGCCTTTACCAGCCGCCGCATTGCGGAACTGGGGCCAGAGATTGACGAGCTTTCCCACCAGCTGATCGACGCTTTTCCGGGCGGCGAATTCGACCTGCTGCCAACCTTCGCGACGCGCATTCCTGTGATCATCATCTGCCGCCTGCTGGGCGTGCCCGAAGACATGGCGGATGATCTGCTCAGATGGTCCAACGCCATGGTCTCGATGTATCAGGCGCGGCGCACCCGCGCGGTCGAGGACGAGGCGATCGCAGCAACCGAAGCCTTCGTCGCCTTCATGCGCGACTATGTGGATCAGCGCCGCAATGACCCGCGCAACGACCTGATCACTGAATTGATCGCCGCAGAAGCGGAAGGTGAGAAACTGTCCAGCGACGAGTTGATATCGACCTGTATCCTTCTGCTGAACGCGGGGCACGAGGCGACGGTGCACGCGATGGCGATTGCAGTAAAAACGCTGCTGGAGCAGAAGGCACCCGCATCAGCCCTTACCCCGGAGGCCTGCGATGCAACCATCGAGGAAACAATGCGCTTCGACCCGCCCCTGCACATGTTCACGCGATATGTTTATGAGGATACAGTGCTTTACGGCGAGGGCTTCAAACGCGGCGACAAGATCGGGCTGCTTTTGGGTGGGGCCAATCGCGACCCGGATGTTTGGGACGATCCGGACATCTTCGACCCAACACGCCCGATCAAGCCCAACACATCTTTCGGCGCAGGCGCGCATTTCTGCATTGGTGCTCCGCTGGCCCGGCTGGAACTGACTCGCGCCCTGCCAATCCTGTTTGACCGCTGCCCGAACCTGCGCCTGACCGCCCCGCCGCAATTCGGCAATGTTTATCACTTCCACGGGCTGGAAAAGCTGATGGTCAGTGCGTGATCAGATCGGAAGCTCGGTCGAGAACTTGATCTCTTCCATCGACAAAAGGGCTGTCACGTTGAAGATTTTCACCTCGGAGATCAGCGCCTGATAGAACTCGTCATAGGCGCGGGCGTTCTTCACGCGGACTTTCAGGATATAATCGATTTCGCCCGCCAGCCGGTGTGCTTCCATCACTTCTGGCCGCGCCATGAGCGCCTTCAGGAAATCCTTTTGCCAATCGGCATCGTGTTCCGAGGTGCGGATCAGGACAAAGAAACACGCCTCGAATCCAAGGCTTTCGGCATCCATCACCATTGTGTTTTTGCCAATCACACCGCCTTCGCGCATTTTGCGAATCCGGTTCCAGACCGGGGTCTTGGATGACCCGACTTTCTTGGCAATCACGTCCAGTGACTGACTGGCGTCGCCTTGCAGCTCGCGCAGGATTTTTCGGTCAATCTCGTCCAGCCGAACAGACATTTCGTTTTCTTCCTTCTTTTGGTCCATACGTTCTGCGACACCGCGAAACCGAAACAATGTTCCTTATCTTGCGCAGCATATCGCTGTTTGGTGGGAAAATGTCCTATATAGAGCGGGAACGCAATAAGAAAGGACTGGCCATGCCCCGCCCCTTCACCCCCAAAGTGGTTACCGCAAACGACCTTGTCGAAGGCGATGTGATATATCTGGCCCGCAATGGTGCCTGGGTGCGCGATATGTGTATGGCATGGCTGATCGAGGACGAGGCCGAGGCCGCCACCCAACTTGCGCTGGCCGAAATCCAACCCGAGATCGCCGTGGGCGCCTATCTGGCCGACGCCAAGGCTGGCCCCAATGGCCCCGTCCCCACCCACTTCCGCGAAGCGTTCCGCTCCAAAGGGCCCTCGAACCGCTTCCACGGCAAACAGATCGCCCATGCGCAGCCGGAGGCCGCCGCCCATGTATGATTACAACAATTTTGACGAAGGCTTTGTTCGCAACCGCGTGGGCCAGTTTCGTGCGCAGGTCGCGCGCCGCATCTCGGGCGCACTGACCGAGGATGAATTCAAACCGCTGCGCCTTATGAACGGCGTCTATCTGCAACTGCACGCTTATATGCTGCGGGTCGCGATCCCCTATGGCTCACTCAACCCCAATCAGTTGCGCCAGCTTGCGATGATTTCCGAACGTTGGGACAAGGGCTATGGCCATTGGACCACGCGTCAGAATATCCAATACAACTGGCCGCGTCTGGCCGACATTCCCGATATGCTCGATGCGTTGGCCGACGTGGGGATGCACGCCATCCAGACCTCGGGCAACACCATCCGAAACGTGACCGCCGACCATTTCGCAGGTGCCGCGGCCGATGAGGTTGAAGATCCCCGCCCCACCGCCGAACTTTTGCGCCAGTGGTCCACGGACCATCCGGAATTCCAGTTCCTGCCGCGCAAGTTCAAGCTGGCCGTGACCGGATCAAAAGCCGACCGCGCCGTGACCAAGGCGCATGATATCGGCATCCGCATCGTGAAGAACGACGCGGGCGAGGTTGGCTATCAGATCATCGTCGGTGGCGGCCTTGGCCGCACGCCGGTCGTGGGTCAGGTGCTTAAAGACTTCCTGCCCCGCGCTGACTTGCTACCCTATGTCGAGGCAATCGTCAGCGTCTACAACTCGCTGGGCCGTCGCGACAACAAATACAAGGCGCGCATCAAGATCACCACGATGGAAAACGGGATCGACAAGATCAACGAGCTGGTCGAGACGCGGTTCGCGCAATTGCGCCCGCTGTTCTCGGGTGTGGACCAAGAACATTTCAACGATATTGCTGCAAACTTCAAAGCCCCCGAGTTCAAGTCGGCTCCGTTGGACACCTATCACACCGCCCGCGACACCGACCCGATCTTCCGGTCGTGGGTCGACACCAACATCGCAGAGCACCGTGCCGAAGGCTACGGCATCGTCACGATCTCGATGAAAGCGCATGGGGCGACACCGGGGGATGCCTCTGCCGACCAGATGCGCGTGATTGCCGATTTGGCCGAGCACTACGCCCATGGCGATATTCGCATCAGCCACGAACAGAACGTGATCCTGCCCCATGTCCACCGCGCAGACCTGCCCGCGATCTTTGCGACCCTGCGCGCACATGGGCTTGCGACGGCGAATGCCGGTCTGATTTCGGACATCATCGCCTGCCCTGGGATGGATTATTGCGCGTTGGCCACGGCACGCTCGATCCCGGTCGCGCAGGAGATTGCCGAACGTTTTGACGAGTTGAAGATCGAACACGATATCGGCCACCTGCAAATCAAGATCTCGGGCTGCATCAACGCCTGCGGGCATCACCATCTGGGTCATATCGGCATTCTTGGGCTGGATCGCGCGGGCGTCGAGAACTACCAGATCACCCTTGGCGGTGACGCTGGCCCCGATACGGTGATCGGCAAACGCGCCGGGCCGGGCTTCGCCTATGACCAGATCGTGCCAGCCATCGAACGCCTTGTGCTGGCCTATCTGGACCTGCGCGACGACGACAGCGAGACCTTCATCGACGCCTTCCGTCGTCTGGGCGAAGCGCCCTTCAAGGCCGCGCTCTATCCTGAGGAGGCGAAGACCAATGCCGCTTGAAGCCCCCCTTCCCGCCCCCGCTGAACGGGTCGAAACGCTGAATGCGCGCTACAAGCACCATTCGGCCACCTCAGTCATTGAACGCGCCCTGACGGACAGCACGATCGGCGCGCTGGCGATGGTGTCGAGCTTCGGCGCGGAAAGCGTCGTGCTGTTGCACATGGTGTCGCGCATTGATCGGACAGTTCCTGTTATCTTTCTGGACACGCAGATGCTGTTTCAGGAAACGCTGGAGTATCAGGTCGAGGTCTCGGAAAAGCTGGGCCTGACCGATGTGCGGGTCATCCACCCGGACGCAAACGAGCTGTTCAAACGCGACCCGGACAACATCCTGCATCTGGCCGACACTGATGCCTGCTGTGACCTGCGCAAGGTCGAGCCACTGGAAAACGCCCTGACAGGCGTTGACGGCTGGATTACCGGGCGCAAGCGATTTCAGGGCGGCAAACGCGTCGATCTTCAGTTCTTCGAGGCCGAAGACAACCGCCTGAAGGTCAACCCGCTGGCCCACTGGGCGTCCGAGGACGTGCGCGACTATATGATCAACAACCGCCTGCCGCGCCACCCGCTGGTCGGGCGCGGCTTCCCTTCAATCGGCTGTGCGCCGTGCACCTCGCCGGTGAAACCGGGGGAAGACCCGCGCGCCGGGCGTTGGCGTGGGGCGGAAAAGACAGAATGCGGCATCCATTTCGTGGATGGCAAAATGCAACGAATAGGAGCAGGCGCATGAGCGTTATCGTAACAGACGCGGGCTTTGCCCATGATGACTGGTCCCACGGTTTCGCCACGCCCGAAGACCGCGCCGCAAATGACACGCGTGGGCTGCATCTGGCGTCTGAAACCGACCCCGCGACGCTGGCGCAGTTGATGGCTGGCGTCGACATGATCCGCATCGACTTTCCGTCTTTCGCGGATGGGCGTGGCTTCACGCTGGGTCGCCAGTTGCGCCTGTTGGGATACACGGGTCGCTTGCGGGCGCATGGGCATGTGATCTCGGACCAATACGCCATGGCGCGGCGGTCCGGCTTTGACGAGGTCGAGATCAGCGAAGACCTGTCCCTGCGCCAACCCGAAGCGGACTGGCTATCGCGCGCGGACTGGCAAGCCTATGACTATCGGTCGCGGCTGACTGGCTAGACCCTTTCGCTCATCCTCCTTATATACGCAGACAGAAAAGGACGGGGCCGTGTGCCCCGTTGATACACATGAATAAAGTGACGCCCGTGATGGATGCTGAAGCAAAAGTAAAACCCGTTCCCACCCTGCCCGACGCGCAAACCGTGACCGAGGTGGAACATTACACCGACCGCTTGTTTCGGTTCCGCTGCACGCGACCGCAAACCCTGCGCTTCCGCTCGGGCGAATTCGTGATGATCGGATTGATGGGCGACCCGGACCCCAATACCGGCAAACAAAAGCCACTTCTGCGCGCCTATTCGATTGCCAGCCCGTCATGGGATGAGGAACTAGAGTTCTATTCGATTAAAGTGCCTGATGGCCCGCTGACCTCGAAACTTCAGCACATCAAGGCAGGCGATCAGATCATTCTGCGCCCCAAGCCTGTCGGCACGTTGGTGCATGACGCGCTGATCCCCGGGAAACGCATCTGGTTCTTTGCCACAGGCACCGGGTTTGCTCCCTTCGCTTCGCTGCTGCGTGAACCGCAAACTTATGAGGATTACGACGAGATCATCATCACCCATACCTGCCGTGAAGTGGGAGAACTGACCTATGGTGCGAACCTGATCGAAAGCCTGAAGCATGATGAGCTTCTGAATGAAGTTATCGGCGAAGGCTTCTGGAAGAAGATCAAATACTATCCGACCACCACGCGCGAAGAGAGCCCCAAGATGGGCCGGATCACCGATCTGATCCGCTCTGGCGAGGTGTTTGCAGATCTGGGCATCGCCCCCCTCTGCCCGGAAAACGACCGTGCGATGATTTGCGGCAACCTGCCGTTCAACCTGGAACTCAAGGAGTTGCTGGAAGAAGCAGGTCTTGAAGAGGGTGCTAACTCCAAGCCTGCCCAATATGTGGTTGAAAAGGCGTTTCTGGAATAAAGCGGCACACAGTCCGGGCCAGCCGGATATCAAGGGCATTAAGCGCAAAGGGCGAGCCATCGGCCCGCCCTTTTCTCATGCCCACCGATATCGTTCGTTTGAAATGCGTGGCGTTTGAATAGGCCAAACCCAAAAGATGTGGTACTCCAACAGGCGCAGTCGGTCGCGGAGGAGCCTATGAAGTATGTCAAACTTTATGCAGATGAGGCGGGCGAAAGTCATTGGAGCGATATCGACATCACGCTTGCGCCGCGCAGCTTTGCACCACCGGCGCAAGACATCGAGGTCTCAGACCCCGAACCTGCACGCCAGATGATGTTTCTGCGCCTGCGCGCGGGATGGAACGAACCAATCCATCCCACCCCGGTGCGCCAAAAACTGATCTGTCTGGCGGGCAGCATCAAAGTCACCGCAAGCAACGGAGAAACCCGCGATATCGCCAAAGGCGACGTGTGGCATATGGAAGACAAGCATGGCAAAGGCCATCACACGATGGTCACGAGCGATGTCGATTTCGAAGCCGTGATTGTTCAGCACGAATAGAACTGTCCTATCATGCCACTCAGCACTCAGGCCTTCCAATTCGCGATGACAGTATAGGATTTCGCCTTGGGATCATTTTCAAGAAACTCGGAAAAAGCAGACCAAAGCGCTTTGACCTTCTCGCCGGTTTCCGGGCTCATCTCTGCCAACTCTGTGGTCGAGATAACATAGCCAGACCCCTCATCATCATTCATGACATTCAGGAAGGATTTCTGGCCTGGCAACGCCATGATCTTGTCTTTCAGGCTCTCCATAATTTTTGTTGCAGCAGCTTTGCTTCCGGGCTTCATTTTGTAAGGTGTAACGCGAGCATACATATTCATTCACCCTTTCTTGGAACGACAATGATTGTCGTTCGACCCACCCCGCTCGTGATTGAGCGCGATGTGCCAGTATAGCATACTTTAAATGCCGGTCCGAAGGCGCGTCTGCGATACCATTTCGATTTGGATCACGCTGTTGATCGGCACCAACTTTTCCATCAAATTGCCACCATCATTCCATGCCCGCGCCCAGCATGGACAGGGCGCAGATATCAAGGCAAACTGACCTGCATGTGTGGACGACTTATCGCTGGCAACATGACGCAGACCCAGATGCTGGCCATCATCGAGGGCTTTATCTATCCGACCCGTTCTGTGGTGATCGACACCGATGCTCCACCTGCTGAAACCGGGTTCAATATCAAACCAACCCAGCAAGTGAACATCCTGTTTCCACAGGGAAGAACGCTGACGGCATCGACAGCGCGATGGTGGTTGGTCCCCAGTTGGTTCAAGGACCCGGCGGAAGAATGGAAACCCACCACGTTCAATGCAAAAATCGAAACCGCGTTTGAAAAACCGACCTTCCGGCAGGCCTGGTCATCCGGGCGCTGCCTGGTTCCGGCGACCGGGTATTACGAATGGAGCGGACCGAAAAACAAGCGCATGCCAAACTACATTCGTCTGGCCCAAAATCATCCGGTGATGCTGTTCGCCGGGCTGCATACGCAGTTGTCAGATGGACGCCGCACCTGCACGCTGCTGACCCGTCCGGCTTTGCCGGACATCGAGTCGCTGCACCCACGTATGCCGGTCATTCTGACGTCCGAGGAAGCGCAGGCCTGGCTTGAAAAGACCGCAACCGATGACGACGTTCGCGATACTTTCGGCACCGGGTGGCAGGGCCGATTTCTTGTCGATCCGGTTGCGAAATTTGGTCTGAGGGATGATGGACCCGAGTTGATCGAACCAATTGACGGTGCTGGGTTCGACTTTGGTCCCGCAATGTGAACGCTGCGACCCATAAGACGAAAAACGCCGCGCGGTTTCCCACGCGGCGTTTTCTGTTTTGCATTGTCTGGGGCTTACATGCCTAGCGCACCTTTAACCTGACTGATTGCAGCTTCCAGAAGCGCAGGGTTGCTTGCAGCGGCTTCAACGGCAGCTTTCAAACCGGCCTTCTCGGCTTCACCCAGCGACGAGTTGTCAATCATCTCGTTCACCTTCGCGGCGTCAAAACCCTGTTTGGTCAACGCGTCGGGCGTGGCGTCAGCGGGCGTTTCTGCGGTTGCCTCTGCTGCACCCCCGGCGGCGGCATCGGCACCGGCTTCAGGTGTCGCGGTCTCTGCAGCGTCGCTGGCAGTGCCGGTGACGGAATCGATTGCGCCTTCAACGGCATCGGTTACGGCTTCACCAGCTTGGTTCAGCGTGTCGCCAACAGCTTCAGCGGCATCTTGTACAGCTTCGCCTGCGGCATCGGCGGCGTCTTGAACAGCCTCGCCCGCGACGTCAGCAGCAGCAGCCGCTTCGTCAGCTGCATTTTCAGCAGCTTCCTTTGCTGCGGCTTCGGCAGCAGCCGCTTGTTCAGCAGCGGCATCGGCGGCAGCTTTCGCTTCTGCTTCAGCTTTTGCTGCAGCGTCTGCGGCTGCTTGTTCAGCAGCCTCTGCCTCTGCAGCCGCTTCGGCTGCGGCCTCTTCGGCAATCATTTTGGTCTGGTTGTTGTTGTACCAGATATAGCCACCCACAGCGGCAACGATCACAATTCCAACGGCGATAATGGTGTTTCTCATGTCGGCATCCTCAACTTGTCCATACATGCGCTGCACAGATCTGCACAGCATCCAACAGGCATGTGAGGTCTAAGCCGACCAAGCGCAAGGGGAGTTTCATCCAATGCGCGTCAAAACGCCAATGTATCGAAATAATTGCAGGATTCTGATCCCTAAGATCGGATTTCGTCGACTTTTGCCTTCAAATCCTCATCCACTGGAAACAATCCTTCGCAAAACGCTTTATCGGGTTGAAACACACCCGCATGGGCCTTAACTTCCGCAACCGAAGAACACCGAAACGTCAGAAGGAATGGCACAATAGCCCGCAGACCTCACAACGCGCCGCCCACGCGCGAAACTGGCCCCCGCGTAAACGAGCGCATCAAGGCCACCGAAATTCGACTAATTGGCGCCGAAGGCGAAAACGTGGGTGTTGTCACGCCTGCGCAAGCCATGGTGATGGCAGAAGAAGCCGGGCTTGACCTGGTTGAAATATCGCCCAATGCAGCGCCGCCCGTCTGTAAGATCATGGATTTCGGCAAGTTCAAATATGAACAGCAGAAACGGGAAAGCGAAGCCCGTAAGAAGCAGAAAACCATCGAGGTGAAAGAGGTCAAGTTCCGCCCTAACACGGACACGCATGACTATGACGTCAAGATGCGCAACGTGTTCAAGTTTCTGGAAAATGGCGACAAGGTCAAAGTGACCCTGCGGTTCCGGGGGCGTGAAATGGCGCACCAAAATCTTGGTCGCGAGCTGCTTGAGCGGGTCGCAGAAGACACCAAGGACGTCGGCAAGGTCGAAAACATGCCGAAGATGGAAGGCCGCCAGATGGTTATGATGATTGGTCCGTTGTCCAAATAACGGATTAAGAAATTGAACTAACACCGAAAAACGCCTCGCTCTAGCAAGGCGTTTTTTGCGTTTCAGATGGTGATTGACCGGCCTGATCCGATCAGCGACGGGCGACAATATAACGCCGTAGCTCCTTAGCTGGAAAATTTCCGCTTTCAACGATCTTGAACCCGTGTTCGGTCAGTATGGCCTCGAACTCCTCGACACTCATAATCGCTACATAAGGCGCTTTGCCGATCAACTGTATCATTGGCAGCGCAAGGCGCATGGCATAATAAAACCACGGCCCGCCCTGCGTTGGTTTGCAGAACGTTTTCGATATGAATACACCGCCAGGCGCCAGAAGGTCGTGCACACGCGCTAAAGTGCCGGGCAAGTCATCCACCAAATGCAGCACATTATGGGCAAGAATGACGTCATAGGGACCGTCGATTCCCCGAAGTTTTGCGTCCACCACATGAAAATCAACATTGCGGACGTCTTGTGCTTCAGCCTTGTCCTTTCCGATCCGGATCATCTCGGGCGAGACATCGGTGATCGTGATGTGCCCAACGGCAGGGGCCAGTTCCAAGGCAGTTGTTGCTGTTCCGGCCCCAATCTCGAGCACTCTATCTTGCGGACCGAGATAAGAGCGCGTCCGCTCAAGCGTGAACTGATATCCTTCGGGATCCTTAATCTTGGCACTGGCGTATTTCGCGGCAATACGGTCCCAGAATTTCGCTGCTTGGATCATGTGATATCTCCTTTGGCGCTTGTCTATCCATGCGCAACGGCAAGAGGAATTGCTAAAATTTGCCTTACAGCTATACATATACGCATGAATTGGGATGCGATCTCGTTTGACTGGAACCAAATCCGGGCTTTTATGGCCACAGCGGATGAAGGTTCACTGTCGGCTGCTGCCCGCGTGCTGGGCCAAACCCAACCCACGATAGGTCGGCAAGTCTCAGGGTTAGAGGAGACGCTGGGCATTGCCCTATTCGAACGCATCGGGCGCGGGTTGGTTTTGACCCCATCAGGGCGTGCGGTTTTGGAACATGTGCATAAGATGGCAGATGCTGCGGTCAAAATCTCGCTGGTCGCGGCAGGGCAAACGCAGGCTGTTGAAGGCACGGTCCGGATCACAGCGTCAGATGTGTTTGCCGCATATATCCTGCCACCCATGCTGCAACATCTGCGCGACGTCGCCCCAATGCTCGAGGTCGACATAGTCGCCGCCAACGATATTCGGGACATTCAGCGACGCGAAGCAGACATAGCGATCCGCCACGTTCGACCTTCCCAACCAGAACTCTATGCACGTCTGGTAGACGAAGCCGAAGCGCATCTTTATGCCGCCACATCCTATCTGAAACGGCGCGGCCGCCCAAAATCCAAAGCTGACCTTGCAAAACATGATTTCGTGAACTTCGGATCAACAGACGAAATGATCAGGTATCTTACCCCGCTTGGCATCCCAGTCACGGACCAGAACTTTCACATCGGGTCGAACAGCGGTGTCGTTGCATGGGAGTATGTGCAACGCGGGCTTGGCATAGCCTTCATGTCCTCCAATGTCGGGGACACAACGCAGGGGGTCGAACGGATTTTGCCCGATATGGCACCGGTCATCTTCCCGGTCTGGCTGATCACTCATCGTGACCTGCACACCAGCCCGCGGATTCGGCTGATTTTTGACACGCTGGCTACTTTTCTGTCGCGTTCAACCAACAAGTGATCGTTTTGTTCAGCCAATACATCACGTATCCACCTTAACACCACCGCCGTTACCATCGACCTTCCATTTGTCTTACGAAATCCGGATACCCCTATGGAATCATTGTCTTTTCTGTTCGTCCCACTGTCGCTTCTGGCGACTGCAGTTATGGCGGCATCAGCCGCGATACAGGCACATCGGGTTCATATGGACCTTTTTGGCGCGACTGTTTTGGCGATTGCCACGTCGATGGGTGGCGGGACGTTGCGCGATCTGTTTCTTGGACTGACACCAGTGTTCTGGATCACCGACACCCGCTATCTTGCCGTTGCGGTGCCAGTTGCCCTGATCAGTTTCGGCCTTGCCACGCGTATGTCGTCAGGCAACGGCCGCAGGCTCAAGGTGCTAATGCAACTGGATGCCATAGGACTGGCGCTGTTCACCCTGACCGGCGTTCAGGTGGCGCTGGATGCGGGAATATCTCCGATCCTTGCGATCGTTATTGGCTGCGTCACCGGAACGGCGGGCGGTATGATCCGTGATCTTTTATGCAACATGACCCCCAGCCTGTTGAAAGAAGATCTTTATGCCACGCTGTCCCTTGTGGGCGGAGCGGTCTATCTGGCATTGCTGACCTATCTGGGCGAGACTTTAGCTGCGGGTCTTGGCTTTGCCACGATCCTGCTTGCACGCCTGCTTGTTTTGCGCATCAAACCACCGCGCGACAGCCTATGAGCTCAAAACGGCTACAGCTTACCCCGATGTGCAGCAACCAATTGCGACAGGATTGACACCGCAATTTCAGGCGGTCCTTTAGCCCCGATGTCGAGCCCTACAGGGCCGTGCAAACGCGCCAATGCCTCTTCTTTCAGACCCTTGGCACGCAATCTGTCCAGCCGTGCGGCATGGGTGCGACGCGAACCAAGGCAGCCGATATAGATGGCCCCCTTCTCCAGCCCGATTAGGATCGCGGGATCGTCGATCTTGGGATCGTGGCCTAAAGTGACAATGGCAGTTTGAGCGTCCACCCCAATCTGTGCCAAAGCATCGTCGGTATCCTCGCAAATCACGCGTAGACCCGGAAACCGAACAGCCGTTGCAAAACTGCTGCGCGGATCAGTGATGACGGGTTCATATCCTAAAGCAACCGCCATCGGGGCCAGTACCTGCGCAATATGCACGGCTCCAACGATGATCAACCGTGGTGGCGGACAGAACAGAAGCGTGAACTGATCACCATAGACCTGGGTTTCCAACGTATTCATCGACTTGGGGGCTTCATTCGGCACCAAAAGGTGTCGCGACCAGGAACTCAAGTTCACTTGATAGGCAAACGATACACGCGCGGCTTGTTTTCGAACAATCCGTTCCAGTATTGCAGCGGGCATGGTCGCTTTATCACATTCCTCATTTGTGACCGGTTCGACCAGAATTCGGATCGTGCCGCCACAAGCCAATCCGGCGCTGAACGCATCCGCATCTGCCACACCATAGGTCAACAGGCGCGGCACGCGGGCACTTATCACCTCATGCGCTTCTGCCACGACCGCTCCTTCGACACAGCCGCCCGAGACCGATCCTTCGATCGCCCCATCTTCGGTGATGACCATCTGGCTGCCCACAGGACACGGCGCACTGCCCCATGTCTCGGCAACTGTCGCTATTGCCACGCGCTTGCCCGCGTGCAGCCATCGCAAAGCGATCTGCGGGATTGTGCTGAGCTCTGTCACAGTGGATGATCCAAAATCTATATTCGAATTAGGACTGTCACCGGCCCTCCACAGGGTTTCAACCGCAAAACGTAAACGGACCGCCTGACGGATCAGGCGGCCCATTATGGAGTATACCATTTACAACACAAAATTGGTTCGCATCCGCGGCGCAAGCAGCCACATTGCTTCCTGAACCCTGTCCGTATGAGCCGACAATCGCGGTTTGCAGCAACCAGCGAATCTGGATGGGTCCACGAAAAGGGTCTCTGGTAAATGACACTCACACCTCAATCGAGGCAAGGAAATAAGGCTTTTCGTTACGTAAACTCTACCATTGCGATAGGTCGCCGCGATCGGAAAGGTGCGCCGTTGACGGGTTTTGCCGCGTCTGCCAATGTCGAACGCAACCCGGCAAGGCACGAAGTGTGAGCAGCTAAGCATATGTTACCGAACAAAAACCCATGCTGGCCCCGCTCTCCGAAACACGCGATTGTGACCCCGTGATGCGCATTACGGCTATCACATGTGTGAAGAACGAGGCTGCGTTCCTGCTGGAATGGCTTGCGCATCACAAGGCGGTTGGCTTCACCGATTTTCTGGTCCTGTCGAACGGATGCGAAGATGGGACGGATGATCTGCTGGATCGTTTACAGGATCTGGGTCATCTTACTCATCTACGCAATGATGGACCATATGATCAGGGCGGCATCCAATGGACCGGGTTTAAGATTGCGGACAAACACCAGCTTGTGCGGAACGCCGATTGGTTGATGACGCTGGATGTGGACGAATTTGTAAACATCCACATAGGGGACCACACGCTACCAGACCTGTTCACCGCCCTGCCCGACGCCGACGCGATCACCTTGACCTGGCGCTTGTTCGGCAATGGCGGGATAATCGACTATCACGACCAACCCATCACGCGGCAATTCACACGCGCCGCGCCCGAGGTTATGACGTGGCCGTGGCGCGCCTTCCTGTTTAAATCGCTTTATCGCAATCGCGGAGCGTATCGAAAACTCGGGGTTCACCGCCCCCGGTCTCCGGTCGAGGGGGTCGCCGAAACCACGCAATGGTTTGACGGAAATGGCCGAAAGCTGGATGAAAAATTCCAGCGCAGCCGAATCTTTTCAGCTTTCAACCAAACAAACTACGGTTTGGTGCAGTTGAACCATTACCCATTGGGTGCGATGGAAAGCTTCGTCCTGAAATCTGACCGAGGCCGCGTGAACCGGTCAGACAGTCCCATCGGAATGGACTATTGGTGCGAACGAAACTGGTGTGAGGTTGAAGATACTTCAATCCAAAAGACAGAAGCCCCGCGTCAGGCCCAGCTTGCCAAATTTATGTCGGACCCCAAAGTTGCAGACCTTCATCACGCGGCGGTCAAGTGGCGCAAACAGCACTTTCGTAAACTCATGCAAGATGAACCCAACCGTGCCCTTTTCGGGCGGCTAATGTTGTCCCCACCGGCCCGCCCGATTCCCATGCAAGATGCGCAAAGAATATACAGTTTCGCACAAATCCCACGCGTTTCGGACGATTAAAATCCGTCGGGAAACAATAGGTCAGCCTTTCTACCACTCTTCTATTTATTGCCGCATTCCGTGCCAAAATCCGCCCGTTTTCACGCCGAAAGAAAGCACCGGATGGAGCAATGAGTGCCGAGGTGTGTGATGCAGGACGACCTGTCAGCGGATGAAGCAAACGCCTATGGTGCCGGCACACCTGATGACGAGTGGCTAGCACAGCTTGAAGAGATTAGCGACGAGCGGGGATATTTCGAGCCACTGGGAGTCGAGCATTCGGCTATTCTGACCGACGAGGGGCGGACGCTGCTGGTCACGTTTGAAACGGTCCGCAGTGTTCGCGACACCTCGCCTTTGCAAGAACCTTTGGGCTGGACGCTTGTACGGCAAAACGGTTGGTCCAACCTGTGTGTTCTGGCGCATTCTGACAGCTGGTTTCGCGACCGTGCCGTTTATGGATACTTCGACCGCTTGATCGAAGATGGCTTCTTTGAAGAATTTGAAAAGGTAATTTTTTTTGGCGCTGGCATGTGCGGCTATGCAGCGGCAGCGTTTTCCATCGTTGCGCCCGAAGTGACAGTTATCGCCGTACAACCGCAGGCCACCCTTGATCCAAACCGCACTGAATTTGATCGCCGCTTCCCCAAAGCACGGCGACGCAACTTCACGGATCGATATCACTATGCCCCTGAGATGGTCGAAATGGCACAAGATGTGTTCTTGTTTTTCGATCCTGCGATCACCGAAGACACTGTCCACGCGGCAATGTTCGCAGGCACACATATTCATCATATTCACTGCCGCCATTTTGGTGGCGACCTGCCGCAAGCGCTGTTTGACATGGGCGTGACCCATGATCTGATTGACCAAGCCGGACAGAACAGGTTGACGCCGCAAAGTTGTTATCGCGCTTTGCGAGTTCGACGGCGTTACCGTCCCTATTTGCGCAGATTGCTGGCGTCTGCCGAGGCGCGGCGCAAACCGCTTTTGGTCAAATGGTTGGCGACGTCAGTGACCACGCATCAACATGCCCCAAGATTCCAGCAGGCGCTGAAACGCGCAGAACAGGCATTGGCTGAACGTTCTTAGGCCAGCTTGCACCAAAGCGGCGGACCCGATGCAGAGATATCGGTCACTTCTCCTGTCGCGTCGCAGATTAGCGATCAGGATTCACTCGAATCTTCTGGCACCAATTTCGTTGCTGCGTTATGCCCTGTTCCGATGACCCAGACCCTGACACTCCGCCGTCCCGATGACTGGCACCTGCATCTTCGCGATGGCGCGATATTGCAAGCCGTCCTCCCTGAAACCGCGCGCCATTTTGCTCGTGCCATCATCATGCCGAACCTTGTGCCTCCGGTTGTGACGAGTGCAGATGCCAAAGCTTATCACACCCGCATAATGACGGCGTTGCCCAGCGACATGCGGTTCGAGCCGTTGATGACCCTTTATCTGACCGAGGATACGGATCCATCAGATGTTGCCGCCGCAGCGGCCGGGGGCTTGGTGAAAGCGGTGAAGCTTTACCCGGCGGGCGCCACGACCAACTCGGCGTCCGGCGTGCAGGATTTTGACAAGGTCCGACCGGTGCTTGAGAAGATGGCCGAGATCGGCATGCCCCTCTGCGTCCATGGCGAGGTTACGGACCGCGATGTCGACATCTTCGACCGTGAGGCCGTGTTCATCGATCGCGTGTTGGATCCGGTCCGGCGCGCCACTCCCGAGCTGCGCGTGGTGATGGAGCATATCACTTCCAAAGACGGTGCCGACTACGTCAAGGCCAATGACACCAATATCGGCGCCACCATCACGGTGCAGCACATGATCCTGGACCGCAATGACATGCTGGTAGGTGGAATGCGCCCGCACTACTACTGCCTGCCGATCCTGAAGCGCCGCGAACACCGAGAGGCCCTGTTAGCCGCAGCCATATCGGGCGACCCGCGCTTCTTTCTTGGAACTGACAGTGCACCACATCCCACCCATGTTAAGGAAAGCGAATGTTGCTCTGCTGGGTGTTTCACCGCGCCGAACGCCTTGTCGATCCTGGCCGAAACATTCGAGGCAGCAGGCGCGCTGGACAAGCTCGAAGGCTTTACATCGATTCACGGCCCGGCCTTCTATGGCCTGCCGGTGAACGAGGACATGATCACGCTCCGCAAGGGCGACCCGATCACCTATCCTGCCACGTTGCAGGCAGGCGAACACACCGTCACCACCTTCGACCCCGGTTTTCCGCTGCACTGGCAGGTCGAGGCCTGAACCACTGAACAAGGACCGCTGCCCATGATCCCTTCGACCTTCCCCACCAAGGATGAAATCGCCCGCCTGACCGCGCGGATGCTGTTGGAAATTGGGGCCGTGAACTTCAACACCGACGAGCCCTATACGCTCGCCTCTGGCCTGCCCAGCCCGTCCTATATCGACTGTCGTAAGCTGATCAGCTTCCCGCGCATCCGCTCGACCCTGATGGATTTCATGGCGGTCGAGATTATGCGCGAAGCGGGGTTCGAGGCGTTTGACAACATCGCCGGTGGCGAAACCGCGGGCATCCCCTTCGCGGCCATGGTCGCCGAACGCTTGGCCCTGCCCATGACCTATGTGCGCAAGAAGCCGAAGGGTTATGGCAAGAACGCCCGCATCGAAGGCGCGATGAGCGAAGGGCAGCGCGTGCTCTTGGTCGAAGACCTGACCACGGATGGCGGATCGAAGCTCAGCTTCGTCGATGCGATTCGCGACACCGGCGCGACGTGCGGTGCTACCGCCGTGATCTTCTATTACGACATTTTCCCCGAGACCGAAAAAACCCTTGGCGATCATGGCGTTCAACTGATCCACCTGTGTACATGGTGGGATGTTCTGACTGAGGCCAAGGCTCAAGGTGTGTTTTCGGCGAAGACTTTGGACGAGGTGGAACGCTTCCTGAACGATCCTCGTGCGTGGCAAACAGCCCGCGCAAACAAGTAACGCACCTACTATCCATAGGCACCATTTTGCGGGACCGCACCAGATATGGTAGGCTCACGTTATCCACAGGATTCCCACAGGAACATACATTTTGCCTTGGAACATGCCAAGGCGCTAAACACTCCCCAAAAGGGGCAGGCAGTCATGAACGAGATCAGCAGTATTCCTCAGGGCACGCAATCGGGCGACAATAGCGAAGGTGTGCAGGACGCCCTGCCTCACCACATCGAGGCTGAACAGCAGCTTCTGGGTGCGATCCTGACGAACAACGATGTCTATGACCGTGTCGCCTCGATCATCAATGCGGGCCATTTCTATGAACCCGTGCATGCCCGCATCTGGGAAATCGCCGCCAGCCGCATCTCGAAAAACGCGCTTGCCAGCCCGGTAACGCTAAAAGCGTTTATGGAAGATGATGAGGGCCTGAAAGAACTCGGAGGTCCCGCATATCTGGCGCGTCTGGCCGGTGCCGCGATTTCCAGCTTTGCGGCCCGTGACTATGCGCAAATGATCTATGACCTCGCCATTCGGCGCGAGCTGATCCAGCTGGGTCAGGACATCTCGTCCAAGGCGCAGAAGGTCGACATCTCGTCCGAACCGAAAGAGCAGATCGTAGAAGCCGAACAGGCGCTTTACAAACTGGGTGAAGCGGGTCAAACCGACAGCGGATTTCAAAGCTTTCTGAAAGCCGTGACTGACGCGGTTCAAGTCGCCAATGCCGCCTATCAACGAGAAGGTGGTCTGGCAGGCATTTCAACCGGATTGTCCGATCTGGACACCAAGCTGGGCGGGTTGCACCCGTCCGACCTTCTGATCCTTGCGGGTCGCCCCTCGATGGGGAAAACCTCGCTCGCCACCAATATCGCGTTCAACGTGGCGAAAGCCTACAAGAAAGGCACCCGCCCGGATGGCTCCGAGGGCGCCATTGACGGAGGTGTGGTTGGCTTTTTCTCGCTCGAGATGTCAGCCGAACAACTGGCGGGCCGGATCTTGGCCGAAGCGTCCGAAATCTCGTCCCACAAGATCCGTCAGGGTGACATGGACGAAGGCGAGTTTCGCCGGTTTGTCGATGCGGCAAAGGATTTGGAAAGCTGTCCGTTGTTCATTGATGACACGCCTGCACTGCCGATCAGCCAATTGGCCGCCCGCGCGCGTCGCCTGAAGCGGACGCATGGTCTGGACCTTCTGATCATCGACTATTTGCAGCTGTGCCGCGGCACCGCCGAGAACCGGGTGAACGAGATCGCTGAAATCTCGATGGGCATGAAAGCCATCGCCAAGGAGCTGAACATCCCGGTCATCGCCTTGTCGCAGCTTAGCCGTCAGGTCGAAAGCCGCGATGACAAGCGGCCGCAACTGTCAGACCTGCGCGAATCCGGCTCGATCGAGCAGGACGCAGACGTGGTCATGTTCGTGTTCCGCGAAGAATATTACAAAGAACGCGAAAAGCCCGGCGACCACGAACTCGACCGTATGGCGAGCTGGCAGGATGAAATGTCAAACTTGCACGGCAAAGCCGAAGTCATCATTGGTAAGCAACGTCACGGCCCCATCGGCACGGTCGAACTGTCTTTCGAAGCCCAGTTCACGCGTTTCGGCAACCTTGTGCAGAAATGGCAGCAAGGCTCAGACGGCGGATTCTGACGATGATCACTGGGGTGAACCACTTCACCCTTGCGGTGTCCGACCTGTCGCGGTCGGTTCGGTTTTATATCGACATTCTGGGTGCCAATTTGCGCGCGGATTGGTCTAGCGGGGCCTATCTGGAACTGGGCGAGCTCTGGCTTTGTCTCGTCCAATCCGCCGAACCCGTCATACCGCGCAGCGACTATACTCACATTGCCTTGTCATGCGAACCCACGCACTTTTTGACTTTTTCTACCCGGATAAGCGAGGCAGCTACACTTTGGCAGGATAATGTATCCGAGGGTGCATCCCTCTATTTCCTCGACCCTGACGGCCACAAACTCGAATTGCATCACGGCAATCTCAACAGCCGCCTTGCCCACTACCGCGCCCACCCAGAAAAGGGTGTTCAACTTTATAAGTGATCTCGGCTTCTTCTGGCCCAAAAATATCCTGGGGTGAATGCGCGCATGCGCAGAGGGGCAACGCCCCTTCCCCTATCCAAACAGCCTTCTCTTGTTCGCTGCAGCGCGGCAGTCTATGAAAGCGGCGACTGCCCTCAATCGAAAAAGGTCTGCCGATGATCCCTCGCTATTCCCGCCCCGACATGGTCGCCATCTGGTCACCCGAAACCAAGTTCAAGATCTGGTACGAGATCGAGGCACACGCTTGCGACGCGATGGCCGATCTGGGCGTGATTCCGCGTGAAAACGCCAAAGCGGTCTGGAAAGCCAAGGATGTTGAGTTTGACGTTGCCCGCATTGATGAGATCGAAGCCGAGACCAAGCATGACGTCATCGCTTTCCTGACCCACCTTGCCGAACATGTCGGCAGCGAAGAAGCACGCTTCGTGCATCAGGGAATGACATCTTCCGACGTGCTGGACACTTGCTTTAACGTGCAGTTGGTGCGCGCTTCAGACATTCTGATCGAGGACATGAAAGCACTGCTCGCTGCGCTGAAGAGACGTGCTCATGAGCATAAGGACACGATCCGCATCGGGCGCAGCCACGGCATCCATGCCGAGCCCACTACAATGGGCCTGACATTCGCGCGCTTCTATGCGGAAATGGACCGCAACCTGAACCGACTGGAAAAAGCACGATATGAGATCGCCACCGGCGCGATCTCGGGTGCAGTCGGAACCTTTGCCAATATCGACCCTGCCGTAGAAGAGCATGTGTGTGGAAAAATGGGTCTTGCGCCCGAGCCGATCTCGACGCAAGTGATCCCGCGCGATCGTCATGCCGCCTTCTTTGCCGCGCTTGGTGTTGTCGCTTCGTCGATCGAAAACGTGGCCACCGAGATCCGCCACATGCAACGCACCGAGGTGCTGGAAGCGGCTGAATTCTTCTCGATGGGCCAGAAGGGCTCGTCCGCTATGCCGCACAAGAAGAACCCTGTTCTGACTGAGAATCTGACCGGCCTTGCGCGTCTTGTACGCATGACCGTTGTGCCAGCGATGGAGAATGTGACTCTGTGGCATGAGCGGGACATCTCGCACTCGTCAGTCGAACGCAACATCGGCCCTGATGCCACCATTACGCTGGATTTTGCACTGGCGCGCCTGACTTCGGTCATCGACAAGCTGCTGGTCTACCCTGACAACATGATGGCAAACATGAACAAATTCCCCGGGCTGGTCATGTCACAACGTGTGCTGCTGGCTCTGACACAAGCGGGTGTCAGCCGGGAAGACGCGTACCGGATGGTGCAGCGCAATGCACTGAAAGTTTGGGAAACTGGCTGTGACTTCAAAGAAGAACTGCTGGCCGATGACGATGTGGTCAAAGCTCTGGGTGCGGAAGGGATCGAGGAAAAATTCGACCTTGGCTATCACACCAAGCATGTAGACACGATCTTCAAACGGGTCTTTGGCGAAGACTAAGCCTAAGGCACAGCGTGTCCCAATTTGGGAATCACTGTATTTCATGCTACCATGGGGCTTCCGAAAGGAGGCCCCAATGCACTTCAAGACCATACTCTGCGCACTTGTTCTGACCGTTTTGCCGACGTTGTCCGTTGCGATGGGCTGCGAACGTGGCAAGCACACGGCAGCAAGCTGTGACGCAGGTCAAACCTGGGATGCCGCATCGCAAGCCTGCGTTGACGTCGTTTCCAGCTAAAAATGCGAAGGCGGTAAGCCTGCCTTAACCCGACCGTGGCAGTCTGGCACAAACCAGAGGAACGAGGCTACGCGTTGACCGCATTGGATATCGACCATGCCGACATCATGCCGACAAGTGTCGGGATGTCGCCCAAGAATGTTGTCTCCCCGACAGGGGTTGCTCCGTCGGGTCGCGCTTCGACGGTGACACGATATCTGACACGAAAACAAAAAGCCGCGATCATTGTGCGCCTGCTGCTGGCAGAGGGGGCTGTGTTGTCACTGCAAGATTTGCCCGAGGGGCTGCAGTCTGAATTGATCCGTCAGATGTCAGACCTGCGATACATCGACCGCGCCACGCTGAAATCTGTCATTGATGAGTTCGTTCAAGAGATCGAGGACATAGGTCTGGCCTTTCCGGGTGGGATCGAAGGCACGTTGTCGATGCTTGATGGTGCTATCAGCCCTTCAACCGCAGCCAGGATGCGAAAGATGGCGGGCGTCACGTTGACAGGTGACCCATGGGCCAAGATTGCGGGGTTGGACCCAGAGCTTCTGTTGGACATTCTTGAAACAGAAAGCACCGAGATTGCGGCGGTGCTGCTGTCCAAACTAAAGGTATCTGTCGCTGCTGAATTGTTGGGACAATTGCCCGGTCCGCGGGCGCGCAAAGTGGCCTATGCCGTGTCGCAAACCGGTTCCATCGCCCCGAATGTTGTCGAACGGATCGGCCGATCACTGGCGGAACAGTTGGGCACACGCCCCCCGAAAGCGTTTGATGATGGGCCGGTTGAGCGGGTTGGGGCGATCCTGAATGCCTCGCCTGCCGCAACCCGCGACGAGGTGCTGAATGGTCTGGATCAGGATGATACCATCTTCGCAACAGCCGTCCGCAAAGCTATCTTCACCTTCGCCGATATTCCCGCCCGCATCACACCGACTGATATTCCAAAGATCACACGGGACGTGGATCAGGCCGTGCTAGTCACAGCTCTGGTGGCGGCTGTCGACGAACTGGAACCGGTCGCAGATTTCATCCTTAACGCTATCTCAAAACGCATGTCCGAACAGATCCGGGAAGAGATGGCAGAACGCGGAACTGTGAAAGCCAAAGACGGTGAAGCTGCAATGGCTGCCATCGTCACACAGATCCGCACGCTTGAGGCTGCTGACGAAATCACCGTTGTCACAGACGAAGACGAAGACTGATCTGCCGACTTCGTGCGGCAAGAGCTTGCGAGCCCCCGCCCCCGCTTGTATGTCTGGGCACCGATAGATGCAGCGCGCGCCGGTTCCCGTCGCCGCGCGACAGGAGACGGGCTGGATGGTGCAAGAAAAGCGTGGGGTTGCTCCCTATCTGACACATTTGGCGCTGTCTGCCGTGCTGAACCTGCCACGCCTTTTGCCTTATCGTTGGCGCCTTCCGGCAGTGGGCTGGCTGGCCGCGCATGTCGTCGGCCCGATTGCCGGATACGACAAGCGCATTCGCAATAACCTGACGCTGGCTTGTCCTGACCTCTCGCCTGCTGAGGTAGATCGCTTGGTGCGCGATGTCCTGTCCAATGCCGGTCGGTTTCTGGCAGAGATGTGGTCGGGCAACACATTCTATGACCGGCTTAAGTCCACCAAACTGTCCGGCCCCGGTCTGGCCGCCTTGGAACAGGCAAAAGCAGATGGTCGACCAATCATCGCGATATCCGGGCATTTTGGAAACTACGACGCCGCGCGTGCCGTGACCATACAAGCGGGCTATAACACCGGGGCGCTTTATCGTCCGATGTCAAACGCCTATTTCAACGAAAGCTACAAGGCACGAATGGAAGGGTTCGAGGGCAAGGCGTTTGAGCAATCCCGGAGAGGCATGGCCGAGATGGTGAAACACCTCCGTAAGGGTGGCCTTTTGGCGATCCTTCTGGACCAACGCGAAGACCAGGGTGCCAAGCTCAACTTTTTTGGCCAACCCGCCATGACCACGCTAGCGGTGGCGGAGATGGCGTTGAAATACGACACGCTGTTCATTCCTGTGTTTGCCATTCGCAAGGAGAACGGGTTGGACTTCGACGTTGTCGTCGAAAACCCGATTGCCCACAGCGATGCCAAAACCATGATGCAAGAATTCAACGATCGGTTTGAATCGCGGGTGCGCCAGCACATGGACCAGTTTTTATGGATCCATAATCGCTGGCAATTGCCCGAGGCAGATTAGACCCGCGCTGCCGCGCCAGTCGTCACCTAGTCCAGCTTGATCGCAGCCACGATTTCGCCCGGATATCCACTTTTCCTGGCGGCTTGCAGGACAATGGCCGCGGCCTGTCCTTCCTCCGCAATCGGGTTGGGAAGCTCATATTCCACCGCTTCCCGCCCGTCCCAGACGCCGAAGCCCTGGATATCCGTTACCACGTTGGTTGACGTGATCGACAGGCCGGCATTCTCACCCCGGCTGATATCCACCTCGGCTTTTGGCACAAAGCGAACGATTTGAACAAGCATCTGTGCGGGAAGGTCGCGATGTGTCATCCGCTCGACCCTTAACCGCGGTACTTCACCATCCGCACCAATCGTTTGCAACGCCACTTGTTGTGGTTTGGCTTGATGGCGATGGATCACATCCATCACCTCGACCACATGACTGCCAACCGCCTGATCGACCCCGCCGATCACCATTTGCGGCGTATAGATGGACCGCGTACCAAAGCTGTAAGCATAGGCCTTTTGCCGCTTGGTGTGGGCGGCCTTTGCGAATGTGTCTTTCCAGCCAATGTAATCCCAGTAATCAACGTGCAGCGCCAAAGGCAGGATATCGTCATACTCGGCCAATTTGCCCAACAGCGCGTCAGCGGGTGGGCAAGATGAACATCCCTGCGATGTAAACAGTTCGACAACTGTCACCGGGCGCTCCCCTGCGGTCAGGGGATGCGCACCGAACCATGTGGCGCATATCAGGATCAGGGGCAGAACTGCTCTCATCTGGTTTCTTTTCCGTTTGGGTCAACCATTAGATAGCGCGCCCTCAAAGGCGCTGCCAATCAAGGTTTTGCGAGGGGTTTGTTACAGTTTTCGCCGATAAGTAGGGATTGGGGTCGATTTCTGGTGTGCAATCGTATACAAAGCGCTGGAATCCTCTTGCGCCGCGCCTCGATTATGAGGCAAAAGCAAGCCAGCCCAACCCTGTATCCTGACCTTAGGGAGCCAATCCATGACCATTATCGTAGGTTCAGACACCGCCAAGACGCGCAAGACGCTCAAGGCCGGTGACTCATCCGTCGCCTATTACTCAATCCCCGCCGCCGAAGCCGCTGGCCTTGGCGATTTTACCCGGCTGCCGGCCGCGCTGAAAGTCGTTCTGGAAAACATGCTGCGCTTTGAAGATGGCGGTCGCACCGTCAGCGTGGACGACATCAAAGCTTTTGCCGAATGGGCCAAAAAAGGTGGCAAGAACCCACGCGAAATCGCCTATCGCCCCGCCCGTGTTCTGATGCAGGACTTCACCGGCGTGCCTGCCGTTGTTGATCTTGCCGCGATGCGCGATGGCATCAAAGCGCTGGGTGGCGACGCACAGTTGATCAACCCCCTGAACCCGGTTGATCTGGTCATCGACCACTCGGTCATGATTGACGAATTTGGCAACCCCCGCGCATTCCAAATGAACGTTGACCGCGAATATGAACGCAATCTGGAACGCTATACCTTCCTGAAATGGGGTCAGTCGGCGTTTAACAACTTCCGCGTTGTGCCCCCCGGAACCGGTATCTGCCACCAAGTGAACCTTGAGTATCTGGCACAAACCGTTTGGACCGACGAGGACCAGAACGGCGAACAGGTCGCCTATCCCGACACGCTGGTCGGCACCGACAGCCACACCACCATGGTCAACGGCCTTGCCGTTCTGGGTTGGGGCGTTGGCGGTATCGAAGCCGAAGCTGCGATGCTGGGCCAACCGATTTCAATGCTAATCCCCGAAGTTGTCGGCTTTGAGCTGACCGGCGAGATGGTCGAAGGCACCACCGGCACCGACCTTGTGTTGAAAGTCGTCGAAATGCTGCGCGCGAAGGGTGTGGTCGGCAAGTTCGTCGAATTCTATGGTGACGGTCTGGACCGCCTGCCGCTGGCTGACCGGGCAACGATTGCCAACATGGCACCGGAATACGGCGCCACCTGTGGCTTCTTCCCGATCGACGGTGAGACCCTGCGTTATCTGCGCACCACGGGTCGCGATGAAGATCGCATCGCGCTGGTCGAAGCCTATGCCAAGGAAAACGGGTTCTGGCGTGGTGCAGATTACGCGCCGATCTATACCGACACGTTGAGCCTTGATATGGGGACCATCGTACCTGCAATCTCTGGTCCGAAACGCCCACAAGACTATATCGCGCTGGACCAAGCAGCGAGCGAGTTTTGCAAATACATTAAAGGCCAACGGCCCGCGAAGGTTGCGCCGAAGGAAGATAAGAAGGAATGGACAGACGAAGGCGGACAACCCGCGCCGCACCACATTCCGGGTGATTTTGGCCACCATAAATCACAAGCGGTGAAAGGCGCCGATTACAAGCTGCATGACGGCTCTATCGTGATTGCATCGATCACCTCATGCACCAACACCTCGAACCCGTATGTGATGATCGGGGCGGGCTTGGTGGCACGCAAGGCGCGTGCACTTGGGATGAACCGCAAGCCTTGGGTGAAAACATCGCTAGCACCCGGTTCACAAGTTGTGTCGGCGTATCTTGAGGCCGCAAACCTTCAGGAAGATCTGGACGCCATCGGCTTCAACCTCGTGGGCTATGGCTGCACGACCTGTATCGGCAACTCCGGCCCCCTCGCACCAGAACTGTCTGAGGCTATAAACGAGGGCGATCTGATCGCAACTTCGGTGCTGTCGGGCAACCGCAACTTCGAAGGGCGCATCAGCCCTGACGTGCGCGCCAACTACCTGGCATCACCGCCGCTGGTCGTGGCCTATGCGCTGGCCGGTGACATGAATATCGACATCGCCAACGACCCGCTGGGTCAGGACAAAGACGGCAATGACGTTTATTTGAAAGACATCTGGCCTTCGACCCAAGAAGTGGCTGAATTGGTTGAAAAAACCGTCACCCGCGAAGCGTTTCAGTCGAAATATGCAGACGTCTTCAAAGGCGACGAAAAGTGGCAAAGTGTTGAGACCACTGGCGACGAGACCTATGACTGGCCCGCGTCTTCGACCTACATCCAGAACCCGCCCTATTTCCAAGGCATGTCTAAGGATGCAGGCGTGATCTCGGACATTGAAGGCGCCAAAGTGCTGGCAGTTCTGGGTGACATGATCACCACCGACCACATCTCGCCTGCTGGGTCGTTCCCGGTTTCGTCCCCCGCAGGTCAGTATCTGACCGAGCGTCAGGTCGCCCCGCGTGAGTTCAACTCCTACGGCTCGCGCCGCGGCAACCACGAGATCATGATGCGTGGCACGTTTGCCAACATCCGCATCAAGAATGAGATGCTGGACGGCGTCGAAGGTGGCTATACCAAGGGGCCAGATGGCAAGCAGACGTCGATCTATGACGCCTCGATGGCCTATCAGGACGCCGGCACCCCGCTGGTGGTCTTTGGGGGTGAGCAGTATGGCGCAGGTTCCTCGCGCGACTGGGCAGCTAAGGGCACAAGCCTACTGGGCGTCAAAGCCGTAATCGCGGAATCGTTCGAACGTATTCACCGCTCCAACCTGGTTGGCATGGGCGTGATCCCGTTCGAATTCACCGGTGGTGACACCCGAAAATCACTGGGTCTGACCGGCGACGAAACCGTGTCGATCAAAGGTTTGGCGGGCGATCTGAAACCGCTGTCGAACGTGCCGTGCGAGATCACCTTCGCCGATGGGTCGGTGAAAGAGATCGAGCTGAAATGCCGGATCGATACCGAGGTCGAAATCGAATACGTCGAAAACGGCGGTGTCCTCCACTATGTGCTGCGCAACCTCGCGAAGTCGTAAGCAACCGGCACCTATAAACATCAACGCGCCTTTTTCAGGGCGCGTTTTTTGTGTGCCGAGATCAGACAGACCGTTCCGAAGAAATACTGGTTGGCATCAAAGGATGTGATCAGCAGCACACAAGGATGCAGGAACGTCGAGTAGTCTTGTGGAAGAACTTACCATTTTCTTGGCAGAATAAACTGTCTCATCCAGCCAGAAAGTGTTAGTGTTCGTTAAGGTTGGAATATTTCTCTGGCCGATTTGAATCGACGTTTATATCGCCATCGGACTCATCTATTTCATGTACAATTTTTTGCGCCAATTTCCGCTCCCAATTCTGGAAACAGTCGCGTTCAGCGCTTTTATCCTGATGCTGAACGCCGCCGGTTAGCGACTGGCGGCGTCCGCAATGGCGGGACGAATCACGCTTTTCAGAATGCTTTCGGTAATCGGACCGGCAAAGCGTTTCACCACAGTGCCGTCGGCAGCAATGATGAAGGTTTCTGGCACGCCATACAGCCCCCATTCCAGCCCCGTGCGCCCGTCACTGTCAGCCATCAGCGCGGCATAGGGATCACCAAGTTGCGCAAGAAAGCGGCGCGCATTGGCCGGTTCGTCCTTGTAGTTGATCCCGTTGATCACCACGCCCTCTTTGGCCAGCGTCTCAAGCTGCGGGTGCTCGGCGCGGCAAGGCGCGCACCAACTGGCCCAGAAATTTACCAGCTTCACGCCGCCTGAGGTCAGATCGTCATGGGTGAACCCTTCGGCCCCCTCAAACGCGACCAATTGCAGCGCGGGCACTATTCCGCCTTCGCGAGTCGAAGGCAGCGTGTTCCGGTCTTCCTGCTTCATGCCCCACATGAACATGACCGCCAGCCCGACAAACAGAATGGGCGGCAATAGCATCAGCCACGAGATACCTTTTTTCTTTTCGTCAGCCATTTTCGGACACCCTTTTTTCAGCCGCGTGCAGTGCTTTCTTCACTTGGACCGAACGGCGCCATGTGACAAGGATCAATGCGATCAAAAGCGCGAGAGTGATCCCCCACGAAGACAGGATAGCATTTGCATATTTGCCCAGATCAAGCATCTTTCATCCTTTCGCGGATTTCCAAACGGTGCAGGCGCACAAGGCGCAGTTCGGTCCGGGTGCGGATCAGCACAAGCGCGACGAACAGCAGGATGAACCCTGCGATACAAAGAAGCAGCGGAAGGTAATAGACATCCGCTACATGCTCTTCCTTGTCCATCGACAGCGACGCGCCCTGGTGCAGGCCCTGGTTCCAGAAGTTCACAGCATAGCGGCTGAGCAGCGCAAATACCGATCCAACGATGCACAGGACCGAAGTCAGATCGGCCGCGGTGTCCGGATTCTCAATTGCCGCCCACAAGGCCATGTAGCCCAGATAGAACAGGAACAGGATTAAAAAGCTGGTCAGGCGCGGATCCCAGGCCCAATACGTGCCCCACATCGGCTCGCCCCAGATCGCCCCGGTGATCAGGGCAATCACTGTCATGGTCACGCCGATCAAGGCGGCGGCCTTGGCGGCACGCACCGAAACATGGTGGCGACGGACGATCCAGATCAGTGACGTGACAAGCATCATCACCCAGATGTTGATCGCCATCATCGCCGACGGCACATGGATATAGATGATCTTCACCGAGTTTCCGAAATTGGCGGCCTCGGGCGTGAAGAAGAACCCCCAAAGCAGGCCCGGTATCAACGTCAACGCGGTCAATCCGATCACCCAAGGCAACACCTTGCCGCTGAGCGCCATGAACTTGACCGGGTTTGCGAATTCCCAAAGTGACATTTGCTTCCTCTATTCGGTGGCTACCATTTGCGCAAGCATAGCGAGGCTATCTTCACAGCGACTTGACCTATCTCAGGTTAATGCGAAGGGCAGCCGCGGCCGCAAAAGGTAAAAGGGCGATGGACCCGGCTGTGATCCCTGCCATCATTAAAAGCGGCGTCAGCGCGGACAGCCCGGCGGAGCCTCGAGTCGCGGCTTCGGCCCCAAAGATCAGCGTTGGAATGTAAAGCGGCAAGACCAGCAAGGACAATAGAAGCCCGCCACGTTTTAACCCAACGGTCAGCGACGCGCCGAATGCGCCGATCATCGACAGCGCAGGTGTACCAATCAGCAGCGTGATGAAGATCCAATAATGCCCCGGCGTCTGAAGGTTCATCAACGCACCGAAACCCGGTGCGGCCAAGGTCAGCGGCAAGCCAGTGACAAGCCAATGCGCCAGCGCCTTGATCGCCACGGTTCCTTCCATCGGGATCGGCGCTGTGGCCAGCAAATCCAGCGATCCATCCTCGAAATCCAGCTGGAAAATGCGATCCAGCGACAGAAGACACGCCAAAAGCGCGCCCACCCACAGGATACCGGGCGCAATCCGTGACAAAATCGCAGCTTCCGGCCCAACGCCGAAGGGCACAAGAGTTGAGACGATCAGGAAGAACGCCAGCCCCAAACCAAAGCCGCCACCGGCGCGGATCGCCAAGCGCATGTCGCGAACCAACAGCGCAATCATGAAAACGCCTCATCGAAGTCTGCGTAGCGGTCGCGTTGTTGGGAGGGTGTCGCGCGTTCACCGTTGGCGCGGAACGGGCCGATGTCGAACGTATCCGCCTTAAGGCCCAGATCGATATGGGTCGCGATCAGGGCTGCCCCTCCGCCCGCCACATGGGCGCGTACCGCATCGGCAAACAGGTCAACGGACGCCGTATCCAGCGATACGGTCGGCTCGTCCAACAGCCAGATCGGTCGCCCAGTGACAAGCAATCGTGCCAAACCCAACCGGCGTTTCTGACCAGCTGACAGATTGCCCGCTGGCCGATGTGTCAGACTGATTAGATTGAACCCTTGCACCGCTGCGTCGATGCTGCCGATCCCATGCACCGACGCCCAGAAACGCAGGTTTTCCTCGACCGTCAGTGTGGCTTTCAAACCATCGGCATGGGCGCCATAGGTGATCTGTTCGGGGTCCGCGGACACCTGTCCGGCGACCGGCGGTTGCAATCCCGCCAAGGTGCGCAACAACGTCGTTTTGCCCGAGCCATTGGGCCCGCGCAGGATCAAGACCTGTCCGGCTGAAAGCGTGAAATTCACCCCTTCCAGCACTGGCACACCGCCACGCGCGACGGACAGGTTATCGACCCTCATTTCCATGTCTGAAGCCTTAGACCGGAAGGGCGGCCAGCGCAATGCGCCGACCTTCCGAGACCAGCACATTATAGGTGCGGCAGGCTGGCGCAGAGGCCATCGCCTCGACCCCGATCCCGACCTCTTCCAAAGCCGCGCGCAAATCGGAAGGCGGATGCGCCGGGTCGGCGCCGGTCCCATAGAACAAAACGTCGATCTTGCCTGCCAACGCCAAGAGAGGTTCAACATCATCAGGACCACCCCAACTTATCGCTGCATCCTCGGTCACAAGGATCGCGCCGTGGATCACTTCGCCCGCAACACGAAAGAAACCGGGGCCATAGCTGTCCACCGGTTGGGCGCTGTCATATTTGACTTCGTGAAACTGCATATCGGGTCCTTATGGATTAAGCGGGTTGCGTCAGAAGAGGGCGGCGTAAAGTCCTGACATGCTGGAGGCCGCGATGATCAGGTAGGCCACATAACGATAGCGGGATTCGTGCCTGGGATTAAAGACCGCCCCGCCTACCAAATTGCCCAGCAGGTTGGGCAGCGTGACCAACGCTCCGAGGATTAGCGGCATACCCGCCAGACGCCCGGCAAAGAAGAACCCCGCCAGCAGCATCAGATCGAAGAAAAAGAGATAGGCCGTCGTGTTCGCGCGGATCACCCGCGCGGGATGGGACGACGCCATATATAGCAAAATGACTGGCGGGCCGGGAATGCCAGCTGCGCCGCCCAACAAACCCGCGATTCCACCGGTGGTCCAGACAATTGGTGGCGTGACCTCACCGCCAAATCGCTTTCCAGCCATCAGGGCTGCGAGCATGATCAAGCTGATCACCGACACCGCCAGTTTGAACAGGTGGGGATCGACTGCAAACAGCACCGCCATCCCGAAAGGCAAGGCCAGTGCCGTGGCCACCACCAGTCGCAGCAGATCCTTGGGATGGCCCTCTTTCAGTGCGCGCGGAATTGCCGGGGCAGGCCCGGCCAGATCCATCACAATCAGAACTGTCACTGCCCAGACTGGATCAATGATCTGGGCCGCCACCGGCAGAAAGATCAGAGCCGTGCCGAACCCGGCAAACCCGCGTACCAGCCCTGCGATAAAAGCTATGATTAAAAGCCAGCCAAGCCCTGGCAGCGCCAGGGCTTGGGCCAGCAAATCAGGCATCTACGTCTGCAAACTGATTGCCTGCATTGGCATCGGGTTTCGACCAGTCGCGCTTGACGCCCAGCTTCAGCAGGATCGCAGATGCGATAAAGATCGACGAATACGTCCCGACAACCACGCCCCAGATCATAGCAAAGACGAATCCGCGGATCACGTCACCCCCCAGTACATAAAGCGCGATCAGCGCCAGAAGCGTGGTCAGCGAGGTCATCATCGTGCGCGACAGGGTTTCGTTGATCGACAGGTTCAACACCTCTTTCAAATCCATCTTCTTGTAGCGGCGCAGGTTTTCACGCACCCGGTCAAAGACAACCACAGTGTCGTTCAGCGAATAACCAACGATGGTCAGAAGGGCTGCGATGATCGCCAGGTCGAACTTGATGCCCAACAGGCTGAACACCCCAATGGTCAACACCACATCATGCACAAGCGAGATTACCGCGCCCAAGCTAAACTGCCATTCGAACCGGAGCCAGATATAGACCAGCACGGCGGCAAGGGCTGCGACCACGGAAAGGATGGCGGTTGTCACCAATTCGCCCGACACCTTAGGACCAACGCTTTCGACACTGGGGAAGCTGATTGCGGGATCAACCTGAATCAGCGCCTGTTCGATGATCTCTATGGTTTCCGGCGTGATGGCTTCCTGCCCTTCCTGAGCTTCGATGCGGATCTGTGCCACATGCTGATCTTCCGCGAAGTTCACGTCATAGACCTGCGCGATCGAGATGTCGCCCAGCCCAAGTGGGGCCAACGCATCACGATAGACACCCACATTGACAGCCTGTGTACTTTCGGTGCGGATGGTCGTACCGCCCCGGAAGTCGATGCCGAAATTCAACCCGACAATCAGGAACAGCAGCACCGATGCAATCATCGCCAGACCAGATGCGCCCAATGTCGCAATTGACGTGCGGAAAAAATCAAACAAACGAGTCTGCGGCACGAGACGGATCCCCTTGATCTCTAGCGTCCGAGGGCGTTTGCGTTCGAACCACATGATCAGCATCAGCCGGGTCAGGTAAATCGCGGTAAAGACCGAGGTCAGAATCCCCAGCGCCAGCGTGACCGAGAAACCGCGCACCGGCCCCGACCCCATGATGAACAGGATCACAGCCGTAATGAATGTGGTGATGTTTGCGTCCAGAATCGCCGATAGGGCTTTTTCATAGCCAAGTTCGATGGCGCGGGCCGGGCCACGACCGGATTTCAGTTCTTCGCGGATTCGCTCGAACACCAGCACGTTGGCATCAACGGCCATCCCGATGGTCAACACGATCCCTGCGATACCCGGCAGGGTTAACGTGGCCCCAATCATCGACAACAGGCCAAAAATCATGCCGACATTCAGGATCAGCGCCACGTTGGCGATCACGCCGAACCAGCCATAGGCGGCTACCATGAATACCAGAACGCCTACAAACGCCACAATCGAAGCGATCTTGCCCGCATCAATGCTGTCCTGTCCCAGTTCCGGACCAATGGTGCGTTCTTCAACATAGGTCAGTTCAGCCGGCAAAGCGCCCGCTCGCAGCAAGATGGCCAGATTGGTCGATTCTTCGATTGTGAAATTGCCTGAAATGATCCCCGACCCGCCGCAAATCTGTTCGTTGATGCGCGGGGCAGAAATGACTTCGGCGTCCAAAACGATCGCAAACGGTGCGCCAACATTTGCACCAGTATAATCACAGAACTTTCGTGCACCGGACACATTGAAACGGAAATTTACTGCAGGCTGGCCGTTTTGATCGAAAGCGGGTTGCGCATCGTTCAATTCTTCCCCCGTCACGACCGGGGTTTTTTCCAGCTCATAGAATATGCCGTCTTCGTCCAGCGATGGGTAAAATACATTTCGCGGGCCGGGCGTGGCGCTCGCATCGGTCGAGCGGCTGACCACCGGGTGGAAAGTCAACTTGGCAGTCTTGCCGATGATCTCTTTCAACTCGGATGCACTGCCAATCCCGGGCACCTGAATCAGAATACGCGCGTCGCCCTGACGCTGAATCGTGGGTTCACGGGTGCCGACCTCATCCACACGACGACGAATAATCTCGAGCGTTTGTTGAATGGTGCGGTCGTCTGTGGCAACGCGCTCTGCTTCGGACAAGGTAACAACAAGCTCGCCTTCACGCCCCGGTGCCACCTCGATATCGGTGGACCCGACACCGGCCAGGCTGACCACTGGTTGCGCTAGGGACTGAACCAATTCGATGGCACGCGGCAGCCCCTCGGGCTGAGAGACTTTGACGCGCAACTCATTGTCTGCGCTTTCTTGCCTGCGGATGGTGCCAACCGTTGCACGCTCATCACGCAATATGTCCCGCACTTCAGGCCAAAGTGAATCCATCCGCGCTGCATACACATCTTCGACCTGTACCTCGGCCAGCAAATGCGCACCGCCGCGCAGATCAAGCCCGAGATTAACCAGTGAGTTGGGTGCCCAGTCCGGCCACGCCGACCGATCCGCCTCTAGTTCAGCCGTGGTCCCGGTTGTCTCGATCTTCGAGACAGCATCATTATGTTGCTCCACCCGGGTATAGAACCCGTTGGGCGCCGCGAAATACAAGCCAAGGGCCGTCAGCCCCCAGATCACAAGACGTTTCCAAGTCGCGATTTGAAGCATAAGCCCCTGCCTTATAAGCGTTTGATATCGTTAATTTGTGGCGGTTGGGACGCCGGATCAGCTTTCGACCGGTTCGGTCTTGCCAATCACCTTGACGATGGTCGCCCGCACAACGCGCACTTTGACGCCGGTTGCGATCTCGACCTCGACCTCACTGTCGTCCTTGACCTTCAGGACCTTGCCGATCAGACCACCTTGCGTGACCACCTGATCGCCTTTGCGCAGCGCACCCAGCATCGCCTGATGCTCTTTCATTTTCTTCTGCTGCGGACGGATCATGAAGAAGTACATGATCGCGAAAACCAGCAGCATCGGCACCAGCATCGAATTCAAAAGCCCACCAGCGGGCGCGCCTGCGGCCTGTGCAAAAGCAGGAGTGGCAAACATATGGATATTCCTTCTCAAGCGGGCCTTGGCCCCAAACGTTGGCGCACACTATATGGGGGTCTTGGGGTTGTCCAGCAAGCGGGTGATGATCATTCCCCCTTCCCCCTCGCGTCCGCATCTGGCATATGCCGGGCAAGAAAAACAAGGAAGACCGCCATGCATGATATTCGTCTGATCCGCGACAATCCCGAAGCCTTCGACGCCGGAATGGCCCGTCGTGGCCTGTCGCCCCTGTCAGGTGAAATCCTGGCGCTGGACGAAGCGCGGCGCGCCTCGATTCTGGCGGCGGAAACCGCACAGGCGGACGCCAACAAGACCGCGAAATCGGTTGGTGCCGCGAAGGCGTCGGGCGACGACGCAGAGTTTGAACGCCTGCGCGCGCTGGTGGCCGACAAGAAATCTGAAATCGCCAAGCTGAATGACGAGGCCAAGGCGCTGGACGCGAAGCTGACCGACCTTCTGATGGGCTTGCCGAACATTCCGGGCGACGACATCCCTGACGGGGCGGATGAGAACGACAATGTCGAAATCAATCGGTGGGGCACCCCCGCCGCTTACGATTTCAAACCACTGGAACATTACGAACTGCCCGCAGTCAAATCCGGCATGGATTTTGAGACCGCCGCCAAGCTCTCCGGCTCGCGCTTTATGGTGCTGTCGGGTGCCGTTGCCCGTCTGCACCGTGCGCTGGCCCAATTCATGCTCGATGTGCACACCGAGGAAAACGGACTGACCGAGACATGGACCCCGGTTTTGGTCAAGGAAGAAATGATGTATGGCACCGGGCAACTGCCCAAATTTGGTGAAGACAGCTATCAAACCACCAATGGTTGGTGGCTGGTGCCCACTGCTGAAGTCACGCTGACCAACATCGTGAACGGGGTCACTGTCGATGATGGTTACCTGCCCCGACGTTATGTCGCCCATACCCAATGCTTCCGGTCCGAAGCTGGATCGGCTGGCCGTGACACCGCAGGAATGTTGCGTCAGCACCAATTCGAGAAAGTCGAAATGGTGTCGATCACGCGTCCCGAAGATTCGGTGACCGAACATAACCGCATGACCTGCTGCGCCGAAGACATCCTGAAGCGCCTCGGTCTGCCCTACCGCACCGTGGTTCTGTGCACAGGGGATCTGGGCTTCGGCATGAAACGCACCCACGATATCGAAGTCTGGCTACCCGGCCAGAACCAGTATCGCGAAATCAGCTCGGTCTCGCTGGCCGGAGATTTCCAGGCCCGCCGCATGAACGCGCGCTACAAACCCGCAGATGGCGGAAAGCCGCAGTTTGTGCACACCTTGAATGGGTCGGGCCTAGCCGTTGGACGCGCCCTGATCGCGGTGCTGGAAAACGGTCAGCAAGAAGACGGCTCGGTCATCCTGCCCGACGCGCTCCACCCTTACCTGCGTGGCAAGACCCGGATCACGGCCGACGGCGACCTTGTCTGACTCCTCGTTTCTTCTGGCTTAAAATATCCTGGGGTGAATGCGCGCCAGCGCAGAGGGGCAACGCCCCTGCCCTTAACCCAGCACCACGCCTTTGCGCCCGGCCAGGTCGACGAAATACTGCCAGGCCACCCGGCCTGACCGTGCCCCGCGTGTGGCCTGCCACTCGATCGCTTCCGCGCGCAGGGTATCGTCATCAATCGTCACACCATAAGCATCACAGTATCCACGGATCATGGCCAGATACTCGTCCTGATCACAGGGATGGAAGCCAAGCCACAAGCCGAACCGGTCCGACAGCGACACCTTTTCCTCAACCGCCTCGGACGGGTTGATCGCGGATGAGCGTTCGTTCTCGATCATATCGCGCGGCATCAGGTGGCGCCGGTTCGACGTGGCATAGAACACCACATTGTCCGGCCGCCCCTCGATCCCGCCATCCAGAACCGCCTTCAGGCTTTTGTAATGCTGGTCGTCATGGCTAAAGCTCAGATCATCGCAGAACAGAAGGAACCGATGTGGTGCCCCGCGCAGCAGGCCCAGCAAACGGCTGATTGAGGGCAGGTCTTCACGCTGCACCTCGACGATCTTCATTGCCTCGCCTTGGCGTAAAACTTCCGCGTGAACCGCTTTCACCAACGAGGATTTCCCCATCCCGCGCGCGCCCCATAGAAGGGCATTGTTCGCCGGCAGACCACGGGCAAATTGCAGGGTGTTTTCCAACAGCGTGTCGCGGGACCGGTTCACGCCGATCAAAAGTTCGATGGCGACGCGATTGACCTTCGCGACAGATTCCAGCCGGTCGGGTTTGGTGTGCCAGACGAAGGCGTCAGTGGTGGAAAAGTCAGGGGCTGACAAGGGCGCAGGCGACATCCGCTCCAACGCATCGGCGATGCGCGTCAAGGCGTCCTCGTCACTCACTCGCCTTTCTCCACTTGCCCCGGATCATCCTCTTCATCCGCGTCAAACTCGGCCATCATCTCGTCTTCGTCGGCTTCATCTTCGTCATCTTCAAACCACAGACCTTGCGCGCGCAAATCTGCCTCGCGCCTCTTCTCGACGCGCTTCACAAGCTGGATCGAGATCTCATAAAGACCATAGACAACTACAAACAGGATCACCTGCGTGATGACATCGGGCGGCGTCACCAATGCGGCCAGAACAAGAATGCCCACGACGGCATATTTTCGCACTTCGCCCAGACCTTGCGCACTGACCAGTCCGGCTTTGCCCATAAGGGTCAAGAGAACCGGAAGCTGAAAGCACAAGCCGAAGGCGACGATGAACTTGATGGTCAGGCGCAGATATTCCTGCACGGACCCCTGAAAATCAATCGAGGCTTCCACCCCCGTATCGGCCACGTCGCCCGCTTGCTGGAAGCCCAGAAAGAAGTCGAAAGCCAGCGGCATCACAACATAGAAAGCGAAGGATGCTCCGATGAAGAACATCACGGGGGATGCAATCATAAAGGGAAGAAAGGCGTTCTTTTCCGATTTGTATAACCCGGGTGCCACGAAACGCCACAGTTGATAGCTGATGAAGGGAAAAGAAAGCACCAACCCACCAAACAGCGAGATCGAAATCGCCACAAAGAACCCTTCTTGCAGTTTGATCAGGATCAGTCCGCACTGGTCTTGCCCGCGCTCTGCCATGGTCGAGCAAAGCGGTTCAGTCAGGAAATTGAAGATCGGGTTCCAAACAGTGAAACAAATCACCATGGCGATAATAAAGGCCAACGCCGAATGGATCAGGCGCGTGCGCAGCTCGGTCAGATGCTCGATCAGCGGGGCCGAGCTGTCTTCGATCTCGTCAGTGTCGCTCATGCGTCAGATGTGTCCGTGGGTTTGCGCTTTTGGGCGGCCTTTGGTTTTGCTTTTGACTTCGCCGCAGACGTTTTTGCTGGTTTCTTCGCCGCGGGTTTCTTTGCGGTGGATTTCTTTGCGGCAGGTTTGCGAGAAGATTTCTTGGCAGTGGTCTTGTCTTCGGTTACCTCACCAACAGTGCGTTCCGAGGGGCGCTTCGACGGAGGCCGCTTCACTTTCAACATTTCGGCTTTGCGGGCTTCGTCAGCGGACTTGCGATCCGCAGCCGATGTCGCTGCGGCATCCTGAATCTTGCGTCCAGCAGCATCGCCAGCCTTATCAACCGCCGACTTCTCGTCACCATCCTTACCGCCGGTCTTTGCTTTCGCATCTGACGACTTTTGGTCACGCAAGGATTTCGCGGGGTCCCACTTCTCGAACCCGTCTGCCGCCTTGTTCAGCGCATCCAACCCCATCGCCTTTGGAGACGTGGCAGATTTAAAGGTCTCGGCAATATCCTTGGCCCCGGCTTCATCGGCAGCTTCATTCATCGCCTGACTGAATTCCCGCCCCATCTGGCGCGCGCGCGCAGTGAATCGGCCAAGGGTGCGGAACATGCCTGGCAGGTCCTTGGGACCAACCACTATCAGGGCCACAACCCCGATCACCAGAAGTTCGGAAAAACCGATATCAAACATGGGCAGCGCCCCCTAGCGGTCGGGCTTACGCCTTTTCCTTATCTTTTTCTTCTTTCGGGGTGACATCCTTGGCGACGTCAGCGGCCTGATCTTCGATCTCTTGTTTGCCGTCATCCACGCCCTTCTTGAACGCAGTGATGCCTTTGCCAACTTCGCCCATCAGCGACGAGATCTTGCCGCGGCCGAACAGAACCAGCACGACGATGGCAATCAGAAGAAGGCCCGGAAGGCCGATATTGTTGAGCATGTTATTCTCCCTCATTGGACCGGCAAGGCGCCCGTCCACATGTATAGCGCCTGAAACATTTATTGCTTTGCGAACAAAGTTCAAAGCCCCAAAGCGAAAAACTGGTGGGAAAATGATGTGCAAAATGCGCGCAGGTGCGTTTTCTTGCCCATCTGTGGCGGTGCTCATCCCAATTTTTTAGGCTTGGTGCTTCGACGTCGGCAAGACGGTTATTGTCTGGGCGCTTCCGGACCCGGCCTGTCATTGCGCCGAAAGACAAAGCACCGATCACGCCGAATCGCAATCCAAAGTGGTGTGCCCGGTTGAGGAAGAAACACTGATGGGACCGAAGCCGTCAGGATGGAACCATTGTCTTCCATACGGAAATCGACCAGGCTTTCCTTGCCGATGAAGCGCGCACGATCCACCAGCGCGCGTGCCCAGACGCCGTGATCATGGGTCGGGCTAGGCCCTTTACCACCTCGATCAAAGTCGATTTTCAGATGTTGCGGTCGGATCACGATATCGACTTTGGCGCCATCCGGCACACCAGGGGCCAGAAACTGCCCGAAGGCAGTATCGGTCAAAGCCCCCTCGACCACCCCGGAAATCACGTTCACGTCTGAAAAAAACGCCGCCGCCTTAAGGTCGACCGGCGCGTTATAGATGTTATAGGGCGCGCCGCTTTGCACAATCCGACCATCCCGCATCAAAGCGATCTCATCCGCCATGCGCATCGCTTCTTCCGGCTCGTGCGTCACCAAAAGCACCGCCGCCCCCTCATCCTTCAGGATGCCGAGCGTTTCGTCCCGAATGCCATCACGCAAACGGTTGTCCAGTCCGGAAAACGGCTCGTCCATCAACATGATCGACGGGCGCGGGGCAAGTGCGCGTGCAAGTGCCACCCGCTGCTGTTCGCCGCCGGACAATTCATGCGGAAAGCTGTCGATGAACCGCGCCAGCCCGACTTTCTCAAGCAATTCGCGCACACGCAGCCGCTTTTTCGTACGCGAGCCTTTCAACCCAAACGCTACGTTGTCTGCGACCGACAAATGCGGAAACAAGGCAAAATCCTGAAACATCAGGCCAATCTGGCGTTTTTCAGGGGGGACGAACACGCCCGGCCCGGCCACTTGCCGCCCATCAATCCAAACTTCACCCGAGGTTTGCTGATCCACCCCAGCAATAATCCGAAGCGTTGTAGATTTGCCGCAGCCAGACGGGCCAAGAAGCCCCGTCACCTGCCCAGCCTTCAATGACAGAGACACGCCGCGCACAACCGGACGGCCACCGAAATCGCGGTGCAGGTCGCGTATCTCTAGTCGCGCATGGTTCACTGTGGCCCCATCCATCGTCCCAAGGTCGATCCTTCGCTGGTCCCGCATATGCGGACAGAAACCCGATGAATTCCATCAGGCTTTCGGATGGGCATATCAGCCCCCTTTTTCGCCCGCAAGCCCATCGCCGGTTTTGTCGCAGATACGACACCGCCCAACCCTAGACCGTCGCTTTCGGCCTAGCCTTAGCGGTTAAAACCCCGATGCTGATCAAAACCCCCGAGGTCCTGATGCGTTTTCTGATTTCCTTCGCGCCGCTTCTTTTGTCCGTGATCCTGCTTCAACTGAGTTCGGGGGGCGTTGGACCTCTGGATGCTGTGTCAGGGTTGGGGCTGGGCTTCACAAAAGCCGAAATCGGGATGTTGGGCTCAGCACATTTCGTTGGCTTTTTCGTGGGGTGTTGGTGGGCACCCCGCCTGATGGGCAGTGTTGGCCATGCCCGTGCCTTTGCTGGCTTTACCGCGATGGGCGCAATCGGCCTTCTGGCGCATATGCTATGGATCGCACCCGTACCATGGGCGGTTATGCGGATCGCGACGGGGTTAAGCGTCGCCGGCGCGTACACGGTGATCGAGGCTTGGATGAACGCCAGCATAACCAACGAAACCCGAGGCCGCGCGATGGGTGGCTATCGTTTTGTCGATCTGGGCGGATCGCTGGCAGCGCAGCTTCTGATCGGCGTGTTGGAACCAGCACATTATGTGTCCTACAACGTGCTTGCCTTGACCTGTTGCGCGGCCATTCTGCCGCTTACACTGACCCGCACACCACAACCCGAAACACCCCGCACGCCGCGTTTACGCCCGGCGTTGGCCTGGAGCTGTTCACCGCTGGCGGTCGCAGGGGTGATCGTGGCGGGCATCACCTCGGCGGCGTTCCGGATGGTGGGACCGGTCTATGGGCAAGAGGTCGGTCTTGCCACCGGGCAACTCGCGTGGTTTTTGGCCAGCTTCGTTCTGGGCGGTGCTTTGGCGCAGCTTCCCGTTGGCTGGCTTGCCGACCGCTTTGACCGACGCTGGGTATTGATCTGGCTGTCCGCCGCTGCGATCGCCAGTTGTGCCGTTACCGTCATGGCGTCCGGCATGGGTCAAAGCGTGGCTTTTGTAACCGCCGGGCTGTTTGGCTTCACCACCTTCCCGATCTTCTCGATTTCGGCCGCCCATGCCAATGACTTTGCCACCAGCGAACAACGGGTCGAGTTGTCGGCGGCGTTAATGTTCTTCTATGCCGTTGGGGCCATCGCCTCACCCTTGATGGCATCGGGGCTGATCGAACGCTTTGGACCACCTGCCCTGTTCGCTTTCATTGCCGTCGGACATCTTGGCCTGATCATTTTCGGTCTGGCGCGCAGCCGCCAGCGGCCGACACGCGAGGTGCGGACGCCTTATACCTACACGCCGCGCACATCATTTTCGATGGGGCGACTGTTTGGAAAGCTTCGCGACCGACCCTAACACAGCGCACCCGAACCGCATCCAGCCCGCCCCTCTGGCATTGCCGATGGGCATGGCGTATACGGCCCGCAAACCCGCAAGAATACCGCAGAACCGGAGCCTACATGAACCGCGTCCTTATCACCTCGGCAATTCCCTATATCAACGGGATCAAGCACCTCGGCAATCTGGTCGGCTCGCAACTGCCTGCTGACCTTTATGCGCGCTATAATCGTGGCCGGGGCCGCGAGGTCATGTTTATTTGCGCCACGGATGAACACGGCACACCGGCCGAACTGGCCGCCGCGAAGGCTGGTAAACCCGTGGCGGAATTCTGTGCAGAGATGCACGCGGTGCAATCGGAAATTGCCGATGGCTTCCGCCTGTCGTTCGATAATTTCGGGCGTTCGTCGTCTGATCGGAACCACAAGCTGACCCAACATTTCGCAGGCAAGCTGGCTGAGAATGGTCTGATCGAGGAAGTGTCGGAAAAGCAGGTCTATTCGCACGCCGATGGCCGCTTTCTGCCCGACCGCTACATTGAGGGCACTTGCCCCAATTGCGGCTATGACGGCGCGCGCGGCGATCAGTGCGAAAACTGCACCAAGCAATTGGACCCCACCGACCTGATTGACCCCCGCTCGGCCATTTCGGGGTCCACCGACCTTGAAGTGCGCGAAACCAAGCATCTGTATCTGCGCCAGTCCAAGCTGAAGGATAAGCTTGATGCGTGGATCGACACCAAGACTGATTGGCCGGTCCTCACCACCTCGATCGCCAAGAAATGGCTGCATGATGGCGATGGGCTGCAAGATCGCGGCATCACACGCGATCTGGACTGGGGCGTGCCGGTCAAGAAAGGCGACGAGGATTGGCCGGGCATGGAAGGCAAAGTCTTCTATGTCTGGTTCGATGCGCCCATCGAATATATCGCCGCCACCGCCGAGCTTGCCGACAAGCTGGGCGAGCCTGACGCCTTCTGGCACCGCTGGTGGCGCACCGACAAGGGTGCCGACGACGTGCGTTATGTGCAGTTTATGGGCAAGGACAACGTGCCGTTCCACACGCTCAGCTTCCCCGCGACCATCATGGGGTCGGGCGAGCCGTGGAAGCTGGTCGATTACATCAAGTCGTTCAACTACCTGAACTATGACGGCGGCCAGTTTTCGACCTCCAAGGGGCGCGGCGTCTTCATGGATCAGGCGCTGTCGATCCTGCCCGCGGATTACTGGCGCTGGTGGCTTTTGTCCCATGCCCCTGAAAATTCGGATTCTGAGTTCACATGGGAAAATTTCCAGACCAGCGTGAACAAAGATCTCTCGGACGTACTGGGCAACTTCGTCAGTCGCGTGACCAAGTTCTGCCGTTCGAAATTCTCGGAAGCCGTGCCGGACGGTGGCAGCTATGGAGACTTGGAAAACGCGCTGATCGCGGACCTGACCTCAAAAACCCGCGCCTATGAATCGCATATGGAGGCGATGGACGTGCGCAAAGCGGCGCAGGAATTACGCGGGATCTGGGTGGCTGGCAATGAGTACCTACAGACAGCGGCCCCATGGACGACGTTCAAGTCCGACCCCGAACTGGCAGCGGCGCAAATTCGGCTGGCCCTGAACCTGATCCGGTTCTATGCGGTGTTGTCGGCACCGTTCATTCCCGATGCTTCCAAAACGATGCTCGCGGCGATGAACACCCAAGATGACAGCTGGCCGGACGACGTACCCGCGGCGCTTGGCATATTGCGCGCCGGTCATTCCTTCACCGTGCCGGAGAACGTGTTTGCCAAAATCTCGGACGAGGATCGGGAAAGCTGGCAGGAACGGTTCGCAGGCACCCGCGACTGATCCACCTTCGCTAAAATACCCGATGTGGCGGGTGTAACGCGCATTCGCACCACATCTGGCTTTTCACTTTATTTTCCGTCCAAACGGGCTATCTTGGTTGGATTATAACAATAACCGGATGTTTTACCGGAAAGATGGGCATCAAGGGCAGCAAGAAAGTGACGATCGAGAAGGGCAAGCCACGGCCGATACGTCTTTCGCTTGGGGACAAGCGATCCGTTCGCACACAGTTCGGTGCGCTTCCCTATCGCCTGAAAGACGGCAAGATCGAAGTGTTGCTGATCACCTCGCGCGGGTCGGGTCGTTGGATTTTGCCGAAAGGGTGGCCGATGGATGGCGAAACGCCAGCCGGAGCAGCTGCCACCGAGGCTTTTGAAGAAGCTGGAGTAGAGGGCAAGCTGAGCCATGACGTGCTGGGCTTTTATTCACATACGAAATCGCATGACGGAGAGCGATTGCCATGCGTCGTTGCAGTCTTTCCTTTGAAGGTAAAAAAACAGCACAAGTCATTTCCTGAAAAAGGCCAAAGGCGACGCAAATGGGTCTCGCAGAAAAAGGCGGCGCAACTGGTTTGGGAACCTGAACTGCGTCGCATTATCCGCGCATTCGACCCCTCGGGTGCAAAACAAACCCGTTAAAAAACTGCCGGATCATCTTCCACGACTTGCGCGCGCCTGCCGGGAGCGCCATATATAATTGGTCAGGTTACTTCGGAAGAGACAATGATCCGCTATGCCTTAAAATGCTATCAGAACCACACGTTCGAAAGTTGGTTCCAGAACGCCGCAGCCTTTGATGGGTTGCGCGCAGCAGGGCACGTGAGCTGTCCGGATTGCGGATCGACCAAAGTGGAAAAAAGCCTGATGGCCCCTAAGGTGCGCCCGGCTCGATCTGCTGGACCTGCACCTGTCCCAGCCAAACCTGATGCGCCAACATCACTCGCCGCCCCCAATGCCGAGATCGAAGCCGAAATCGCCAAGTTGCGTGCCAAGGTGGAGGCAGAAAGCGAATATGTGGGTGGATCTTTCGCCCGTGAAGCGCGGGCCATGTATCTGGGCGATGCACCCGAACGGTCCATCTATGGTGAAGCCAAACTGACCGACGCCAAGGAATTGCTGGAAGATGGCGTACCGGTGATGCCCCTGCCCTTCACGCCGACGCGCAAAGCGAACTAGATCACCACCCCCACGACGGAACACACGCAGCCTTGCGCTTTCGCCCTTCACGCCCTAAACACGCGCGAACACAAGAAAACGGACGGGATTTGGGGCCAAGATGCCTATTCTGGTGATGAAATTCGGCGGCACATCGGTCGCCACGCTGGACCGGATCCACCGGGCCTCGAAACGGGTCGCGCGTGAAGTCGCCAATGGCTATGACGTGATCGTCATCGTCTCGGCCATGTCGGGTCGTACCAACGAGTTGGTCGGCTGGGTCGAGGAAACCTCGCCCTTGTTCGATGCCCGTGAATATGACGCGGTGGTCAGTTCAGGCGAGAATGTGACCGCCGGTCTGATGGCGCTGCGCTTGCAGGAAATGGACGTGCCCGCCCGCAGCTGGCAGGGATGGCAAGTGCCTGTAAAAACCTCAGGCGTGCATTCGGCGGCGCGGATTCATGACATCCCCAACGACAACATTATGGCGAAGTTCGGCGAGGGCATGCGCGTGGCTGTGGTGGCCGGATTCCAGGGCATCGCCGATGACGGCCGGATCACCACGCTGGGCCGTGGCGGATCGGACACCACTGCCGTGGCCTTCGCCGCCGCATTCAAAGCCGAACGCTGTGATATCTATACCGATGTGGACGGGGTTTACACCACTGACCCGCGCATTTCCGACAAGGCACGCAAGCTGGATCGTATCGCGTTCGAAGAGATGCTGGAGCTTGCGTCGTTGGGTGCCAAAGTTCTGCAAACCCGTTCCGTCGAACTGGCGATGCGTTATAAGGTGAAGCTGCGGGTGCTCTCGAGCTTCGAAGAATATGACCCGGAAGCAGGCACGCTGGTATGCGACGAGGAGGATATCGTGGAAAGTAAAGTTGTAGCAGGTGTCGCCTATCAGCGCGACGAGGCTAAGATGACACTAATTTCAGTGGCCGACCGTCCCGGCATCGCGTCCGCCATCTTCTCCCCGCTGGCAGAGGCTGGCGTGAACGTGGATATGATCGTCCAGAACATTTCGGAAGAAGGGCGCACGGATATGACCTTCTCGTGCCCCGTTGATCAGGTGGCTCGGGCTGAGAAGGCCATGATGGAAGCCAAAACGCGCGGAGACATCAACTTCCACGACATCGTGGCTGACAAGGATGTCGCCAAAGTGTCGGTCGTCGGTATCGGGATGCGGAGCCACACGGGGATTGCGGCCAAGATGTTCGACGTGTTGTCGAAAGAAGGCATCAACATCAAGGTGATCACCACCTCCGAGATTAAGATCTCGGTCCTGATCGACCGCAAATACATGGAACTGGCCGTTCAAGCGTTGCATGACGCGTTTGAGTTGGAGAAGGCCTGATCCAGTATCGAGACTTTGCGGTTCACCACAATGACCAACTGTTGCATGACACAGCCTGCCACATATGGCGGGCTGTTTCTTTTTTGTGCATGCGCAGCCAAGTCACCAAAGATGCATACTGCCAATCCCACTAGCAAACTGCTGAAATGACGGGCATCTGCGCAATAAGTCGCCACCAGCCGTGTGTTAGCGCAAAAGAACGAAAGTAGTTTCTGGAAAACCTGTCCTACTACCACTACGGTAGGGTTCGTCCAAGTGGTTCGACGGATTACCCATCTGCGGGTCCCCGGCAACGTCCACAGGAACAGGGAATGGTGAGAATGGCAGAAAGCCAGCAAAGTGACAGTCGTAAACTTCTTGTCAAACTGCGCGAGACCCTCGCCTCTGCATCGCAGGGGCAGGAACGGCTGGACAGAATTACATCCTTGATCGCCGAAAGTTTGGGCGTCGAAGTGTGTTCAATCTATTTGTTCCGGGACAGTGAAACGTTAGAGCTTTGTGCTACCGAGGGTCTGAATGCGGAAGCGGTTCACAAGACTCGCCTGCGCGTTGGAGAAGGTCTTGTCGGTCGCGTCGCCCGCCGCGGTCGCCCGATCAATACCAAGAACGCCCCATCTGAACGGGGGTTCCGCTATATGCCTGAGACTGGAGAAGAAATTTACTCCAGCTTCCTTGGCGTGCCAATCCAGCGTCTGGGCGAAAACCTTGGTGTTCTGGTTATTCAGTCCAAAGACGAACGCGAATATTCGGCGGACGAGCTTTATGGGCTGGAAGTCGTCGCTATGGTTCTGGCCGAAATGACTGAGCTAGGCGCGTTTGTAGGCGAAGGCGAAGCAATGGGCGCCCTGCACCAGCGCGCAACCACTTTCACGGGTGGCGTGGGGCAAGAAGGCGCTGCGGAAGGTCATGTCTGGCTGCATGACCCACGCGTCGTCGTGACCAACCCCGTCGCCGATGACCCTGATGCAGAAAAAGAACGTCTGCACGACGGGATCGAGCAGTTGCGCGTGTCGGTGGACGAACTTCTGGCCAACACGCTGACCAAGGACAAAGACCAAATGCAGGTCCTTGAAGCCTATCGGATGTTTGCCAACTCGAAGGGCTGGCAACGCCGGATGGAAGAAAACATTGATCGTGGCCTGTCCGCCGAGGCCGCCGTCGAGAAAGAACAATCCGCCGCCCGTGCCCGGATGAGCCAGGTGCCTGATGCTTACTTGCGCGAACGTTTGCATGATCTGGACGATCTTTCCAACCGGCTACTGCGTATCTTGACCGGCCAAGGCAAGGAAACAGGCGCAGAAATGCCCGAGAACCCGATCCTGATTGCCACCAATATCGGCCCCGGCGAGTTGCTGGAATACGGGCGCGGCCTGCGCGGGATCGTGCTAGAAGAAGGCTCGATTGCCAGCCATGCTGCCATTGTTGCGCGCGCGCTGGCTATTCCATTGATCGTTCAGGCGGGTCGCATATCGACCGAAGCTCTGAATGGCGATCACATCCTTGTGGATGGTGAAAACGGGATCGTCCACCTGCGCCCGGAAGAAACCGTGGTCAACGCGTTTCGTGACAAAATGGCGATGGAGGCTGCACAGCAGGAACGCTATCGCAGTCTGCGCGACAAACCTGCCATGGGTCTGTGTGGCACCGAGGTGCTACTGCATATGAATGCCGGGTTGATGGCCGACTTGCCATCGCTTGAAAACTCGGGCGCAGCCGGCGTTGGCCTGTTCCGAACCGAACTTCAGTTCCTGACTGTGGATCGCGTGCCTCGTCGCGGTGATCTGGCTGCTACCTATGCCCGTGTTCTGGACGCAGCCAAGGGCAAACGTGTGGTGTTTCGCACGCTGGATATTGGGTCGGACAAGGTGCTGCCCTATATGAACCCGCTGGACGAACCCAATCCTGCGCTTGGTTGGCGGGCAATCCGAGTCGGGCTGGATAAGCCCGGCGTCATGAGGATGCAGTTGCAGGCGCTGATCCGGGCTGCCGCTGGGCGCAAGCTCAGCGTGATGTTCCCGTTCATCGCCCAGACTGATGAATTTCGCGATGCCCGTGAAATGGTGTTGGCCGAGATCGAGCGTGAACGCGCGCTTGGTCATATTTTGCCAGAGACGACCGAGATCGGCGCAATGCTTGAAACACCTTCTATGGTGTTTGCCCCGCAGCAGTTCTTTGAAATGGCCGATTTCATCTCGATCGGCGGCAACGATCTGAAACAGTTCTTCTTTGCGGCCGACCGCGAAAACGAGCGTGTGCGTCGCCGATATGACACGTTGAACGTCTCGTTTCTGAACCTGATCGAAGAAATCGTCACCCGATGCGATGCCGCCCGCACCCCCTTGAGCTTTTGTGGGGAAGACGCAGGCCGTCCCATTGAAGCCGTCTGTTTTGCGGCTCTAGGCATGCGGCATCTGTCCATGCGCCCAGCTTCGATCGGACCGGTCAAGCACCTGATACGGCGCACAAATCTTCTTGAGCTTCGTGATGTTATCGACGAAGCACGCCTGTCTGGGGCGCAATCAGTCCGACCGGCAGTGCTTGAACATTTAACGCGAAAAAAGCCGGCCCAGTCTTCGGTCGCTGTCTAAGGGTTGATGAAAATTCTTGGCGGTTATCACTTTATTCACCAGTTTGGAACAAAACTGGAACGGAATAAGGAGAACCCTCATGCCGATCAGTTTTATCATCACCGGAATTTTCACTGGAACCGCAGCTGCTGCGCTCGCAATCAGCTTTGATATTGGGGCAATTTGGGCGTTTTTGTCCTATGCCCTGTCCGGTGCCCTTGCTGTGCTGGGCGCTGCAGTCATCACCTCGGTTCGGCGCAACACATGGCCGCGCAGAACGTGGCATGACAGATTGAACCGGATGGCCAGCCAATCGGGCGGCACCCATCAGATCGATCTGTTCACCTCCGTTAAACGGGATCGTCAGGTGCGGATGTGACGCGCATGACATCTCCAGTCACGCCGTCCCATTTGCCATCCTGCAAGCGATAGGCCAAAACGCGCTCCGGATTGGTTGGGGGAGGCATCACCACATCCCTGAGTTTTGAAAAGCCGAACCGCAAATAATATGGGGCATCCCCAACCAGCATTACACGTTCCATTCCCAGATCGTTTGCCACCAGAAGGCTTTCACGGATCAGATGCCCGCCCAACCCCTCACCCTGACGGGTCGGGTGAACGGCGACCGGCCCAAGCAACAAAGCGTCATGTGACTTGTCGCCACTGGTAATCACAACAGGCCAATAGCGTATAGCGCCTGCCAATATTCCCGCGTCATCACGCGCAACCAGCGATAGACGCGCCACCGGGTCGACCCCATCACGCAACCGATATGATGACAAGGCCTCGCGCCCTGGCGCAAAACAAAGGTCATAGAGCGCCTCGACCTCCCACCAGTCTTTGTCGGTTTCTACTGTCAGGTGGTACACCCGCTGCCCCTCGCCATCTGTCGTTCTTTGCTGCTATCACGGCAACACACAGAAAAGGAAGGGAGAAGCGGGTGTTCTATGAGCCGAAAGATGGGCACGGACTGCCCCATAATCCATTCAACGCATTGATTGTCCCGCGCCCCATCGCGTGGATTTCAACACGAGGTGCAGACGGGTCCGAGAACCTTGCCCCCTATTCCTTTTTCAACGGTGTAGCCTATGCCCCGCCACAGGTGATGTTCGCGTCTACCTCTGGTAAAGGTGATCGCGATCTGGGCAAGGACACATTAGACAACATCAACGCATCCGGTGTATTTTGCGTTCACATGGTCGGGCTAGACCTGACCGACGCGATGAACATTTCCTCGGGCAGCTATGCGCGCGATGTGGACGAGATCGCATTGACGAAGCTGGAGCGGGTCGAATGCACGACGATTGCCGCCTCGCGCCTGCCCGCAGCGCCCGCTGCATTGGAATGCAAGCTGACACAGATCACCCGATTGCCAGGGGACGAGAACCTTGTGTGCTTCGGCGAGGTCACAGGCATACATCTGCGTGAAGATTGCATGATCGACGGCATGTTCGACATCACCCGCGCCCGACCCTTGGCGCGGCTGGGCTATCGCGATTACACGGTTGTACGGGAGAAATTCACCCTGAGCCGTCCAGGTGAATAGACGAGATGTCACCCGCCTGCTAAACTCTGTGCAACCATGGAGGGTGACATGAACAATTCGGCCTGATGTCTTCATTTCTGTATTCAAGGAGGCCACATGCCGTTTTCCATGCCAGACGCCACGCGCGTCCACCCCATTACCCTGCCCGATGGCTCGATCCACAAGGGCACCGTTCTTCTGTCCAACGTGATTGATCAACCCAATATCGACGTGGGCGATTACACCTACGCCTCGGATTTCGATCCACCGCCGCCCGATGGTTGGGCAGCACGCCTTGCCCCCTATCATTTCCCGATGTCCGAGGGGCAATTGACCATCGGCAGGTTCTGCCAGATCGCCCATGGTGTGCGTTTCATCACCGCTGCAGCGAACCACGCCCATTACGGGCTGACAAGCTTTCCGTTTGGCATCTTCGCTCTGGATCAGGAAGTCATGACGCAACCGGACAGCCGCGAGACCAAGATCGGCAATGATGTCTGGCTGGGTTACGGCGCGATTGTCTGCCCCGCTGTTACCATCGGCAATGGTGCTATCATCGGCGCGGGCGCCGTGGTGAGCGAGGACGTGCCAGATTATACCATTGTCGCAGGCAACCCTGCACGGGTGGTCAAGTTGCGCCTACCGCCCGAAGACATCGCAAAGATGAACCGGTTGGCCTGGTGGGACTGGCCGGTTGATCGGATCGCCCAAGCACGACATGCGCTGGAAGCAGGCGATCTGGATGGGCTGGAGGCGCTGGCGCCTGACGCCTAGTGGCTACCTAAAATACCTGTGCGCACCGAATAATCGGCGGCGACCTCGTAATCCGGGTCGTCGTCACTATCGACGATCAGGTGCCCAGCCTTTGTCAGTAACCGGTGACAATCACGGCTAAGGTGGCGCAGCTGGATCTTCTTGCCTTCGGCCTCATATTTCAGGGCCACAGCCTCGATTGCTTGCAAAGCGGATTGGTCAACCACGCGCGAGCGAGCGAATTCGATGATCACCAGATCGGGGTCATTCTTCACATCGAACAGTTCAACAAATCCGTCCGAAGAACCGAAGAACAAGGGGCCTTCGACGTCATAGACCTTGGCCCCGTTTTCTTCGCGTGTCTCCGCATGAATGCGCGCCGCTGCGTTCCACGCATAGGCCAGCGCCGAGACGATCACACCAACGACCACAGCGACCGCAAGGTCTTCGTAAACCGTCACCGCCGTCACCAGCAGGATAACGAACGCATCTGTCTTTGGCACTCGGCGCAGGATGGTTAGCGAGTTCCACGCAAAGGTGCCGATCACCACCATGAACATGACACCGACGAGGGCGGCCAGCGGAATCATCTCGATCCACGAGGATGCCGCCACGATGAACAGAAGCAAGAACACTGCCGCTGCAATCCCGGCGATCCGCGTGCGTCCACCGGACTTCACGTTGATCATCGACTGACCGATCATGGCACAACCGCCCATGCCGCCGAAGAAGCCGGTGACAACATTCGCCGTACCTTGAGCAATACATTCCTGCGAGGCACCGCCACGATGTCCCGTCATCTCGCCCACAAGGTTCAGGGTCAGAAGGCTTTCGATCAGACCAATTGCCGCAAGGATTATCGCATAAGGCAGGATGATCCACAGCGTTTCAAGCGTGAAGGGCGCGAGCATGGCAGGGGGATAAATCCCCTCACCCGTGCCGAACGGATTGTGGAAGCTAGGCAGCCCCCCCTTGATCGACGCCATGTCGCCCACAGTCGGCACGTCGATTCCGAAGACGATGACGATACCTGCAACGATCCCGATCCCCGCCAGTGGTGCCGGAATGACCTTGGTCAGTTTCGGCATGCCCCATATGATCAACATGGTCAGCCCCACTAGACCCAACATGCTGAAAAGCTTCAGACCGGTCAGCCACTGTTCCGTATTGTCCGGGTTCTTGAACTGCGTCAGCTGCGCCAGGAAAATTACGATCGCCAGCCCGTTTACGAAGCCCAGCATCACCGGGTGCGGCACCAGTCGGATGAATTTGCCCCAGTGCATAATCCCCGCAAACACCTGCAAACATCCCATCAAGATCACCGTGGCGAACAGGTATTCCACCCCGTGCTTGGCGACCAGCGCCACCATTACCACAGCCAGCGCGCCCGTCGCACCTGAAATCATGCCCGGTCGCCCCCCGATCACAGCTGTGATCAACCCGACAAGAAACGCCGCGTAGAGTCCCACCAACGGATGCACACCAGCCACAAAGGCAAAGGCCACGGCTTCCGGCACCAAGGCCAGCGCGACGGTCAATCCCGACAGTACCTCGATCTTGATGCGGTTGGGCGTCAGTTCTTCGGACTGCGACAGGCGCAAGTCGGGGCGTTCAATACGGGCGGCATAACGTGCCAAAAGGGCTCGGGGCATCGGGTAACCTCGTCTGGGGAAATCTGTTCGCGATGTGCGCTGCCTACAGGCAAACGATAGCGTAAACAATGCCCCATAAGGGAAACTGACTTGCATTTGCCGCATGGCAACAGCGCAAACGGCACGATAACGTGACCCCAACAGAACAAGGAGACAGGCATGGACGTGCATATCGGGATCATTGGTGGCTCGGGCATTTACGAGATTGATGGATTGAACAGCGCGTGCTGGCAGAGCGTGAATGGTCCTTGGGGCACTCCATCTGACCAGATCCTAACCGGGATGCTGGACGAGGTAAGAATGTCGTTTCTACCCCGGCATGGTCGCGGCCATGTTCATGCGCCCTCGGACGTGCCTTATCGCGCGAACATCGACGCATTAAAACGTCTGGGCGTCACGGATATGATCAGTGTGTCAGCTTGTGGGTCATTCCGTGAGGACATGGCACCCGGCGATTTTGTCATTGTAGATCAATTCATTGACCGCACCTTCGCGCGTCAGAAAAGTTTCTTCGGATCGGGTTGTGTTGCCCATGTGGGCTTTGCCCATCCGACCTGCCCACGTTTGTCCGCGGCCTGCGCTACCTCGGCCAGAGCGGCGGGTGTCACAGTGCATGAGAGCGGCACCTATTTGGCGATGGAAGGTCCGCAGTTTTCAACCCTCGCCGAAAGCCGGATGTATCGTGACCAATGGGGGGCGCATGTGATTGGCATGACGAATATGCCCGAAGCAAAGCTCGCCCGAGAAGCCGAGCTTTGCTATGCCTCGGTCGCGATGGTCACAGATTACGACTGCTGGCATCCCGACCATGACGAGGTGGACGTGGCCCAGGTCATCGCCACCCTTACCGGCAATGGCAATAAGGCCAAGCGCATGGTGGCGGGGCTGCCGGGACTTCTGGGGGCCGACCGCGCACCATGCCTGCATGGGTGTGACCGCGCTCTGGACATGGCGATCATGACGGCACCGGACAAACGCGATCCCACACTTTTAGCCAAATTGGACGCCGTTGCGGGGCGCGTTCTGTGACCATGCGTCGCTTGCGTCGTTACTCGGATTGCGCCACACCATTACCGACTAATTCGCGAAAGGCGTTCTCATGAACAAGAGCAAGACCGTCAAGGATTACATCCGAACCATCGTCGACTTCCCGCATGAGGGCATCCTGTTTCGCGATGTGACCACCCTGTTTGCCGACCCGCGCGGGTTTCGCATGGCGGTTGATCAGATGCTACACCCCTATGCTGGCGAGCAGATTGACAAGGTCGTCGGGCTTGAGGCGCGCGGATTCATTCTGGGCGGCGCAATTGCGCACCAGCTGACCCTTGGCTTTGTGCCGATCCGCAAGAAAGGCAAGCTGCCCGGTGCCACTCTGTCTCAATCCTACACGCTGGAATATGGCGAAGCAGTCGTTGAAATCCACGACGACGCGATCCAGCCCGGCGAGAAAATTCTGCTGGTTGACGACCTGCTCGCCACCGGCGGCACCGCAGGGGCAGGCATCAAACTGATCGAACGGTTGGGGGGCGAGATTGTCGGATGCGCCTTCATCGTCGATTTGCCCGAACTGGGCGGGCGCAAGTTGCTTGAGGAAATGGGCATGGATGTCCATGTTTTGTGCGAGTTTGAGGGGTTGTGAACCTCTCGTTAACTTTGAACGTCTAGACTTGTCCTGCCTGACCGAATTTCAGGCGCTGCTTGCTGGCATGACATTTCGTGCAACGCCTCGCCCCACACTGGCGGGGCGTTTTCTGTTGCATTTGATCAGTTGTTATTTGAAACCATCACGCTTGACTGAAGATTACACCGGGATTCATTATCCCCAGCGGATCAAGCGCATCTTTGATCTTGCGCATCGCTTCCAGCCGCGCGGGATCACCGTAGCGTTGCAATTCGCCCGGTTTCAAGCGGCCAATGCCATGCTCGGCACTGAACGATCCGTCGAATTGCTGCACCAGACCATAGACAACATCGCGCACCATCTGGCGCATCTTGACGAAATCGGTGGCCACCTGACCATCGGGCGGAAACACGTTGTAGTGCAAATTTCCGTCGCCCAGGTGTCCGAAGGCGTTGATGCGAAATGAACCAACGCGTGCAAGAGCCGCGTCAGCTTCCGTCAGAAAATCGGCGATGGCAGACAAGGGCAAGGAAATGTCGTGCGAACTGATCGCGCCGATGGTCTTATTGGCCAAAGGAATTTCTTCGCGCAGCTTCCAAAGCGCGTCGCGTTGCCCACTGCTTTGTGCAATCACGCCATCGTGGCTCAGACCTATACGCTCTGCCTCGGTAAAGACAGCCGCCAATTCGGCTTCGGGGTCTTGAGTTAACCCCAACCCAATCTCGATCAAGACCGACCAGTCCGGCCTTGAGGCAAAGGGCTGCGCACCGCCCAAACCACTGGCTTTCAGAAAGTCCAGCCCGGTGCCTTTGATCAGTTCGAACGCGCTGATCCCTTGCCCCATCCGTTCCTGCGCCAAGGCCAACAGGTCCATGGCCGCAGCTGGGTCGCGCACGGTCAGAAGCGCAGTGCCCTGCCGCGCTGGTCGGGGATAGAGGCGCAGGCTGGCGGCGGTGATCACGCCCAGCGTTCCCTCGGCCCCGCACAGAAGCGCGCGCAGATCAAACCCCGTATTGTCCTTGCGCAATCGCTTCAGCCCGTGATGGATGGACCCGTCCGGCAACACCGCCTCAACCCCAAGACACAGATCGCGGGCAGAGCCATAGCGCAGCACATTCACCCCACCCGCATTGGTCGACAGACACCCTCCGATGTGGCAAGATCCTTCGGACGCCAGCGACAGCGGGAACAGGCGCCCCGCTGCCTGCGCTGCAGCTAGAACATCGGCAAGGATTGCACCCGCCTCGGCCACCAATACGTTCTCGGATGGGTGCACGTCGCGAATGCGGGACATCCGTTCAAGGCTCAGGATCACCGGGGCGGCACCGGGCATAACTTGCCCGCCAACCAGTCCAGTGCCACCGCCAAAAGGAATCACCGGAATGCGGGCCGCTGCACATTCTTGAATGACCAGAGAAACGTCATTGGTTGAGGATGGTGCAAGAACCAACCCGCCCGAGCCGTGAAACATCCCACGAGGTTCTTCTTGGTAGGTCGGGGTAAGGGGTCGAAACACCTGTTCCGGCAACACAGCGCGCAGCCGGGTCTTAAATGCACCGTCCACTGACTTCAGATCGCCCATCATTGCCCCGTTGCTGACTTATCCCGCCTGCGTGCGCCCCCGCCGGTCTGACCGAAGGTTGGCATAGAGCACGTGATTGCGCCAGCGCCCGTTGATCTGCAGATAGCTTTGCGCCACGCCTTCGTATTTGTAACCGACCTTTTCCAGAACTCCGCGCGAGGCAGCATTTTCAGGTAGGCAACCTGCTTCCAATCGTGACAGGTCAAGTTCGTTGAAGGCGTAATGGACCACCGCCTCTAGCCCTTCACGCATGTAGCCTTGGCGCGCAAAGCGTTCGCCAACCCAGTATCCAGTCGTTCCCGCCTGTGACGGGCCGCGCCGGATGTGATCCAGCGTCACCGCCCCGACCAACACATTGTCAGCGCGGCGAAACATGAAAAGTGGAAGCGCCGTGCCCCCTTGGATCGACCGATTGGCCCAATAGACGCGATTAGTGAAACTTTTGCGGCTCAGGTGGTCCTGCGCCCAGATCGGTTCCCACGGGGTCAGGAATTCCCGGCTGGCAGTGCGCAACGCAGCCCAACCACGAAAGTCGCCATGCGCAGGCGGGCGCAGGGTCAATCGTTCAGTTTCGATCCTGACCTTCTTGGACCGCCCCAACATTAGGCAACGCGCCTCTCGTTCAAAACATCAAGGCTTAGCGCGTTTTCTGCCGGCCCATAAACCGCCATCGCCATTTCACCTTTCGTCAGGCTTGCGCCGAAGTCGCGCAAATCGGCCAGTGTAACCGCGTCAATCTTCTCGACCGTTTCAGAAAGCGGCGGCACACGACCCCAGATCGCGACCAGTCTGGCCATTCGTTCGGCGCGCGATGACGGGCTTTCAAGCCCCATCAGCAGCCCCGCCTTCATCTGAACGCGCGCGCGGTCCAATTCGCGTTCGGAAATGTCACTGCCAGCCCGCTTCATTTCGTCAATGCAAAGTCGGGACAAATCAGCGATATCATCGCCCGAGGTGCCGGCATATATCGTCATCATCCCGGTGTCGTCATAGGCGCCAAGCTGCGAGAAGACAGAATAGCACAGCCCGCGCTTTTCGCGCGCCTCCTGAAACAGACGCGAAGACATGCCGCCGCCCAAGGCTGAGCTGAACAGCTGGGCGGCATAGAAGGCATCATCGCGATAGCTTGGCGCTTCCAGCCCAAGTGTGAAATGCACCTGCTCCAAGCCATTGCGCACCTCGATGCGCGCACCACTGGACCAATGCGCGACATCCGTCAGGCGCGGTTTGCTGGGTTTCAGGTGCCCAAAGGCAGCCTCGGCCAGACGCAGGATCTGGTCATGGTCCACCGCGCCTGCGGCTGACAGGATCAACTGATCCGGCCCGTAGTGTTGATCAACAAAGGTCGAAAGATCATCGCGCCCAAAGCTCTGCACCCGCTCGGCGGGACCAAGAATGGTGCGCCCCATCGGTTGATCAGGGAACGCGGCTTCCTGCAACCAGTCAAAGACCACATCGTCCGGTGTATCCAGCGCCTGACCGATTTCCTGAAGGATTACACCGCGCTCGATCTCGATCTCGCCCGTATCGAATACCGGGTTCAGCACGATATCCGAGATAACATCAAGCCCCAGCGCCACGTCGTCTTTCAGGACGCGCACGTAATAGGCTGTCACCTCGCGCGACGTATACGCGTTGATGTAGCCGCCCACATCCTCGATCGCTTCGGCGATCTCAAGCGCTGAACGCCGCTCGGTCCCTTTGAATGCCATATGTTCCAGAAAATGCGCGATGCCGTTCTGGGCAGGGGTTTCATGGCGGCCACCCGCCGTCACCCATACCCCGACAGAGGCACTTTCCAGCCCCGGCATATACTCGGTCACGACGCTTACGCCGTTGGGAAGTCGGTCCAGACGCACGTTCATGCAGGGATGGCCTTTCCGGTGCGCTCACAGATCAGAGTTTTCAATGCGTTCAGATCATTTGCCACGCGGGTCATGCGTTCTTCACGGTCAAACAGGTCTGCCATATGGGGTAGGAGCGGCGCGTCCTGCCCGCAAGCATCTTTGACCGCAGCAGGAAATTTCGCAGGGTGTGCCGTGGCCAGCGTGACCATCGGGCTTGTGCCAAGGTGTTCGTTCGCGACTTTCACACCGACTGCCGAATGCGGGCACAGCACTTCGCCAGTCCGAGCAAAAGCGGTTTTGATCTGCGCCATCGTTTCGTCCTCGGACGCGCGCCCACTGTCGAAGGTTTCACGCAGGAACTCCATCGCGCCTTGGCTAATCTTGAACCCGCCTTTTGACAGGTCAGTCATCTGATCGGCCACCACCTTGCCGTCGCGGCCATAGGCATCAAACAACACGCGTTCGAAGTTCGATGACACTTGAATATCCATCGATGGGCTGATCGACGGCGTGACTCCCGCCTTGGTATAAGCGCCCGTTTCCATTGTACGGTGCAAAATGTCGTTCTGGTTGGTGGCAATCACCAGTTGGTCAATCGGCAGGCCCATTTGCTTGGCGATGTAGCCAGCAAAGATGTCGCCGAAGTTACCAGTAGGCACCGTGAAGCTGACCTTTCGGTGCGGCGCGCCCAAGGCGACCGCAGAGGTGAAGTAATACACCACCTGTGCAAGCACCCGCGCCCAGTTGATCGAGTTTACGCCCGCCAGCTTCACCGCATCGCGAAAAGCGAAGTCGTTGAACATATCCTTCAGCCGCGCTTGGCAATCGTCGAAATCGCCGTCCACGGCCAGTGCATGCACATTGGACTCGTCCGGGGTGGTCATCTGGCGACGCTGCACATCAGAGACCCGGCCATGCGGGAACAGGATGAACACATCGACCGCGTCCAGCCCCTTGAACGCTTCAATGGCCGCCGACCCGGTATCGCCCGAGGTCGCGCCAACAATGGTCACTTTCTCGCCCCGGCGGCTCAGCGCCACTTGGAAAAGCTGACCGATCAGCTGCATCGCGAAGTCTTTGAACGCCAGCGTCGGGCCGTGGAAAAGCTCTAGGAGGAAATGGTTGGGGCCAAGCTGCACCAAGGGCGCACGGGCATCGTGATTGAACCCTGCATAAGCCTTGGCGATGATGTCGGTGAATTCCGCGTCCGTGAAGGTGTCGCCCACGAAGGGGCGCATCACGCGAAAGGCGACTTCTTCATACGGCAAACCTGCCAAGGCGGCGATATCGCCTGCACTCATGGTTGGCACGGTCTCAGGCACATAAAGGCCGCCGTCACGGGCGAGGCCCGTCAGCATGGCATCTTCAAAGCCGAGGTCCGCGGCGTCACCACGGGTAGAGATATAGCGCATTTCAGTCGCTCCTTGGGGCGAGAGTTTCACGTGTCCGGCGTTTCATACGCCAAAGCGCAAAGACTGTCATCACCACCCATGTCGCAGCCATCAAAAACCATGTGACAGCGTATTCCAGGTGATCGTTTGGTATGCCCGCGCTGGTGACGGGCATCGGCAGAATGCCCGGTTCGGCAGGGGTGATCTGACGTGCAATGATCAGGATTGGGCGGGTGTTCAGTACCTCGGCCATTTGGTCGATATCACGGGCAAACCAAGTGTTTGTATCAACTTCGTTCTCCGGCGTGGCGCTGTTGCGGTCATCAGGCCAATGCAGGTTGCCCACCACGGTGAAAAGCTCAGCCGGCGTTTCAGGCACCGCATCGTCCACGCGGATAAAACCCCGGTCGATCAGCACAGCGCCATTCGACGTGGTGAGCGAGGATATCAGACGATACCCGGCCCCTGCATCCCGGCTGCTGACCAGCACTCGAAGCGTCTCTGACCCCATCGTGCCTGCGATCTTCACCGGCAGGTACTTGTCGCGTTCTGGGTCAGGTTGCTCGGGCAAATCGACAGGGGATGCTGCAATCCGGCTTTCAATCTCGGCCAACACACCTTCTTTCCAATAGAGTCGATCCAACTGCCATTTCCCAAGCCCCAGAAACACCACCAGAATGGCGATGCTGAGAATGACGGTCAGGATCAGGCGAAAGTTCATGAAGGGTCCGAAGCGGGTCAAGTGAAAGGGGCGCGAAGGTTTCCCCTCGCGCCCCGAATAGGACTATTTTCGGGTCAGGTTCAACCGCCCCAGATGTAGACTGCGGCGAACAGGAACAGCCACACCACGTCCACAAAGTGCCAGTACCAAGCGGCGGCTTCAAAGCCCACATGGCTTTCTGGCGTGAATTGCCCTTTCATCGCACGCAGCAGGCAGACGAACAGAAAGATCGTGCCCACAATCACGTGGAAGCCGTGAAAGCCCGTCGCCATGAAGAAGTTCACACCATAGATGTTGCCCGCGAAGTCGAAGGCGGCGTGGCTGTATTCGTAGGCTTGGAAGAGGGTGAACACTGCACCAAGGAAAACCGCCAGCGCCAGACCCGTGATCAGGTCTTTCCGGTTGTTTTCATGGGCAATAGCATGGTGTGCCCAAGTGACGGCAGCGCCCGACAGAAGCAGGATCAGTGTGTTGATCAGCGGCAGGTGCCAAGGGTCGAAGGTCTCGATCCCTTCAGGGGGCCAAACACCGTCAATTGCCGGTGAACCTTCTGTCATGGGGTACAATGCATGTTTGAAGAAGCTCCAGAACCACGCAACGAAGAACATGACTTCGGACATAATAAACAGGATCACGCCATAGCGCAGGCCAATTTTCACGACAGATGTGTGATCGCCTGTTTCACCTTCGTGAACGACATCAGACCACCACGCGAACATGACGTAAAGAACGCCAGCCAGTCCGATGAAGAAGATCCAGGGAATACCGTTGGCCATCCACTGGACAGCCCCGAAAAGCATGATGAAGCCCGCCACAGCCCCGAGGAACGGATTCACCGAAGGCGGCAGGATGTGATAATCGTGGTTCTTTGCATGTGCCATAAGCGTTTAGTCCCTGTTCTTCTGGCTCAGTTTTGCACTGCCGGGGCGGTTGGCGCAAGCTGCGCAAACTCGTCCGGCAATTCTGTTTCGTGGAAAGTGTAAGACAGCGTGATGGCTTTGAGGTATTTCGCCTCTCGGTCATCAAGGATTTCCGGGTCAACATAGAATGTGACCGGCATGGTCACGCGTTCGCCCGGTTGCAACACCTGCTCTTCAAAGCAGAAGCAGTCAATCTTGGTGAAATAGCCACCCGCTGCGAAAGGTGCGACATTATAGCTGGCGGTGCCTGCGACAGGACGGTCGGTCGGGTTATAGGCCTCGTAGAAGGCCAATCCCGTTTCACCCAACTTGATTTCCATCTCGTGCTGCATGGGTTTGAAGTCCCACGGCATTCCGCGTTCTTTCGAGGCGTCAAACCGAACCAGAACTTTCTGATCCAGCACCACGTCGGATCCGCGTTGTGCGACGGCAGTTTCACCGCCAAACCCGGTCACACGGCAGAACCAGTCATAAAAGGGAACAGCGGCCCAGCTGAGCGATCCCATCAGGATCACAACGCCCACCATCTTGGCGGCTGTTTTCTGTGGGCGGGTCAGGCTCATTCGCTGACCTCCGATGTTGCGGGCGCGGGTTTATAGAGGTCGCTGACCTTGGCCACTGTCAGCCCGTAAACCAGCCCAACAAACAGAATCAATGCCACGCCGACACCGATATTGCGGCTTAGACGGCGTTTGTGCAGTTCGTGATCAACCTTGATCGCCATCAGCCCCAACCCCCAAGACCAAACGGTTTCAGCGAGGCTTCGATCAGAAGGGCACCGTAGTGCAGGAACAGATAGGCCAGCGACAGCTTGAACAGCCCCCGCTCGGCTGTGTGGGTGTCCGCATCCGAGGCGGCATCATCACGGCGGAACACATCCCATGCGCCCTTGATGAACAGGCCGTTCAGGATCAGCGCGATGGCCATATAGACCGGTCCACCGATAGAGGTCAGGCCCAACGCGATGGCCACGACCGCAAGAACCAAAGAATATCCCAGAATATGCGCGCGAGTGGCTTTGCGCCCGTGCGTCACGGTCAGCATCGGCACGCCCGCATTGGCATAATCACCCTTGGTGAACAGCGCCAGCGCCCAGAAATGCGGCGGGGTCCACGCGAAAGTCAGAGCAAACATCAACACGCTTTCAATGCTGACACCACCAGTGGCCACTGCCCAGCCAATCATCGGCGGAAACGCCCCTGCCGCGCCGCCAATAACGATATTCTGCGGGGTCCAGCGTTTCAGCCACATGGTATAGATCACGACGTAGAAAAAGATCGTAAAGGCCAGAAGAGCGGCAGCCACAAGGTTTGCTGCAAGACCCAGCATGACCACGGCCATAGCAGACAGCGTCATGCCGATGGCAAACGCCTCGCCCTCGGTCACTTTCCCCGATGGGATCGGGCGCGATTGAGTGCGACGCATTTTGCGGTCGATATCGGCATCCCACCACATGTTCAAAGCGCCCGATGCGCCACCGCCCACGGCAATGAACAGGATCGACGCAAGCCCGACGACAGGGTTCACCCCGACGGGTGCTGCCAGAAGCCCCACCAGCGCGGTGAATACGACAAGCGACATCACACGCGGTTTCAACAGCGCAAAATAGTCGCCAAAACCGGCTTCGCGGCTGTCGGTGTTGCTCTGAATGCTGGCGTCGCTCATTGGGTTTTTTGCGCTCTGGTTGTTGTGGTTTTCGGTTGACAGATACCGCCCCAGTCAGGACGGCCGAGGCGGGGCACGGGCTTGTACCTGCCCCGCATTGATTACTCAGCTGCGGCGATCTGAACGGTGGGAAGCGAGTTCATGTCGCCCGCAAATTCCTCGATCGCGCCCTTCAACCAGACATCGTATTCTTCCTGGGTCACAGCTTTGACGGTGATCGGCATATAGGCATGGTCCTTGCCACACAGTTCGGAACACTGTCCGAAATAGATGCCTTCTTTGCCTTCGTCGACTTCAAACCAAAGTTCGGCCAGACGTCCGGGAACAGCATCCTGCTTCACACCAAATGCCGGGATGGTCCATGAATGGATCACGTCAGCGCCGGTGACCTGAATGACAACTTTCTTACCGGTCGGCACGACAACTGCAGTGTCAGTGGCCAGCAAGTATTCGCTTTGGCTGTAGCCATGCTCTTCCAGCTCATCACGCGACAGAAGGAAGCTGTCGAAGCCAAACTCGTGCTCGGGATATTCATATCCCCAATACCACTGATATCCGGTGGCTTTGATCACCACATCACCCTTGGGGATAACTTGTTGCTGGAACAGGACCGGCAACGAGAACGCCCCGATGAACACCAGGATAACGACCGGCACCAACGTCCAGATGATCTCGATCGGAGTGTTATGGGTGAAGGTTGCAGGCTCGGGATTCGCGCGACGGTTGTAGCGCACGATCACGATCGCCAGCAGCAATGTGACAAAAATCGTGATGGCGAAGATGATATAGTTGATCATGTCATCCAGCCCGTGCGCCGCCTGTGCGACACTGGTTGCCGAGGGTTGAAAACCCATCGCGCCATCGACCGGTTTGCCGATGATTTCCAGATTTTCCTGCGCGAATGCCTGACCGGCGGTCAGAATAGCAGTTGCAGTGGCGAAAAGGCTGCTGAAACGCATCATGTTCGTCTTTCTCTTCTCTGTGCGGCGCGGCCTTTTTGCTGACCCTTTGGTCAACGCGGCGGCGGCTCGCTCATACCTCTCCCGAGCGCTGGCGCGGGATTCCTTGTTTCTCTTCGACGAGAAACCATATTAGAAAGCTGGGAACAAGGAAAAACCTTCTCAGGTTAAACAACAAAACCCACGTTTAGCGCTATTTCGAGGCCCCCATGACTGATGCTACATCGTTTCGCCCGTTTGAGACCCATCTGGATGCTGATAGCGCCCAACGCCTGCTGGCGGACGTGACCGTTGGCGCGGATGATGGCGAGTTGTTTCTGGAACGAATGCGATCCGAAGCGTTGGTCTTCGACGATGGGCGTTTGAAAACCGCAAGCTATGATGCATCCGAAGGGTTTGGGTTACGCGCGGTGCGCGGGGACACGACTGGATATGCGCATTCCTCCGAGATCAGCGAAGCGGCTTTGCAACGCGCTGCCGGTACCGCGCGTCTAGCGGTCGGTGAAGGGGGTGGAACCTGGGCCGACGCACCTGCTCGCACCAATCAGAAACTCTATACAGACGCCGATCCGATGGCGGATGCGGGTTTCGGTCTGAAAATCGAGACCCTGCGCGAGATCGACGCATTCGCCCGCGACCTTGATCCCCGAGTAGTGCAAGTATCCGCGACGATTGCCGCGAGCCTGCAAGAGGTTCACATCCTGCGTCCCGATGGTGCGCTGGTCTCCGATACACGCCCGATGACACGGCTGAACATCTCGGTCATTGTTGAAAAGGACGGACGACGCGAAAGCGGCTCGTCTGGCGGTGGTGGTCGCGCGGGTCTGACGGGGTTGATGGAACCAGCAACTTGGCAAGCCACGGCCCGCGAAGCGCTGCGTATTGCGCTGGTGAACCTTGACGCGGTCCCAGCCCCCGCAGGTGTGATGGATGTGGTGCTGGGCAATGGCTGGCCCGGCATTCTGTTGCACGAGGCCGTGGGCCATGGACTGGAAGGCGATTTCAACCGCAAGGGCACATCAGCTTTTTCAGGTCTTGTGGGCACGCAGGTCGCCGCCAAAGGAGTGACTGTGGTCGATGACGGCACCTTGCCCGACCGGCGCGGATCACTCTCGGTGGATGACGAAGGCACGCCGACCGGCCGCGCAGTCCTGATCGAGGACGGCATGCTGGTCGGTTATATGCAGGACCGTCAGAACGCCCGCCTTATGGGTGTTGCACCGACCGGCAATGGCCGTCGACAAAGCTATGCCCACGCTCCGATGCCACGGATGACCAACACGATCATGGAAAGCGGCACCGCTACCCCCCAAGAGGTTTTGGGCGAGTTGAAAGACGGTATCTATGCGGTTGGATTCGGTGGCGGTCAAGTTGACATCACAAATGGCAAGTTCGTGTTCAGCTGTACCGAGGCTTACCGCGTCGAAGGCGGCAAAGTCTGCGCGCCTGTAAAAGGTGCGACATTGATCGGAGATGGTCCTGCCGCGATGAAGCAAATTCGCGCCATTGGTAATGACATGGCAATGGACCCCGGCATAGGCACCTGTGGAAAAGCGGGGCAATCGGTACCTGTGGGCGTCGGCCAACCCTCGCTGTTGATCGGCGGATTAACGGTTGGGGGTTCGGCGGCGTAATCCCTGACCGATCACGTGCCTAATACAAGCCAGTCTGCATCAGGATTTCCTGATGGACTGACGTTAGGGTGACGTTAACCACTTAGGGCGCATGGTTAACTCGCAAGAGACGGAATCAATCATGCCCCTGAAAATATCACCTTCCCTAACGCACCCCACCCCCTCACCTCAGTCTGTGGAAGATGAATTGGCGTGGATCCGTCTCTTGCGCTCGCGCCGTGTTGGGGTTGCGACTTTCTTTCGGCTGTTGGCCGAACATGGCTCGGCGCAAGAAGCGCTGCGCGCATTGCCCGACGTCGCCGCCAACGCGGGCGTTAACGACTATGCCCCCTGCCCGCTTGATGAAGCCGAAGCCGAACATCGCCGTGCGCGTTTTGCCGGGGCCAAGATGATCACATGGGGTACGCCGGCTTACCCAGAACTTCTTTCAGAAATCCCAGACCCACCGCCCTTCATCTGGGCGATGGGCGATACTTCTCTGCTGCATCGTCCAATGGTGGCGCTGATCGGGGCGCGCAATGCGTCCTCGATCGGGTTGCGCATGGCCCGCAAACTGTCCCGTGACCTGAGTGAGGCCGGATTTATCATCGTTTCCGGACTGGCACGCGGTGTGGACACAGTGGCGCACGAAGTCGCATTGGACGCAGGCCACACGGTGGCCGTAATGGCGGGCGGCGTTGACGTGATATATCCCAAAGACAACACCGATCTGGCCGAAGATATCGCCCGCAAGGGGCTTCGCTTGTCGGAACAACCACCGGGTCTGACCCCGCAAGCCCGCCATTTCCCCCGTCGTAACAGGCTGATTTCAGGATTGGCTCGGGCCGTGGTGGTCGTGGAAGCAGCAGCCAAATCCGGGTCTTTGATCACGGCGCGCAACGCATTGGATCAAGGGCGCGATGTGCTGGCCGTGCCGGGACATCCGTTTGACGCTCGCGCATCAGGCTGCAACTTTCTTATTCGCGACGGGGCGGCGCTTGTCCGTGGCGCGCAAGACGTGATTGACGCGATTAGTCCGGCAGAAGCAACCGATGTCATATCTACCCAGCCTGCCCTCACTCCGCAGGTCGACTTGCACAAGCCTCAAGACAAAAGAACCCTGTCACAAACCGCTGATTTGCACAGCCAGATCCTGGCCCGTCTTGGCCCAAGTCCCTTGGCCGAAGATCAGTTGATCCGGGATTTGGGCGACCAGACAGGCGCCGGGTCAGGCGACATCCTGCCCGAACTGGTCAATTTGGAGCTTGAGGGGCGAATCACACGCCAGCCTGGTGGCTTGCTGTCCCGATCACGGTAGAATCACAATTCGCGGGCACCTCATCTGCGCATAATTGGTAATTTTTTATTACCAATTATGCGTTAAACCTTACCGAATTCTTACAAACCCTATTGCGCTGCAATGCAGCACAGCCTACGACTTTCACCCAAATCGGCATATTGGGCCTGACAAGGGGGAGAGTGAGATGCAGGAATTTCAGAAAATCCTGATCGCCAACCGGGGCGAGATCGCCATTCGCGTGATGCGCGCGGCCAACGAAATGGGCAAGAAGACCGTTGCTGTCTATGCGGAAGAAGACAAGCTGGGCTTGCATCGGTTCAAGTCGGACGAAGCCTATCGCATCGGCGAAGGCATGGGCCCTGTTGCCGCCTATCTTTCGATTGATGAAATTATCCGCGTCGCGCGCGAATGCGGCGCTGATGCGATCCATCCCGGCTACGGCCTGCTGTCAGAAAACCCTGATTTTGTAGATGCCTGTGATGCCAATGGCATCACTTTCATCGGTCCCAAGGCCGCCACCATGCGCGCGTTGGGTGACAAAGCCTCGGCTCGCAAAGTTGCAATTGATGCGGGTGTTCCCGTCATCCCCGCCACCGAAGTCTTGGGCGACGATATGAAGGCGATCCGAAAGGAAGCGGAAAGTGTCGGCTATCCCCTAATGCTGAAAGCCAGCTGGGGCGGCGGCGGGCGCGGGATGCGCCCGATCCACGGTCCGGACGAGTTAGAGGAAAAAGTGTTGGAAGGCCGGCGCGAGGCGGAAGCCGCCTTCGGCAATGGCGAGGGTTATCTGGAAAAGATGATCACCCGCGCCCGCCATGTCGAGGTGCAGATCCTGGGCGACAGCCACGGCAACATCTATCACCTTTACGAACGTGACTGCTCGGTCCAGCGCCGCAATCAGAAGGTCGTCGAACGCGCACCTGCCCCCTATCTGTCAGAAGCGCAGCGCGAAGAGCTGTGCGAACTTGGCCGTAAGATCTGCTCTCACGTGAATTACGAATGCGCCGGCACGGTTGAGTTCCTGATGGATATGGAGACCGGCAAATTCTACTTCATCGAAGTGAATCCCCGCGTACAGGTCGAACACACCGTGACCGAAGAAGTGACCGGTATCGACATCGTGCAGGCGCAGATCCTGATCGCCGAGGGTAAATCGCTGTCCGAAGCGACCGGCAAGGCCAGCCAGTATGACATCCGCCTGAACGGCCATGCGCTGCAAACCCGTGTGACTACAGAAGATCCGCAAAACAACTTTATCCCAGATTATGGCCGCATCACTGCATACCGCTCGGCAACCGGCATGGGTATTCGTCTGGATGGTGGAACGGCTTACGCAGGCGGCGTGATCACGCGGTATTATGACAGCCTTCTGACCAAGGTGACGGCCTGGGCACAGACGCCCGAGAAAGCCATCGCTCGGATGGACCGTGCCTTGCGAGAATTTCGTGTGCGTGGCGTGTCGACCAACATCGCCTTTGTCGAAAATCTGCTGAAGCACCCAACTTTTCTGAACAATCAATATACGACGAAATTCATCGACGAAACGCCAGAGCTTTTCAAGTTCTCCAAGCGGCGGGATCGCGGCACGAAGGTCTTGACCTACATCGCAGACATCACCGTGAACGGTCACCCGGAAACACAAGGGCGCGTCGCCCCCCACAGCGACCTGAAGCTACCGAAACCTCCCGCTTTGCGTACACAACCCACGGCAGGCACACGCACTCTGTTAGAGGCTCAAGGGCCGCAAGCCGTGGCGGACTGGATGAAGGCGCAGAAAAAACTGTTGATCACCGACACCACGATGCGCGACGGCCACCAGTCCCTGCTGGCCACGCGGATGCGCTCGATTGACATGATCAAGGTGGCACCCGCCTACGCGGCCAACCTGCCCGAGCTGTTTTCTGTCGAATGCTGGGGTGGCGCCACCTTCGACGTGGCCTATCGGTTTTTGCAAGAATGCCCGTGGCAACGTCTGCGCGACCTGCGCGAAGCGATGCCCAATCTGATGACGCAGATGCTTTTGCGGGCATCCAACGGTGTGGGTTACACCAATTACCCCGACAACGTGGTTCAGGCTTTCGTACAACAAGCTGCACTCACCGGAATTGACGTGTTTCGCGTCTTCGACTCGCTTAACTGGGTTGAAAATATGCGCGTTGCGATGGATGCGGTGGTCGCCTCGGGCAAGATCTGCGAGGGCACGATCTGCTACACGGGCGATATCCTTGACCCAGATCGCGCCAAATACGACCTGAATTACTATGTCGGTATGGCGAAAGAGCTGGAAGCAGCGGGTGCTCACGTGTTGGGTCTAAAGGACATGGCGGGACTTTTGAAGCCCGCTGCTGCTCGCGTGCTGGTCAAGGCGTTGAAGGACGAAGTCGGCTTGCCGATCCATTTCCACACCCATGACACGTCGGGCATTGCCGGGGCGACCATTCTGGCGGCAGCCGATGCTGGGGTTGACGCCGTCGATGCCGCGATGGACGCGTTCTCGGGCGGCACGTCGCAAGCCTGTCTGGGGTCCATCGTCGAGGCGCTGGACAACACCGACCGTGACACCGGGCTGGATATCGGGGCTATCCGCGAGATCTCTAACTATTGGGAAGGCGCGCGCGCGCAATACACGGCCTTTGAAAGCGGGCTGGCCGCACCAGCCTCGGAGGTCTATCTGCACGAGATGCCTGGCGGACAATTCACCAATCTAAAGGCGCAGGCGCGGTCGCTGGGCCTTGAAGAACGCTGGCACGAGGTGGCGCAGACCTATGCGGATGTGAACCAGATGTTTGGTGATATCGTGAAGGTCACGCCATCCTCGAAAGTCGTTGGTGACATGGCATTGATGATGGTCAGCCAAGGCTTGACCCGGGCGGAGGTCGAAGACCCCAAGACTGACGTCGCCTTTCCCGAGAGCGTAGTGGATATGATGCGCGGTAACCTGGGCCAACCCCCCGGCGGGTTCCCAAAAACGATTGTGAAGAAAGTGCTGAAGGGTGAAGAGCCCAACACAGAGCGCCCCGGCAAACACCTGAAGCCCGTCGATCTGGAAGCCACCCGCGCCAGCCTGTCAAAAGAGCTTGAGGGGCTGCCTATCGACGACGAGGATCTGAACGGATATCTGATGTATCCCAAGGTGTTTCTGGATTACATGGGCCGTCATCGTCAATACGGCCCGGTGCGCACCTTACCTACGAAAACCTTCTTTTATGGGATGGAGCCGGGCGAGGAAATCTCGACCGAGATCGACCCCGGCAAGACACTGGAAATCCGTCTTCAAGCCGTGGGCGAAACCAACGAAGACGGCGAGGTCAAAGTGTTCTTTGAACTCAACGGGCAACCGCGTGTTATTCGCGTGGCGAACCGGTTGGTAAAAGCGTCGACAACAAAACGCCCTAAGGCAGAAGAAGGCAATGGCGCCCATGTGGGCGCACCAATGCCTGGCGTGGTGGCTACGGTTTCGGTGGCCGCGGGACAACCGGTGCGCGAAGGTGATCTTTTGTTGACCATCGAGGCAATGAAGATGGAAACCGGCATCCATGCCGAACGCGACGCAACGGTCAAAGCCGTGCATGTGCAACCTGGCGGACAGATCGACGCAAAGGATCTGATGATCGAGCTGGAGTAATCACTTCGACAATCATGTCTTGGGGCGGCCATCACTGGCGGCCCCTTCTTCGTTACCGCTAGGCTTTGGTGCCTTAGCTGTCAGCAAAACAGCGCAAGAGTCCCTTTTAAGATGAGAATTTCACCTTTTAGTGCTATTTTTCCCTTGCAGCCTTGCGTGGGATTTCATATCTCACGGCTCACCGAAGGATGCGGGCGTAGCTCAGGGGTAGAGCATAACCTTGCCAAGGTTAGGGTCGGGCGTTCGAATCGCCTCGCCCGCTCCAATCGGTTACCCGGTTCGACTTACCCAGTCGAACAAACCCATCAGGATGCGGGCGTAGCTCAGGGGTAGAGCATAACCTTGCCAAGGTTAGGGTCGGGCGTTCGAATCGCCTCGCCCGCTCCAATGGGAATTCTCGGACAGATAAAGCTTACAACAGGCGTGCCTGTAGCGGCGTCTGGTTAAGCGTGACCAAAAGAAAAAGGGACGCGCATCGCACGTCCCCCTTTCCACCACGTCCCTTCCCCCTCAGAAAGGTAGTGCTATTTGTTCAGGCGCTCAGCGACTGGCGGTTGGCCAGTTCGTGGATCATAGATTGGATCTGGTTGCGCACCTTTACGTCCTGAATTGATGACAACGCCTGCGCGGCTTTCGCCGTGCGTTCATCCATGGCTTCGTCTTCTGACGTTCCGGCTTCAGCCAGACCTTCGAAGAAATACCCCGGTTGAACATTCAAGAGCTGTGCAATTTCGAACATTTTGCTGGCCGAGACACGATTGTATCCCGTTTCGTACTTTTGAAGCTGTTGAAACGAAAGCCCCAACTGCTCCGCCACTTTTACCTGAGTGAGACCGCGCAGCAGACGGACTTCTCTGATTTTCTTACCCACATGGACATCGACTGGATGGACCATTTTCTCACCATTTAATTGCTTCCCGTTAAACGAGAATGTCAGGTTTCACCCAGAGACCCAAGTGATGAGTCGTGCACGGTTCGGTTGCAAAAATGCACCCATGATGTATTATTTCTTTACCCGTGGTCCTAAATAACAATTTCCAAACGACTTTTTCTGCAATAGGCTGTTTGGGCCAACTTGAATTCTATTGCGGAAACAGTTTGGTGATGGCGGTTTGGGTGCAAAAATGATCAATCGAAGCAGCCCTGCCCTTTTGTTTGAGATGCTACGCTCCTTTGCATCTTTGGCGCGCACATTGAACCTTTCCGAATCCGTTCGCGAGCTTGACAGCACCCGGCAAACCGTCCGCCGCCACATTGCTTCACTGGAAAGCTACAAAGGCTGCAAGCTGTTTAGCTTTGACAATAGACAGTACCAGCTCACCGAAGACGGTAAGAACGCTTTACGCGAAGCTGAGGAATTGATCGCCCGTGGTGACGCCTGGCTGCACGACGAAAGCAAGCATGTAAATGAGCTTTACTATCTTGGGATGCAGATCGGGGATGTGCCCTACTACCTGCAGCAACATCCACTGACCGCCATCTGGGATATGGGCTCACCGCTAATCCAGTTCGGCTTTCATGCCTGGGCGGGGTCGGAAGGCGCACTTGAAAGCCCTGTGCTTGCCCCCCTGCGACCCTATTTAATGGTGTTTCGCTATAACGAGGACAATGGCGACTGGATCTGTACCGAAGTTGGGGAAAAGTCATCCTATGCCACATGGTTCGGGTGGGAAAAATACAGGTCATCAGTTGGCAAGGGTATTGCCAATCTGCCCGGCGGGCCCGGGTTTGCAAATCTACTGGCAAAACCATTTCACGATATCGCAACCACGCGGGGCATTCGTCTGGATCACATCCACACACGTATCGGGCATGGCGAAGACAACACGCTGAAGGCCATCAGCTATCAGCGGCTGGCGATGGCCTGTCGGTTCGCTGATGGCGAGTTCGCCCTTGCCACCCTGATCGACCGTACCCGGAACGTGCAGATCGCCAATCTGAGTGACGAGGATCGCGACGCCATGGACGCCGATCTAACTATGAAGGACATTCCACCCGACATGGCCTAAATTTATGGCTACCTTCGCGTCGCAACGGGCCGAAAAAAGGTTCGAAATGTGTCACATTATGCTCATAATTCTGCCTAATTTCCCGTAAATCGCGAAAAATCGCAAATCGATTCGAAATGTTTCCCGCATAGGTTAAGATTCCCCTGGACCACGAGCACATGGGAGACCCAAATGACCATTCATGACACTTTTGCGGGGGCACAATATGTGACCGCGATCCTCGACATGGCCAGCGAACATGGCATGGTGATTGAGATGGGGTCAGATTTCGATCTGTACGAAAGCCACATCAACACCCATCGCACACACCAGCCACTGGGTCTGCCGTTTGATCCAAAACTCCATGATATGAACGAAGATACCGGCTTCTGGATTGTTGGCTGGAACGAAAACGGTGAACTGGTTCACACACAGGCAATGCGTCTGTTTGATTTGGGCGGTTTGGCCTTGTCGGACTATCTGGACAAACGGTTTGTCGACTTTCCGCCCACGGGTCTGGACCTTGACCTTGATCGGTGCTGCTACAAGCCGGGTCCCGGTGCAAAACGTATCAGGGGAAAAACGGTCTACCACGGCGAACTGTGGGTGAAAGGCGATGACCGCTATCGCGGCACCGGATTACCTGGACTGCTGGCGCGGTTTGCGCTGGCCACCTGCGTGCTGCGCTGGTCGCCCGACCATATCTTTGGCTTCATGCCCGAACGCTATGCCTTTCGTGGGCTGGCCGAACGTGAAGGGTATATGCACACCGATCCTGGCGCTCTGGCCTGGTATCCCAAAGGCAGCAATACGGCTTTGAAGGGTTTCATGACCTATATGGGGCGCGATGATTTGAGCCATCTAATCTCGCTCTGCCCACATGATTTCATGCTGTCACAAGCCGCGTGATTGCCACACCCCGATGGGGTTGGAATTTGCTACCTTCCCCGCGCAGAACTGCGCGCCTATAAGGGGCGCAGACAGAAAAAGGACGACCTGAATGCGGCGCGCAAAAATCACCCGCAAGACTGCGGAAACCGAGATTTCGGTCGAGGTCAACCTCGACGGAACCGGCGCTTACGATAACCAGACTGGCGTGGGATTCTTTGATCACATGCTGGACCAGCTCTCGCGCCATTCACTGATCGACTTAACTGTGCGTGCCAAGGGCGATCTGCACATCGACGACCACCACACGGTCGAAGACACCGGCATCGCGCTGGGGCAAGCTCTGACGCAGGCGCTTGGTGACAAGAAGGGCATCCGTCGCTATGGCGAATGCCACCTGCCGATGGACGACGCACAGGTGCGGGCAGCACTCGACCTGTCGGGACGCCCTTATCTGGTGTGGAACATGGAGTTCGCCGCCCCGAAGATCGGCACGTTCGACACCGAGTTGGTGCGCGAGTTCTTTCAGGCGCTGGCGACCCATGGCGGCATCACGCTGCATGTGGACCAGTTGCACGGCTTCAACGCCCACCACGTGGCCGAGGCAGGCTTCAAGGCCGTCGCCCGTGCGTTGCGTTTGGCTGTAGAAACTGATCCGCGCAAAGCGGACGCAATTCCTTCGACCAAAGGCGCGCTTTAAGCCGCTATATCCCCGGAGCATCCCATGCTGACCGTGATCATCGACTATGACAGCGGCAACCTGCACTCGGCCGAAAAAGCGTTTCAGCGTATGGCGGCAGAGACCCACGCGGGCAAGGTGATCGTCACCACCCGCCCCGAAGACGTGGCCCGCGCCGACCGCATCGTTCTGCCCGGCGACGGGGCGTTTCCGGCCTGCCGCCAGCAACTGTCGGACCATCGCGGCATCTACGAAGCGTTGGAAGAGGCGGTGATACGGCAAGCTCGTCCCTTCATGGGAATTTGCGTCGGCATGCAAATGCTGGCCACGGTCAGTCACGAATATCAGGACACGAGCGGGTTTGACTGGATCAAGGGCCATGTGCGCAAGATCACCCCGTCAGACCCGAAGCTGAAAGTGCCCCATATGGGCTGGAATGATCTGGTGATCGACCACGAACATCCGGTGCTGGAGGGTGTCAAAACGGGCGACCACGCCTATTTCGTGCACTCCTATCATTTCGTGGTGGATGATATCACGCATCGGCTGGCGCACTGCGACTACGCAGGCGACATCACGGCCATTGTGGGCCGCGACAACCTGATTGGAATGCAGTTCCACCCGGAAAAAAGCCAGTCGGCCGGGCTTCGGATGATCGCCAATTTTCTAAGCTGGAAACCATAGAAGAAAGGGCGCTGAAACAGCGCCCTCCTCGTCCTGTTTCAATTCGCTTACTTCACCCGTGACCAGGTTTGTTTCTTGCAGAACACCGCCACGCAGCCTTCAACCTTCAGGCTGTTGCCGGACAGCGTCATCTTGGACTTGAAGACCTTGCCGGTTGAAGGCTGCCAAATCTTGCCACCGGAATACTTGCCGCCACTATTCGGCTGCATGTCCCAGACCAGCCGCTTGCCGATATTGTCGGACTTGATCGGCCCGTCTGCGTTGAAGGCCTTGGAAATCACACCACAGATCGCGGACCCGCATTTCGACATCGTGACATGTGCGTAATTCCCGTCATCCACCTGCGTTTTCCACACGCCTTCCACGGCATCCGCAAAGGCGGGGGCTGCCATACCAACACTCAGCGCAAGCGCCATTAACATACGTTTCATTCATTCCTCCCTGAATCTGGAAATATCCTGACCCCGAGAAACCGTTCATGGCAAGTGTGACGTGACGGGAGGGGCGGCTTGGCAAGCCGCGACTTCCATGCAAAAAGCACCAAAAGCACCAAACATCGGAGCCTACCATGATCCTTTATCCCGCCATCGACCTGAAAGACGGCCAATGCGTGCGCCTTTTGCGCGGCGAGATGGAGGCGGCCACCGTCTTTAACGACGACCCGGCGGCTCAGGCGCGGGCATTTCAGGATGCGGGCTGCGAGTGGATTCACCTCGTCGATCTGAACGGCGCCTTCGCAGGTGAACCGGTGAACGGCGCTGCGGTCGAAGCGATCCTTGCCGCCATCGACGTCCCCGCCCAGCTGGGCGGCGGCATCCGAGACATGGCGACCATCGAAGGCTGGATTGAAAAGGGCTTGTCGCGTGTCATCCTCGGCACGGTGGCCGTCGAAAACCCGGACCTCGTGCGCGAAGCCGCGCGCGCCTTTCCCGGCAAGGTTGCCGTGGGGATCGATGCGCGCAACGGTCGCGTTGCCACCAAGGGCTGGGCCGAGGAAACCGACGTAATGGTCACCGACCTTGCCAAATCGTTCGAGGACGCTGGCGTCGCGGCCATCATCTATACCGACATCAACCGCGACGGCGCGATGCAAGGCCCGAATGTGGAAGCCACCGCCGCCCTCGCCCGCGCGGTTTCAATCCCGGTGATCGCAAGTGGCGGCGTCAGCTCTCTGGCTGACCTCATTGCCTTGCGCGATTGTGGCGCATCACTGAACGGTGCAATCTCGGGCCGGGCGCTTTATGACGGGGCCATTGACCTGAGGGACGCCCTGGCCGCACTCTAACCGCCCGCAGCAGCCGCGGTCAGCTTGTCCAGCGCACCCTCCATCATGCCGACATAGGGTGCGTCACCTGCGATGCCGAACTCCCCCAGCATGTCGGCGGGCGCTTCATAGGCTAGCCAGACCGCGCCATCGGCATCCTCATACACCAGCACCCGCAGCGGCAGCATCAATCCGGCCAGCGGGTCATCCTGCATCGCCGGCGTGCCAAGTTTGGGGTTTCCAAACACCAGAAGCTGCGAGGCCCCAAGCTCCATATCCACCGACGCAGCGCCGCCAGCATGATCGACGCGCGCGAATACGGTTGCACCTGCGTTTCCAACGGCGGCCTCCAACGCATCCATCGTGTCAGGAACGGTGCCGGATGCGGGCACTTTCACAATCTCTGACATCGCCGGCAGGGCGACCATCGACACAAGTGTTGCAAGGGTGAGTTTCATCATGGGGCAATTCCTTTAAATCAGGTTCGAATGCGACAATGCTCTGGCCAGTTGGGGCTTGAACAAATAAAACAAACCGTGATCAGCCAAGGACCGCGCAGAAAATGCTGAAGACCCGCATCATACCTTGCCTCGACGTGGCCGAGGGCCGCACGGTGAAAGGTGTCAACTTCGTCGATCTAATCGACGCGGGCGACCCTGTGGAACAGGCGCGCGCCTATGATGCCGCCGGGGCCGATGAACTCTGCTTCCTCGACATCAAGGCGACCCATGAAAACCGCGGCACGATGTATGACCTTGCGACGCGCACGGCAGAGCAGTGTTTCATGCCGCTGACCATTGGCGGCGGCGTGCGCAGCCCCGAAGACGTCCGCGATCTGCTATTGGCTGGTGCCGATAAGGTCAGCTTCAACTCGGCCGCCGTCGCTGACCCGGACGTGATTGCGCGGGCGGCTGATCGGTTCGGCAGCCAGTGCATCGTGGTGGCTATCGACGCCAAGACCGTTGCGCCGGGCAAATGGGGTATCTTCACCCATGGGGGCCGCAAACCCGCGCTGGACGCGAACGGCGACCCGATCGACGCGGTCGCGTTCGCCGAGCTGATGGAAGCCAAGGGCGCGGGCGAGATCCTTCTGACCTCGATGGACCGTGACGGCACCCGCGCAGGTTTCAACCTCCCCCTAACCCGCGCGATCTCGGACGCGGTGCACGTGCCCGTCATCGCAAGCGGCGGCGTGGGCACGCTCGATCACCTCGTCGAAGGTGTGACCGAAGGCGGCGCAAGCGCCGTGCTGGCAGCGTCCATTTTCCATTTCGGCGACTACACCATCCGCGAGGCCAAGGAACACATGGCCGCCGCGGGCATCCCGATGAGGTTGACATGAGCATTCTCACCCACCTCGCCGCCACGATCGAGGCGCGCAAAAGCGCCGATCCCAAAACCTCTTGGACCGCAAAACTGCTGTCGAAAGGCCCGGAAAAATGTGCTGAAAAATTTGGGGAAGAGGCCGTTGAGGCCATCATCGCCGCCGTCAAAGACGACCGCGAAAACCTGACCGCCGAAGCCGCCGATGTCCTCTACCACCTGCTAGTCATGCTCACCGCCCGCGACATTCCTTTTGCCGACGTACTGGCAGAACTCGAACGTCGCGACGGCACGTCCGGCATCGCGGAAAAAGCCGCTCGCACCGACTGACCTCTGTTTCTTCTGGCCAAAAATACCCGGGGTGAGCGGCCCCCCGCCGCGAGGGGCAGCGCCCTTCAGGCTCACGAAGTGAGCCTACCCGACCAATTCATCCAGCGCCGCATCGCCGAACAGGCGTGGATATTCGATCTTGGGGCAACGATTTTCGATCACGACAACACCTTTGGCCTCGGCTTGAGCGCGGGCTTCGGCATTCTCCACCCCCAACTGCATCCAAACGGTCTTCAATCCCGGCAAGGCCTTCAGCGCGGCATCCACAATCGGTGCCACGGCATCTGATCGGCGGAATAGGTCAATCATGTCAGTCTCTGGCGGCAACTCGTCAACCGTCGCCACAACCGTTTCGCCAAACATGACCTGCCCGGCTAGCCCTGGATTGACACCAATCACACGATATCCTTTTTCGGCCAGAAATGCGGCGACCCCGTGGCTTGCGCGTTCCGGCTTATGGGACAGGCCGACCAACCCGATCACGCGGGTCGAGGTCAGAATAGATTTCAGGCGGGTATCTGTATCATTGTGCGTCATGCATGACAGATAGGCCAGCGTGCGATGCTTTCCAATCCCTCACCTCACAACTGCTACGAAAAATGCGCCCGAAACCAAAAGGCCGGGCGCAAGTTGGTGGAACGAGGGACAGTGAAATGAGAAATCGGGCGTTCCACAGCCCGCTCTCGTTAAACAAATATGTGCAAACCCAGTTTTGGGAAGGGATTGTAAAGAACTTGTGAACTCTCGGCCGGGAAGCCGAGCCTTACTCGCTCAGCACACCCGGCCAGAACGAATCCGCTTTGGCGATAAAGCCGGGAACATCCGCCAACCACAATTCGCGCACGCCAAGGCTGAAATTCAGATACAGCCGACCGTCATAAATCGTCCAGGCTTCGGGCACGGTAGGTGCAATCTGCCCCTGGCTCATTGCATAAGCGCAGTAGCCACCATATTGCGGCGCATACCGCATCGGGTCATCGGCAAACATCGCTCGGTGTTCATCATTGGCAAATAAAACGGTGACACCGTTGTGATCAAAGGCAAAATCGGGTGACCCGGGCATCGGTGAATCTGTCGTGAAATAGGCAACCGGGTCATGCCCATCCCACGCCACCCCGTCCTCGATGTAAACGGCAGAGGCCGCAGCCCAAGCGCGTGGCGCACCGACCCCCAAGGCCATTGGCGCAGCAAGCAATCCCGACAAAGCATGTCGGCGCGAAATGATCATCTTCTTCATGTGGCACCCCTCCACACCCCTATCAGAGCACTATCTGCAGAAAAAACCACCCTCCTCAAGGGGAAGTGATCATCGGGTCGCTCGTGTGCGAGAAAGCGCCACTGCCGCCGCGTTCGAGACGTTGAGCGATCCGAAATCCCGTGCAAACGGTATTTTGACCAGTTGATCACATGTCGCTTTGGTTTTGTCGCGAAGACCTGGCCCTTCTGCACCGAGCACCAGCGCGACCGGCCTGTCCGGATGGTCATCAAGTGCCGCATCCAACGTCGTATCAGCTTCGCCATCAAGGCCTAGGATGACAAACCCCATCTCGCGCAACTCGACCATCGTGTCGGTCAGATTGCGGATCCGCAGATAGGGCTGTCGTTCTAACGCACCTGATGCCGTCTTGGCCAGCGCACCGGTTTCCGGCGCTGACCCGCGCGCTGTTCCAATCACTGCACTTGCGCCAAACACCTCGGCAGAGCGTAGGATCGCGCCCACGTTATGCGGATCGGTCACACGATCCAGCAGTACGACGATCGGCAAACCACCTGCTCCGCCCATGACCTGTTCAGCAAAATTACCCCAGGTAAGCGGCTTGACTTCAAGTGCCGCTCCCTGATGCACCGAATTGGGGTCAAGCGGCGCTGAAAACTTCCGGGCATCGGCAATCTCGGGCTCCATTCCCGAAACGACAATGGCGTCCGCCAGCTTGTCAGCCGCATTCTTTGTCACGATCAGGCGCAACCGATTTCGATCCGGGTTCATCAGCGCATCACGCACCGCGTGAAGCCCGAACAGCCAAACGGTTTCGGCCTCGGCATCGCGCCGCGCTTTTTCTTTCTGAACCACCCATTTCGGCTTTTTTGTCATGCGGTTTGCCCTTCTTTTCGCAAGGCCCGGACAATGCGACCATTGAGACGGCGAGGCAAGGGCAGATAGGTAACAGATGGTCGGCAGATGGGCGAATTTTCGTATTGACCCTTCGGCGCGGGCGGGATAATCAGCCCCACATTCGGCGCAATGTGCGCAGGGATAGTGGGCGACAGGCCGCAAGGTGTGGCAGGGGACTGTAACTCCCTCGCGGAGACGCACGCTTGGTTCGATTCCAAGGTCGCCCACCACTTCCCCCAAGTAGCAACAGATTAGTCCCGTTGGATCAGCTCAGGCGCGCCCTGATTAGTCCGCGCAGAGCGTTTCCAACATAGATCGCGTTTGCCTGCCGCAGCTGTTCAATCGGAATGACCTGCTCATGCGCCCGTCCTGCCTCAAGCATCTCTTCGCGCAGAATACCGGGAAGCAGGCCGCAGGAACACGGTGGCGTGACAAGCCCCTGCCCGAAATCAACGAAGACATTTGTGATTGTACCCTCGCACAATTCGTTGCGTTCATTCATAAAAACGACTTCATCAACGCCATCGGGAAGCACTGACCTGGTTTTATTGTAAAGCGCGCGGTGGGTGGATTTCACCAAAAGCCAAGGATCGGTCGACAAAAGCCTGACCGGAGACACTTGCAGGGACCAAACCGAGTCTGCGGCCTGCGCATCATACAGTGCAGAAGTTAGGTCAAGCGCACCGTGGCGATCCATCGTCAGCCGTAAACGGCGCGGCCCTTCGGCCTCAAAAGCATCCAACATGAACGTCGGATCGGACATTGGAAAACCCAAGCGCAAAGCCGAGCGTGCCAACCGCGACAAATGCCGATCCCGCATGCGAACGCCACTTTCTGGCGACCAAAGCATGGTTTCTATCAGCCTTGTTTCGTCATCAATTGCGTCGCGAAACGGGCTTTCCATAAGGCTTCCTCGTATTCCGAGTATACGGTGCTGTCATAGACCACTCCGCCCCCGACATTCAGCGTGACTGCGCCATCGTCGACCATCAAAGTCCGAATGGCGACGTTAAATTCTGACCGCCCGTCCGGTGCAGCCCATCCGATGCTGCCGCAATAGACCTCGCGCGGGCAGTCTTCCAACGCGGCAATGATCTCCATCGCGCGCAGTTTGGGCGCACCGGTGATCGAGCCGCAGGGGTACAACGCCCGAAAAATATCGCCCAACCCGGTGCCCGCGCGCATTTGCCCCCGCACGAGCGAGACCATCTGATGTACAGTTTCATAGCTTTCAACCGTGAACAGTTCGGGCACGCAGACGCTGCCCGCCTCGCAAATCCGCGAGATGTCGTTGCGCAGAAGATCGACGATCATCAGGTTCTCGGCCTGATTCTTTTCGTCATTACGCAGGAAATCAACGCGATGGGCATCTTCAACCGGGTCGGCACTGCGCGGTTGGGTGCCCTTCATGGGCCGTGTTTCGATCTGACCGGTGGCATTGGTGCGGAAAAACAACTCAGGAGATCGCGACAGAATTTCGGGCATTCCCTCCGCCTCGATCAGCGCCCCAAACCTGACCGGCTGAGTATGCATCAGGGCGGCATAGATTGCATGATGCGACCCCGATGCCCGTCCGCGGATCGGGAAGGTCAGATTGGCCTGATAGATGTCGCCTGCGCAGATATAGTCGTGAACCTGTTGAAACGCAGCACCATACCGATCTTCAGCCCAATCGGGTGTCAGCTCCGACAGATGCGCCGGACCAGCGGCGACCGCATCCGGTACGCAAGGGTCGTCATATACACCGAACTGCATAAGGGGCAGACGGCGGTTGGCAGGCATCAGGGGCATCAAGCGCGGCTCTAGCGCATACCCAAGCTCGTAGCTTGCGAACCCGGCCAACCAAGCCCCGTCGTCTCGAGCGCGGTCCAACTCGGCCAGCGCAGGGGCAACCTCCTGCACCTCATGCGCCACGATCAACCGCCGGGGCGTCGTAAACTGGCAGGGCATTTGCTGCGGGCCGTGGTCAAAGCGCAGTTTCACGCGGGGTCTCCGTTTGGGCGGACCCCGGTTCTATCAAACAGATTGCGAAGGCGTGCAACCATTTGCGCCCAAGTGGTGCGCGAATGCGGCATGGACCTGAGCCGCCTGATCAACCAAACCGAATATCGACGGAACCGAAAGCGCCGAAATCGGCGTGAATATCGGTGCCGGATGGGCATTCTACCGGGCGGATAAAGCTGCCTGACAGAATGATCTGCCCCGGTTCGATACTTTGGCCGTATTGCGCCATTCGGCGGGCCAGCCAGACGACACTTTCCACGGGGTCGTTCAGTACGCCGGCACCAAGTCCAGTTTCTTCGACCGCGCCATTGCGGAAGACGAGCGCACCGACCCAGCGCAGGTCATGGGTATCGACGGCGTGGCGTGTGTTCCCCAGAACAATCCCCGCGTTTGCAGCATTGTCGCTGATCGTGTCAAACACGGTACGTGTTTTACCGGTATCCGGGTCCATGCGCCGAACACGCGTATCGAGGATCTCAAGTGACGGAGCAACGTATTCGGTCGCGGCAATCACATCATCACGCGTTACATCGACGCCGCTGAGCGGGGATTTCATCACAAAGGCAATCTCGGCTTCGATCCGGGGTTGAATGAACCGCCCCGTGGGCACAGTCGCACCGGTTTCAAACAGCATGTCATCAAAAAGAATACCACTATCCGGGATGTCGATGCCCAGCGCATATTGCATGGCTTTTGACGTCAGGCCGATCTTCCACCCGATCACGCGGCGCCCCTGAGCAAGCTTCTGATCATAGATGGCATTTTGCACCGCATAAGCGTCGTCCATCCCCATTTCGGGGTGGCGCAAGGAAAGCAGTCCGATCTGCTGACCAGTCCGTTCAGCCTCAAGCAGGTCAGCTGCGGCGGTGGCGTGATCGTCCGGGGTCATAACACTTCGTCCTCAACCGTGTTGCGCAGCGTGCCGACGCCGTCCACCGAAACCTCGACCACGTCACCCGGCACCAGATAGCGTGGGGGATCAAACCGCGCCCCTGCCCCGATCGGCGTGCCGGTTACGATGATGTCGCCTGGCTGAAGCGTCATGAAGGTCGAGATATAGGCGATTTCTTTACGGATCGGGAACATCATGTTGCGCAGATGATCGTCTTGCCGCAGTTCTCCGTTCACATGTGTCTGAATGCGCGCCTCGTCCAGCTGGGCTGCGTCAGTGAAGGGGACAAGCCACGGTCCAATCGCACCAGATCTGTCCCAATTCTTGCCTTGCGTGACGTTGAATTTGGCATGACGGACCCAGTCGCGGATGGTGCCTTCGTTACACAGCGTCAGCGCCGCGATATGATCATAGGCTTTCGCTGCTGGGATGCGTCGCCCCGCCTTGCCGATCACGATTGCCACCTCGCCTTCATAATCCAGCGTGTGGTTTTCCGGCGGGCGGATCAGCGGGTGATTATGGCCGGTGAAGCCACTGGCAAAGCGAGGGAACAACGACATGTGCTTAGGTTGGGCGCTGCCATCCTTGTATTCGGCGTTGCGGTCGGGAAAATTCACACCAACGCAAAGGATGCGCGGCGCATTTGGCAGCACCATTTCGAACGAATAATCCGTATGAGTTGCCGAACGCCCCTGCGCAGCGCGCGCAAGATCATCCAGCCCACCCGCTTCAATGACATCAAAAAGCGTGGGCCAGTGGGAAAAATCGGGCGACAGAGCCACCGCACCCGTATCAGTAATGACGCCGTAGAAGCGTTCACCGCCAGCGGAAAACGTCGCATATTTCATCGCAATTCCTATTGAACCGAGAAGCTGATATTGGCCTGCCCGGTACCGGAGCTGCCGAAATACGGGGTGTAGATATCGATCTTTCCTTGGTAATCCTTCCAGCCCAGCGCGCCGAACAACAGCGCAGTGTCGTTCATCGCACATTCGCCCGTGCACTTGACCGCATAGTCTGGAAGCAAATCCAGGAACTCTGCCCATCTGCCACTTTCCCAAAGCTCCAACACGCGCATATCCATCTGGCGATTGAACTCGCCATTCACAGAATTCAACCCATCGATCGAGCGTTCGTTGGGTGTGAAATCATGGCTGAGCGATCCGGAGGCAAGGATTGATACCTTCCGGTCTGAGCGTTTGATACCTTCAGTAATGGCAGACCCCCAGCGTCGGTTTTCCTCGATGGATGAGAACTGGTTGACGGCCACTGGCAAGACGCGGGCATTCACGCCTTCGTTGATGAAATGCATGGGCAGAAGCGTGCCGTATTCCATACCCAAATCAGGTTGAGCGTGACCCATAGCCCGTTCACCGCGTTCTTCAAGCACCGCTAGAATCGACGCTGCCAGATCACTGTCGCCGTGGTAGTCAAATTCCATGTCGGCTAACATATGTGGCAGTTCGTGGCTGATAAACCGACCCTTGTGATGCGGCTTGGCGTTTAAATGGAACCCCTGATTTGTGATCCAGTGGGTGTCGAATACAACGAACGTGTCGACCCTGCGGTCAATCGCATCCTGGCGCAGTTTGGCGTAACCATCTATTGCGGGCTGGCGAATGCCTTTGTACTTCTCCATCGTGTGCGACATCCAAATGCTGGGCACATGGGTGATTTTCGCGGCCTGAACGATTTTTCCCATCGGAGTCTCCTTTGGCGTCTGTCAGAACGAGGGGCCAACCCCTCGTGCTCCCCGGGATATTTATAACAAGAAAAAGAACAGCTACGCACCCAATCGCATGACTTTGTGATCCCCGGTGGCAAAGCCAATATGCTTTTGCTCCATGTAGAATTCAAACGACCAATCACCACCGTCGCGACCGATGCCCGAGGCTTTTACACCCCCAAACGGTGTCGGCAAGTGACGGACATTTTCCGAGTTCACCCAGATCATACCGGCTTCCAACCTGTCGGTGAAGCGCAGGGCGCGAGTTAGATCATTGGTCCAGAGATAACCGGTTAGACCATACTGCGTGTCATTGGCCATGGCGAGCGCTTCGTCTTCGGATGTAAACGGGATCGACGTCAGCACGGGTCCGAAGATTTCTTCACGTGCGATTCGCATGTCGTTGGTGGCGTTGGTGAATACCGTGGGGCGTACGAAATAGCCCTGATCGCCAACGGTTTGGCCCCCGGCCGCCACTGTCGCGCCAGCTTCGCGCGCGATGTCGAAATAGGACGTCACCTTATTGAAGTGTTCTTCGGTGACGAGTGGGCCGATTTCAGTGGCGGGGTCGAGCGGATGGCCAACTTTAATCTTGTTTACACGTTCTATCAGTTTTGCCTCAAAGTCATCCTTGATGGTGTCCTGTATTAACAGGCGTGAAGATGAGGTGCAGCGTTCCCCGTTGATCGAGAATATCATGAAGATCACGGCATCCAAAGCCCGATCGAGATCTGCGTCATCAAACACAATCACAGGGTTCTTTCCGCCAAGTTCAAGGTGGTTGCGTTTCAATGTGTCCGCCCCCTGCTTGGTGATCAGTGACCCTGTGCGACTTTCGCCAACAAAGGAGATGGCGCGGATTTTCGGGTGTTCGCAAAGGGCTTTGCCCGCATCCTCGCCCAAGCCGTTAACGGTGTTCAAAACCCCCGGAGGAAGGCCAGCTTCTTCCGCAATTTCAACCAGTAGTCGCGCGGTCAAGGGCGAGGCCTCCGCAGGTTTGTGAACAACTGTGCAACCTGCCGCCAAAGCTGGGGCAATCTTCCAGGTCGACAACATGAACGGCGTGTTCCAGGGCGTGATTACACCAACGGGACCGATGGGCACACGTGTTGTGACGTTCATCAAGGTGGGTGATCTGAGCAGTTGCCCATCGCGCGCCTGTACCACCTGGTCGGCAAAGTACCGAAAGTTTTCGGCTCCGCGCAGGGCAGCTTTCGACATGAACCGGATCGTTTGTCCGGTGTCCCAGCATTCGCAAAGGGCGATCTCTTCGGCACGGGTTTCGATCGCATCCGCTACGCTGATCAAGATCTTTTTGCGTTCGGTCGCAGGCATGTCGCGCCAATCCGCGAATGCGTCATGGGCAACGCATGCGGCAGCATCAATGTCTTTCTCCGTCCCGCGTGCCACGGTGCATATTAGACTTTTATCGACAGGCGAATGCGTCGAGAAAGCTGGACCAGCACCGTCGCTATCCTTGCCACCGATGCGGTTCTTGATCCCCGTCCCGCGAAAACGTGCCAGATAACCGTCCAGCTTTTCAAGATTATCAGTTAACGCAGTCATATTGCCCCCGGTCAATTAGCGCTGCCCATCGCACGCATTCGCAATTACTTCACATGTTAACTATCTGATTTTCCATTTGTCAACCGGATCAAGTCCTCACAAGCTTTGTGCAGTCTTTGCAATTCTCGCGACCCGCAGATCACATCATTTTCCGTCAACAAGCCGAGAATCGGTTTTCTTGTTGAATGATGTGTGGTTCGACTACGGGTGCGATCACGCTGCAATGGACCTGTCTGGTCAAAAAGCCGGGGGAAGGCATGGTTGATTTATGGTCCGGCTTGATCCAAGCGTTCTGGCTTTTGGTAACGCTGGATGCGGATCTTGTCGAAATCTCGCTCAGATCGCTGCGCGTCACCCTGACAGCGCTTCTGATATCCTGTGCCATTGCCATGCCGCTGGGCGCCTTTCTGGCGGTCCGCCGCTTTCGCTCCCGACGCGTGACAATCGCCGTTCTAAACGCCTTGATGGGTTTGCCACCTGTCGTCGTGGGCCTGATCGTTTACGTATTTTTCAGCCGATCTGGACCTTTCGGAGTGCTGGGTTTGCTGTTCACCCCAACAGCCATGATCATCGCACAGGTTATCATCATCACACCACTCATCGCTTCGATATCGCATCAAGCCCTTCGAGAGCTTTGGTCAGACTACCACGATCTTCTGATTTCGATGAACACAACACAAAAGCAACGCGTTCAGGCTTTGCTTTGGGACGGTCGCCGGGCACTTCTAACGGCCGCGCTGGCCGGGTTTGGCCGCGCCATCGGTGAGGTTGGTGCAATCATGGTGGTGGGCGGCAATATTGATCACCACACCCGTGTCCTGACCACCGCAATCGCGCTTGAGACAGGAAAGGGCGACTTTGCCCTGGCGCTCGCACTTGGTTTTGTGCTGATCCTGCTGGCGATCACGGTCAACCTGGCCATTCACATCATCAGTCGAACAGAACAAGGCGGTCGGTGGTGAGCAAGCTGTTTCCCCTTCATGTCAAAGGCGCATCAGTGCGTCGCGGCCGCAAGCTGCTGGTCGGTCCTGTGGATCTTGTGCTGGACACGCCGGGGATCACCATCGTGATCGGTCCCAACGGCGCCGGCAAGACTTCGCTGCTTCGAATGCTGCACGGTATTGCCCGGCTGGGTGGCGGCTCGATTCATTGGGGGTGTGATAACGTCGAAGCCAGACGGCGGCAGGCCTTCGTCTTCCAATCCCCGATCGTCATGCGCCGCTCAGTTCTGGGCAACCTTGCCTATCCGCTTCGTCTGACCAAGATGCCCCGCACCCAGGCGAATGCCAAAGCAGCACAGGCTGCGCAAGAGGTCGGATTGCAGGACATGTTGGATCGCCCTGCAACTTTTTTGTCGGGTGGCGAGCGTCAGAAGCTGGCCTTGGCTCGCGCTTTGATCACCAAGCCCGATCTGCTGTTTCTTGACGAGCCCTGCGCCTCGCTTGATGGGCGTGCCACACGCGAGATTGAAGCCATCCTGACCCGCGCCGCAGGTTCTGGAACCGGGTTGATCATGTCGACCCATGACATGGGACAGGCGCGCCGTCTGGCCACAGACGTTCTGTTTTTGCTAAACGGAAAAATCCAAGAACGCGGTGCAGCTGACCAGTTTTTTAACCACCCGACAACACCGCAGGCACGTGCTTTTCTAAAAGGAGACATCGTCGAATGAAACGGATTATTCTTGCAGCCCTTGCGTCTATCTCGTTGACCGGCATGGCGGTTGCCGACGACCTGAAGCTCGCTGTGACGACATCATTCCACAATTCGGGGCTGGCGGATATCCTGCTGCCGCAAATCAAGCAGGATACCGGCATCAACGTTCAACTTCTTGTGGTTGGCACTGGTCAGGCGATCAAACTGGGTGAAGCCGGCGACGTCGACGCCATTCTTGTGCATTCTCGAAAAGCCGAAGAAGCCTTTGTCGCTGGCGGTTTCGGCACCCACCGCCGCGAGATTATGTATAACGATTTTGTCTTTATTGGCCCCAAAACAGACGAAGCAAATCTGGCGGACGCTACAAGCGCCACCGATGCCCTGACGCGCATTCAGACCTCTGCCGCCACTTTTGTCAGTCGTGGGGACGACAGTGGCACCCACAAGAAAGAACTCAGCCTGTGGGCTGCTGCAAATATCAACCCAGAAGGGACGTGGTATAATGCAGTCGGGGCTGGTATGGGCGCCGCGCTAAACACCGCATCTGGCATGAACGCCTATATCATGTCTGACCGCGCAAGCTGGTTGAATTTCGGAAACAAAGGCGACCTTGATCTTGTCTATGCAGGCGATCCCATCTTGTTCAATCAATACGCCTATCTACCCGTGAATCCGCTGAAGCACCCGCATGTTAAGGCAGAATTGGCAGAAATACTCGAAGCATGGCTGGTCTCGGACACGGCGAAGGCCTTGATCAACAGCCACCAAATCAACAACGAAACTCTGTTCGTTTTTAACGCAAAGCAGGGGTAGCTGGGTTGTAAAGTGAAAAAGAACACTGCCAGCCCAACCTCGAGTTCAAAGCTGAAGGAGTGTGTGCGTTGGCCTGCGGCCTGATACGCGATCAGTTTTCCAGCAAAAAACGAAGCGCTTGCGTGGACATGAATCTGTCGCGGTTTTGATCCAATCAGGTGAGCCAGTTTTTCTATTGGAGCGCGCCGCTATAGGCACCAAACCTCAGGTCACAAAAAGCAATAGGCCTTGTCGAACGGGTCATGACGGCGCTCATTCATTGCGCAGCAGACTAGCTACACTGCAATCCAGCGACAGAAGCCGCCGGGACAATGGGTACCTTATATACCGGACGCTTAGGATCGAATAGTGGATGGATTTGCCGGTGGATCAGGTCAACCCAACCAGGCTGTCCTGCAGTAGAATTGAGCGCCCCCACCCGTCGCCTTTATTCGGCGATGTCCTCTGCCCAAAGCTCAGGTCTTTCTTTAATAAACCGCTGCATCAGAGCAATACAGTCAGGATCGTTTGCTACGATCACTTCGACTCCTTTGGAGCGTAGGAAATCTTCGTTTCCGCCGAAGTTTGTGTTCTCGCCAATCACAACACGCGGGACACCGAACTGAATGATCGTACCAGTACACATCATGCAGGGGCTGAGTGAGGTATAGAGCGTCGTATCCCGATACGTTTTCTGCCGTCCTGCCTTGCGCAATGCATCCATTTCGCCATGCGCAATGGGATCGCCCTTCTGCACGCGTTGATTGCGACCCCTGGACACCACTTGTCCGTCGCGCGCCAGGACGGACCCAATTGGGCAACCGCCCTCGTCAAAACCGGCTTTCGCCTCTTCATAGGCGATACGCAACAGGCGGGCGTCGTCGGTATTCATTCTTGTTATTCCTTTTGGTCAAGTATCGGGCCTGCATAGTAGGGCAGTGTCTCGAGGCTTGGCTGCCAAGCCCCCTCGCGTTCCAATTGACTCATATGATCGGCGATTTCGTCTAGCGTGGCAAACCAGACATTTTTGGTTTCGCGCGTATGGGTGATCCACGCTTCAACCTGCTTCCAGCGCGCCAGGCGTCCTGTCAGAAACGGGTGGATGATCAGCATGAAAAAGCCACCCGCGTCATACTGAGCCTCGAACTCTTCCCAAAAACCGGCCAGTCCGTGGGACGGACCGGCAACGGGCATCATATAGCCGATCTCGTCATAGTGTGCGAAAGGGGGCCAATCGTCTGTGCCCCAGTGGACGGGCATCTCGTAGAGCGACCCATTGACGGTTTCCAATTGGTAAGGAATGTCGTCCGCCATCATCGAGCTGTCATAGCGCATCCCGTGTTCGATGATCAGATCAACTACTTCCTGCGTGATATTGTAAACAGGTGCGCGATAGCCGCGCGGCTTTTGTCCGCAGATGCGCATATGTGCGTCAAGCGTGCGTTCAAACCACTCCCGCTGCTGGCCGCGCGTTTTAATCGGGTCTTCATGTAGATAGCCGTGATGCCCGATTTCATGACCGCCTTTCAGGATCGCCTCGGCCACATCAGGATAGGTTTCCAAACACCAGCCAGGGATGAAGAACGATTGCCTTAACTCCAACTGCCGATACGTATCAAGGATCCGGGGCAGAGCGACCAACGGGCCATAGCGACCCATTGAGATAGGATAGAGGCGATCGTGGCTGTCTTCGGGCTTGGCGATGTGGATCAAGCTATCCGCATCCATATCGAATGTGATCGCAACCGCACATTTCGCGCCATTTGGCCAAGGGATCGGATTGCGGATCACAGCCTTAGCTTTGGTTCAGAACGTGGGCGCTTTGGGTGTCCCAAGATAACCAGATCTCGTCACCGCTGTGCAGATCGAACTTGGAGAGTTCGCGCTCCTGCATCTGGACCTTAAATTCATGCCCCTGCGCGTCCTCAAGGAACAGCGTGACCATGGAGCCCACGAATTCTTCCGAAATCAGTCTACAGAAGGCTTTGTTGCCAACCTCAGGTTCCTCCATGCTGATATGAACCAAGTCGGCCGAGATAACGAAGCTGGCGTTGTGGCCCTCAACCAGTTGAACTTCGTTTGTAGGAACTGAGAAATCACCAGAGCGGGTTGCAATACGGGCTGTGTCGCCATCCAAAGACGCAACCTTGCCTGACAGGATATTGTTACGTCCGACGAATTCGGCCACAAACTGGTTTGCTGGTTCGCGGTAGATATCTTTGGGCGTGCCGATCTGGGCAATCTCGCCCTTGCCCATGATGATGACCCGATCGGCCATCGCAAAGGCTTCGGACTGGGAGTGGGTGACATAAACAAAAGTGATCCCCAGCTCGCGCTGCAGGTCGGTCAGAACTGCCTGCATGCGGATGACCAAATGCGCATCCAGCGCCGACAGAGGTTCATCCAGCAGCAAGATTTGAGGCTCCATCACAAGAGACCGAGCAAGGGCTACACGCTGCTTCTGTCCTCCTGACAAGGTCGAGATATGACGGTTGGCAAACTCAAGGATACCCATTTTGTCAAGCCATTTGAGCGCACGCTCCTTGCGCTCTGCTTTGTCCACACCTCGCATCTTGAGACCAAACTCGACGTTCTCGCGGGCTGTCAGGAAGGGAAAAAGCGCCAGCGATTGCCATACAAGTGGCGTATCGCGTTCATGCGGCGCCACGTCATTCATCACACGGTCGTTCAGGCGTATCTCACCAATGCTTGGGGCTTCAAGACCGGCCAACATGCGCAAGGTCGTGGTTTTACCACAGCCAGACGGACCCATGATCGCCAGGAATTCGCCTTCGCGAATTTCGAAATCCAACTCCTTTACCGCGACAAAACTGCCGAAGTGTTTTTGTACTTTGTCGAAGACAACCAGGGGTTTGTTCATGATCGGATACTCTTCATTTGGCGGCTGGCGAAAAAGAGCTGCGCCAACACGACAAGGGTCATGGAGATAAGGAAGACGAATGTGCCGATGGCGTTCACCTGCGGATCAATGTTGCCCTGGACGATCTCGAGAACCACCACGGGCAATGTCTTGTTCAAACCGGAGACAAACCATGACACAGCAAACTCATCGAAGGAGACAGCCGCTGTTAAAAAGAGACTGGAGAAGATCGCTGGTTTGCAGAACGGAACGATAACGTGACGCATGGTTTGCCATTCTGAACCGCCAAGGTTCCACGCTGCAGATTCCAGATCGGGGTCCATCTGGTTAAGACGTAACCGGATCACAGCCATCGCGAAGGGCGCTGTCAGCACACTATGGGCGATGATGATCGAATAGAGCTGCCCCGACATTCCGATCTTTGAAAACCATGCCAACATGGCCAGCGCCATGATAATAAGCGGGATCGTCGGCGGCAGCAGGATCAGCGCAAGATAAGGCCCCTTGAAACGGAAGTTGTAGCGAAAGTCGGAATAGGCAGTGCAGAAACCCAGAAAAGTTGCGATTACAGCAGTGGAGCACGACACAATCAGGCTGTTCAGCGCGGCGTCCCATACATCAGGGTCCGCGAGGATTTTTGCATACCACTCGGTCGAGAACTCCCCCAGCGGGATTGTCGGGAACCGTTGTGAGTTGAATGAGAAGATCATGCTGAAGATGATCGGCGCAAAAACGAAGGCAAATATGAGCGCGACATAGATGCCGAGAATGACGTTTAAGGAACGGCTCTGTTTCATTTCGCCCCCCGACCCTTGCGGTAAGCCAAGGCAATGCCGGTGAAGGCAATGGCAAACAGTGTAACCATCATCATGATCGCGACGACCGCAGCGCGAGGCCATTGCTGACCCGATTTAGTGGTATCAAGGATCAGGATCGGCAAGGTCGGCTCCTGTGATCCACCAAGATAGAAGGGCGCCACAAAATCACCGAACGAAAGGATGAAGCAGAAAATCGCGGCAATAATCAGGCCGGTCTTGGACAGCGGAATGATCACTTGCCAGATCGTTCGCAGCGGCGAGCAGCCAAGATTACGGGCGGCTTCGATCAGGGATTTGTCGATATTGGCCATGGTAACGGTTTGCAGGATCACGACCAATGGGAGGGTGAGGGTCATATATCCCACCAGCGTTCCAAAGTTTGTGTTGAGCATCGTGTAAGGGCCAAGGCCGATATAGCCCAACACGGCATTGACCACGCCGCTTTCGGACAGGATCACGAACCATGAGAAGGTGCGCACCAGGTAGCTGGTGAAGAATGGAATAATCAGCAGAAAAATTGCCCAGCGGCGAGTGCTTTCGGAGGCGCGAAAGGCAAGCGTAAAGGCGGCGGGAAAGGCAATGCACATTGCGCAAACCGTTGCCACGGACGCGATGAATACCGTGTACCAATAACTGTCCCAAAAGAATCCGCGTGTCAGCATGCGCGACCAGTTCACAAACTCGAACGCCTCGGTCATGCGATAGTTCTTCACCAGGAAAAACGACATCGCGACCATGAACAGGACAGGTCCTACAAAGAAGATGAACTGCCAGAAGATGATCGGCAGACGCCAGGTCAGCGCATAGAAGTTCGGGCGTGAATTGGGATTCGAGGACATTGGGCTTCCGCGCTCTTGGTTGAAAGGGGCGCCCGCAGGGCCGCCCGCTTTGGAGTCGTCTGGCCGTCAGATCAGGCGCTCTTGTATTCTGACCAGAAGTCGTTCCAGTCTTCCAGCGACTGCTGCTGGGGGATGTCGCGGTAGTGAATCCGACCTTCTTTGATCAGCGTGATCGGGTCTTGCGGATCGCCGTCTATCTGGTGCGAGCGCTCTGCCTCGGCCCGGTCGGCCTCAATGAGAGCGGCGCGGCCAGCTTTGGTCACACAGAAGCCGGGGTATGCTGCCATTTGAGCAGACTTCACCTGACCTTCGGGGGACATCATGTATTGGATGAACTTCTTGGCTTCCTCGGCTTTTCCACTGCCTTTCCCGATAGAATAGCTCTCGGTAAACTGGATGCCGCCTTCTTTCGGGATAACAGAGGCAACGGGTGCGCCGTCCTTTTCCAGAACGCCGGTGATCCAGTCGCCGATGCCGACCATTGCCTGCATCTCGCCGTTCTTGAGGCCGTTGAAAGTGCCGCCATAATCAAAGAAGCCGCCGACCTGCTTGCGCAGGCTCATCGTGGTTTCCTGCACCTTAGCCCATTGGGCATCATCCAGATCCCACAGGCCTGCGCCATTGCCGTTGTAAAGGCTCATCATACCCAGCGTGGGCAGGTGCCAGTCAAAGTGCCCGACCTTGCCCTCAAGTTCGGGCTTCCAGAAGCACGAATAGCTTTGGGCTTCTTCTTCAGTCACCGAGTTCTTGTTGTAGGACACGCCCAGATGACCGCCGCGCAGCATCATGGAATACATCTTACCGTCGGCCCAGTGTCCGGGGAAATTCGCAAAGTCCTCGTGCAACATGTCGTCGAGCGGATAGTCAGCCGGGTTCATCTCTTCGATGTAGCCCGCAAGGTTCAGCTGCTGTACGAATTCCGCATCCGATAGGATCAGATCGTAGGTACCCGGAGGGGATTGCGCGATCAACGCCAGCATGTTGTCGCCGCCTGCATAGTATTTTGGCACGAATTTCACGTTGTTTGCAGCTTCATACTCTGCAACCACATCAGGCTCGCCGTGGCCGTACCACGCCAGCATGTTGATCTCGGTTGTGGCAGCCCACGCGCGGCCGACAAAAGGCGTCGTCAGAACCGCCGCCCCGCCTGCTTTGAGCAATTGTCGACGGCTTAAGCCGTAAATCGAGGAAGTTATTGATGGTCTGATCATTGCAGTCTCCCTGTTGGTCGCTCTTACCGAAAGAAAAGCGTTCTAAATGCCGATGAACCCTGAAGTTCAGTCGGGATTTTTCATTATGCTATTGCAAGAAGAGGGCTTTGGGAAATTTATCCTCGATATGCTTGCATAATGAACGCTTATTCGACTTGCGCGTCCGACGATTGGAGTTCCAGCGTTCTGGCCATGGCATCCATTGCCGCATATCCGCCGGCACCTAACTGTGCCTGCCGTGCGAATAAACCGATATGCAAGGGAGACAAGACTGGCAGGCCGTCTTTTTCAGAGAATTTGCGCATGCCACTCTGGACTGTTGGGGCGGTCAGGCAGGATAGACCAAGGCCGTCCTGGACTGCACGTTGGACGCCGCCGATCCCGGGACTTGAGTAAGCGATGCGCCAGCTTTTTCCTGCCAGCTTCAAAGCGGCAGCCATGCGGTCACGGTAAACACAGCCATAGGGATGTGCGACAAGGGGGATGTCGGACCCTTCAGGGATTTCGAAATTTGTGGCCCCAACCCAGGTAGGTTGCTCTTTCCAATTTCGGAAGAGAAACTGCTGATCATCACCGTCAAACAAGGCCACAGCAATATCGATTTCATTGCTCCGCATCGCTGTCAGAAGGTGTCTGGACAGATCACAGCGAATCTCAATCTGTGTTTCGGTGAACTTGCGAACAACGTCCGTTAGGCAGGATTGCAGTGTGTTCACTGCATAATCTACGGGCAAACCAACACGCAGCTTTGAAGAGGGGCTAGGCTGTTCGAATTGCGCCATTGCAAGATCGTTCAAGCGCAGTATCTGACGAGCATGAATGGCCAGTGCCTCGCCACGCTCTGTCAGGGAAATGTCTTTGCCTTTCCGCTCTATCAAAGGATAGCCGACGGCCTCCTCCAATCGTTTCACCTGCAAGCTGATCGCAGGTTGGGTACGGCCGAGAATTTCCGCAGCACGCGTGAAACTAGCGACTTCTATGACGGTTATGAAAGCTCGCAAAAGCTCTGTTGAAAGGTTGACTGCGCCCATGCCCTAGACATTAGCAATGCAAATGTTGCGGCGGCAACCATAAAGCCAATCTATGCAAATTTCCTGCTCTGAATCTACTGGAACAAAACGCTGATGGATTCCCCACTGGCGATGCGCGTGATCGCTTTCGCAAACATCGGAGCAATAGAGATCGCGCGAATTTTCGAAGAAGCAGTGACGGCTTCCGTAGCACAAATCGTATCGGTGATTACCAAAGAAGCCAGATCGGATGCGTTGATCCTGTCCACCGCTTTGCCCGACAAGACACCATGCGTGATATAGGCCGATACTTCTGCGGCACCATTTTCCAGCAGAGCCGTCGCGGCGTTGCACAACGTGCCTCCAGAATCGATGATGTCATCCACCAACACGCAGGACTTGCCAGTAACATCTCCGATTATGTTCATCACCTCAGAAGACCCAGGCTTGTCGCGGCGCTTGTCGACAATCGCCAAACCAGTCGACAGGCGCTTTGCCAAAGCGCGAGCGCGCACCACGCCACCCACATCCGGGGACACAACCATGACGTTGTCACGGCTGCTTTGTTGTTCGATGTCCCGAACGATTTCCGGCACCGCATATAGATTGTCAGTCGGGATGTCGAAGAACCCTTGGATCTGACCCGCATGCAGATCCATAGTGAGCACGCGGTCAGCACCTGCTTGGGTGATCATATTGGCCACCAATTTTGCCGAAATCGGTGTGCGGGGCGCTGACTTGCGATCCTGGCGCGCGTAGCCGAAATATGGGATCACGGCCGTTATCTGTCCCGCGGATGAGCGACGTAACGCGTCAATCAACACCAGCAGTTCCATCAGATTATCGTTGGCCGGGTATGATGTGGACTGGATGACATAGACATCATCCCCCCGCACGTTTTCATGTATCTCGACAAAGACTTCTTCGTCGGCGAACCGACGCACGTTGCACTCCGCCAGAGGTACGCGCATGTGGGCGGCAATCGCCTCGGCAAGCGGACGGTTACTGTTTCCACAGATCAGTTTCATCTGTCGAGCCTCCCTTGAATGGGTGTTTAGGTATGTGTGCCGGGACTTTGCCTTAGACGGGGAAAGCCATCTCGGGTTTATAGGTTTTGAAGCTTTCGAGGTACTGCGCGTTAGCCTGGCGCTGCCACTCCGTACCGGGCTGAATAGCTGTGACGCATTTGTATTTCTTGCGATACTCAGCTGTGTTTTCATTCTCTTCCATGACAATGGCCACCATTCCGGCGACCTTACCCTGTTGCTGTTCGACCAGTTGAACCGCCCCGTGCATCGTGCCGCCTGTTTCAACCCACTGATCAACAAGCAAAACACGTGTTCCCGGGGCAAAAGCCGGCAGACGCATTTCCATCGATTGCGTTTGACCGGAATAGTTGGTCATCGAAGCGCTGTCTGTGTCCACACAGAGCTTGCCGGGCTTGCGGATCGGAAGGAAGCCCCGCCCGATACGAGCCGCGATGCCAGCCGCCAGAACAAAACCCATCGCATCAAGTCCTGCCACGACATCAATCTCTTCCGCATCTAGATCAGCGCAGAGATCATCCAGCAAATCGTGATACGCCTTGCCGTTGATGTAGATGGAGGTCGGGTCCAGCCACGCAAATTTTTCGCCCTTCGTGTTCGGGGCCATGAGTGAGAAGTACCAACGGTCGTCTCTGGGTCCTTTGTCATGCGTCATTGATATTCTCCCTTATTTCTATGTGAGGTCCATGAGGTGCTTCAGGCGATCGGGATCGATGTTGTAGAAATCGCCCTCGTAGTTGATGCCGGTCGCCACCATAAAAAGGTCAACCGCATCTGTGTATTGCGCGGCGTTCTGCGGGGTGATGCCGGACGCAAGGCCAAGCGCCGTATCGCCACAATGTTCGCGGAAGATATCGATCTTGCCGACATCTGCGGCATGGCCGGTCGCCACACCTGAGGTCACGACCACATCCATATAACGTTTAGCGATGCGCGCGCTCTTTCCGTACTCTGCCGGATCGACCTCGCGCTGCTTCTTAAAGGCGGTGCCGCCGATATAGAGGCCGTCCCAGCCGCTTGTCTTGCGGATTGCAGTAATCTCGTCCGCTTCGGGCTGATCATCCTCGGCGCGGCGTTCGTCCATGCGGGCATCATCGGCCCAATAGCCGTCGACCTGAATGCCGTCAGCTTGCAATTTGCCCAGTATGGGAAAGGCATATTTGCCGGTGACCGCCAGAAAATTCACGCCAAGCCAAATGTCTGGGAACGCCTGCCGCATCTCCTTTATGATCGGAACCAGCCTTTCCTTCTCGAAATCGTGGTTAATTAGAAAGACACCGGGACAGCCGCCGGCTATGGCGGCCTCGATGTTCCTTTGTGCCTGTTCGGCATCAAGCACATGGATGACAGGAAGGATGACGGGACCCGAAGCGCCAAATTGGTTTCTGAAGTCTTGCCGGTTCATGTTGTGCCTCGATCTTTAGAGTTACTGTGAGGCTATCACTGCAGGTTTGATTTAGAAAATTTATTGTCCTTATTTAGCCATATGGATTTGAAATAGCTTGGAGATATATCTCGAAACCAATGTTCGCTGGACATAGTGAGTTTTGTCAGCGGTTGTTTGATCTTTTCCTGGGCTTGGTTCAGTCCAGTTTTGTTAAATTGAATGATGGTTTCAAACCCTTTGCGGACATTCGAGAAACCTTTTTTCGGATCAACGTATCTGAACCGGACAGAAGCTCAGTGCGCAGCATTTCAGTTTCTCAAGTGACTGCATCGCGGGACAAACCTCACGTTAGTCTTACTCTGATTAAAGACAGCTTTCAGTTTTCAACACATTTCAATAACGTGTTTCAGAATAAACTATTTTGAATTCCCCGACAGGACTTGAAAATGCGTGATCCGCGCTACGATATTCTCTTTGAACCTATCAAAATCGGTCCGGTCACGACCCGTAATCGGTTCTACCAAGTGCCCCATTGTACTGGCATGGGGCACCGATACCCGCAGGCCGAGGCACGACTTCGTGGAATAAAGGCCGAAGGGGGATGGGGCGTTGTGTCCACACAAGAGGCCGAAATTCATGCAAGCTCTGACCTGACACCGGCAAATGAGGCGCGAATTTGGGGCGCCGATGATATTCCGGCCTTGCGGCTTCTAACAGAAGCAGTGCACGAACATGACAGCCTGGCCGCTATCCAACTGGCCCACAATGGCCTGCACTCTGCGAACCGCTACAGCCGTGTCGCACCAATTGCTCCGTCTTCCGCCATTGTGGATGGTGATGATCCGGTGCAAGCGCGGGCGATGGATAAGTCGGACATTGTGGCATTTCGTAAATGGCATGTAGACGCAGCTTTGCGGGCACAAGATGCAGGGTTCGATATCATCTACGTCTATGCTGGCCACGACATGACGCTGCTGCAACACTTCCTGCTGGCCCGTCACAACCACCGAACGGACGAATACGGCGGGTCATTTGAAAATCGGTTGCGGCTGTTTCGCGAAGTGATCGAAGACACAAAAGAAGCGGTCGGCGAAACCTGCGCAGTTGCAGTCCGCCTAGCGGTAGATGAATTGCTTGGGTCTGGCGGCATTCAACACGATTCAGAAGCCCGCGACATAATCGAAGCTTTGGCAGAAGAGCCCGATCTTTGGGATGTGAATTTGTCCGATTGGTCCAACGATAGCCAAACTTCGCGCTTCTCGGATGAAGGATTTCAAGAGCGATACACAGGCTTCGTAAAATCGGTCACCACCAAACCAGTGGTTGGAGTTGGCCGCTATACCTCGCCTGACACCATGGCGCGAGTCATCAAAAGCGGCCATCTGGATTTGATAGGCGCTGCACGTCCCTCGATTGCGGACCCGTTCTTGCCTAAAAAAATCGAAACAGGAGAGATCGAAGCAATCCGCGAGTGCATTGGCTGCAATATCTGCGTCATGGGCGATAACACCAGCACACCGATGCGCTGCACCCAAAATCCGACCATGGCAGAGGAATGGCGCCGTGGATGGCACCCCGAAATCATCCCTCAGGTCACAAAATCTGATCCCTATCTGATCGTCGGCGGCGGCCCCGCAGGGCTAGAGGCTGCGCGTGCCTTAGTGCAGCGTGGCGCAGACGTTACCTTGTCCGAGGCTGGCAGCACTTGGGGCGGTCGGGTCACGTCTGAAAGTGCATTGCCCGGCCTTGCTGCGTGGGGCCGCGTACGCGACTGGCGATTGTGGCAGTTGCAGCAAGCCTCAAATGCTGAACTCTACCTTGAAAGCCCGCTTGAGGCGTCGGATATCCTTGAGTTTGGCGTCCCACATGTTGCCCTGGCAACCGGGTCTACGTGGCGTGCAGATGGTGTCGGCCGCGCGCATCGTCGTCCACTTTCGTTTCTTGATCCGGCCCGTGTGCTGACACCTGATGACATTATGACGAAGGGCGCTGCCGCGGTATCCACTGATGATCCTGTCGTGATCTTCGACGATGATCGCTTTTACATGGCAAGCGTTCTGGCAGAAGTCTTGGTCGATGCAGGCCGCGAGGTTGTGTTCATCACGCCCGCACCAATCGTGTCGCCGTGGTCGGAGAATACGCTGGAACAAGACCGTATCCAGCGCCGCCTAGTAGAAAAACAGGTACGCATTATCCCATTGCACAATCTAGCAGATATGTCACCAGATACGCTCACGCTGTCCTGCGTCTACACGGAAACAACCCAAGTGATAGATTGTGCAAAACTTGTCACCGTCACATCACGACGCCCCAACGATCAGCTCTGGTTGGACCTCATCTCTATGAAAGATCAATGGGCGGATGCGGGCATCCAGACCGTGAATCGGATTGGGGATTGTTACGCCCCAAGTCTAATCGCAATGGCTGTTCAGGCGGGTCACAAGTACGCACGTCACGCAGAGCTTGAAAACGAGCCCCAGCCATTGCGAGAAGATTTCGGACATGTCTAGGAGCGATCATCCTTTGGCAAGTCGGACCTTTGTAAAACACAGAAAACTGAACGTTAGGGCTCTTACCTGCCATCTGATGCGGCGCAACATGTTGTAGTAAGGTGCTCTGGTCAATGACGGGTCGTCGTTATGGGAGGGCTTGGCGGATCGGAGGATCAGTCATGAAAACACCAAACCTATCTGGCCTTCGATCTTTTCGCCCTACCTGAAATAATGGCCACATCGTCGTGCAGAAACGGCCTCAAAAGCCAAAACATGTTTGGGCGTCGAAGCGATTACGGAAAAAAGGTGCCGGAATTTGCGGTACTTTTAGAGAGCATTGACGGCAAAGGTCACCAATACCTTAGCCGACCACGACAATGGCCGCCCACTTCGGACGGCCATCTGCCTATCCAATAAAATCAGATACTAAACTTATCGTGGCATTTATCGACCCAACAAGTGGCAGTCTTTTTTGCCTCAGCGGCTCTCAATTGCCTGTCTTTTCACAACTGTGGGACATAGCATAACATGGCCATTTTGTCATTTCCCACCATTGATTTCATTGAATAATTTTTACCCATCGGCGGCAAAAATGACCATTTGCACAGATCAAATGGCCATCGAAAGTTCGAAAAAAATGCCTCCCTGAGGGCAGCATTCATTCTCATTGAGAGATAAGGGCCTGTTTAAGGGAGCTTCACCCCATCCAAAACCGAATCTCGTCTGACGCATTTGGAGGCGGATCCTCAATACAGGCCATGACATCGGCGGGCGAAATAAGAAGCGCGCTGAACCCATCGGCCCCCGCGAGCCGATAGACGGTTTGAAGATAACGATTGAACAGCATCTCAAGAATGGCTCGCAGGGTGACCCGACATTTCTCCGCCGCCTTGGCGAGATGAACATGGGTTTCGGGTGGCGCGTCCACGACCTCACCGACACCTTCGATGAACTTGCGCGTCCGTTGGATCGACCTTCCGTCGATGGCTTTGCCAAGCTTGCTTTGCAGCTGACCATGGTCCTGTATTCTCGTCAGTTGCCCGAGCGCAATCAACTCGGCCACCACCGGACGTGATGTCGTGAGCATATCAGGCACCAATGTTACCGGCACAGCGTGCTTTGCCGTATCAATCAGGGCTTTTGCCTTTTCGTAATCGGTGACCACATTCCGGGCACTTTTTAACTTGCGGTCATCGCCAATCAAGCCAGCCACACGCAGCACATTCGCTAGGGTTTTCGAGTGCAAGCCTTCAGCTTTTGCAATCGAGTTGATGCTGGAAAGTCGCGGGTGCTTCACAGGACGTCCAAGCAGCATTTGCCCGGGCACAAGCGGTACGTGCTCAATGATGACGTCACGAACGATTTCACGGATCGGACCTGGATCTTTTGACAGCCGGCTAGCGAACAACCAACCGTAAAGCATACCGAAGGCAATTCGCGGGCTTGGGTGTCCGTTCTGTCGCAGACAGCGCGTCAGAGTTTGCGCAAGAACATCCCGAATTTCACAAGGCCCTTTCTCAAGTAACGACCAGCCGGTGCGCCCCGCCGCGTCCCACATGTCCTCAGTCATATCGGCGGCCTTCTGACCCGCGCCAAAGCGCATGAGGCCACCCAGCATCTCGGCAGCGCGACAAACCTGATCGATGCCCTGATGGTCTAACCAGGCGGTGCCTGTCGCACCGTCCAGACGCCGGTCCACGTAAATCTGCAGTGGAGATGGGTCCCGCCGCGCACATGTTCTTGCAACCGCGCGCTGCTCCGCGATAGCTCCCAGCATGGCTTGTAGCTCGTGGATCATATCGGTCCACTTGCCCAACCGCACATCACTCATGGGCAGATTGTGTTTCGGGCACGTCCGAAAAGGCGCCAACCGCCACCGAACCCGGTGCCGCATAGCGACACCCGGGTCTTCACAGCCATCAATGTCCTCGTCGATGCAGAGCGGACAGAACCGCGTGACGACACCTGTTGTGAACTCAGCCGAAAACTCTTGCCCGCAAAGCTCGAAACGGCGATGCCCGACCGCGATAATGCTATTGCGGATCATCGACGCGGGATCTTCGCCAGCCATGGCGCAGAGCTTCTCCACCCCCTTACGCTTGCCCCGCGCCAGATCGGCGACCGGAATACCCAGATCGTTCAGGAACGGTACGACGCGGCCTCCCGTATGGAAGGCCGCCTGACGAGCTGCCCATGACATTGGCGTTTCGCCCGCATGAAATGGAACCTTCGGGAACAGCATGCCCATCACCGGCGCCCCTTACCTGAACCGCGTTTGGGAAACGCTGCCATGTCCCCATCCGCATCAGGTTTCAGAAGCACGTAGTTGTCCGCATAAAAGACATTCTGTGATGCCGGGCAGGCCTCATTCATCGCATAGGCGGAAGCAAAGTGGTCGCTCGTCAGATGCTCCGCATCGTGGGCGATCGCAAACTCCATGGCAGCGAGCAGCAGCTCAACGGCTCGGCCAAAGCGATATCGTGCGCCATGGAAGACACGGGCGACAAGGTCTGCCTCCATTGGCGGGGCTAGATCGAGCCGGGCGCAATAATCCGCCATGATCGTTCGGAACATCGCCCCATGCGCGGCCTCGGTCAGCTCCGGCAGAACCATTGCCGTGAAGCGGCGCTTGACCTGAGGATCGGTCCGGATGACCTGCGCGAGCTCCTCGGTGCCCGACAGAATGACGGCAACAGCGTCTTCACCTTGCATCAGGGACTTGAAGGCGCGCAGGATGGCCTTGCGATCTGCGCAGAACAAATCCTGCGCTTCATCGACCCAGAGAACGGCGATGCCGAGCTTGCTCAATCGATGACGAAACAGCTGCCAGAGCGACCACGCCTCCTGCCGGGTATTGGCATGGGGATAGCCAGACTGCTCCAGCAACGCGAGTGCCATGCTCTTGAAGGTGGCGGGGCTGGGCACCGGACAGGCGATGATCGGCGGCACCCCATCGTCTGCCGGAGCCAATTCAGGGATCTTGGTCAGGGTACGATCCATCAGGTGCGACTTCCCGCTTCCGGGATCTCCGACAAGCAACATACCACGGGTCTCTCCGGTCTTCGTGAAGTAGCGCGCCTTGGGGAGGAGGTTACCCTCCCCGTCCCGCGCCAAAAGCCGCTTGACGTGCAAAGCAGCCTCTGCGTCCCAATCCAAGCCAATGTGCAGGTTGCGGACGGCGTCCAGGGCTGCTTCCTTGTTGACGAAATCCTTCATGATCAGTCCTCCTCGATCGTGATGTTGGTGGGTTTGGCAGGCTCGTCCGAGATCCCGGATCTGCCCGTGGATGCTTTCTTCGGGGTGTTATGATCCATGGGCACGCCAGTCAGCTCTTCGACGGATGACAGGACATGGCCCAGTTCGCCCTTCATCTTTGTCGGTGCCTTACGCTCGAAGAACTCGACCCCAGATAAAAGATCCCGCTCGGCGCGCTCCATGCGCTCTTCGGACCAATCCTCAAGGTTCAGACTGGAGCCGAGCTTGGCCTGCTCATTGCGGATATTGATGGCCTTGATCGCTTCGCGCACCGCCACGTTGTCCAAGCGGTTGGAGGTCAAATTTGCAGAACGTGTGTGCCGGACGGCGGTAAGCCAGGTTTGTGCGGCAACCCCCTTCAGCGACGTGTCAAGAGCTGGGACTTCGAACCACTCCTTTCCAAGGCGGGCCGAGATCGCTCCGATGTCTTTGGGATGCCAGCGTACATCGACCATGTGCGGATCCTTGCGGCGCATGTAGGTCTGCAGGTGCTCTGCCTGGTAGCGGACGCCCAAGATGGTGAGCCCGGTCTTGTCAAGCTGGTATTGACGTTGCTGCCCGAAGCACAGGCGCATCATCTCCATATCCGGAGAAGGCGACACGCCATACTCTTGGGTGAGGCGACGCCAGGCCTTGACCGGGGTCTCGCCGTTCAAGCCTCCGTGGGGCGTATTGTGATAGATATCAGTGACCCACCGGAGCAAGGCAAAGGTAAAGTCATCCACCGACAAAACGGCCCGTGCTTCCGGATCTGCGTCGCCCTTCTCAATGATGCTGCCGAAGGTATGGCCAGACAAGCGTGGCGCGAAATCAGTGGCAAAGGTCCGGAACACGCGCTCGATCATACCGCGGTTCTCGGGGACGCCGTTCATTGCCATTTCCCATGCGACACCCAGATCGCTGATCGCCATCCGGAAGCGCTGCGACTTGAACGCAGCACCGCCATCGAAAACGATCAGTTCAGGTGTGCCGTGCATATCCCAAGGTGTCAGGGCACCGACCGCATCCGTCCATGCCCCCTTGTTCGTCGTGATCATCTGCAGAAGCTGAACGGCTGCCTCCTCGCCAGGATTCCGGCTCAGCACCATGCCCACGATACAACGGGTGGCACAGCAGATTGCCGCCGTCAGGGTCCAGCGGGCCGTCTTCTTCCGCTTCTTCCTGGCTGCCGCTTCGTCACCATCGACAACCAAGCCCAATGAACGCCTTTCGTCATCGGTCAATAGGTCGTACATGCCGCTGCTTTGCATCAGCGTCATGACATCCACGGTCCATTCGTCGATTTCGACACGCTCCAGAGGCCGGGTCGCAGCAATGCCGTTCAGAACCGGGCGGAACTTTTTGCGCGCAGCGGCCTCGCCATTGCGTGCCAACTCAACCTGATAGGGATCCAGCGCCCGGATGGCGCGGCGCACGGTTTCCCGGCTGGGGATCGTGAGAGGCGACTTTCCGTCTGCTCTTCTTTGGACATTGCGATCATGAAAGCTGAGCTGCACCTGCTCGTAGATGTGCATGATTGAAGGCTTCTCGGGAGAAAGATACGTGCGCACCTCTTTCATCATCAGGCCAATGGCCTCCGGCCCCATCCGGCTTGTCCGATTGCCACGGCTTTCGATCCGGTCGACAAGGCCACCCCGGCCCATGTCTCCCATAGCTGCCAACCAACGGCGCAAGGTTCTGGGAGCGGGAGCGATGCTGAAATTCTCTGCGTTGCTCAACTTCTCTTTCCCTGAAGGATTGAGATTATCCGCCAGTTCCATGGCACGGCCCATCAAAATGAATGTATTCGCCTTGATGGACTCGTCTGTGAGCTTCATGAGCCCCTCGTGGTGCATCTCGAGAGCAGCCTGACAATAGGCCTCTCTCTTACTCACACGGGTTTTGATGCCACCGACAAGCCCTCCATGGGCAGTGCTCGTCTGCAACTGGCGTTTTGCTGCGAAGGTCGGATCAAAATACCCCCGCTCAACGCGGACCGCATGGGCATTATCGAGCCGTTGCATGTCCTCATGGCTGAACTGCTGAGCGAGTTGCGTTTCATCATCGCGGACGAACACAAGCCCAACTTCCGTTTCCCGCTGAAGCCAATAACCGACACCTTCAATGGTAACGCGATCAAACTTGCCAAAAGCGTAACGGGCGTTTTCATTAGTGAACGAGAGATCCATGGGAATTTCCTTTCGAGGGATCAGGCGGCATGAGGCCGCGATGAGGTTGCCTGCGCAGGCAGGCGAATGAATTACGTGGGAGGTGTGAAGCGTCAGAGCGCCGACAGCAGCGCGTCGGACAATGCGTCAAACCAAGTGTCGAACTCGACACGCTCCAACGGATGGCGCGCACGGTAGAAACCGCTGGCGAAATCAGGGGTCTGGTCGACAAACGTCTCAATGGCGCGGGGGGTATCGTTCAAAATGCAGGTCATGTTGTGTCCTTTCGTAAGGCATGGAGGGACCGAGCCCAGGCGAAGAACGCCTCGGCGGGATCGGAATTACAGAGAGATGGAGATCGGCCGCGGTAGGTTACTTACAACTGGCCGACCTCCATTGAGATGATCAGTTCGCCCGCACCCGGGCAACTTCGGTGCTGCGCTCGATGCGTTCATGACGCACAAGTTCAAGATGGCCAGAACCGATCAGTCGCACAACGGCGCGAAAGCCCATCCCCTCGAGCCGAGTCCGGTCCACAAGGGCACCGACGGTCGTGGTGCCACAGACCTCGTTGCAGGCTTCCCGAGCGACGGGATCTGCGAAGGCATCAGGGCGACGCAATGAGTGGAACAGTTTCGCATTGTGCAACGCAACCGGACAGACATCCTCCTCGGTGAACAAGCGAAAGTCATCGAGGAAACACTGGGCAATCGCCTGCTGTTTGATACGCGCAAGCTTGCACTGATATGCATGGCTTGCCCGCTTCATCGGACGAACAGCATAACCGATCACAGTGCCATCGGTGCGCGTTGCCACGAGATCGATAAAGTGATCGAAATACTCGCCGTGCTCGTCATACCAGGAGAACCTCACCTGCTCGACGAGGTCGAGCGTCGTCGGGTGATATCTCAAAAGGAGTGAGCCATTGGTCTCAATATGGCTGTCTGTGCCAAGGCGCACGCCCTCGTTTTCACCAAGGACGAGGCCACCGGTGAAGTGCTTGGTCGAACCGACCTGTGTCTTGCGGTCGCCACGGCTGAATTCAGGAAGGCGGATACCGCCAGCTTGGAAGTGATAGGACATGTTCTTGTCTTTCTATTGCGTGGGGATGTTCCCCGAGAGTGGAAAAGATCCCTGCAGGCGGCTTTTAGCTCTTCGCAAAAGCGTCCAATGCGGACGGCGAAATGAGTTCGAGACACACCTCTCCCGTTGCCATCCGCAAACGGCTTAGGCTGAGATCTATTTTGGGCGAAAGACCGATGTCCTTGAAACGCAGGCACGCAAGTGCTATTGCATCAAATGAAAATTAGGCGGACTTTGGTCTTCCTTGGAGAGTTGCGATCTGTTGGCGCAGATCGCGATTTTCGTTTTAGGGCCAACTCATCTGTTTTCTCCTCTGTGTCTGTTGTCACTGTGTTGCTGTGCTTACCTTAGCCATCATCGGCTGAGCGGGAAACATTTTCTCGTTTTTTATCAGGCGCTTAGAAAAACTGCGGATGTCTGATTTTCGCATATGCGAACCAACACATATTTGTGCAGTGCGGAAACTGAGCTGCGAAATCTGTCACGATCTTGGCAATTGAATTCCCCTATGACCTTTGCGAAATATAACCTGACTTGAATAGTCGGATAAATTTCTCTTACACGATTTTCCATCCTCACCCCGATTCCGCCCCCGCAAAAGCCAGATTTGGTATCAGCGATTCGCTCACCCGGCGCGAGGGATCTGCCGAAGACAGAGACCCTGAATGGGGTATCGTGAGCCACATCGGCACAGACATAGAATGGGGAAGATTGAGAAAACACGAGCATCGCTTTCGCACAGTTCTTACGGGGACGGCGCACTTTGATGCGCCGAGATTGCCTGGTCAGGCGATCCGTATGAGCGGGGAGGCGATATGAAGCGTTGTGTGTGTCATAGGACGAGAAATGGACGATCCACAGCTTAGGAACAAGGGCTCTAGACTACCCAAATTGTCCATTCCGCCCAGCACGTGGCAGGCCCGCAACAAATTTGGACAAGTTTCCAAATAGGAATTGCGCCCTATTGCACAGCTGGCGTAAAGCCTCCCTATCAGGGCCAGATGTTCAACCCATCGTGATAGGGAGAGACGCGCATCTCGTAATCAAACGCGATTCCCGGCTGAATTCTTCGGAAAATTTATTTTCTATAGCACCTTGAAATAGAAGAGGCATCGCGTATCCGGCAGTCATCTCCCGTGTTCAATTATCCGAAAGAAGCCATCCATACTGAGCGTCGTGCTGAATCGGTTCTCGCAAAGGCGTCCATGCACCCGAACTCGTTAGGGATGGCCGAAATGTTCAGAAATATCAGGAAATCATTGTACTGTTGGGCGTAGGTGCTTTCGTGCGTGCCATGAGGCGTTAATGTTTCGGACACTGACACGGCTGGAGCTTCATAATGGCTGACCTCTCAACGCGGACATCCAATCTCGGATCGCAACCCGGACGCATAGCCGCCATTCTTGGGCTGAGAAACGCATCGGTGATGGATGACGTCGCCCTGGCCAACACAATCGCTGACGGGCTCGATTGCCATGCGGCGACATCACTCGGAGCAGTCTTAGGTCCGAAGGTCAAAATGGTCGGCGGCATCATTCCGGAGACAACGTTCCGCCTCGCATGCAAAGCACGAAAGCCCCTGTCACGAGCGATGAGCGGGCGGCTTTACGACCTCGGTCGTGTCTGGGAGGTTGCTCTTCGAAGCTATGGTGAAGATCAGGCAGCAGCACGGGCGTTTCTGTCGCGCCAGCACATGCTCCTCGACGGGCGGACACCTCTCGAACTGGCGCAGAGCAGTTCGGCGGGGGCGGATGCGGTCGTGAACCTCCTACGACGCGCGAAGGTCGGCTTCGCAGTATGAGCTCATAATTCCTGTTGGATACTCGGCGGATCGGCGAAGAAAATGATGAGTTTTTCGGGGATGATGGCAGAGCCTTGCGCAATGCCTGCCCCGGAAGCTTCCCACAAAGTGTTCATCGCGGTGCATCATCATATGGAGCTCTCAGATCGAGGGGGAGAAGTCACAATAAGATTTTACGCCACTTGGTATGACGAGGAACGGTCGGCCAATCTGTTTGTTTCAGACATCGTCGCACAGATTGAGCTAAGCGTTCGCATACATGCAATTCCGCACCGAACCGCGCAAGCTGCCTGTGGTCTTCAGCGTCGAGGAGGTGTCCGACATCCTGATGGCTGCGCCTGGGCCAGGGTTGAAATATCGCGCAGCCCTGAGCATTTCCTATGGTGCCGGGCTCCGGGCGGCGGATGTTCTTTACCAACTTATCTGCAGACGTTTTGCTGCTTCCGGATATCTTGTTCATCTTCACTCCATGAAGGTTACGATGAACCAGAAATCCTCTCTTATCAAATTGCCCTATTTGGACCCATAGGCGCTGACATCAGACAGGGGGCAGGTCACTAGGACTATTTTGGATTTGAGAAAAACTAACCTGACATACCTAGATCAGGACAAGATTCGGAAACAGAATATTAAGGCTCTCCTAACACAGTCGATGTCACATGAGTGTGAGGGGTCGTACCAATGTCAATTTCCGATAATCCACCGCTGCTTCAGAATCTTTTTTTGCCGGAGATTCCGCTTGTTAGCGACGAGCATTTTGGAATAAATTTCGTCGCTGACTTCGAAAGCATTGGCGAACGGCCTTGGGAAAAGTTTGACGAAATCGTAACTTCGACAGGCGCGAGCACACTTAGATATCCGGGTGGCAGCACTGCGGAGAAGGGATTTGACATCGCGAATCCCAATGCAACTCTAGTGCATATGACAGATGGTGCAGAACGCTCGATCATGGGCGCTTATGATTTCGCCCGATACTGTGCAGACGTCGATGTCCAAGCAATTTTCATTGTTCCAACAGCTAGTCTCATCGACCCCAACCGGATCGGTACAGGTCAAGGTGCGCTCGCCGAAGGCATGGAGCGTTTCGTCCGCGAATTTGTTTTGAATACGCTAGTTGCGGCAGAAGGAAATGTTGCAAAGTTTGAAATTGGAAATGAGTACGAAACGTACATGAGCGCGCGCGTATATGGAGAAGTCGTAGGTCAATTGGCACCTATAATTCAGAGTGCCATAGATGATTACCAGAATACCCAGAGCATCGGCGTCGACTGGCAGAGGCCAACTGTAGCCGTACAGGTTCGGACTTACGTTGCAAACGAAGGGTCATCATTGACTGACAGCGATCTGATTCTAAGAGCCGAAAATGCGTTTGATAGTATCGATTATGGAAGTCTGGGAAGTATAGACGAACTCGTAACACATCTTTACGCTCGTGAAAGAGATATCGGCTTTCAAGCAGCATATCATGATCTAGAAACTCGAATTGAGAATGCGGTAAACATCTTTTCAGCTTGGGCCGACCACTCCGATAGGGATGTGGAGATTTCTGTCTCAGAATGGGCTGCCAATCACAGGGAGGTCTCGTTCTACGGGCTGGCACAAGTGCCAGTCATGTTAAAAATGTTCTACGAGTTCGTTCAAGCTGGCGTGGACACATTGAATTTTTGGTCAGCACAATATCATGGAACTTCACTCGCCTTGAACAATGGCGATTTGACTGCGGCCGGGGAAATATTCTCGTATCTTAGCGCCAATACCGTGGGCTTGTCACCAATCGATTTGGTAGATGAACAAATGGAAGAACTTGGGAATATCGCATTTCTGGGCCCGGAGCGCGGAGTCTTGTTTCTGTCCAACCTTACTGCCGATGAATTGGATATCGCGAACTCCTTTCAGAACCTCAGTCTCAACTATGAGATTGATCGGATTGGCGTTTTAGACGTCGATATCACTAATGCTGACGGTGCCTACCGCAGTTTCGACGCACTAGATTACTACAACGAGCCTGATTTACCAGGTACTCTCGAATGGCAGGAACCGGCAGAACTCAATTGGAAGGATTTCTCAGAAACACTGTTACCCTATCAGACAATCATCATCGAACTTAATGCTATCCCGCTAGTGGACGATCAAGGCTCATATTTTTCGGCAACTTCGACTGTGTCGATTTTTTGCGGGGGTTTAGGGCGCGACGGTGTATCCTATGCTGAAGCGTCCGAAGGGGTGATCGTTGATTTGATCAAACAACAAGGTGCGGGTGGCTGGGCTGACGGAGACACCTACATAAGCTTAGAGGATGTGGAGGGATCTCAGGCCAGCGACAGCATTTCTGGCAATCAACTAGACAATATCATCTACGGCCTAGGCGGTGATGATGTCATTTGGGGCCAGGCTGGGAACGACGAAATACATACAGGAACAGGCAACGACACGGTATTTGCCGGATTTGGGAACGACAAGATAATCATCAAGAGTGCCCTAGGTGAGTTCTTCGGCGGAGATGGTGAGGATTTTTTCGAATGTGGTACAGGTTCGTATCTGGTGACCGGAGGAACGGGTTCTGACACCATGTCCTTTGCAACACTGGAAGATGGCGTTTCGATTTGGTTCAACACCGGTGTGGTAGAGTTGTCGTTACACGACGAGGTGCAATTCTCCGGTGTCGAATCTGTCGTCGGTACGCGTTTTAATGACAATGCGACGGTACATGCTGGACACAATACGATTTCGCTGCTCGGTGGCGATGATGTCCTCAACTTGTATACGGAGGCTGAAGGGTTTTATTCACTTGGAAGTGGGGACGACCTCTGCTTTTCGTATAGTGACTTTGTTACGATCGACGCCGGAGAAGGAGATGACACTATCATGTCTTTTGGCAGCTCGACGATAATTGCCGGTGCAGGTGATGACCGCATCTATATCAAAGAGGGTAGTCACACCATCGTATTTGGGCTTGATGACGGCTCCGACGACATTTTTTCATTTGACCCATCAGAGGATCTATTGGTTTTTGAGCCAGACTTATTGGACGAGTTGCAAGCAGGTCGTTATGAAATTCAACAAAACGCCGCTTCTAGCACCGTGTATTTTGAGAATGGTGGTGACATCAGCTTTCATGAAGTCGCCGCCCTCGAAATTTCCAATTATTTCGATGAGATGTACATCTGACTAGATAAACTGCCCAGCTTGAAAACCAAAGTGCCATCATTAGTGATGACCTGCGCCGAAGGACGCTCTGCGAGATGTAGGAGGTTCATGGGCCATAACCTGCCCCTAAGTGCCGCAACCTTCGCACTTCACCCGCATCAATCGAGGCCCTGATCAGCCCCACCTGAATGGATCAGTTTGAATTTTAGTGCATGATCGGCCATGAGCTCGCGCCATTTTCGGTCTGGGTTTCATGTGACCCTTCGGGTTGGATTAAGTTGGGCTGCAAATTCGCTCGGCGTCAAGTTGCCGAGCGATGAATGCGGCCGGTTTTCGTTGTGGTCTGTCCTCCAGTCGTTGATCCGAGTGCGGGCGTCGGCCATGGACAGAAACCACGACACGTTCAGGCATTTCCGCCGCAGCGGCTGTTGAACGCCTCAATATAGGCGTTGTCTGTCGGTTTTCCTAGCCTAGAGAAGTCTAGTTCGACCTTATTCAGATAGGCCCATTGGTCGAGCAGTCGCCTGGCAAACTCAGGGCCAGTGTCGACGCGCATTCAAGTAGGGCGCGCTTCCATTGATGGTTCATCGTTGGGTGAACACCGAACCGGCTTGCCAGCTCGCTAACCGTCTCCTCACCTTTTACGTCTCTGCAGCGACCTTTGCCTTAAACTCTGGGTGAAGTTGCTTCGGTTTCGACATTCCTGAACTCCTTCAAGTTGAAGATCAGCAGACAACAAATGGTAGCTTACGTCAGTGTTCGAACTTGGGGGGTAGCTCATTCGTCGTAGTAGTTGATTTTTCAGGGTCGGCCTCCTTGCCACTATATTAAGGGGCAAAGCTTCTACGAATCTATGAGCGCCTCAGTTCGAAGTGCTGAATCTGCTCCATGCCATTGTAAATTAACCCTATTATCACAACTGTTGCTCTAATAATGGTAGAGTTAGCATAGCCTAAAATTGAAGTAGAACGTGTTTTGTTGGAGTGTTTGGATGTTTTTTTTCTTGGCTAGTTTCGGTTTGTTGGCAGTAGGCCTAGTTGCAGATCTGGGTATGTTTGGAGATGAGGACGAAACAGATGACGGTATTGTCGATGGTTCCGACAATCGCACGGAAACCCTACCTCTCTTCACGGACATTTCCAGTAATGATGCAACTCCCGGCCATCTCCTTGAAGACCCTTCGTTCGCTCTTGTATCAAACATGACATTTGACGCTGAAAGCAATTCTGTGGCTCTCCCTCCAGATCAACTAGCCCTTGTTGAACCCGACTCTGCTGATGCAGATTTGGAAGGCGATAGTGCCAATTGCCGTGATTTCGGAGAGACTGCGGAAATAAACGATTGTGAAAGCTCGAAATTGGAGATCGAAACGGTTCTAGTCACTACGTCAGATAGTGAAACCTTCGAAACCAGTGGTTCATACCAAAAGGAAACGGATTTATCGACAGTTGATCGACCAATTGCCGGTTCCGATACGAATGGATATTTCATCCTAAATGGTGACGGAGAGGACAACCTTTTGAGTGGTGTTGGCGCACAAAGCGAAGAAGGTTCAGGCACCGTGAAGTTAACTGGATCCAGTGCAGAAGCCATCTATGGTGAAGGCGGCGAAGACACTATACTACTAGGCGGCAATGATAATGCCTATGGCGGTGAAGGTGCCGATCTTTTCATCATCGACGGAGACGCGGACTCAGAGGAAATTCCGGTAATCTCAGATTTTCAGGTCGATCTGGATGTCATTGAAATCTCACTCCCATCACCAGAAGAACAACTAGCGCTTACCTATCCTGAAAAACCAGCATTCGATGGGGAAATCTGTGTGATACAAAGGGACGGTGATACCTTTATTGAATTGAATGGGGAAGCGGTTTGTCGCTTGGTGGGTTCGCATGAGATTAATGAAACTTCTATCGAAGTGATCTACGATCACCACGGTCAACTCAAAACCGATTTTGATTTACAGTACGGTTACTGACATTTAACGAAACGATTGTGAATGAAAGTGGAACTGCGAAGTGACCTGCCCCCCGAAACTTCCCTGATCAGCCCCACCTGAGTGGTCCAGTTTGAATGTTAGTGCATAATTGGCCTTGTTTCCATCGTGACGATGGTTTCTGGGGCTGGCAGGCGGTAGCCCAGAGCACTGTGGGGTCGTTTCGTGTTGTAGTGTTTCCTCCATTGTTCGATCAGGATTTGTGCTTCGCGTAGTGAGTTGAAGACCTCCCCGTTTAGAAGCTCATCTCTCATTCGGGCATTGAAGCTTTCGCAGTTGCCGTTCTCCCAGGGCGATCCGGGCTCGATGTATGCGGTCTTGGCACCAACCGCTGCAATCCAGTCTCGCACAGCTTGAGCAATGAACTCTGGGCCGTTGTCCGACCTGATGTAGGCCGGAACGCCTCGCAGGATGAACGGGTCCGTAAGAGCGTCTATGACTTCCGTCGAGTTCAGCCTCCTCTTAACCCTGATCGCAAGGCACTCTCGGCTGTGTTCGTCCAAAATGTTCAGGGTTCTAAACGCCTTCCCATCGTCTGTCCGATGATGAACGAAGTCGTACGACCAAACGTGATCGCGGTACTCCGGCCGCAAACGAACGCAAGAGCCGTCGTTCAGCCACAACCTCCCCTTCTTGGGCTGTTTCATTGGTACTTTGAGCCCCTCACGTCGCCACAGGCGTTCGACACGCTTGTCGTTCACCAGCCAACCAGCATCTCGGAGCAAAGCCGCGACCCGTCGATAGCCGTACCGCCCGTACTCGCGTGTCAGCTCGATCATGTCTGCAACCAGACGCTTCTCGTCAGTGCGACCAACAGGCAAACGCCTCTGTGTGGACCTGTGCTGCCCCAAGACACGACAAACCCGCCGTTCCGACACCCTGATGTGACTGCGGATGTGGTCGATGCAGGCACGACGACGCGAGGGGCTTAGTAGTTTCCCCGTGCAGCTTCCGACAAGATCAGCTTGTCCAAAGTCAAATCCGATACCGCTCGGCGCAATCGGTCATTCTCCTTTTGAAGGCGCTTTAGTTCCTTCAGTTGGTCTGTTCCCATGCCGCCATACTGCTTACGCCAGCGATAGAATGTCTGTTCGGTTATCTGCACCTGTCGGATAGCATCAACACGCGGCATTCCTTGACCGCACAGCACCTCAACCTGCCGCAGCTTCATGACAATCTCTTCTGGCTTGTGTCGTTTGATTCCCATCTTTGATCCTCCGTTTCCTAACTATAGGGGCGGACCACTTCAGTGGGGGAGGATCAGCTCTGGACATACAACAACGAACGGCCAAACATGGGCATCGGAGGGATGACGCCGATACAGAAACTGAAAGCAGCATAGATTCTACTTTTGGACCCCATCAAAAATGGGGGGATAACCATGGTCCATCCTTTTCTTGGACGGACTACTAACACCTCAGTGGCCTGTTTTCAGGGGGCTGGGTCAGGGAGCAGGTCAGAAATCTCCAATAATTTCGATGAGATGTACTTCTGACCAGATAAAACTGCCCAGCTTGAAAGCTAAAGTGACATCATTAGTGAAATTGACCGATCCCCAAGGACTCTCCAAGAGGTGCAGGAGATTCATGGGCTAAGTTTACGATTACAACTCACTCAATATTGTGACTCAATGATCGCTGAAGGGGAATCCTCATTCGTCAAGCTTGCCAAACAATTGATCTAAGTCGTTAAGATAAGCATCATCTAAGGCGTCAATATCCCATCCTCTTTCTCTGGCCAATTTCTCGATATGAAGATGCGAGTATTGATCATCCTGACCGAGATCAAGCTTTTCAACAGGGTCGTCTACTCCGTTCGTTTGCCCCACAACTTCTGTTAATCTCGATACAAACGTGTTTCCACCGCTAGTATCCCAAACGTTTAAAGCGTTTCCTGTTTTTAGCTTCGACTGAATTGCTTCAATCAAGGGCAACCAAGAACAGTTTTGAACCATTGCGTTGGTCAGGCCTTTTCTTTGTCCTGAAGCCAAGTAGTCTAAATGATCTGTAATGAATAAGTGAAAAACAACCCTGAATTCGCTGAAGGCGTTTTGCAACCCGTCAAGTTTGTAGAATGCGGTAATGCTAACATTACTGTTGTTCAATGGCGTGCCCGAAAAAAGAAAGCGTGGTCTCGAAATCACTAGGGCACCAGAACGGAAACCCAATTTTTCGACAATGTCGGTTGTGTTGATCGGAGTGCCTCGGTCAATAGAGTCACGCAGATATTGCTTGTACTCAACATTTGTTACCAACTTGGTCTTGCTGTTCGAGGAATCCGAACTAGCAGGCATAATTATATTTTTGAAAATATTCTCGAAGACGGTGTCTACACCAATATGCGCATGGATTTGCTTTCCATCATTATGCATCAAATGCCCGCTAGCCCCCAAATCCGAGTTCCGTCGAAACCTTTCGACAAGTATTGAAAATCTGATACTCCGCATTCCAGTGCGCTTTTAGGTTTTTCAGTGCCCGTGGCGAAAGATTCGTCTCGTGGCTTTCCCTATCGAAGTTTCGATTCAAACCAGGCGTTTTGGTTTCCGTGAATTTGAGGAGCTGCGCGATTTGACCGAGATACCGATCAATCTTTTCTGTTTCAACACAAAACAAGATGTTGCCGCGGCTGTGCTCATAATGCACCGCATCTGAAGAATGCAGGTAGTGTTGATAGCCGAGTTTTAGGTGAAATATGCTTTGAAACGAGAATATTGCGGCCGACTTCAAGCGTTCGTTCGTTGAGGTCAGAGCCTCCGCGAGAGAATTTGGATCTTCAAAAAATGAGAAAGCTACCGCTTCTGCTGTCGTCCAGTTGACGTCATATCTAGGGCGACCCTGTCTCAAGCGTGACAAAAATCCTGACACAAATCGATCTGCGGGGTTTCTGAAAAGAAAACCTAACTTGCGTTGCGGTCCATGGTTTTCAAGTGTTGTAATCAGCGTATCTCCGTGCTTGCCAAACTTTACATAATCAGAACTATGGCGTTCAACGTCAAATGCAGACTTCAGGAAAGTTCCGCCGGTTTTGCCAATGTGGAGCACGATAGTTTTTGAAGGTATCTCCGGTGCCCCGCGCACGCTGCCCTCCCTGCATGTTGAGGTCGTATCACTGACTCTAATGTCCGAATTTTTCTCATGCCAGAACGTGATATCAGAGCGTCTCGCGAGCTTTTGCAGATCTGAATTATATCGATCTTCAAGAGTCTTTTTTTGCGCGGCACTAAACAGATTAAGCCCTGCCCGCCGGGAAAGACGCGAAAGCGTGTTAAATTCCCCCCTCTTTGCAAGTAATGCGGTAAGTTCATTTGCGGGAACACGAGCATTAACTATGCGCCGATCCAACTTTGTGTCAGTGAATCCGGGCCAGTTTGTTAAACGAAGTAGCTGTTGTTTCGGATTGTCGGTCTTCCAGCCGAATTCTCGCACCACGAGCTTCGCCGACGGAATGACGCTCCGAATGTCGTCGACGACATTGTCCCAACTGCGCCCGTTATCTGCGATAGCTTGAAGATGGTCTTCGTCTGGTAACTCCAGACCTTTCTTCAAGTGGAAAAAAAGTGCGGAATCCCACCAACTTGGCAAGTTTCGGATAGAAAAAAAGACGATCGAGACATCGTTGAGCCAGCTCTCATACCTGAGTAGGTTTCGCTCAACGTCCGGATACAAGGATGCCTGCCAGACGCAATTCTCCATCGTCCCTAGAATGTTTTCTTCGCTTATCAGCCGTTTATTTTCGCCTAAAATTGACGGATCGAGTGAACGCTCACGAGTTTGTGGTGGTATCAAGAAATCAATACCGGCCCTCGTGAGCGCTTCCTTATTTTTGCTTAAGTAAGTTTGAAGTGAAGTTGTGGCTGTTCTGTGAGCACCCAAATGTAGAGCCAGTTCGTGCATCAATCCGCGACCCAGGCTTCGGCAAAATCATTAAACTCTGGAAAGCCAAACTCCCCAGCGGTATGAGTTCCATCTAAAACGTCTTCCACACCCAAGAGTTGTGTTCGTGCAAGATATAGGAAAACATCTGCTTTTGCTTCGATGGCCATCGCTGCTCTCAATCGATTGAGCGGAAGACCTTTATCCGATGTAGAAATTGCAACTCTTGCTTCTAGAGCTGCACCTATGAATGGGACGAGTTCATTGAAAACTTCATGTGCGAATTCGCTGTCAAATTTGCCGTTGAGCTTAATCAGCACGTCGCCTTCTTGGGTCACTTCAAACGTTGTTTTTTGCAAGATTGCCTCCCAACAGTATCTTAACTCATTGGCGTAGGCACGCCGATCGTGTGATAGCCCATTGTCCAAAATTGCTCAAGTGAATGATCTGGTAGTTCGATGCGCCAACAAATGATTGAAGCGCACGAAAAACATCGGAAACTTTACGATCTGGTCGAACCCAGCAGTCATCTCCCATAATAACGCCGCTCGGCTTCAATTTTTGGTCTATGGCTCTAAGATCAGCTAATACCGCCTCAAACTGGTGTCGAGCATCCAAGTAGGCCCAATCTAGAAACGGTTCTGAAAAACCTGCCAACCATTCCGCCCCAAACTCTTCGACGACATGACAGTCGTGCGTGAAACTTTCGGCACGCGCATCTGCTGCTGATTTAGCTACGGTCGTAGACAGTCTCAGGTTAGAGGAATATTGCCCCCAGTTTGGAAAATGATCTCCATGTAACTTCCGCCACGGATCAACCAAATAAAGAGTCTCCGGCTCTGTAACAGCTGAGATTTTTTCGGAGAATAAGCCAGTAAAAACTCCGATCTCTGCGCCGACACCCTTCTTCTTTGCGTGCTTAAGCACGCCGACTCGCTGCCCCAACCGGTGACGTCCGTTTTTGTCGATCGTTTCAAGGTCAGGGAAATTCCGATATAAACTTGTCATCAAACAATTGGGTTCGGCGATCTGTTTACGCTCCAGTTGCTCCTCTACCCAACGTTTGATCCAAATGTTTTTTCTGAGCAGAGCCATGACGATCCCGTGTGCTTCAAGCTTTCAGTAGCTGGGGTTAGTTTAGCCGCGATGTTATTACGCAAAGTAAGTGTTGAAGATTAAGACCTATCAAATGGACGCTCAACACACAATCTCGGTCAACTTCTTGATGATCCTGCAGGGAAAATAGCCTGCGCCCCTGAGCGTCCGTTGTTTTGGGTCTGCTATGTTCAGGTTTTGGCCTTTGATAGACTGATTAACATAATCCGCGGGTGTCATGCCAGCGAGGCTGGAATGGTGGCGGTGGTGATTGAAGTCTAGGCGAGATTCAGCCGAAGTTAAGAAGCGTGAACGATGCGTTAATCGACTCTTAACCAATTGGGCGAATGCTTGTCATCAATAAGACCCTGGAGGAGATATTGTAATGACAAGTGGAAACAAAGAGAGCGCTATTCTGGAAATGTCGATGGCGCTAAAGAACATTTCGACTGTCTTGGAGATGCTTCTTGAAGGAGACCTCCTGCTAGAGGTCGATCAAACAAGGAAAGGGATTGAAACCGTAAGAGGTTACACATGTCTAGTCGGTGAGCGTCTATTCGAACTCTCACAGGCCCAAAACGCGTTGTCCGACGGATCTAGAATTCAGCATGCGCTGATCAACTGACTTCGCAAGCTTTTCCTCCCGACTGCTATGTGAAGCTTACCCAGAGATACTGTTGTCCATCTGTAAAGTGTGTCAGGGTTAGAAGTAATTTTCAGCCTTTAGCAAGCTTCATCTGTTGTTATGGCATGCTGATTTGATCCAATTGGAACAACCTTGCTGCCACGCGTACCCGCTTCGCTATATAATACACCTCGTTGCATCAAAACTATATTTTGATGAACCATTAGCAGAATACCGCTCGCTTCGGGTTGTCCCCGAAATTCGGCCGAACTGGCCAAGCAGAATAGGTGGTCTAACAGCCACTTGTAGTCATTCATTGCGATCGCCTTAAAGTTGTCTCCACCACCTTTCACGGCAGCGCTTAACAAAGAGTTAAAACAAGAAGTTTTCCGTACTGCGATTGGGTTTGGGCTAGATGACCCATTCTTTTTCTACACAAAGATGCTACGGCATCCGTTTGACAATAGCAGAGCGGTTTCCGGCAAGAACAAGCGCTTCGCACTTGGTTTCATCCAGTGCCGAACCTTCATCGAATGCGTCTGCATTCTGGTAAGACTGAACTTTGGATTTCCATACTTACAACATCAGGGGATTAACTGCCATATGATTTATTAAATTGGTCATAGTGGGCTACCCCCCAAATTCGGAAACTGACGTAAGCTGCAATTTGTAGTCAGCTGATCTTCAACACGAAGGAGATCAAGAATTTCAAAAGCAAAGCAACCTCATCCAGAGTTCAAAGCCAAGGTGGCGTTGGAAGCGCTGAAGGGTGAAGAGACGGTTAGCGAATTACAGACACCACGTCTGTGTCTCGATGTGTGGTGATCCATTCGTTTAAGTTCGACATCCCGACCCCTAAATCAGAAGCCACCTGCTTACGCGCTGGCCCGCTCGTCAGCGCGACACGCAACTCATCTTGGCGGAATTCGTCTGTCAGTTTCATTCCCATAGATCATCTCCTTTGTTGCTGTAATTGTCATCAAGGGAGCGGCATCAAACCGTGACAGGTTCAAAATGCTCCACTCCGAATGTGAGCTGCCCCGCTACAAGGCTGCTACACCTAAACATGCAATTGAACCAGTAATTTAGAAGAAAAGCCGCATAAGTCTGCTGGTTAAATGAACGCAGGATAGAAGAGATATAGCGATATTCACTTAGCTCCTCACTGAGCTCACAATCAAGATAGGCTAGATTTTCGCTAATAAAATCGCGAACTGAAACAAGATCCCAATCTTCCTCCAAGCTACATATCCAGTCTAGACCAATTCCAATACTTTTTCTCTTCATCAACTGAGAGCTGGTTATGGCATTCAATTGTTGGTTTAGGCCATATTCAACAATGTCGATAAAAGAGTGCGCCGCCAGTTCCGGAGTATTCCTGCCTCCCCATGTCAGACTAGCAAATAATGCTCCACGTTGCCTGTTGGCAGCGCAGACGTCAGGATCTTCGAGCAACAGTTTAGCGACTTCGGTAATGCAAAATGGCGTATAAACGGGGTTAGAGCTGGCCATTCTTATTCGCTTTCTATTTTTGTCCTTACTGATGCTGGATGCTTGGATGGACTTGGCAAATTCGCAGTTAACACACCGAGCGCTGTCGTCAAAAGCGAAGCGTTTTGCCCGCGGACGTTAAAGAATTAAGGGACAGCAAAGCACCGAGAGCTTTCGTAAAGTATGTAGGTTTCTCCTTCTTTGCCGCTTGGTTATTCAACAATATCGACTTCAAGCTGGGTAGACTGGCCATCCCAATAGCACGCAACTCAACTCAAGGTGCAAAGTTTTGGGTACGCTTTAACCATTTGTTTAACATGATGTTGGTAAATCGTCTCATGTTACAAGTTTGGAAAATCGAAGTCCCAACACCTCAGGATGCAGACGTATTCAGGGAAGGTTGGGCTCTGGCTAAAACCAAGCGCGAGGCGCTTGAGCTTGCTGGAAACCCATCTGCTAGAGTCAAACGGATGCCGGAGCACCTTTGGATCGCAAAAGAGCGCGTGATCTGGCCCAGTCCTGATTGTAACGCCAATACCGCTGCGCGTTAACTATCCTTTAATTTTCCGCAGGAGCGGATCACTTAGTCAACGCCGAGGTGAAGGGTATGAATGACTACAAGTGGCTGCAAGAAAGCCTGTTTTGCCTAGCCAGTGTGGCTGAATTCCGAGGACAACCTGAAATGCGAGAAATTCTACTCAAACTACATGGAGACATATCTCTAACGCATTCAGAGCCTCAGGTTTTAGAGCCACGGCAACGCAAAACTTTCTCGCATTATGCCAATATTGTTTCTTTTGCAGCGATGTTGCCTGAAACGCCTACAAATAAGCCCGAACACTAACATGGCCCACAATTCGCCCTTTCTGGCGTCACATGCCCCGGAACAATGTGCGGGCGTTACATTAAACTAGAATCAATCCGCCAACTCCTTAGCCAAGTCTATCAGTTTTCGTCTTTGGGATTCAGGAATGCCATAATATAGAGTGACAAGATCGAGGGCTTTCTTGTCAGATAGCAGGTCTGGCACATCCATTGGTGAGTCACCGTTTCTTGGCCCTTTCCCCAAACCTTCGAAGAAGTAGTCAGTAGATTTTTGCAGCACAGCGGCAATTTCAAAAAGTTTTGATGCACTGACGCGATTGTGGGCAGTTTCGTATTTGTGGATTTGCTGAAACTTCACGCCAACACTGTTGGCCAGCTCCTGCTGTGTCATTCCAATTTGCTTGCGGCAGCAGCGGATATTGTTGCCTACTCGAATATCAACGGGATGTGGCATGAGATTACTTCTTTATTGTCAATCTGATCTGATTTCGCTGTTACACTGACCACCCAAACGTGGGAAGATATGCCTTCTGACCTGCCCCCCGAAACTCCCTCATCAAAATAGCAGTTTGCAGGTCTGGATTTCAAATTGCTTGGTTTCGTTTTGGACATGCCCTTCGGGCGCGTAACCATCAAATTGCTCAAGGGCTCGACGTGCTCCCAAGCAATAAGGGTGGATTGCATACGTAATTGGGCTGACCCTGCACTTAGGTCGAGCTCCCGATAGGATCACAGCATAGCTGTGAATAAGGGAGACAGAAAATGGAATATTATGTTGGATTAGATGTGTCACTTCGGTCGTGTGCGCTGTGCATCGTCGATAATAGCCGACCGATAGTTTTGACAGCTCAGCCGTCCGTGGCGTCGACTGCAGTGGGCATCCGGGTTCTGAGGTGCCCCTAGATTTGTAGACGCTTTGCCCCCTAACTTTGAGCCGAGGAGGCGACCATGGGGACAAGCAATTACAGCGACGAGTTCAAGCGCGATGCGGTGCATCAAATCACGGTGCGCGGGTAATAGCCCACATGGGTGGTGCAGCTCGCCGCGTTACACCAGCTCCGTCCAGGTTGTCCGATGCCATGTGAGTCCTGCGTTCCGCACATAGTCTTCGAACGGGTGATGCGTCTCTCGGTCTTCCCGCCCTTTGGAAACACCGATTACGCACCGCGCGCCACAATCGTGCAACCGTTTTAGGGTGATGCGTAGCTCTTCGGCGCCGTCGAAGAATGCGTCGTCCGAGCTGTAGAGCGTTGGCGCAAAGCCCGCGGTCAGTTTTTCGAGGGCTTTGACCTTGAACCCCGCCACCTCGACCTGCCCTTCAACCAGCAGGACAGCATCAAAAACCAACCGGCCGTGGGAAGAGATCAGGTGCGGGTCGCCCAATGAGCCGAGGTCCAGATCAAGGGGCAGCAGTATCGTATGCGCCATCTCTGCCGCGGTAGGGGCACCGTTCAGGGCCGCGTGGCGGCACCGGTCGGACAGTTTGCGCAGCGTTGGGATCGCGTCCTGCATCGGGCAATAGCGCGCGTCCTTGAGAACCTTTGGCGGGCCGTTACTGTCGGAGATCCAAAGCACATCCTGCGCTGTTCGACTTAAGTCAGCCAAACGAGGTCCGACGCGTCTGAGCGCGGACAGGCAGTCGAGCGCAGACTCCGGATCTTCGACGGAGGTGACATGGGGTGGATACACATCCTCCATGTCGTGAGGCATGATATCGCCGCCGCCTGTAATCACGACAATCGGCAACCCCGTCTCGATCGCCGCGGTCCAGAGCTTGTCTACACATTCCTGTGGAGACAACTCGCTCAGGCTCTCGGCGGTACCGATCGACCGAAGGTCGAGCACGATGAGCTTTGGACGGCTTTGTGCGCGGGTGGTTGTGTCGTTTGTCATCGTTTGGTCCTCTTCTTCACGGGCAGGCTATCCCACAAACAGGCCTCGCGCAGATAGGTCAGGGGCTCGTCGATCATTTCGCCGGCATAGCCCACGGACACGTTGCGGATGTCGCAGCCGTGGACCTGGGCGCGCAGGCGGCGGTGGGAATGGCCGAAGAACCAGGCGTCGGGGGTATGGCGTTTGATGAGCGCCCCAAGGTCGGACTGGAAACTCGGCGTCAGGTCATCGACCGGACCCGCGACAGCCGGGTGCGGGCCGTGATGCGTGACGACCACGGTGTTGCCCTCTGGTCCACAGGGATGCGGGCTGGCCAGCGTGCTCTCGAGCCATGCGCGATGATCAAGGTGAATGTTCAGCGTGTCGATGGGCCGGATGCGTCGGGGTGGCGGCTTAGACGCTCCTTCCCAGAACCTTTTGTCCGGGTCGTCTGGCACCGCGATCAGATCATAGTCCCGCAGGGCGCGTTGTGCAGTCTGCATGGCTGCGGGCTGGTTTTGGGTCAGGTTGAAGTCCGTCCACAGCGTGCAGCAGACAAGCCGCGTGTCGCCATGCAGCAGGACCTGCTTTTGAATGAAATGGGCCCCGGCCTTGCGGGCCTCCTCTGCCAACCAAGCGTCGCCATCAAGGCTGCCGTTATAGTAATCGTGATTACCCGGCAGCGCGTAGATGTGATCCGGTGGAATGTACTCAGACAGGTGTTGGAACACGCGCGCCCAGTTCTGCGGGGGCCCGTTCGTCAGGTCTCCGGCGAGGATCAATGCGTCAGCGTTCCACAGGGTTTCTTCAAAGCTCAAAAGACTGATCGGGTCCAGCGCGTAGCGTTGATAACTGTCCAGGTGCAAATCCGAGAGGATCGCCAACGTGCCGTGCTGGAAGGGGATGGTCAGGGGGGTCATGGCGGGCTCCTCAATGCAACATGGGCTGCTTGGCCAGCGCCTCGGCGCGGTCGAGCATCCGGCTCACGGTCCGCAGGCTTAGACGAGCATTGGAAATCGCGCCGCAGTCGAAGACGTCGACCAGGGCGGCCAGCGCCGGATCAGGAAGGCCGCGGCGGGCGCTTTCGGTGATCGCGAACTGCCGTAGCTGGTCCGGCGTCAGGTCCGGCAGGTCCAGTACCACGCAGCGGCTCTGCAGGGGCTCAGGCAGGCCCGTCCGGCTGTTTGCCGTCAGAACCCAATTGACCCAGGACATATCGCACTTGATCTGGAAGAACGGGCATTCCCACTGGGCCGCTGTCATGCGTTCCAGTAGCGGCAGAAGCGCGTCGGTGAGCGTATGTCGCACGCCCTTGTTCGACTGCATTTCACCTGCCTTCTCGATCTCATCCACAATGACCAAGGGGCCCGCGTGACGCGCGCTCAGGACGGTTTGCAGGAGCTTGCCGGGGCCTGCACTCCCCCAGCCTTTCTGCAAGCCGACCAGTGAAAAGGTCGCAGGCTCACCCGTGGCGTCGATCATCGTCCTGGGCACCGCAAGATGATGCGCCAAGCGTCGCGCCCAATAGCTCTTGCCGATGCCGGGGGAGCCGTTCAGGACGAGCGGATTGAACCGCACGCCCGGCAACGCGTCACGCGCCGAGGCGCGCAGGCCGTGCCAGACTGCCTCGGTGGCGGGAGCCATCCACGGCATCTCGGTATGCAAGGCCGCGGCGATTTCATCGGCTTCGTGTTCGGAGGTGACACGGGTGACCGGCAGTCCGCCACGCAATGGCGTCAACCGAGCGCGGCTCTCCTCGCTCAGGTGATACATGCCCGTCGCGGAATGCACACGTTCGAGCAGCCGCATGGCGCGGCGTTTGATGCGGCGCAGGTCTGCATCGTTGACCAGATAGCAGGAGGACAGGGCATCCTCTTCGGTGATCTTCCCGGCCGCGAGGTCAGCCTCCTGCGCGTTCTGTCGGATGCGTTTGAGGAAGTTTTTCCATCGTGCCTCGACATCGCGCAGCTTGGCGATGTCATCGATGAACGTGAGGTCATGAAACGGGATCGTCGTCGTGGCGCGGGTCATCGCGGAGTCCTTTCTGGACGCAAGGCGCAGCTTGCGTGACCGCCCTCGGCGCATTGGCGCTGGAGCAATTACTGATGAAAGGTTCCGGAACCCTGGGGGAACTTTTAAGGACCATCTCCGGCTTAGATCAAGACCACGGCACGGCGACCGCTCGCTTCGGTCAGGTCACAGGCAGGCCATGCGTCCAAATCCAGCAATGCATTGAAAACAAATGAAAACCACCGACAGCCAAGCTATCGGTGGTCATTTGATCTGTGCCAAGAGGTCAAAAAACACCCCTCAATGGCCATGTTATGCTATGCTAAACAACAACAACAACATGTCGTCCGACAGATCATCCGCATTTGGAATGCCCGCAAGACGCACAGGTCATGCAGCCTTCGATCATCCGCATGTCATACTGCCCGCAGCTTGGGCAGGCGGGGCCGCGAGGAGCGTTGCCGAGGTTGATAACCTCGGCTTGCGGGTCGGTTTTCAGGCCCATGCCTTCGCCCTCTAGAAATCCGGTGGCGACCATGTGGCGTTCGATCACTCCGCCGATGGCTGCAAGGATAGACGGAATGTATTTTCCTTCCATCCAAGCGCCGCCGCGCGGGTCGAAGACGGCTTTTAGTTCTTCGACGACAAAACTCACATCCCCCCCACGCCGGAACACAGCCGAGATCATGCGGGTCAGTGCCACAGTCCAGGCGAAATGCTCCATGTTCTTCGAGTTGATAAACACTTCGAACGGGCGGCGATGGCCGTTCAGGATCAGGTCGTTGATGGTGATATAGATCGCGTGTTCGCTGTCGGGCCATTTGACCTTGTAGGTGTGGCCTTCCAGCGATTGCGGACGGTCGAGCGGCTCGGAGATATAGACGACATCGGCGCCGGTGTCGGCCTCGGGTGCCTTCTCGCTGACCTCGGACACGGACAGGACCGACCCCGTCACGTCGTTGGGGCGATAGGTTGTGCAGCCTTTGCAGCCGCTATCCCAGGCCTGCATGTAAACGTCCTTGAAATCATCAAAGCTGATATCTTCCGGGCAGTTGATCGTCTTGGAAATCGAGCTGTCGATCCATTTCTGGGCGGCGGCCTGCATCTTCACATGTTCTAGCGGTGCAAGCATCTGGGCGTTCACGAAGTAGTCCGGAAGTTCCTTGTCGCCAAACTTGTCGCGCCACATCTGGACGGCGTAGTCCACGACCTCTTCTTCCGTCCGCGTGCCGTCTTTTTGCAGCACCTTGCGGGTATATGCATAGGCAAAGACGGGCTCGATCCCCGACGACACGTTGCCTGCGTACAAGCTGATCGTGCCGGTGGGCGCGATCGAGGTCAGCAGCGCGTTGCGAATGCCGTGTTCGCGGATGGCCTCGCGCACGTCCTCGTCCATATGGGTCAGAGAGCCGGAGGTCAGATATTTCTCGGCATCAAACAGCGGGAACGGGCCTTTTTCCTTGGCCAATTCCACGGACGCCAGATAGGACGCACGCGCAATCTGCTTCATCCACGCTTCGGTCTGCGCAGCAGCTTCGTCCGAGCCATAGCGCAGCCCCATCATCAAAAGCGCGTCGGCCAACCCCGTCACGCCAAGGCCGATGCGGCGCTTGGCTTGCGCTTCCTGCCGTTGCGCTTCCAGCGGGAAGCGGCTGGCGTCCACCACATTGTCCATCATGCGCACGGCGGTGGCGACCAGTTCGGTCAGCGCGTCGCCATCCAGATGGGCTGCTTCCTCGAACGGATCCGCGACCAGTCGGGCAAGGTTGATAGAGCCCAGAAGACAAGCGCCATAGGGCGGCAGGGGTTGTTCACCGCAGGGGTTTGTCGCGGCTATTGTCTCGCAATAGGCCAGGTTGTTCATCTGGTTGATGCGGTCGATGAAGATCACGCCCGGTTCGGCGTAATCATAGGTCGCCTTCATGATCTTGTTCCAAAGATCGCGCGCCGCGACGGTGTGATAGACGGTATCGTCGAACTTCAGATCCCAGCTTGCGTCGTCCTTCACCGCTTGCATGAAATCGTCAGTCACAAGCACCGACATGTTAAACATGCGAAGCCGTGCAGCGTCTGATTTCGCGGTGATGAAATCTTCAATGTCGGGATGATCGCAGCGCATGGTCGCCATCATCGCGCCACGACGGCTGCCTGCCGACATGATCGTGCGGCACATCGCGTCCCACACATCCATGAAGCTGAGCGGGCCAGAGGCATCAGCCGCCACGCCCTTCACATCCGCGCCACGCGGGCGGATGGTCGAGAAGTCATAGCCGATCCCGCCGCCCTGCTGCATGGTCAGCGCGGCCTCTTTCAGCATATCGAAAATGCCGCCCATGCTGTCGGGGATCGTGCCCATGACAAAGCAGTTGAACAGCGTCACCGCGCGGCCTGTCCCTGCGCCCGCCGTGATGCGGCCCGCGGGCAGATACTTGAAATCTTCCAGTGCGCCATAGAACGCATCTTCCTGCGCGGGCTCGGCGTCTGACAGACTGCGCGCGATGCGGCGCCATGTGTCTTCGACCGTCTTGTCCTGGGCTGTCCCATCGGCGTGCTTCAGCCGGTATTTCATATCCCAGATTTGTTCGGCGATGGGGGCAGCAAAACGGCTCATGCAGGCGATTCCTATGCGGGTTGGAAGGTCTTTCAAACTAGGCGATCAGGCCGGGCAAGGTCAATTGCCAAAGGACGAGATTCGGCGTAAAGTGGCACGCTAACCACAACATCTGGGGTGCTGCCTTGGACCACACCATAAATCTTGTAAAGCTCTGCGTCGGTGCCGAGCGGGTCGAAGACCTTGAGACATGGCAGGCCGCCCGCATGGCTAAAGACGATCAGCCAAATCCCCGCCATGTCACACGCATGTGGCCCAAACGCGAGGACGAGCTGCTGGCAGGTGGGTCTTTATATTGGGTTTTCAAAGGGCTTGTTCTTGCCCGCCAACGCATCGTTCGACTGGAAGAAGTAATTGGTGACGACGGAATACGCCGCTGCGGTATCGTGCTTGATCCGCAGGTGATCCGCACCGAAAGTCAACCGCGCCGTGCTTTTCAGGGCTGGCGCTATCTTCCAACCGCTGATGCACCGCGCGATTTAACGACAACCCGAACCGATAGCGGTGACACCCCCCTTCCCAACGACCTGGCCGCCGCACTGGCCAATATCGGCATACGGTAAATAGTGGCGACGCTTGTCACAAAACAGTTTCTATTCTGGGTCATAGTCTAACCTGTGTAAGATTCCCGGTTTGACTGGCTGCCCGCCCGAGCAAACCAGGTCGCACATTGCGCGTGCCCGTCCCAATTTTTCGCATGCGCACGCCCCCGGCAGCGATCCCCAGTCGCCGGGGGCGTTCAATCCTGTTTCGTGCATTCTCAATGGGTCTGGACACCTGACCTTTGCCTGATAATCTCGCCCCCAGTTTCAAG